>RYVZ01000041.1 GCA_003979345.1 Lachnospiraceae bacterium
CAGATAAGGGTGTGCTATAATGAAAACAATAACGGTACTATTTTACTAGATTTTACAAAAACGAGGTGATGTCATGATTAAGAAAGAAATGATTGCCATGCTGCTCGCAGGCGGTCAGGGCAGCAGATTGGGAGTATTGACCGCAAAGGTGGCGAAACCGGCAGTTTCTTTTGGCGGAAAGTACAGGATTATTGATTTCCCGCTGAGTAACTGTATTAATTCCGGCATTGATACGGTGGGTGTTCTGACGCAGTACCAGCCGTTACGATTGAATACGCATATCGGGATCGGTATTCCGTGGGATTTGGACAGGAATATCGGCGGTGTGACGGTGCTTCCTCCTTATGAGAAGAGCGCAAACACGGAGTGGTATACCGGAACAGCGAATGCGATATACCAAAACATTGATTACATGGAGAATTATAATCCGGAATATGTGCTGATTCTTTCGGGTGACCATATTTATAAGATGGATTATGAGGTGATGCTCGATTTCCATAAGAAAAACGGCGCGGAAGTAACGATCGCGGCGATGCCGGTTCCAATGGAAGAGGCGAAGCGTTTTGGTATCGTTATTACGGATGAAAACCGCAAGATCGTTGACTTTGAGGAGAAACCTGAGAATCCGCGCAGCAACCTCGCGTCCATGGGTATTTATATCTTTAACTGGAAGACGCTTAAAGAAGCGCTGATCACAAAGGCAGAGCAGCCGGCGCTTGATTTTGGAAAGCATGTCATTCCATACTGCCATGAAAAGGGTGCGCCGCTATATGCCTATGAGTTCAACGGATACTGGAAGGATGTCGGGACCCTGAATTCCTACTGGGAGGCGAACATGGAGCTGATCGATATTGTTCCGGAGTTCAACCTCTATGAGGAATATTGGAAAATTTATACCAAGAGTAATCAGGTATCACCCCAGTACATTTCGGGCGAGAGCGTTGTGGAGCGCAGCCTGATCGGAGAAGGCTCCGAAATTTACGGCAGGGTCTACAATTCCGTGATCGGATGCGGCGTAAAGATCGGCAGGGGTACCGTCGTGTGCGATTCAATCATTATGAATGACACGGTGATCGGTGACGGCTGTGAAGTAAATAAAGGAATTATTGCAGAGAACGTAGTGGTTGGAAACAGGGTACGGCTCGGCGTTGGGGATGAAGCCGAAAACGATACGATGCCGCATATTTATAACCATGGGATTGCGACGATCGGTGAGCGGTCGATCGTGCCGGATGACATCAGCGTTGGCAAAAATACGGTGATCGCAGGTGTGACAGGCAGGGAGGATTATCCGGACGGCGCCCTTGCGAGCGGTAAATCTCTGATTAAGGCAGGTGACTGAATATGAAAGCGATAGGAATTATTTTAGCGGGTGGAAATAATCACAGGATGAAAGAGCTGACGCAGAAGCGTGCAATCTCGGCAATGCCGATCGCCGGAAGTTATCGCGGAATCGACTTTGCGCTGAGCAATATGACCAATTCCCGTATTCAGAGGGTTGCAGTGTTCACGCAGTATAATGCGAGAAGTTTGGAGGATCATTTGAGATCTTCGAAATGGTGGGATTTTGGACGTAAGCAGGGCGGACTTTCCGTGTTTGCGCCGACGGTAACGTCCGAAAACAGTACATGGTACCGTGGAACGGCGGATGCGATCTGGCAGAACCTTTCGTATCTGAAGAATGCGCATGAGCCATATGTCGTGATCACATCCGGTGACTGCGTATATAAAATGGACTATAACAAGGTGCTGGAGTATCATATTGAGAAAAAAGCCGACATTACGGTTGTGGTAAAGGATATGCCGGAGGGCACGAACGTGGAGCGGTTTGGAACGGTCAAGATGAACGAGGACTGCCGGATCGAGGAGTTTGAAGAAAAACCGCTCATGGCAAAATCCAACACCATATCCTGCGGGATTTATATTATCAGAAGACGTCAGCTCATCGAGCTCATCGAGCGTTCCGCAATGGAAGAGCGGATGGATTTTGTCAGGGATATTCTGATCCGGTATAAGAATGTCAAGCGCATTGTCGGGTATAAGACAAAGGAATACTGGAGCAATATTGCAAGCGTTGACGATTATTTTAGAACAAATATGGATTTCTTAAAGCCGGAGATCCGCAATTATTTCTTCGGGGAATATCCGAATATCTACTCGAAGGTGGAGGATCTTCCGCCCGCTAAGTATAATGTCGGCATGAGCGTGAAGAACAGCCTGATCTCAAGCGGCAGCATTATTAACGGCACGGTTGAGGATTCCGTTGTCTTCAAGGAAGTATTTATCGGCAACAATTGCTACATTAAGAATTCCATTATTCTGAATGATGTATATATCGGGGATAATACGCATATTGAGAATTGTATTGTGGAAGGTCATGATACGATCAGGGCTAATTCCTATTACAAGGGAGAAGACGGGATCAAAGTGGTTGTCGAGAACAGTGAGAGGTATGTACTGTAAACGGTCTGGGGGAAGGCTGTTACTGTTTGGATGTTTGGTAAGGAACAAAGGGGGATTGCAGAATGAACATAACGGATGTCCGTGTCAGGAAGATTACCAAAGAAGGTAAGATGAAGGCAATTGTATCTATAACGATCGAAAATGAATTCGTCATTCATGACATTAAGGTCATTGAGGGGGAAAAGGGGATGTTTATTGCCATGCCGAGCAAGAAGGCGGCAGACGGTGAGTATCGCGATATTGCGCATCCGATCAACTCCGACACGCGGGATCAGATACAGCGGATCGTTTTGGAACGATATGAACAGGCTCTGCTGATTCCGGATGATGAAATGATCTGAGCATGAAAAGATAGCGCGGGGTGAAACGGGGATGTTGCGAAACATCTCCGTTTTTGGTATGGTAAAAAAGAACACTGCGCGGGAAGCAGAGCCGGCAGGCGGTCGTGAAGCGCCAAAAAGAAAAACAGACGAAACAGACAAAAATGATGAAACAAACGAAACAGGGAAAGGGGAAAAGGACATGTATATCATTGTCGGGTTAGGAAATCCGGGAAGAGAGTATGAACATACGCGCCATAATATTGGGTTTGACGTAATCGATATGCTGGCGGAAGAATACCGGATCTCCGTGGCGGAAAAGAAGCACAAAGCGCTCATTGGAAAAGGGATGATCGGTGGCGTGAAAGCGGTGCTTGCAAAACCGCAGACTTATATGAATTTGAGTGGAGAGAGTGTCCGCGCGCTCCTTGATTATTATAAAACAGACGAGCGGGAGGAACTGCTTGTGATCTACGATGATATCAGTCTGGATGTCGGCAGGCTGCGTATCCGCAAAAAAGGAAGTGCCGGGGGGCACAACGGGATCAAAAGCATTTTGGCACATGTAGGCCATGATGAGTTTGCGAGGATCAAGGTCGGAGTCGGGGATAAGCCGAAAGGTAGAGATCTGGTGAATCATGTGCTTGGCGGTTTTAGCGCGGAGGACCGGGAGATCATGAAAGAAAGTATCAAGCGTGCGTCACAGGCAGCGGTCTGTATTGTGAGCGAAGGCGCGGACCGTGCGATGAACCTCTATAACGGCGGATAAGAATGATCGGTAATTGTTTTTATGGGCATATAGACAGCGTGAGAACAGGGGGAAAGTTATGAGTATGCTGACAGCTCCGGTCAGGGAGCTTGGGGAATACGAGCAGATACAAAAGGCAATTCTTAAGGGAGAGAGCTTGTCGGTGATCGGTTGTGTGGACTCCCAAAAGCTTCATATGGTATATGGGCTCGGAGAGGAATTTCCGCAAAAGATCATAGCGACCTACAGTGATCTTCGCGCAAAAGAGATCTGTGAGGATGCCGCACTTTATGACAAGAATGTCAGGTATTATCCGGCTAAGGATCTGATCTTTTATCAGGCGGATATTCACGGTAATGAGCTTGTCAGCCAGCGTGTACGCTGTCTGCGCAGTATCATGCAGGATGAAGCTGTCACGATTGTCACAACGTTTGAGAGTCTGATGACGCCGCAGATACCGCCGAATGTATTGCGTGACAGTGTTGTCACAATTGAGAAAGGCGGATTGGTCGACACCGGGGCGCTGTCCGTGCGCCTGACTGCAATGGGGTACGAAAAAACCTCACAGGTAGAGGCACCGGGACAGTTTAGCATCCGCGGCGGGATCATTGATGTGTTTGACCTGACCGAAGAAAACCCGTATCGCATCGAACTTTGGGGAGAGGAGACGGAATCGATACGCAGTTTTGATATTTTAAGCCAGCGTTCGCTCGAGGGACTTCAGAAAGTGAGCATTTATCCGGCGGCGGAAATGATTCTGACAGCTGACCGCATTGCGCAGGGGATGGAGAGGATGGAGGCGGAGGCGGGGAAAGCCGAAGCGTGTTTTCGGGAAAGCTTTCAGACTGAGGAGGCGCACCGTATCCGTGTGATGATGCGGGAGTTGTCAGAGCTTCTTACGGAGTCGGCGTCCGTTGATGCGGCGGGTTTTCTCAATCTGGAAAGTTATATCCGTTATTTTTATCCGGAGGCGGCCAGCATGTTGGGGCTTTTTGATAAAAAGAAGCTCCTGCTTGTGCTGGATGAGCCGGCGAGGATCAGGGAGCATGCCGATGCGGTCGAACTGGAATTTCGGGAAAGTATGATGCATCGTGCCGAAAAGGGATATCTTTTGCCGCAGCAGATGAATCTGCTGTCATCGGTGGAGGAGACCTTTGCAAAACTGCCGCAATATGGCGTCATGGCGCTTTCGACCATGGAATTCAAAAATGTTCCAATGAAGTTTGAACATAAGTATTCTGTTATGGTGAGAAGCGTTGCTTCTTATAACAACAGCTTTGAAGCGCTGGTGAAGGATCTAGAGCAGTATCATAAGAAGGGCTTCCGCGTCATGCTTTTTTCAACGTCAAGAACGCGGGCGAAACGTCTGGCGGAGGACTTAAGGGAACGGGAATTAAATGCGTGGTATGCGGAGGAGCTTGATAAGGAATTAAAACGTGGTGAGATCGCAAGTGTCAGCGGTACCGTGCGCCGGGGGTTCGAGTATCCGGAACTGCAGTTTGTCGTACTCTCGGAAAATGATATTTTTACATCCCATAAGACGAAAAAGCGGTATAAAAAAACATATGAAGGGCAAAAGATACGCAGTTTTTCGGATCTGAAAGCGGGCGATTATGTTGTGCATGAGAATCATGGACTTGGCATATATCGTGGAATTGAAAAGATCGAGATGGATAAGGTCACGAAAGACTACATGAAGATCGAATACGGGGGCGGAGGCATTCTTTATGTGCTGGCGACCGGCTTAGATGCGATTCAGAAATATGCATCGGCGGACGCGGCAAAAACACCGAGGCTCAACAAACTCGGAACAACCGAATGGGAGCGGACAAAGAGCCGGGTGCGTGGCGCGGTCGCGCAGGTTGCCCAGGACTTAGTAGAATTATATGCGAAACGCCAGCAGAAGGAAGGCCATGTCTATGGCGCAGACACGGTGTGGCAGCGCGAATTTGAAGAGTTGTTTCCATATGAGGAGACGCAGGATCAGTTAGACGCGATCGAGGCTGTCAAAAAGGATATGGAAAGTCCTAAGATCATGGACCGTCTGATCTGCGGGGACGTCGGTTATGGAAAAACGGAAATTGCGATCCGTGCGGCGTTTAAGGCGGTGCAGGAAAATAAACAGGTCGTGTATCTGGTGCCGACGACGATCCTCGCGCAGCAGCATTATAATACATTCGTGCAGCGTATGAAGGAATTTCCGGTACGCGTTGAGCTGCTCTCAAGGTTTCGATCTCCCGCACAGCAGAAAAAAACGATCGAGGCATTAAAGACCGGCATGGCGGATATCGTGATCGGAACGCACCGGGTGCTTTCCTCTGACGTGAAGTTTAAGGACTTAGGGCTGCTCATTGTGGATGAGGAGCAGCGCTTTGGCGTGACACATAAGGAAAAGATCAAGCGGCTCAAAGATATAGTCGATGTCATGACACTGACTGCTACGCCGATTCCGCGTACGATGCATATGAGTCTGATCGGCATCCGCGATATGAGCGTGCTGGAGGAGGCCCCGAACGAGCGGCTCCCGATCCAGACGTATGTGATGGAATATAATGAAGAGATGGTTCGGGAGGCAGTTGTCCGCGAACTGTCGAGAGGCGGACAGGTTTACTATGTCTATAACCGCGTGCATAATATTTCCGATATTACGGATCAGTTAAGGAAGCTCGTGCCGGAGGCGAATATCGCCTTTGCCCACGGGCAGATGCGCGAGGCGGAGCTGGAGCGGATCATGTTCGATTTTATCAACGGGGAGATCGACGTACTTGTTTCGACGACGATCATTGAGACTGGTATGGACATCTCCAATGTCAATACGATGATCATACACGATTCCGATACCATGGGACTGGCACAGCTTTATCAGCTGAGGGGGCGCGTCGGGCGTTCGAACCGTACTGCATATGCGTTTTTGATGTATCGCCGGGATAAATTATTAAAAGAGGTTGCGGAAAAGCGTCTTCAGGCAATTCGCGAATTCACGGAACTGGGGAGCGGTATTAAGATCGCGATGCGCGACCTGGAGATCCGCGGTGCCGGTAATCTGCTCGGCGCAGAGCAGCATGGGCATATGGAGGCAGTCGGTTATGATCTGTACTGCAAAATGCTGAGCGAAGCGGTAGGAAGGCTAAAAGGCCAGGGGGAACGCGCGGATTTCCAGACAACGATTGATCTTGCAGCGGATGCCTATATCCCGCCTTCCTATATCGTCAATGAGGTACAGAAGCTGGATATCTATAAGCGGATCGCGGCAATCGAAAATGAGGAACAGGCAGAGGATATGCGGGATGAGCTGCGCGACCGGTTCGGGAAAGTACCGAAATCCGCGCAGAATTTAATGCGGATTTCCCTCATCCGCACATCGGCGCACAGACTCTATATCACGGAACTCAAGGGCGAGGCGGGGAGACTGTGTATGACGATGCTGCCGCAGGCGCCGGTCAATGTCGCGAAGCTTCCGGAATTTATCGCGTCTTTTGACGGATCGCTGAAGTTTGAGACAAAGGGTGTTCCGGCCTTTATCCATACCTATCCGAAGATCGGCATCGTTGAGAGAGATGAGAGCCGCCTGATGGATGTGTGCGAGCAGGTGCTGTCAAAAATGCGGATGCTGTATGAGGCGTAAATGAAATGCAGATTGCCTGTGCCGGATGTGCGATGCGTTTTGAAAAGTAAAAGATTTTGGGCTGTACAAAAAATGTCGTAAAAGAAGTGTAAAAAAGACAGTACGAAAGGCGGGAGAATCATTGAAAATTCCCGCCTTTTTTTGTAGAATGGAAACATACAGATTTTGGGAAAATTTATCAGGCATATATCAGGCAGCCGTGCCGGGCGTGCTTTCGCGCAGAATGACGGACATTGTGCGGGATGGCTGCAAAGTATGAGAAAAGGGAAGGTGGAGGTATGTATTATATCGGGATTGATCTCGGTACGTCGGCGGTCAAGCTGCTGCTGATGGATGGGAAAGGTACGATTCATAACGTTGTTTCCAAGGAGTATCCGTTATATTTTCCGCATCCGGGCTGGTCGGAGCAAAATCCGGAGGACTGGTACGAGAAAAGCATGGATGGTCTTTCGGAGCTGCTTTATGGTTTTGATAAGTCAAAGGTTGCGGGTATCAGTTTCGGAGGGCAGATGCACGGGCTGGTGATCCTGGATGAACAGGACCGTGTGATCCGTCCGGCGATTCTTTGGAATGACGGCAGGACCTATGAGGAAAATGATTATCTGAACCGGACGGTCGGGAAAGAAACCCTGTCGCGTTACACGGCAAACATTTCGTTTACGGGATTTACCGCGCCAAAACTTTTATGGGTAAAAAATAAAGAGCCGGAAAACTTTGCGCGCATCAAAAAGATCATGCTGCCCAAAGATTATTTGGCGTACCGCATGACAGGCGTACACTGCACCGATGTCTCCGATGCGTCGGGCATGCTTTTATTTGACGTAAAAAACCGCTGCTGGTCGGACGAGATGTTAGAGATCTGCGGCGTGACAAAAGATATGATGGCTCAGGTGTTTGAGAGTTATGAATGCGTCGGCACACTGCTTCCTGATGTGGCGGAAAAGCTTGGTCTTTCCACGGATGTGAAAGTAGCGGCAGGCGCGGGCGATAATGCGGCGGCTGCGGTCGGAACCGGTACGGTCGGCGACGGCAGATGCAATATTTCACTCGGCACGAGCGGCACGATCTTCATTTCGATGAAAGAATTCGGCGTGGATCAGTTTAACGCGCTGCATGCTTTCGGGCATGCTGACGGACACTATCATTTGATGGGATGCATGTTGAGCGCGGCGTCCTGCAACAAATGGTGGATGGACGATATCGTCGGTACCAAAGACTATGCGGCAGAACAGAGTAAGATCGCGAAACTCGGAGAAAACCATGTGTATTTTCTGCCGTATCTGATGGGGGAACGCTCTCCGCACAACGATCCAGACGCGAGAGGGACGTTTATCGGTCTGACGATGGATACGTCGCGCGCGGATATGACACAGGCAGTATTGGAGGGCGTTGCGTTTGCACTCCGCGATTCCTTTGAGGTGGCGAAGGCACTCGGCGTCACGATCGGGCGGACGAAGATCTGCGGCGGCGGCGCGAAAAGTCCTCTTTGGAAAACGATCATTGCAAACGTGCTTGGCATCAAAGTGGATGTGATCGGGAGTGAGGAAGGGCCTGCCATGGGCGGCGCAATGCTTGCGGCGGTTGCCTGCGGTGAATACGCGTCTGTCGAAGAAATTGCAGAAAAGCTTGTCAAGGTTGTGGATACAGTCGAGCCGGACCCGGAGCTTACGGCAAAATACGAGGAGCGTTATCAGAAGTTTAAGCGGATCTATCCGGCATGTAAGGAATTGTTTGCTGAGATTTCAGATAAGGAATAGGATGGGCGTTTCGCAATTGTCCGGAAAAGAGATAAGAAGGAAGGGAGCACAGGTATGAAGATATTACAGATCACGGATCCTGCATTCCGTAAGTACGGACGGAAAGTGGAGGGAATTGATTTTACAAAGCTGGTGGATAAGATTAACGGGATCACGCCGCTGCCTGACGGCGTGGCGTATGAGCCGTCCGTTCCTGAATTGGAGGAGCTTGATACGGCTGATGAGATCAGCGCGAAATTGTATGGGGAGCTGCCGATCGAAATCGGGTACTGCAACGGGCACAATGCGATGCTGAATGCGCTCGAATACCATAGGAGTTCGGAAATCAATATTGCGGCGACCGACGCGGTTTTGATGGTCGGCTTACAGCAGGATATCACGGAGGATTTTACCTACGATACTTCGCTGATCGAGGCGTTTTTGGTGCCGAAAGGCACGGCGGTCGAGATCTATGCCACGACGCTGCACTATGCGCCCTGCAATCCGGACGGCGCGGGGTTCAAGGTCGGGATCGTACTGCCGAAGGGAACGAATTACCCGCTTAAAAAGTCGCACGGGGGCGGGGAAGATCGTCTGATCACCGCGACCAATAAATGGCTGATCGGGCATGCTGAGGGCGGTCTGCCGGAAGGCGCTCACATAGGGCTGATCGGAAAAAACTTAAATATCAATGAGTAGCGTCGATCGGATCCGTTCCCGCCTTTTCAAATGGAAATGATAAGGGCGCGCAGTATGGGCGAATAGAGATTCACAAAAAGATTAAGTAAAAACTGAAATAATACAGATATTGCTAAAATAGATACTGGACGGGGCGGAACTTTTGCGGTATACTATTTGAAAAGGGCCGGATTGCTTTTTCAGACGAAACGGCCGGAGCAGAATCGTTATCCTGTTATGGCAGGGAAGCAAAATAAGAATGAAAAGGGAGGAAACAAAACAATGATGAACAACACACCAACAGTAAAAATCGGTATTGTCGCAGTCAGCCGTGACTGCTTTCCGGAGTCGTTATCGGTAAACAGGCGGAAAGCGCTTGTAGCGGCTTACGAAAAGAAGTATGACAGTGCGGATATTTATGAGTGCCCGATATGTATCGTTGAGAGCGAGATTCATATGGTACAGGCGCTGGAGGATGTAAAGAACGCGGGATGCAACGCGCTCTGCGTTTATCTCGGCAACTTCGGACCCGAGATCTCCGAGACGCTGCTTGCAAAGCATTTTGACGGACCGGTGATGTTTTGCGCTGCCGCAGAGGAATCGCAGGCGGATTTGATGGACGGCCGCGGCGACGCATACTGCGGCATGCTGAATGCAAGCTATAACTTAAAGCTGCGCAATATCAAAGCGTATATTCCGGAATATCCGGTCGGCACTGCAGAGGAGTGCGCGGATATGATTCATGAGTTCGTGCCGGTCGCGTGTGCAGTAGACGGCTTAAAGAACTTAAAGATCATCAGCTTTGGACCGAGGCCGTTAAACTTCCTTGCGTGCAATGCGCCGATCAAACAGCTGTATAATCTTGGCGTTGAGATTGAAGAAAACTCGGAACTGGATCTGTTCGAGGCGTTTCATAAACATGACAACGATCCTCGTATTCCTGAGGTTGTGGAAGACATGGCAAAGGAGCTCGGCGCCGGTAATAAGAAGTCTGAAGTGCTTCCGAAGCTTGCGCAGTATGAGCTGACGCTTCTCGACTGGGTGGAGGCGCATAAGGGCTACCGCAAATATGTTGCGATCGCAGGAAAGTGCTGGCCGGCATTCCAGACGCAGTTCGGATTTGTACCCTGCTATGTCAACAGCCGTCTGACCGGACGCGGCATTCCCGTTTCCTGTGAGGTTGACATTTACGGCGTACTCAGCGAGTTCATCGGAACCTGTGTCAGTCAGGATGCAGTGACGCTTCTCGATATCAATAATTCCGTTCCGGCAGACATGTATGACGAGGCGATCAAAGGAAAATTTGAGTACACGCATAAAGATACGTTCATGGGCTTCCACTGCGGAAACACCTGCTCAAGCAAGCTTGCGGCATGTGAGATGAAGAACCAGAAGATCATGGCAAGGAGTCTTCCGGAGGAAGTAACGAACGGAACGCTTGAGGGAGACATCGCGCCGGGCAAGATCACATTCTTCCGAGTGCAGTCAACGGCGGATAACATTCTGCGCGCTTATGTGGCGGAGGGAGAAGTCCTTCCCGTTGCGACGAAATCCTTCGGCTCCATCGGTGTATTTGCGATCAAAGAGATGGGCAGATTCTACCGTCATGTATTGATCGAGAAGAATTACCCGCATCACGGCGCAGTTGCGTTCGGACACCACGGAAAGGCACTTTATGAGGTGTTCAAGTATATTGGCATCCTTCCTGAGGAGATTGGATATAATCAACCGGCGCATGCCAAGTACCCGACGGAGAATCCGTTCTAAGGAAGCGGTGTTTTCATCAGCGTTTCCCTAAAGAAGCGGTATCCTGTCAATAAGAAAAACATGACCAGCCGGCGGTAAGCCGGCTGGCCGTGCATCTGAGGAAATGTCGGGCGGCCCGGCGTTTTCATAAGCAGTATGAACAACTGTGCCATAAGGAGGGTTACGATGAACAGAGAGGAAGCGAGAAAAAAAGCGGAACAATTGGTAGACAGCATGACCGTGGAGGAGATGGCGTCCCAGCTTCGGTATGATGCGCCTGCGATCGAGCGGCTTCACATCCCCGAATATAACTGGTGGAATGAGGGACTTCATGGCGTTGCACGTGCAGGCACCGCGACGATGTTTCCGCAGGCGATCGGACTTGCGGCGGCATTTGATGAAGAACTGATGCAGAATGTGGGCGATGTGATCGCGACTGAGGGCAGGGCAAAATACAATGAGAGTATCCGGCACGGAGACCGGGATATTTATAAGGGACTGACGTTCTGGTCGCCGAATGTCAATATTTTTCGCGATCCGAGATGGGGCAGAGGGCATGAGACATACGGGGAAGACCCGTATCTGACCGGAATATTGGGGTGCGCGTTTATCAAAGGGCTTCAGGGAGAGGGGGACGGCGTGCCCTACTTAAAACTTGCCGCGTGCGCGAAGCATTTTGCAGCACACTCCGGTCCGGAGGCGGAGCGTCATTCTTTTAATGCGGCTGTCAGTGAAAAAGATCTGTGGGAAACGTATCTGCCTGCGTTTGAGCGTTGCGTGAAAGAAGCTCATGTGGAGGCCGTCATGGGTGCGTATAACCGTACGAACGGGGAACCGTGCTGCGGGCATAAGCGGTTGATTCAGGAGATCTTACGCGGGGAATGGCAGTTTGAGGGGCACTTTGTTTCTGACTGCTGGGCGGTGAATGATTTTCATGAAAACCACCATGTCACGAGTACTGCGGAGGAGTCAGCCGTGCTTGCCTTAGAGAGCGGCTGCGACTTAAACTGCGGCTGTACCTACGTGAAGCTCTTGAATGCTTACGGGTTGGGAATGGTGTCCGCTGAGACGATACGGGAATCGGCGATCCGGGTGTTTACGACACGGTATCTGCTCGGCATGTTTGAGGAGACACCTTATGATCAGATTTCTTATGAGAAAGTAGACTGTAAGGAACACCGCGCGCTTGCCGTGCAGGCGGCGCGGGAGAGCCTTGTCCTGTTAAAAAATGACGGGATTCTGCCGCTTTCAAGGGAACGGATACGGACGCTTGCGGTCATCGGTCCCAATGCGGATAACAGAAGGGCGCTGATCGGAAACTATCATGGTACCGCGTCGGAATATGTGACGGTTCTTGACGGCATCCGCGCAGAGGCAGGGGATGACATCCGGATATTATACAGCGAGGGAAGTCATCTGTTTTTGGAAAAGGGAGATGCGCTTGCGAAGCCGCATCATTTGATCTCTGAGGCACAGACTGCGGCGGAACATGCTGATGCGGTCATTCTGTGCCTTGGATTGGACGAGACGTTAGAAGGGGAAGCGGGAGACGCGGGCAACTCTGATGCTTCGGGGGATAAAGCGGATTTACAGCTTCCGGCGTCGCAGACAAAACTTTTGGAGAGCGTGCTTGCAGTCGGAAAACCGACAGTGGTATGTATGCTTGCGGGGAGTGCGATCGATATGAATTTTGCCGCGGAGCATGCTGCTGCGATTATGCAGATATGGTATCCGGGAGCCCTCGGAGGACGTGCCGTTGCGGAGGCGCTGTTCGGAGCATTTTCACCGTCCGGCAAGCTGCCGGTCACGCTGTACCGCGATCTTACCGGCATGCCGGAATTTTCCGACTATTCGATGAAGGGCAGAACGTACCGGTATTTGGAAAAGGAACCGCTCTACCCGTTCGGTTACGGGCTGACTTATGGGAAAGTGACATTGAAGGAATGCGAAGCGCGGCCGGACGCGGGAACTGCTGAGACAGTCAACATGCAGAAGTCTGGGACGGCACTGTCCGGGACGGACGAAACGCAGACGCTTGGGATGGCGTTGTCCAAAACAGTCGATATACAGCCGGCAGGGAACGGGTCAGGCGAAATGATCGGATCGGACTGCAAGGGCATGCCGGTGAAGGAAGAAGCAGAAAATTGTCTCCAGGTCATCTTTGTCGGACAAGAGGATTATGAAAAAGCAGCCAAAACAGGCATGACGGTGACAGCCGTCGTGCATAATGAAAGTGATATGGAATTGTCCGAAGTGATTCAGGTCTATGTGCGGGTGGAGGGCAGCGAAAACGAGGTGAGGAACCACCGCCTTTGTGCATTCCGGAGAATTTCCTTAAAACCATGTGAAACCATGAAGGTGACGCTCACGGTAGGGGCGCAGGCGTTTTGTACGGTGAACGGACAGGGGGAATGTCATGCGGACGGAAGCGGGGCAAAACTGTTCGTCGGTTTTGGACAGCCCGATGCGCGTACGGCGGAATTGCTTGGGAAAAGGCGCTGAAAACAAGGGATGCAACTCAAAATTGACAGAAAAATATTCACATGCAACTTCAAATTGGTGGAGTTTACACCACTGCATGGCTAGAATGAAACCCATAAAGAAGGGCATTCGTGTGAAAACGAAAACCTTTCAAATAAAATTATAAAATCATGAACCAGCCGGATTTTGGCGGCGGGTTCCGGAAAGGCAGGAGGAACAATATGGGTTTCGGACAGAATTTACAATGTATCAGAACAAGAAACGGATTGACACAGGAGCAGCTCGCGGAGGAATTGAATGTGACGCGGCAGTCTGTTTCGAAATGGGAGAGCGGCGCAAGCTTTCCTGAAATGGAGACGCTCTTAAAAATTTGCGAACGCTATAAGGTGAATCTTGACGAGCTGATGAGAGGCAGTCTGAAGGAACATAATGAGGAGGAAGCAGAGAGCTTTATCCGGCATATAAAAGTGTTCAGCATACAGATGGCATTATCGGTGTCGGCTATTATTATGGCGCTGGCAGTCATATCGCTGTTTGACGGGATCGCACGGGATAATTTGATGGGCGCATTCTTTCTTGCGGTTGTAGCGGCGTCAGTGATCACGATGATCGTCTCGGGCATGGAGCATGACCGGTTTGTCAAAAAACATCCGAAAATGCAGCCTGTTTTTTCGGATAAGGAGATAGAACGCGCGGATCATATTTTTTCTTGGGCGATCGCGGGGGGTGTCGGGCTGATTTTGATCGGGCTGATCATCTCGTCTTGCTTGGATGATACGTATGACAGCCTGATCTTCACGAATGTGCCGGGCACCGCATTTTTGGCGGCGGTCTCACTGGCGGTCGGCATTTTTATCCTTTTCGGTATACGGCGCGGGATGTATCATGTCGAGGAATATAATAAAGAAAACGTACATTTGACCGTATCGTCGAAGACGAATAAAAAAGTGGGCGCTGCCTGCGGTGTGATCATGCTTATAGCAACCTGTGTGTTTTTGATATGGGGCTTTTGGGGAATGCCCGGAGGGATGTATACCGGAAACTGGAGGGATTATGCGGGACACTGGGGAATTTCATGGATCGTATTTCCGGTAGGCGGAATCCTCTGCGGAATTGCGAGCATTATCATCAAGGCGTTCGGCGATAAAGAAAAGGATTAGAATGGTAATGAAAACGAAAATACACTGAATAAGTAATTGTGGATGAAGTCAGTGACAAGAAATAAAATGGGCTGTTGCAAAGAAGGAAATGAAACAAAATGTGGTATGTTTATGAGAGACATGTAACCATGTGTTGATGATTTCCTGAAAGTTGCAACAGCTCTTTTTTGTATTAATTGTAGAGTAAATTTGTGATGATTACATAAATAGATTTCATTTGACAAAAATCAAACAGTGATTTATACTATTTGTAGTAAAAACAATACATTGTGAAATTAAGAAGGGAGGATCAATATGAAAAGGAAATGGATGGCAGCAGCATTAGCGACAGTGATGTTTTTCGCAGGAGGAATGACGGCTTCTGCGGGGTCGGTATCAGGATCAATAGGCGGAGTGGAATTTACGGCATATTCGAGTATCTATGCAGGCGGCGCGGACGCAGGGACGGTCAGTTCCGGAACACATGTCAGTATGTCGGTAAGTGCGGATTACAGCTATGTAAACACGATTTCCTTGAAAACGGGGACTTCGCACCAGTCTATGGATCGTGTTACGGGTGCGGTAGTAACTTTCGCAGCGCCCGGAGGCTGCAGATCAGTGAGGATTACGGCGTCCCATTCCGCTTCTTCAGGTTCGGAACACTGGTCGGGAAGCACGTCCGCGACTTACTGATAATGGAAGAGATGCCGGGTGTGATCAAGCGGTTTCACATGCTGTCATAACGGCTCGGAGGGGGGGACGAGGTTGTTGGGCTGGAAAAAACGGTGCAAAAAGGCTGTATTATGTTGTCTGGTATGCGGTGCGGCAGTCCTGTCTTTATCGGGCTGTACTCCCCAGACAAAAGCGGAGCCGCAGGAGGATCGCTCTGACGCAGTAAACCAAGGATCGCCAAAAGCGCATGAAATCATATGGACAGTGCCGTCGGGATATTGCGATCTAAACCAGTATGCAGACAAATTGAATCAAAGGCTGGCGGAGGACGGGTATGACTTCAGCGTTGCCTTTGAGTATCTCCCGGAGAACGGTTATCGGGAGGCCGTGGGGAAACGGATTGCGGAGGGGAGCACGGACATTGCGTTTCTCGGATTCGAAAGCGAATGTGATAATGCGCCGGCGGCGCTGATCAGGGAGAGAAATCTGGAAGAACTGACTTCGTTTCTGGGGAGCGGCGAAGGGGCGGCGCTTTGGGACTTCTATCGCGAGGAGGTTTGGGATACGGTAAGAGTGGATGGCGGAATCTATTCGCTTCCGAATCAGTGTGCAGTCTGCGGGGGCAATTGCTTTGCCTTTAACAAAGAAGTGTTTTCCGGGGAGGATATAGCGGGCTTTGACGGCAGCATGGAAACCTTTGGTAAACTGGCGGAGATATTGAGCCGCAGCGATCTTTCGCAGGTACAGTATCCGTTTGTCTGCAGGCGGTCGCTGCAGGATGCAGCCCAAATGGGCGGGTATGAGTACCGGTGCGGTGCGTTCATTTCACTCACGACGGGAGAGGTTTTCAATCCCTATGAAACGGAAGCGATGAGAACGTTTTTATTTACAATGCAATCGCTCTACCAGAATGGCTGTTTGGGTGAAAACGGCGCGGCGTATGAAATGGACCCCAAAAGGCGTGAACAGGCGGCAGCCGAACGGGATTTTGGCGTGTGGAGCGGCAATATTGCGGAGACAGCCGTTCAGGAGATGAAGGATGACATGATATGCGTACAAAGTCCGTATTCTTTGGTAAGCACAGTCAGCGCAGGTACGGGAGTGAGCAGATATGCGCCGAATAAAGAGGCGGCGCTTACCCTGCTTACGCTGCTCTATACGGATGCGGAATATGGAAATCTGCTGCTGCTTGGGGAAGAGGGGGTCGACTATGTTCTGACAGACGGCTATCTGTGCGCATTGTCCGGCGAGAATAAGAGTGTATTTGTACAGGAATTGCTGACGGGGATTTATGACAATATCCATCCGGCGGTCGGTGACACTCTGCCGGTGAACCGCCGTCAGACCCGGTTTGAGATTTATGATTCGGATGTCAGAATGAACTCTGTGATATTGGGTTTTCAGGAAAATACGGAGGGGATGGAAGACAGACTGGCAGCCGTTTATGAAGTGGCAGAGCAGTATGCAGATATATGGAAGGAAGAAGATTTGGAGCGTGCGATTGAGGAAGCGGCTGAAGCCTACCGCGCGGCAGGAGGCAATCAAATTGTGGAAGAAATTGGAAGACAGATTGAAGAATGGCAGATGGGAAGCAGAAATGAAATGTAGGCAGAAATATTTTAACTGCCGGATTCTGTTGCTTTTGTCCGTGATATGCCTTACGGGCTGTGCCGGAAAACGGGAAGCGGGAAGCGGCAAAACATACTGGATTTTGGATGGGGATCTGCGTACCTATGGGGAGCAGGGGGTATTTTATCAGGAGAATGGGTATCTGCGTTTCATGGATGCGGCGAGCGGACTGGACGTGACGGTGTGCGGCAAGCCGGAATGCAGTCACAGCAGGGAGGAATGCCCAGCATACTTTGAAAGAAGGGTGCACGGCGCTTTTTGGGAGGGGGATACGCTGTATCTTCTGACGGATTACGGGGCGGATCGATTTGGAGAACTGTATCTTTATGAGGCTTCTGTAAACGGAGAGGATCGGAAAAAAATTGCGGAGCTTGGCGAGGCGCAGCAGCTTTTTTTTGCTGTCTGTACGGAAAAGTACATTGTGTTTAGTTATTGGAATCTATATGATGAGAATATGAAGGAACTGCCCCGGGATCAAATAGGCGTACGGGTATATGACAGAGAGACGGGGGAGTGTAGGGATGTTTTGAGCAGAGAGGGCTGGAATGCGCGGGTATATCAGCTTGATCTGATAGAGGACGAGATTTATGTTTCCTGTTTTTATTATGATCTGACGCCGGAGGAGGTGCTGGCGCACGAGACAGATCAGGAGTATATGCGGCAGTATTTGAAGCATGAATTGTTAAAAGCGGACGCAGGGGGGCAGGAGGTTGTTTCGCTTTTGCAGGGGATAGCGGATATGGAGGTTCAGACTGTCTGTGAGGCGGGTGTTTTTTATACCGCGGGAGGCAGGCTGTATTTATTGGATGCGGAAACAGGGGTCAGCCGTGATGTGAATGAGAGCATGATGGGGTATCCCTCTTTTTCAGAAAAAGGATTGCTTTTTGGCAGATACGATTCGGATACGGGAGAAACAAGCTTTTATCGGTACGTGGCGGAAGAGGAGGAGTTCTGCCTGATCGCAAACATGCAGGCATACATTCCGGCGGCAGTGTTTGAAGATGTTTGTTACATTTATGATTACCATACCGACGACGGAAACGGAGTTCTTGCATTCTGTCGTACAGCGGACTTCTTTAAGGGAAAAACGGAGGGGCTTATCCGATTTGAAAAATAGATTTGGAACTTACAGGCATATGATGAAACTGATTGGCTGGGAGTGTAAAAAAGTATTATGGACGCATGTAACAGCGGTCTTTTTGGCTGTTTGCCTGATCGTCTCGTGTATGCTGTTTACTGCCAAACTATATTCCGTCAATGCAGGAGACCGTTTTTTACCCGCGTCTTACAGGGCGCTTACGGAAGCTGTGGACAAGGAAAATTTGGAAGAGACCTGTGAGGCGCTGGATAGGACATTGAATGCCATGCAGTGGGAATACCGGGAACCGGAAACGATGTATACATCCTCGCTGCGGGAGGAAATCTTTCTCTATATGCAGGTGCTTGGAGAGGTCAGGCAGGCTGTCACTTATCGGGAATATGTGGAGAATATTTTGGCAGAAAGCAAAAAACAGGGATCGGTGAGCCTCTTTGAGCATGATGAGCGCAGAATCCGGAGTGTGGAGAAGACGGTCTGGGACTTCGAAGGAATGGGCAGCGTGGAAGTAGCGTTTGAGGCGTCCAGAGGCGTGAATCTGTTTATGGAAACGGATTGGCAGGATCTTTTGTCGGTCGCGGCGGTCATGATCCTGGTTGCAGGACTTCTATCCGCAGAGTCAGAGTCCGGAAGGATGAAGGTGATATCCGGTACTCTTTTAGGGCGCAGGCATACGGCATATGCAAAGTATGCGGCGGGCTTGATGATTCTGACGATCTATGAGGCGGCGGCATATGCTTATCGGTTTGTCGCGGCTGCAGTCTCTTACGGAATGGGAAGAATGGATGCCCTATTCCAGTCGGTGTATGGCGCTTTTGGGTGTACTTTGAGAATAACGACGGGGGAAGCCCTTTTGTTGTTTCTGTTGTTCAAATTTCTTGTGATCTTTTCTGCCTATTCACTTTTGTTTCTGATAACGATGTATGTCAAGTATGCGAAGCTGGTTTACTGTGTGGGATTAAGCATTGCAGGGATCGGTGTTCTTCTTTATGATCTGATCGATATGCGCAGCTATCTTTCCGCGCTGAAATGGATCAATCCGGCGGCAGCATTTCACACGGACAGCCTGCTTATGGACTATCGGAATCTGAGTATTGGGGGATATCCGGTCGGATATAGGGAGCTTATGATGGGAGTCTGCCTGTTTATGATAGGGCTGACTCTGTTTTTTACGGGCTATTGGTATCCTAAAATGAGATATGCGGGCAGGAAGGCTGTTTCGGAGTGCCTTTATGCAAAAGCGGAGGGCATATTCTCCAAAATGAGCGGTGTACACTCGCTGGGAGGGTATGAGTTTCGAAAGTGGAGTTTTTATCAGAGAGGTCTTTTGGTCTGTCTGGCAGCTTTGGCAGTTGGTCTGTTTGTTTACGAACCTGCGGGCGAGCGGCTTTATACGGTCAGGGAAATTTATTATAGAGATTATGTGAAGCAGGCGGAAGGACCCTATCATAAGGAAAAACTGGAATTTTTGTATGGAGAGCAGGAAAGATTAGATGAGGCGGAGGAAAAGCTGTCAGATCCTGACGGGGAATATACGAATGCCGCGCTGGAATATTATCGCAGGGAATCGGAAAAGCGGGAGGGGCTTTGTGCCGTTATCGAATATGGAGAATATTTGAAGGAAAAGAAAGGGAGTTTTTTCATTTATGAGCAGGGGTATGAGCTGCTGCTGGGAGAGGGAGAAGGCGGAGTCAGGCTTTTTTGGTATCGTACGTTTGCGCTGGCGGTATCCATCGTCCTGTTTTCCTTTATCTGGGGAATCGAATCGGAAACGGGGATGGAAGCCCTGCTTGCCGTCAGCGCGGCCGGCAGAAAAAAGTTGAATGCAAAAAAAAGAGTGCAGGTGTTGCTTGCAGGGACGGTTGTGTTCTGTATTGTCTACATTCCGTGGATCTATAGTGTATTATCGGTGTTTGGGACAGCGGGACTTTTCGGACCGGCATACAGCATGATGCGGTTTTCCGGTCTTCCGCATTGGATGCCTCTGATTGGAGTGCTGCTGCTGTTTTATCTGAGGCATCTGTGCTATTTGTGGATAGCGGGGCTTGTGATGCAATATGTATATAAAAAGCAGCGCATGATGCTGCCGTCAGCGCTGATTACCCTTGCCGTGTTTATGATCCCGATTCTGATTGCGGGCTAAACCTTAGATATGATATGAGGACGATTAAAATGAGAATGGAAATCCGTAATTTATCCAAATCATACGGAAATGTGAAGGCGATTGATGATTTCAATGCTGTGCTTGAAGAGGGGATTTATGGCATTTTGGGACCAAACGGCGCCGGAAAATCCACACTGATCAATATTCTGACGGACAATGTGAAACGTGACAGTGGAGAAATTTTGTTGGACGGGCGTGATATCCTGAAGATGGGGGGAGACTATCGCAGGATCGTGGGATATATGCCGCAGGAACAGGTTTTTTATCCGCAATTTACGCTCCTTGAGTTTCTAAAGTACATGGCGTTGATAAAGGGGATGAATAGTAAAGATAAGGCAGTGCGGATGCAGATCGACGAGCTGCTGGAAGAATTGCACCTTGCGGATGTGGCTAAGAGAAGGCTCGGCGGTTTTTCGGGAGGAATGAAAAGACGTGCGGTGCTGGCGCAGGCGCTTTTGGGGAATCCCGGTATTATTATTTTAGATGAGCCGACGGCGGGGCTTGATCCGAAGGAGCGGATTGCGATGCGCAATCTGATATCGAGGCTTGCGGAAAATCGGATCGTGATACTTGCCACGCATATCGCGTCGGATATAGAGTGCATTGCCGACCGGGTGCTTTTGATTAAAGAAGGAAAAATGATTAAAAATGAAAATCCGTTCACCCTGCTTGACGAGGTGCGGGGGCATATCCGGTGTATATACTGTAAAAGGGAGGATCTGGCGGCTTACCAGAAGCGTTATCGGATGAGCAATTGCATTCAGACAAAAGAGGGATTGATGCTTCATGTCATTGACCCGGAATATGTGGGTGATAAAACGGTGGATACGACGCTGGAGGATGTGTATTTATATTATTTTGAGAACGCGGCTGCACGGGAACATTCGGGGGATAAATAGATTCTATTCATGGAACCGAGTAAAAGGCGGAATGGAGATTTATATGGGAAAAAAGAAATGGTGTCCAATACTGATAGCGGCACTGTTGCTTGCGGGCTGCGGCTCTGACGGAGTAAAGAACCGGGAGCCGGAGGAAGCGCAGACAGTTGGCGTAGACAGTACAGGAGCGAATGATACGAAAAACGGCACGGCGGACGATACAGAAACGAACGGTCAGAAGGACGACGTAACAGGAAGTGTAGGTGGACAGGAGAACGGAAACGCGGGGACGGATGCTGCAGACAGGCAGGACGATGGTGTGCCGGATGATGCGGAAAGCGAATTGCCTGCAGACGGCATGCAGGCGCCGCCGACCGATTATGTGACGGAAGAATTGTATGCGTCTGCCGATCAGTGGGACAGCTGCGATGATGCTGCGCTGGCGGCGGTCATGAGAAAAGCGGAGGCGGGTGAACCGGTGACGATTGCCTGCATCGGCGGTTCGATCACGCAGGGGACGATATCAAACGGTAGTGATGACAGTGGTGTCGCAGACAAAAAATGTTATGCCGATCTGTTTTTTTCGTGGTGGGAGCAGACGTTTCCGGATACGGAGTTTACATTTATCAATGCAGGGATCGGTGCAACGGATTCTTATATCGGGGTACACAGGGTGCAAAGGGACGTGCTTGATCATCATCCTGATCTTGTGCTTGTAGAATTTTCAGTCAACGATGCGGATTCACCCACCTTTAAGACGGCGTATGACAATCTTGTGAGAAGGATCCTGCTTGCCGATAACCATCCGGCGGCCATGCTTCTTTTTATGGGGCAGACGAACGGCGCGACGGCTCAGGGATCACATGTGCTGGTCGGGTTCAATTATAAGCTGCCGATGATCAGCTACGCGAGTCTGATTCAGGATATGATGACGCAGGGCGTGTATGCGGCAGAGCAGCTCTCGGGGGACGAAGTGCACCCGTCGGCGCTTGGTCATGCGGTCACGGGTGAGATTTTATGGAAATATCTGAACGCGGTCTATGCACAGCGCGGGGAACTGCCGGAACCGCAGGAATTTACGGCGAAGCCCGTGACTTCCGAGAGGTATCTGAACGCGTCGATCTTAGACCGTGAAACGATCGTGCCGACGGAGTATGGCAGTTTTGAAGAGAGCAGCAAGTTTCAGCCGTTTCCGAACGATTGGACCTGCGAATCAGGAGAGGGTGGTATCATATTTGAGGCTGATTTCCAGAGGCTCGGCATTTTGTATCACCGGACAGTGGACGGTCTTAGCGGTCAGTTTGACGTGTTTGTGGACGGGGAGCGGGTATCGACTTTGAATGCCGACTTTTCTGGCGGATGGGGAAATTGTGCGGACGCGCGGGAAGTGTATGCCGGGGAGAGTGTGGAGCATCATACTGTGGAAATCAGAAAGTCTCCGGATTCGACGGGGGATGTGTTTACGATCCTTGGTCTGATGGCAGCACAGTAACCGGAAAAAGATGTGTTACAGGAACCACTCGCTAAGCTGCTTAGAGTGCTTAAGAAGCGGACGGTATGCAAAGATCAGGCAGGCGCCCGCTACATTTAAGATCACATCGTCAATGTCTGCCTGACCGACCATTGTCAAAAATTGTACAGCTTCGATCGTGATAACGGAAAGGAGCATCGTCGGAAAAAAATACCGCCATTTTGTCTGCTTCTTTGGGAAGATCACGGGCAGGAATAATGCACAGGGCATGCCCGCTATCAGGTTTCCCAAAAGATTCGCGAGAATGAGTCTGATTGAAATGATGTGGCTTTGGGATGCGCGCAGATACATAGTGATGGAGCGGAACGGTTTCAGGTTGCAGTACATCTCAAAATGTTCGCGCGTAAAAGGTTCGGTCTGCCAGATATTGCGATCGGTGAATGCGCGGCGGAACGAACTTTTCAGGAATAAAAGTGTAGCGGCAGCAATCAGATAAATGATGAACATCTGAACAAAGGCGCGGTAACGGATCGCCGACCGCTCTGCAGGGTCTATCGCATGCCTCATGCGATAGGCCATATCTAAAAACAAAACAAAAATAGGGGTGGCATACATGAATATCTTCTGCCTGCCACCCATTGTATATGACGGATTCAAATCAATATACAGCCCCGCTGTTACGCTCACAAACGCAAATACAACTGCTGCGGTATGATACCATTTTTTCATGTCTTTAATAAAGGAAGTCCTATTGCTCCATCTGTTTTCCGAGAAAACCTGCTGCCGAGAGGATCATTTTCTGCTCTGCCTCTCCCATTTTTGCCTTACCGTCGGTATCTGCCAGAATTACGGAACCGATCACGTCTCCTTCGCAGATAATGGGGGTCAGTGCGACATGCTGATAGTCCTCAGCGCCATCTCCTATTATAATATAACTCCGCTCGCCCTTTGATGCAATCATTGTTTCACGGTTATCCATTTTTTCTTCCAATTGTTTGCTGATCGGCTTCCCGAGCAGGTTTTTTCCGCCGCCTGCATTTGCGATGAACTGATCCCTGTCCGTGACGAATGCGGTATGTCCGGAAACTGCAGCCAGAGAATCTGCGTATTGTTTGGCAAAATCGCCGATTTCTCCAATAGGAGAATATTTTTTTAAGATAATCTCACCCTCGTGATCCGTAAAGATCTCAAGCGGATCGCTCTCCCGAATGCGGAGCGTACGACGGATTTCTTTCGGGATCACGACCCGCCCGAGATCTTTACGGATCACGAGGGTGAGATTCTGTCTCTTATACACATCT
>RYVZ01000014.1 GCA_003979345.1 Lachnospiraceae bacterium
ACGGTAAAGACTTGGAATGAAATAGAGCGGTACATGGAGGGATAGCGTGTGCAGAATGTTACCGCCTATGAAGAAATCATGTTGGAGGCAGGATTAAACCGTTTTATTATGTCGGTTAAGCAATGGGTATCCTGTACAAATTCACTTGCGTATTCAAACGGTTCATCTATTGCCAGAGCATTTAAGGCACATTCAGAGCAGGGAGTGGTTTTCAATCCTTCTTCTGTTTTTTGCAGTCTATCTATCTGTCCTCTTTTCATATTTTTGAAAGCATTTCAATCAGTTCATAATTCCCATATGTTTTGTGTTATAATGTTTTATGTGATTTTGTTTCCTTAAAAATCATCAAATCACAATCGGGATTATAGGAGGACAATGACAAAGATGACCGAAAGAGAAAAAATGCTGGCGGGAGAATTGTATGATCCCTCCGATCCAGAACTAAATGCGCTGTTGGTGAAAGCCCGTAAACTGGCCCGGAGATACAACCAAATTGATGAGGATGAGCAAGAAAAGCGAGAGGCTATCCTGCATGAACTACTTCCGAACACGAAGAACCTGCCCGGTTTGCAGGCTCCCATTTATTTTGACTATGGATGCAACACCACATTCGGAAAATTTAGCGGTGCCAACTTTGGCTTTACCTGTCTTGACGTATGCCCGGTGTACATCGGTGATAACGTGATGATCGGACCCAATGTTACCCTCGCTACGCCGATGCACCCGCTCCTGCCCGCGGAGAGAAATGTGCGGCAAAGACCAGATGGCAGCTATTATAATCTGGAGTATGCCAGATTAGGATTGAGGATAACTGCTGGCTGGCGCCCAATGTAGTGGTCTGTGGCGGTGTAACCATCGGTGAGGGTTCCGTGATAGGTGCTGGCAGTGTAGTAACAAGGAATATTCCGCCTCACAGTCTGGCTGTTGGTAACCCTTGCCGGGTAATTCGCAAATTAACAGAAGCCGACAGGATGCAAAGATAAATTCTCGTTTATCGCAGGCAGATAGAAAGGAATCATCATATGACAAAAAAGAAAGACTCAGAGATAACAATACGTTCGAGTGCCGCTGAATACCTTACCTTTGTGGCTGCCACGGGGGATACTGAAAGCAGTTATGAGATGCGCTATGAGAACGAAAACATTTGGCTGACACAAAAAATGATGTCGGCTCTCTACGATGTTTCAGTGGCCGCTATATCTCAGCATATTAAGCGCGTTTATGATGATGGAGAACTGACACCGGAGGCAACTATTAAGAAATACTTAACAGTTCAAACCGAAGGAAGCCGCCAAATTTCACGCAATCTAGATCACTATAATCTTCAGATGATTATCGCTGTGGGGTTCAAGGTAAATAACCAGCGGGCTGTTCAGTTCAGAAAGTGGGCGGGGCAAATCGTGAAAGAACACACGATCCAAGGTTGGACAATGGACAGGGAGCGTCTGAAAAACGGGCATATGTTCACGGATGAATATTTTGACCGTCAGTTACAGTATATCCGAGAAATTCGCCTGTCAGAGCGAAAATTCTATCAAAAAGTCACTGACTTGTATGCGACAGCGTTTGACTATGATAAGGACGCTAAGACCACACGACTGTTCTTCCAAACCGTTCAGAATAAAATGCACTTTGCTGTTCATCGACATACTGCCGCAGAACTTATAGTAGAGAGAGCAGACGCTCAAAAAGAGCATATGGGGTTGATGACTTGGGGAAACTCCCCGGATGGAAAAATCATCAAGGCGGATGTTACAATCGCAAAGAACTATTTAAGCGAACAGGAAATGTCCTATTTGGAGAGGATTGTGACCCTTTATTTGGACTATGCTGAGCTTCAGGCAGAACGGCATATCCCAATGAGCATGGAGGACTGGGCAAAACGTTTGGATGGATTCCTCGAATTTAACGGAAATGAATTGTTGACAGACGCGGGGAAAATCAGTGCAGAACAGGCGAAGCTTCATGCGGAGACAGAATTTGAAAAGTATAGAATTATTCAGGACAAACTCTTTATGTCCGACTTTGACCGCTATATGTTGGAATTGAGCGAAGCGGCAAGCAATGCGAATTCAACGCACCAGTAGTCATCTAGATAATTCCATCTCTCACCAACGGCAAGAGTAAAACCAAAGGAACTGCCGTTGATATCGTTCTCTGGAAATACCACTATAGAAGGAGAAACGACATGAAGCAGGAACTAATGATGACGGTAATGCAACAGATGCTGCCCTACCTCGACAACGCCCAGTTGAAACGCTTCAGCGACTTCTTGGACATCAGCGAATAGATACAACCTTGCAGTATGCAATGGTCAAACAGAGCAACGTGAAAACGGCTCATAGGAAATACAGTGCTGTCCCTACATTAAATAGGAATTTAGTGGTGCGTTAATTGGTCATTGAAGAAAAATGCAACAGTTGTTTTTATTGTATCTTAAGTTATTTATGGATTTACAAGTATATCATATATTTCATAAAGACTATAATAGAGAAATGAGAGGTGCTCAAAGAAATTGAAAACTCAAATATTATCTGATTTGCAGGAGAAATGGCTCGTCGCTAAATTAGGCGAGAATGATAGTCGAAAAAAGCTGCATCTGTTGCATACATACCAAGAGATATGGGAACTTCATAAAATGGAGCTTGTACAATCGATATCACATAACAATTTGATCTTCTATGCGGTTTCGGAAAAATACGGAGATGTTATATTTAAAATTCTATTGAATAATGGATTTGATAAAGAAATCTCGGCGTTAAGGTCGTTTCAGGGAAGTAAATTTGTATCACTTTATGAATACTCTTTGGTAGATAAGATATATCTGATGGAACGGATTACTCCAGGGACTACTCTTTTCGAGGGAACAACCCGTAATAAAAGAATAGAAATCCTCTCGGATATTTTTAACGAGTTACATCCTGAACTGCCTGAAAATCATATGTTCCCTACTTATTTTGACTGGTTCAAAAGTGGCGAGGTTGGAACAAGAAACAGGAAAGATTGCGACAGTATTCGTTCTTACCTTGAAAAAGCAGAAAAAACCATTTTTCATATCAATGAAAACTATCCACATAGATTACTTCTGCATGGTGACTTACATCATGAAAATATACTGAAAAATGGTACGGAAGAGTATAAAGTCATCGACCCTAAAGGAGTAGTTGGTAATCCTGTGTTCGATTTATCGAGATTTATTCTTGATGAATTTAGAGATGATTTAACCTCGGAGTCTAAAAGCAATGTTATAGATTTCGTACAAGCAGTCGGTGACAGCGTAAAGCTCCCATGTGACACATTACTTCAGTGCTTATTTATTGAAACTGTGATTTGGCTTTTCCGTGAAGAATTATCGCAAGGTGCAAGTTTGAAAGAATGTGAGGGCTTAATTGCTAATATGAAAATAGCAAACGAACTAAGTGCTACATAGAATGACAAATTCCAGTTTATTGGGGAGTTGAAAATCCCTGACGGTACGGAAGGGCGCACTTCTATACATGGTCTGAGCCCCTTGTACGGAGCGCAGCGGCTATCCCGACTCACCTGTTGAAAGGGTGCAGACGCTTCGCATCCGCACCCTTTCAACAGGTATTATGTCCGAACCTTTTGGATTAACGCTTTGGCTTCATCCTTCTTCAGTACCTTGCCATAGGACACCACTTTCCCGTCTACCACCAGCGCCGGAGTAGTCATGACCCCGGCGGCGGTCTTTGCTGCTTCTGCCTGTGCCATTGTTTCCGGGGTACAGTTGCCGCCACAGCAGCAGGATTTTGTTTCTTCTTTCTTCTTACTGAACAGTCCCATAATTGATTCCACCTAAAAATTTATATCAGCAAAAATTGGAATGCATTGAACAGATAGCTGTTGTGGCCCTGGTGCAGAAAATCGGCAACACCACCTATGAGGTGTCGTTCCATTTCAGCACTACCGGCAGGGAAACCATGAGCGACAAAATCAACCGCCTTATCCGCCATGAACTGGATGCATCCTGACTTTTTCATTTTTTCCGCCCTACAGACTTTTTCATTTTTTCTGCACTACCTCCTTGACAAACCGAGCGAAAATCTTCTGTCCGTGCATAGAAATCAACTGCCTGCGGCATACCGCCGACAATCAGATATTGCCTGAAATAGTCCATTGCTTTTCGGTGAAGCGCCTGCCCCACAGGTTTTTTTCGCTCAAAACAGTCATGCACAAGGGGGATAAGCGTTTCGTTTCCCAGCGTCCAAAGGAACTCTTCAAAATCCATAGGGTACATGTTTGATGGCGTTCTTCGGAAGGAATTACGATATCCTTTACGTTTTTGCGGATGGACATCAGGGAGCCTGCTTCCATATAATCATATCTGCCGTCCATGACCAGATATTTGAGGGTGGCTCTGGTTTTTGGAAACATCTGTACTTCATCGAAAATAATCAGAGAATCTCCCTGATAGAGCTTTTGGTTGTAGTATGCCGACAGATACATAAACAGATGGTCTAAATCGTCCAGATAGTTTATAAACAGATCTGTGACTTCACTGCCGACGCGGTTAAAGTCAATGAGTATATAGGATTTGTAGTTTTCTTTTGCAAATTGCTCAGCAATGTAACTTATGCCGACTTCAGATCGCGGCTTCCATGGCGCAGTTGATGGTGGACGGGGAGATATGCTGAATTTTCGGATGTGTTTGCCGGTCAGCTGGAGGCAGAGGTCGGTAAATTCAAATTGTGATCACGACATGGCAAGGGTGCTTTGTCTAATTATAGTTTTAGTTCTTTGCCGGAGCAGAATTTTCGAAAAGCTTCGATTGCTTCGGCGGAGGTTTCGAGTTATAATCGACTATAGGGAGTACAAACTGGGGCTTGGGCGGATGAATATCGGAACGCAAACGGCCTTAGCAGGACAGCCGGCGAATGGCAGAAACAAGGCTGGGAACAAGGATAAACGGGAGAAACGCAATGGGATCCAATCTCACGACCTTATGCTATATTGAGCGGGGAGACGAATACTTGATGCTTCACCGCATAAAAAAAGAAAACAATGTGAATCGTGACAAATGGATCGGTGTGGGCGGGCATTTTGAGAAAGGCGAGAGCCCTGAAGACTGTCTGCTCAGAGAAGTATATGAAGAGACCGGGCTGACACTGAAAAGCTGGCGTTTCCGCGGTATCGTGACTTTCTGCTTTACACCGGAGACAGAAAAACCAACAGATGCATACCAGCCCTTATGCGAATATATGCATTTATATACGGCGTCAGATTATGAGGGCAAGCTCACACCCTGTGATGAGGGGGAGCTTGTCTGGGTCAGAAAAGATGATGTATTGCGGCTGCCGCTTTGGGAGGGCGACCGCATTTTTCTGAGACTGCTCCGCGGGCAGAACAGCTTTTTTTCGCTAAAATTAAGCTATAGGGGAGACTGCCTTACTGAGGCAGTTCTGGATGGTATACATCTGCAGCTTCCATATCATGAGCAGACAGCTGTATGAAATGATCTGAGGAAATGCTGATATCATCAGCGTTTTCCTTGGAGTAATAAAAGGGGGACCGGAAATGAGCAGAAAGCAGCCGGAAGAGCCGGGCATAAGCGGAGAAAGACGCCTGAATATTGGTTTGGTGGTCGCGAATGTGGAGGATGATTTTTCCAACAAGATCTGCAAAGGCGCCATGCGCGCGGCTGAGATGACGGAGGCGAATTTGTTTATTTTCCCTGCCAAATACTTAGACCGCAGGGAGGACGAGATCGCGGATGTCAAACAGGCATATGAGTACCAGTATAATGCGCTGATCGATTATGCAAATGCGTCAACGATCGATATGATCCTAATCTGCTTAAGCAGTATCGGATATCTTTCGGGTAAAGAGCGCTGCGATGAAGTGCTGTCCCGTTTCAGGGAGATTCCGGTCATGCTGATCGCGCAGGCGAAAGAAGGCTACTCATCCATTATCTATGATAATCGGTCGGGTCTGGCGGATGCCGTGCGCTATCTGATCCGTGATAAAAAAAGAACGCGCATCGGTATGCTCACGGGAAGCCGCAACAATATGGACGCTAATGAGCGTCTTGAGATTTACCGCGATGTGCTTAAGGAAGAAGGCATTCCATACGATGAACGGCTGGTCTGCTATACGAATTATTCCGCTGCCTGCGAGAAAGCTGTTGATGCATTTTTGGAGGAACATCCAGATGTTGAGGCATTAGTCTGTGCCAATGATGCGATCGCGCAGGGTGTTTATAAAGTGTTAAAGCGCAGAAAACGTGTGATCGGTCAGGATATCCTAGTGACCGGATTTGACGATATCGACGATGCCGTCCGCATGGAACCGCAGCTTGCGACCGTGCGTGCGGATGCGGAAATTTTAGGGCACCGTGCGCTTATGGAAGCGTACAGGATGCTGACGGAAAAGAGCCAAGGCACGGGGAAACTGCAGTCTGAACAGTTTACGGTAAAAACCAGTTTTATTCTGCGGGAATCCGCAAGCGGTGAAATGGAACTTGCCAATGTAAACAGGGAGTATCTGTATGAATACCGTCAAAGACTGAAAATGATGCTGGATATGAATCACAGCTTAAATATTGTCAACCGCGATACGCTGATGTTTGGCGCGGATAATGTACGTGATTATGCCAAAATTCTGGATGTATTTAACACATCGGTCATTCATGATTATTACTTATATTTGTTCAAGTCGCCGCGCACCTATCTTCCGGGGAAGCGGTTCAAAACGCCGGAGGAGATTTATCTGCGGGCCTACAGAAACGGAGATGAGGTCAAGGAGCTTCTGCGCATCGACCAACGGATCAAATTCAGGCAGATGTACGAAAATCCCTATCTGCCAAAGGAACGCAAGACGTATATTCTGATCGATATTTATTCCCGTGAGCAGCAATACGGCGTGATGATGTGCGATCTGCCGTACGAATATCTGCACTATTTGGAAGCACTGTGCTATCAGATCAGCATTGCGGTGAAGATGAAGGAGCTGTTTTCGGTACAGGAAGAGCTGCTTGCGGAAAAAGAAGATATGCTGCGCAAACTGGAGCAGGAGAATCTCATGCTTGATCATATTTCTAATAAGGATGAGCTGACCGGTATCTTAAACCGCCGCGGTTTTTTTGCAAAAGCGGGAAAGCTGCTCGGGCAAAAAGAGTCCGACGGGAAGCGCGTGGCGGCTGTCTATGCGGATCTGAATTACTTAAAGCAGATCAACGACAGGTTCGGTCATGAAGAGGGAGATTTTTCACTGAAAAACTGCGCGGCAGCGCTGGAAGCTGCGCTTGGCAGCCGCGGGGTCGTCGGGCGTATCGGCGGCGACGAGTTTGCGGGCATTCTCGTTTTGGAAGAGGGGGAATCGGCGGAGGATATCCGCGTTCGCATGAGGGCGTACCTGGACGGAGTCAATGAAAGCGCGGGGAAACGATATCCGGTCATGGCGTCGCTCGGCATCATGGAACAGCGGATTACCGGGGAACTTTCGCTCAAAGAACTTTTGGAGCGTTCGGACGATCTTTTATATGAAGAAAAAAAGAAAAAAGGTCCGTTTATTGTGAGGGAAAACGAATAATGAATGGGCAAGTCAAAAGAGAAGATGCAAAAACAGCAGATGGCTGAACAAGATATATGCCCTGCTCCTGCCGGCGGCATATGCACTTTTTTTGTCGTGCGTTAAAGAAGGTGCGTAAAAAGAAAGATGCTGAGAGAAAGATAAAAATTGCTTGACAGCATATGGCCAATATGGTAAAGTAATTAACTGTGTGAGGAATCGCACGGTAAAAACAAGCAGAGTATCCGCTCTCACCCTGTGGCATCAGGCTTAACAGGCGTTCATGATTTCTTTTTCATACGGTCGCTTTCCAAACGGAATCCCGGCAGGCAGGAAACGTTTTATGTTGTCTGGCGGAAGAAGAGCTGTTTCGGGCAAGGTCGTATCAGAGAAGATGTATGGGTGGATAGCGATGCTGTTCACCTTTTTTATTTACTAAAAACTGTTTCTTATGATGGAGGACAAAACAATTAGCGAACTATTTATTAACGAACAGATCAGGGACAAGGAAGTACGGGTGATTGGTGTAGACGGCGAGCAGCTTGGCATTATGCCGACGAGAGAGGCGCTTAAGCTTGCAGAGGAGGCAGAGCTTGATCTTGTAAAAATTGCGCCTACGGCAAAGCCGCCTGTTTGTAAGATCGTTGATTATGGAAAGTACCGTTATGAACTGGCGAGAAAAGAGAAGGAAGCCAAAAAGAAGCAGAAGATCGTCGAGATCAAAGAGATCCGCCTCTCCCCGAATATTGACACGAATGATTTGAACACAAAGATCAATGCAGCAAGAAAATTCCTTGAAAAAGGAAATAAAGTGAAGGTGACGCTGCGTTTCCGCGGGCGTGAGATGGCACACATGAATACGAGCAAGCATATTTTGGACGACTTTGCACAAAGTCTCTCGGATATTGCGGCCGTAGAGAAGCCGGCGAAGGTAGAAGGCCGGTCCATGGCAATGTTTTTAACTGAGAAGCGCTGATATCGTGTAAGGTTAAAATAGAGTAAGACAAATAGGAGGAAGATCAAGATGCCAAAAATGAAATCTAAAAAAGCAGCTGCAAAACGTTTTAAGCTGACAGGAAGCGGAAAATTAAAGAGAAGCAAGGCTTACAAGCAGCATATTTTGACAAAGAAATCTGCCAAGACCAAGAGAAACTTAAGAAAACCTGCTGTGACCGATGCTACTAATGTAAAGACTATGAAGAAAATTTTACCGTATTTATAAGTCATAAGGAGGAAGAAGAACATGGCAAGAATTAAGGGCGGCATGAACGCCAAGAAAAAGCACAATAGAGTATTGAAGCTTGCGAAGGGTTACAGGGGTGCACGCTCCAAACAGTACCGTATCGCAAAGCAGTCTGTCATGAGAGCTCTGGCAACTTCTTATGCAGGACGGAAACAGAAAAAGCGTCAGTTCAGACAGCTGTGGATCGCACGTATCAATGCGGCGGCAAGAATGAATGGCATTTCCTACAGCAAATTTATGTTTGGCTTAAAGAAGGCTGGCGTCGATATGAACCGTAAGATGCTTGCCGAGCTGGCAGTCAATGATGCAAAGGGCTTTACGTCACTTGCGGAGCTTGCTAAGGCAAATATATAGTAGCGAAAAAACGGCTAGTCGCAATGTTCGGCTGTGCCGTTTTTTGCTTTTTGTATCAGATATTTTTGATTTGTGCCGGAGCCACAAATTGGAATCGCAGGGCAGAATCTGATATTCGGCTTACGTGCCCGCGCAAATATGCTCCGACATTGGAGGATTCATATGAAAATGCAGCAATATCGGTTTGAGACATTACAATTGCATGTCGGACAGGAGCAGGCGGACCCGGCGACAGATGCGCGTGCTGTGCCTATTTATCAGACGACGTCTTATGTATTTCATGATTCGGCGCATGCGGAGGCACGCTTCGGACTGGCGGATGCAGGAAATATTTATGGGCGTCTGACCAATTCGACGCAGGAAGTTTTGGAAAAGCGGATCGCCGCGCTGGAGGGCGGTGTTGCGGCACTCGCACTTGCGAGCGGCGCGGCGGCGATCACCTATACCATACAGGCGCTTGCACAGGCGGGGGATCATATCGTATCGCAGAAGACAATTTATGGCGGTACCTATAATCTGTTCGCCCATACGCTGCCGCAGTACGGCATTGAGACGACGTTCGTGAATGTGCATGACTTAGCGGAAGTCGAGGCGGCGGTCAGGGAGAATACGAAGGCGGTCTATCTGGAGACGCTCGGCAATCCGAACAGCGATATTCCGGATATTGATGCCATTGCTGAAATCGCACACCGACATGGGATACCCGTTGTGATCGACAATACCTTTGGCACACCGTACTTCATCCGCCCGATCGAGCATGGGGCGGATATCGTGGTCCATTCGGCGACGAAATTTATCGGCGGACACGGTACATCGCTGGGCGGTATCATAGTGGATTCCGGAAAGTTTGACTGGCGCGCAGGAGGCCGTTATCCGGCGATCGCCGAGCCGAATGCGAGCTATCACGGGATCTCGTTTGTGGAAGCGGCAGGCGAGGCGGCATTTGTGACCTATGTGCGTGCGATCCTGCTGCGCGATATGGGAGCGGCGATCTCGCCTTTCAATGCGTTTCTTTTGCTTCAGGGTGTTGAGACGCTGTCCCTGCGCTTAGAGCGCCATGCAGAGAACACAAAGAAGATCGTGGATTATTTAAGACAGCATCCAAAGGCAGCGCATGTCAACCATCCTTCCATACCGGAACATCCGGATCATGCGCTGTACGAGCGGTATTTTCCGAATGGCGGCGGTTCTATTTTTACGTTCGATATTGTGGGCGGCAAGGAGGAAGCGCACCGGTTTATCGACCATCTGCAAATCTTTTCCCTGCTCGCAAATGTGGCTGACGTCAAAAGTCTTGTCATTCATCCGGCGACAACGACGCACGCACAATTATCGGAGCAGGAGCTTGCGGAGCAGAATATCCGTCAGAGTACGATCCGCCTTTCCATCGGCACGGAGCATATTGATGATCTGATCGCGGATATGGAGCAGGCGTTTGCGGCGGTGTAATGCTGCGCCAATAACTGTGAGGTTTGTGGTATGTATGCAGCTTCATAATTGTCAGGCTCGCACACGTCTATTCATAACTCCAATAACTGTCCGGCTCGTGGAAGTTGTCAGACGCGTCGGGGTATTCTACGGGATACCCTGGCGCGTCAAGCGTATAATAGTGATTTGTCTCCAATGCCGTCATGCCGTCTTCTGCATAGATCGTCTCTTCATATTCCCAGAGTGTTCCGTTTTCCGGTATCTGCAGGCCCGGTAACAGTTCGGATGCCAGATCGGTACAGTCGTTTTCAATCAACTGACGTTCCATCCGGTAGCTGCCGGTGTCCCTGTCGTAGCGGTAGGCCGCCAGACCGTGACTGGAAGCGCTGATGCGCCATGCGCTTCTGATCAATTGATATTCGCTGTCAACGAAAGGGTTTTCAATGCTGCGAAAAGAATCGGAAATATGATAGGTCTCGTCAGTGCTATCATAGATCCATCCAAAGGCATAGGAGGCCAGCGAGTTTCCAAAACCGCCGGTGTCCAGCAAAATATCATTGATTCCGTCAAAATCGATGTCGGCAAGGCTGACATAGTCGCCCCGGTAAGAGCCAAAGTCCGCAAGATCGGGATCGTTTCGTTCGGGAAACAATAAATGCACACGGCTATTGTCCGTTACACGCAGGAAGGTGCGGTCATTCAGGATCGGGTAAGCGTCATAGGCAGGATCGTAGTTTTCGTTGAGATACCGGATGGAAAAACACTCAATTTTTCTGCCGTCATCAAAAAAGCGTTGATAGATAGCGAGAAAGTTGTCATCATCCCCCGCTTCACGCCATCCGAGCGAAGCGTCCAAAGCGGGGAGGATAGCCGGCCTGCCGTCAGGATAGAGTTCGGAGCTGTCGGAATCTTCGATCAGTTCCGGACAAAATAACAGTCTGGCGGACAGTGTATCATTTTCCAGAAGGAAGGCTGAATCTGCGTCTGATGCGACATCGCATACGATCCGGTCAAGCTGCGGAAGCATCTGAAAAAGGGATGTATCCGTATCTTTGTCCAAAACAAAATTTGTGATGGTCTGCAGGGAGCTTTCCGGAAGGAATTCTTTGTTTTCCACCCGTATGCGCCTTCCGTTTAAGTCGATCGACACAAGCGACCGCATGCCCGCGATATCGTCTAAAAGAAAGCAGGGAGAATCGTTGTCTCTTAAACGTGGAAGGCAAAGGGATTCCACATTCGAATCCTGCATACATGCAAACAGATTTTCATAAGTGCCGGACCGGTCAGTTCCATAGGATAAAAGCGTCACTTCACGGATCGTTCCGGAAAACGGTCTGCCGGACGGAAGCGTTCCCGTGACGTCCGCAATGTTTTCAAAAGTAATACTGTCCGTTCCGGTAAAAAAGGCGAGTACCTTAGCAGGGACGGTATTTTTTGTTCCTGAGATCCATACGGGTTTTTGTAAATCTTTCAGTCCTTCAAGCTGCGCAGTGGTCCAGTCATGGAGATCCGGCGAAAACCGGATGTGAAAAGAATCAAAGGAGTCCAGATCAAAATAAGTCCTTACAAAGTCCAGCTCCCAGCCGTTTGAAATGGTAAACGAGCGGCGTTTGTACAGCAGTCCACGGTGAGCCTCCAGTTCTTCGGGATAGAGGGGCGCGTTGTCTTCTTTGGCGAGCTGTTCGTAAATGCATCTTCGCAAATAATCGTTTTTTAGAACGATTCCTTCAAAGGCGGCTTTGAAAGAGAACTTGGGTTTCGTCAGCGCAGCGCTTTTCGGCTGTGATTCCGGACATGATGGAACGGTAGTGTGCTCTTCTAAGATCGGCTGTCCGGTAAGAACGGCATATGCTGTATTATTCGCGGAAGAATCCGGTTTTTCGTGTCCGCAGCCGGAAAGAGAACTCATAATGAGAAGTGCGGTGATCAGCGTCAAACCGTTTTTTGTTTGCTTTTTTATCTTCATGAAGTGGGAGTTCCTTTTCTTTTTTTCAAATTCTGCATGTTCAGTATAGCATAAAGCAGGCAGTTCAAAAAGGAAAATCGGGACCGATAAAGCAGTGCGGTAAAGGCGCGGCTGTCAATGAAATTGAAGTGGCAATTCCGGGAGAAGTGTTTTATAATAGCAGATAGGAAAATTCAGGCAGGAATGAGGAGGATAAAAAGATGCAAAATGCGGATACCGGGAAAGTACCCGATATAGACGGTTATACTCATATGGAGGGCGGCGTGTGCGCCGCGGAGGGATTTACGGCAGGCGGATGTAACTGCGGCTTAAATAAAGATCCCGGCAAGAATGACCTTGGCATGATTTATAGCGAGCGTCCCTGCGTGACGGCAGCGGTGTATACGACGAATAAGGTCAAGGGCGCGCCGATTATCGTGACAAAGAGAAATCTGGAAAAGACGGGCGGCATGGCGCAGGCAGTGATCGTTAACAGTAAAAATGCAAACACCTGTAATGCGGACGGGGAGCAAAAAGCAGAGCGGATGTGCGAACTTGCGGCCGCGGCGTTGCAGCTTAAACCGGAAGAAGTCGTTGTCGCATCCACCGGCGTGATTGGGCAGATCCTGCCGATCGAACCGATCGAGACGCATGTGGAAAAGCTGGCGAAAAGCTTGAGCCGCGAGGGAAACTTACAGGCAGTAAATGCGATCATGACGACCGACACCGTAAAAAAAGAAGCTGCGGTCACATTCGAGATTGACGGTGTAACCTGCCATCTTGGCGGTATGGCAAAGGGCAGCGGCATGATCTATCCGAATATGGCGACGACGCTGAATTTCATTACGACTGATGCGGCGATTTCACAGCCGCTGCTGCAGAAAGCATTGGATGAGATCGTCAAAGTGACTTATAACTGCTTAAGCATCGACGGGGATACCTCTACAAATGATATGGTGTGCGTGATGGCAAACGGTCTTGCCGGGAACCCTGTCATTGACGCGGAAGATGGCGCGTATGCATGCATCAGGCAGGCGCTGTATCTTGTCATGAGGGAGCTTACGATCATGCTTGCAAAGGACGGGGAGGGTGCGACGAGGCTTGTTACCTGTACCGTGACAGGCGCGCCCAATCAGGATACGGCGGTCGCGGTCGCCAAGAGCGTGATCCGTTCTCCGCTTGTGAAATGCATGATATTCGGCAGGGACGCCAACTGGGGCAGGGTCCTATGTGCAATCGGATATGCGGAGGCGGATTTTGATATCAACAAAATGGATGTGGACGTAGAATCAGCGGCGGGAAAGATTGCCGTATGCCGCGGGAATGCTGCGATTCTGCCATTTTCAGAGGATGAGGCGGAGAAGCTTCTTAAGGAAGATGAGATTACCGTAAGCGTGAGCCTGAATCAGGGGGAGGCTGAGGGAACGGCATGGGGCTGTGACTTAACCTATGATTATGTGAAGATCAACGGGGATTACCGTTCCTAAGCGAAAGCGTCGGTGCAGGCAGACTGACAGAAAGACTGGAAGATTGAAGGGCAGAAAAGCAGACTGGCTGAAAGGCAGCAGGAGGGTATCAGACATGGGTGTTTTATCAGGACTTTACCCGCAGCGGGTATTTGATCATTTTGAGGAGCTCACACGTATCCCGCGCGGTTCGGGGAATGAAAAAGCGGTGAGCGATCATTTGGTTTCTTTTGCAAAAGAGCATGATCTTTTTTATGTGCAGGATGCGGCGAATAATGTCATCATAATCAAGGAGGCATCCGCAGGCTATGAGACGGAGGAGCCGCTCATTCTGCAGGGGCATATGGATATGGTAGCGGTCAAAGATGCGGACTGTCCGCTATCCTTAGAGCATGACGCGTTAGAGATTGCAGTCGAGGGCGATACGGTCTATGCAAAAGGAACGAGTCTCGGCGGCGACGACGGGATCGCGGTCGCGTATGCGCTTGCAGTCTTAGAGGATGAGACGCTTTCCCATCCGAGACTGGAGGCGGTGTTTACGACCGATGAAGAGGTCGGTATGAACGGCGCGGCGGCGATCGATCTGTCAATGCTGATGGGCAGACGCCTCTTGAATATTGATTCGGAGGAAGAGGGTATTCTTACGGTCGGCTGTGCCGGCGGCGTGCGCGTACACAGCGTCATTCCGGTAAACAGGAAGCGGCAGCAGGGTAGTCTTGCCCGCATCCGCATATACGGACTTCTTGGCGGACATTCCGGTGCGGAGATCCATAAACAGCGCGGAAATGCGAATGTGCTGATGGGGAGGCTTCTGAACGGTCTGAGCGCAAAAGTACCGTATGCGCTCGTCTCTTGCACGGGCGGGACGAAGGACAACGCGATTCCCATAGAAGCGGAGGCGGAGCTTATTATTTCTCCGGAGAACAGGGAGACGGTCAAATCCGCCGTGGCGGAATATGAGCGGACATACCAAAAGGAATATGTGAACAGGGACGCGGGCGTGCGGATAGAGCTGACAATCGGGGAAAACGGCGGCGCGCAGACGGAAGAAAAGAAGTATCTATCAGGCGATACGGCTACGGATTCCGATTACGAGGCGCTGGACGAAGACTCCACAAAAACCGTAGTACGATTTTTGGCTTCTGTGCCGGACGGTGTGCAGGCGATGAGCATGGATATCAGCGGGTTGGTGGAGACGAGCTTAAATATGGGGATCGTCCGTCTGACCGGAAAAGGACTTGAGACCGACCATTCCATCCGCAGTTCGGTCGCGTCGGCGAAAGATGCGCTGCGGGAGAAGCTGACGGCGTTGTCCGCGCTTGCGGGCGGTACGGTGTCCTGCCACGGTGATTATCCGGCATGGGAATATCGCAAAGATTCTCCGCTGCGTGAGCAGATGATCGTGCAGTACCGCGAAATGTTTGGCAAAGAACCCAGGGTAGAAGTCATTCATGCGGGCTTAGAGTGCGGACTGCTCTCAGCGAAGCTGCCCGGTTTGGACTGTGTATCTTTCGGTCCCGATCTGACGGATATCCACACGACCTCGGAGCGCATGCATATTGCGAGTGTCGGACGGATGTATGACTATCTGCGGGCTTTAATAGAAAAAAAGAAATAAACAGCAACTCAGAAACATGATTTTTATAAAGATAATTTAAATCCAACATAAGTTTTCGACATAAAGGAGTTGGATTCATTTAGGCAGTACGCATAAAAACGTACTGTCTTTTTTGTGGGCTTTATGAATGGATAATCAGTAAAAAGTTTGATAATATAAAGGAAACTAGAAAACTTAAATGAGTTTACGAGTTTCCGGCGGGAAATAAAGGAGCAGGGGGATTATATGGATGTAGAAAAAATGCAGGAAGTGAAAGAAGAGATTATGAACGCCGTGCTGGAGGAATTTCAGGACAAGGGATTAAAGTTTACCATGGACGACATAGCAAGGCATGTCGGCATGAGCAAAAAGACATTATATGAGATCTTTCGGGATAAGGATACCCTGTTTGACGAAATGGTGGCGCATACTTTTTCAAAGATCAAAGAGGAAGAGAGGAAGGTTTTGGATAATCCGGAGCTTTCCATTGTTGAGAAAATCCGCAAGATTATGATCGTTCTGCCAGGGCGTTATGAAAATTTGAATGTGAAGCAGATTGCTCTTTTAGAGCAAAAATATCCCAAAGTATACAGACAGATACAAAAACGTTTGGAAAGCGACTGGGAGCCGACGATTGCGCTTCTCAGGGAAGGAATGGAGGCTGGGCAGATTCGGCGGATTTCCATTCCGGTATTAAAGGCGATGCTCGAGGGAACGATCGGACAGTTCTTTTCAACGGATGTGCTTTCGGGCGAGACGGTCAGTTATGCGCAGGCGCTGGAGGATATGATGGACATTATCATGCACGGGATCGAGGCGTGAAGGAAGACTCTGAGGCACAGGGGGGACGGAATGAGGGAATATCTGAACGATGATTGGGAATACACGGACAACTTTGAGGAAGAGTTTTTTTCCTTTGAGGGAGCCGCAGAGCGGGTAAGGCTGCCGCATACGGTCGCTGAGACGCCGTATGACTATTTTGACGAATCGGTTTATGAGAAGCATTGCGGATACCGGCGAATATTCCATGTACCGCAGCTGCCGGATGGCGGACGGGTATTTCTGATATTTGAAGGTGCGGCGCACCGCGCCGTGGTCTATGTGAACGGACAGCAGCTTGTCACCCATGAGAATGGATATACGGCGTTTACTGTTGAAGCGACAGAAGCGGTTTTTCCGGGAGAGAACCGGCTTGTCGTGGAATTAGACAGCAGGGAGAGCTTAGACCAGCCGCCTTTCGGGTTTGTGATTGACTATATGACCTATGGCGGTCTGTACCGCGACGTATGGATGGAGTTGCAGGAGCAAGATTTTGTCAAAGATGTATTTATACGGACGCCGGACGCAAAAAAGGGAGCGGACCGCGTTACGCTGCGTGTGGATGTGACGCTTGATCTGGGAAGTCGAAAGTGTGTAGACGGCAGGCGGGAGGCGTCTGAAAGAAAAAGCACGGAAACAGAGGAACCTGCCGCGCATCGTGTTGTGTGCCAGCGATTGATGACGGAGGACGGCGCATTGCTCGAAGAGTGGAAGCATGAGACGGACAGTGCATCGTTTACGGCGGAGTATGTGCTTCCGCTCAGACAGACAGGCGGACACAAACAGAACGAAGGGCCTGCACTTTGCCTGTGGGAGACGGGGAATCCGGTTCTTTATGTGATGGAAACATATCTTTTGGGAAGTAATAACTGCCATACAGCCCGTTTCGGCGTGCGCAGCGCATGCTTTTTGCAGGACGGCTTTTACTTAAACGGCGAAAAGCTCAAACTGCGCGGCGTGAACCGTCATCAATCCTTTCCATATGTCGGATACGCCATGCCGCAGTCGATGCAGAGGCGGGATGCAGTCCTGATCAAAACGGAACTGGCCTGTAACGCGGTGCGTACTTCCCATTATCCGCAGTCGCAGTATTTTTTGGACTGCTGCGACGAGATCGGGCTGCTTGTGTTTACGGAAATACCGGGCTGGCAGCATATCGGTGATGCGGAATGGAAAGAGAAAGCGGTACAAAATACACGGGAGATGGTGCTGCAAAACCGTAACCATCCGTCCGTGATTCTTTGGGGTGTGCGGATCAACGAGTCCCAAGATGACGACGCGTTTTATCAAAGGACGAACGACGCGGCGCATGCGCTGGACGATTCCAGACAGACGGGCGGCGTCCGCGCAATGAAAAAAAGCACGCTTTTGGAGGACGTCTATACTTATAACGATTTTCTGCATGACGGGGAGACGCCGGGCTGTGAGCCGAAGAAGCGTGTGACGTCCGATGTCGGAAAAGCTTATCTGATTTCCGAATACAACGGGCATATGTATCCCACGAAAGCGTTTGACTGCGAAAAGCATCGGCAGGAACACGCGCTCCGCCACGCGAATGTGCTGGAGGCGGCTGCGCAAAACGGCGACATTGCGGGCAGCTTCGCGTGGTGTATGTTTGACTATAACACGCATAAGGATTTCGGGAGCGGAGACCGCATCTGTTATCACGGGTTGATGGATATGTACCGCAATCCAAAACTGGCGGCTGCCGTATACGCATCACAGGGCGAAGAAGCGGTTGTCCTTGAGGTTGGGTCAAGTATGGACATTGGCGAACATCCGGGCTGCAACCGCGGCGATATTTATCTGTTCAGCAATGCCGACAGCGTCCGTATGTATAAAAATGAGATTTTGATCAAGGAATATACGAAAAAAGATTCACCGTACCGGCATTTGATGCATGGACCGATTTTAATCGATGATTTCATTGGCGACCGGATTGCGGAAAACGAGTCCTTTACGTCCGCGCAGGCCGCATTGATCAAAAAAGCCTTAAATCTGACGGCAAGAAGCGGGCTTTCCCACATGCCGGCAGCGGCGAAGCGCGCGGAGCTTTGGCTGATGCTGCGCTATCGCATGAAGCCGCAGGAGGCGGTCACGCTTTATAACCGCTATATCGGCGACTGGGGCGGGACGGCGACGTCCTACCGTTTTGAGGCGGTAAAAGGCGGGAAAGTGGTGAAGACTGTTGTCAAAAAGCCGATGAGCATTGTTGTGCTTGAGACGGATACGGACCATACAATCCTGCGTGAGGGGGTCAGCTACGATGTGGCGGCTGTGCGGATACGAGCAGTTGATGAATACGGGAATGTGCTCCCGTACTATCAGGAACCCGTGATATTGAAGACGACGGGACCGATCCGGCTGATCGGGCCGGATGTGATCAGCCTGCGGGGAGGCATGGGCGGAACTTATGTCAAGACGACGGGAGAAAGCGGAGAAGCGGAGCTTGTGCTAAAGATACAACACACAAAGGAGATGCGGATCGCGTTTCAGGTGATGCGTCATGAATAACTAAGAATTAGTAGAGTTGGCAATGTATCAAACGATATTGGATGAAAAAAGAGCCTTGGGAAGGGAAGAGGGAGGAATCGTGATGGAACGTTCAAAGGTGATCTTTGGAAATGAAAAACAGTGTATACAGAAAGGCGCTGAAGTCCAAACAGAAATATATCAATAAATTTGGAGACGATTCTAAATCGGATTATCCTGTGGAGATTCATAAAAACGAACATATTGGCGATCTGCTCGGCGTCTGTGACGTGCGGCTGCACAAAAGGGGACAGGAGCCGGGAAATAAGAGCGAAGCGTTCGACTTAGCCGGACTTTATGACGGCGCGTATCAAGCAGTGGAACTTGCCATGAATGCAAGAAAAGGGAGGGGGAAATTCTCATGAATAAGAAATTGAGCATTGGAGAAAAAGCAGCGTACGGTCTTGGCGCGGTAGGAAAGGATATGGTCTATATGCTTTCCGCAAGTTATATTTTATATTATTATCAGGATATTATGGGCGTGAGCGCATGGGCGATGGGCGTCATCCTGCTTGTGGCGCGGGTGTTTGACGCGTTTAACGATCCGATCATGGGCGTGTTGGTCGCAAAGACAAAAACGCGTTTTGGAAAATTCCGGCCGTGGCTGTTGATCGGAACAGTCACAAATGCTGTCATCTTATATCTGATGTTTGCGGCGCCGCCATCTCTTTCCGGCAGCGGATTAATCGCTTATGCGGCAGTATTTTATATTCTGTGGGGCGTCACTTACACGATGATGGATATTCCTTACTGGTCCATGATTCCGGCATTTACGGAAGGCGGCAGGGAGCGGGAGAATCTTTCCGCGCTTGCGCGTTCCTGCGCGGGAGTCGGCTCTGCACTGATCACGATCGTTACGGTTATGGCAGTTGCGGCAATCGGAAAGATGGCTGCGGGCGCGGGCGCAGCAGATACGGAGATAGAACGTCTTGGATTTCGTTATTTTGCGTTGATCGTTTCTGCCATTTTTATTCTTTTTATTGGGATCACCTGCATGAAGATCAAAGAGAAATCAACCGTGGATATGGAGACGGTCTCCGTAAAAGATATGTTTAAGGCGCTGATTCAAAACGATCAGGCGATGGCGACGGTCATTACGATCGTGCTTGTCAACATAGCGGTCTATACGACATCTAATCTTGTCATTTACTTTTTCAAATACGATTTCGGCGGCGAGTCATGGCAGAGCGCTTATACGGTCTTCAATACTTTTGGCGGAGGCGTGCAGATTCTTTCCATGATGTTGTTTTTCCCGCTGCTTCGCAAAGCGTTTAGCACGATGAAGATTTTCTATATCTGTTTTATCAGCGCAATTGTCGGATATGCAGTGCTGCTTTCCATCACGTTTACCGATATGCAGAATGTGTGGTTTTTGCTCGTGCCGGGATTCTTTATCTTTGCGGCAGTCGGTATCTTAAATGTGCTCACAACGGTATTTTTGGCGAACACGGTTGACTATGGAGAACTAAAAAACGATCGTCGTGACGAATCCGTGATCTTTTCCATGCAGACCTTTGTGGTCAAGCTCGCGTCGGGTATTGCGGCAATGGTTGCCTCTGTCTGCTTAACGGTCTTTCGCATCAGCAGCGATGAAGAGGCGGCGGTTTCTGTGACACAGAGTTCAGTACTCGGACTGCGCATGACAATGACGATCCTGCCGATTATCGTATTGATCGCCGGCGTTCTAGCATTTAAGAAGAAATATATTCTGAACGATGAAAAACTTGCGGAGATCTCTGAAAAACTGGAAGCAAAAAAGAAGCAGGCATAAACCGGGAGCCGGAGATGGCAAAACAAAGCAAAAGAGACCGGAAACCGGAAAACAATCCATGAAAGGAAACTTGGAAAACAGATCGCAAAAGGCAGGAAGGAGATTATAATGATCGTTCAGGAGGGATCGAACTGGATACTGCATACGGCGCATACGACTTATTGTTTTCGCGCGCACCCGTCGGGGCAATTGGAACATCTGTATTACGGGCGGCGCATTGAGGTGACAAATGTGGAAGTGTTTGCCGAGAAATGTGCGTTTGAACTGGGAAATGCAGTCGTGTACGCAAAGGAGTATCCCGCGCTCTGTTTAGAAAATGTGAAGTTGGAGATGTCCGGTGTGGGAAAAGGCGATCTGCGCGAACCGTTTGTGGAGATGGTCTTTCCGGACGGAAACCGGACGACGGATTTTGTTTTTGAGAGCGCAGAGATAAGAGACGGGGGACTCACATTAAACGGGCTGCCAACTGCATATGGCGCGGAGCAGACACTTACGATCACAATGAGGGATCGCAGTTATCCGGTGGAGCTTCTGCTGACATACAGCGTATATCCTGAATGTGACGTCATTACCCGCTGCGCGCGGATTGTGAATCACCTGTCGGAACCGGTCACTATAATGAGACTGATGAGCCTGCAGCTTGACATGCAGGGTGCGGGATATCGTATGACGACGTTTCATGGTGCGTGGGCGCGGGAGATGTCCCGCGTGGATACGATTGTAGACAATGGAACTTATGTAAATCAGACAAGGGCGGGAGTCACGAGCAGCAGAGCGAACAACTTTGTGATGATCAGCAGAGTGAGTACCACGGAGGATGCGGGGGAGGCGCTTGGATTTCATCTGTTATACAGCGGCAGCCATTATGAGGCGCTGGATGTCAATGCCTATGAAAAGAGCCGGTTTATCAGCGGTATACAGCCGACGGACTTTTCATGGCAGCTTGAACCGGGGGAGTGTTTTGAGGCGCCGGAAGCGGCGATGACGTATTCGGTGCAGGGCTTCGGCGGAATGAGCCGTAACCTGCATACCTTTGTCCGGGAGCATATCGTGCGTGGGGAGTGGCAGCATAAGCCGCGCCCTATCCTGATCAACAGTTGGGAGAGTGCTTACTTTGATATTTCTGAGAAAAAATTATGTAAACTGGCAAGAGCGGCAAAAGACGTCGGTGCAGAGCTGTTCGTCATGGATGACGGATGGTTTGGGAAGCGCGATCATGATGCGTGCTCACTTGGTGACTGGTATGTGAACGAAAAGAAACTTCCGAATGGGCTTAAGGGGATTGCGGACCGGATTCACGCAATGGGAATGGATTTTGGCATTTGGGTGGAACCGGAAATGGTGAATGAGGACAGCGATCTCTACCGTGCGCATCCGGACTGGGCGGTCATGGCGCCGTATACAGGGGACGAAGAGTCAAAATTGCATGATACGTGTGGGCGAAATGCGGATGCATGCGGCAGAAGCGGGGCGGGTACGCAGTCGCTTGGCAGAAATCAGATGTTTCTGGACTTCACGCTAAGCGAAGTGCGGGAATATGTGATTGAACAAATGCGCGCCGTTTTTTCCACTGAGGGTATCAATTATGTGAAGTGGGATATGAACCGTGTTTTTTCGGATCAGTATTCTTCCACGCTTCCGCAAAAGCGGCAGGGGGAATTTGCACACCGCTATGTACTGGGGCTCTATGAAGTGATGCGGACACTGACGCGGGAATTTCCACATATTTTGTTTGAGGCGTGTGCTTCGGGTGGCAACCGCTTTGATTTGGGGATGCTCTGCTACATGCCTCAGATTTGGGCGTCCGATAATACGGATGCCTTAAGCCGGCTTTCGATTCAGGAGGGGTATAGTTACGGGTATCCGATGTCGGTTTTAGGCGCGCATGTTTCTGCCTGCCCGAATCATCAGACATTAAGGGTAACGCCGCTAGAGACTCGTTTTCATGTGGCGGCGTTCGGACTGCTCGGATATGAGTGCAACTTAACGGAGATGACGAAAGAAGAGCTTTCGGAGATTCGCAAGGAGATTGCTCTTTACAAACAGTGGAGGGATGTTTTTTTCGAGGGCAGCTTTTACCGGATCGAGAGTGGAAGACTGACAAAATGGGCGGTTGTATCAAAAGATAAGAGCCGGGCGGCGGGACTTATCGTTCAGACGATGACCGTGCCGAATCAGGTTTATGCGGATTTTAAGATGAAGGGGCTTGATGAAACGAAGCAGTATCATTTTTATAACCGTGATTTCCGATATCATGTCAAGGAGTTTGGCGATCTGGTGAATACGGTCGCGCCGATTCATGTGAAGCGTGACTCCCTGCTGCACAATGCGATTGACCGATTTGTGAAGCTGGACGGGGAAAAAGAAGATCATACCGCAAGCGGAGGAGAACTGATGTATGCGGGCGTATGCTTAAGGCAGGGCTACGGAGGAACCGGATATTCGGATAAAGTGCGGCACTTCCCTGATTACGCTTCGCGAATGTACTATATGGAAGAGACGCAGTCCAAATAACAGATTATGTGCCTACGGTCCGGCAAAACTGAATCCGCCGCCGGAGGGAGCAGCAGTTGTTGTCAAACGCCTTCTTTTCTGCGTGAAATGCGTTGTTCTGCTATAAGAACACGGATGAAAATGCCGATATATACAATAACTGGAAATATGTTTGATAAAGCTTCAGGGAACTGAAACGGATTTCAGCAGCGAATGATTCAGGGAGGATGGTTGAAAGCAAAGGTTTTCAACTAAGATTTGTGTATGACACAGACCTTAACGCGAAGAAAGGAGCGGATTAACAGACATGGATAAGATAAACGGCTACAGCGCTTATGAAGCTGGAATTTACGGGAATGCCGCACAGGGTGCATCACGGAGCAAAAGCGGCGGTGTCACGAAGGGAAGGGCATCGGAAGAGGCAAAAGAGACACAGCTGAGCGCCGGGGCAAAAAAGGTATTAAAGGAATTGCAGGAAAAATACGGGGACAAAATGGATATCATGGCGGGGCGTTATGAGAATAATGAGCAGGCCAAAGCATATCTTTCCCGTGGAATCAAGCAGTACAGCGTGCTGATCCATGCCGATGAGTTAGAGGCGATGGCGAAGGACGGCAAGACCAAAGAAAAATACATGTCGATGATCGACGATGCAACGGCGAAACTGGACGAGGCGAAAGAGCAGCTTGGCGATAAGGCGGACGATGTTCTGCGGATGGGAGTTTCTATCGGCAAAGACGGCGAGATGAATTTCTTTGCGGACTTAGAGCAGGCAGGCGCAAAGCAGCGCGAGCGCATTGAGCAGTCGAGAGCCGATAAGAAAGAAGCGGCAAAGGCGGAAGAGAAAAAGGAAAAGAAGCGCAAAGAAGAGGAGCGGATCGAGGCACGCCGCGAGGGAAAAGCGGATGCAACCGGACGCGATGAGTGGACGAAAACAGCGCATTTGGAATCGGATTCCCTCGATGACCTGTTATCCCAGATAAAGAATCTGGATTGGAACGATGTCAAAGCGCATGGTGTTATGACAAGCGGCACAAAGATGGATTATACGATATAATGAGTGTTAGCGAGAAGAATGTGCTTGCACATTCGGCGAGCGGCTTTAACGGGCAAACGCCCGATGAAATCGGGCATAAAGCGCTGAAAGCGCGGGTTCGCGAGTTTTATATAATGAGTGCAAAAGAAAAAAGCGGCGCGCGGCGGCATTTAAGAAGCGTTACAGAAAAAGACTTCACTAATGGGAAGTCTTTTTCTGCTTTTATGATATAGATTTGTTAAGTTAAAAGAAATACTGCTGCGGTTTTGTCAGACATGGAACTGCTGTATCGTCGTCTGTAAGGAGGAGATACTGCTCTTCACGTTCTGCGTCTCATCCGAGACGGTTTCACTCGCATAAGTGATCTCCTGCAGATTATTGTTCACGGATTGCACGGCGGTGTCGAGTTCCTTCTGAGACAGATTGATCGTTCCCAGAATCTCATTGATATTAGCAATAGAATTTCGCAGGTCTCCTGTGTTTTCGCTTAACATATTGCTGACCTGAGCATAATAAGCCGCGTCTTCTTTGTAATTGTCGGCAAGCGTTTCCAGCTTGTCGTAATCCTTCAGCACGACTTCGTCAAGGAAGGTAATGATGTGATTACTTGCCTCGGAAAGCGCGCTGACACTTCCTAATACTTTTTCTGTCAATGTATTTACTTTTTCGATCTCGCTGCCTGTTGTCTCGCTGAGTTTTTTGATTTCCTCCGCGACTACTGCAAAACCGCGTCCGGCCTCGCCTGCCCGTGCGGCTTCAATAGACGCGTTTAAGGAAAGCAGATTTGTCTGTCCCGCGATCTCGCCGATCGCCTGGGATACTTCCACGATCTGACCGATCACCTTGGTTTCCTCAATGGCAGTTTTCAGCTTTTCCCTGCTGTCCACAGTCACTTTGATCGCATTCTCCTTATCTTCGAGTACATCCGGAACCATCTGTGCCACCCGCTCAATGATTTCGTTTGCACGGATCGTAATGGTCTGCGCGTTTTCCGCCAGTCCGTCAATGGCTTCCGCTACGTTTTTACAGGTATGATCGATATTTGCGATGCTCTGCGTCTGCGCGGCAACGCTTGCCCCGGTTTCCTCCATGATCGCGCTGATTTCCATGATATTTCCATTCATTTTAGAAACATGGGCATTCGTACCGGTTACCATATCCTGAATATGTATCGTTTCCTGATGTGTTTTTCGAATGGTGGAGATGACTCTGTTCTCTAATTCCGTTTTTAAGTAACTGATTTCTTTTACTTCTGACCGTTCTGCCTTACAATTCTGATTTCCGATCACTTTTTCTTTTACGAAACGCTTCAGTTCGCTGAGCGGCTTTAACATGACGGAAATAACAACGTTCAATACAATGACGGATAATACGAGAAGAACGATATCCGCGATCAGCGGCAGCATTAAATTCTTGCCGACTTTGCCGCTTATGACAGAAGTATCCTGTGTAATGCCGATTTTCCATCCGGTGGTCTTTATGGTCCTTACGATGCAGTATTTTTTCACACCGTCATAATCCGTGAAGGTGGATATATTCTGACTTTCCGGATCAATATGCAGCACATCAGTCAAAATCGTATTTCCTTCTTCTTTTGGCAGATACGCTGCATTTTCGTGTGTGATGACACTGTTATCCTCCGCCAGCAGGAAGGTCTGGATGCTCTCGTCCGTGCTTACATTTTTGACGATGCCGATCAGATTATCGATCGTGATGTCTGCAAGCACAACAGCCTGTTCGCCGTCGATCAGGCATGGAACCGCAATGGAGACGATCATCTGTCCTGTCGCAAAATCCGTATAAGGGGCAGTGAAGATCAGGTCCTGTTTTGCAATTGCGTCCGTCCACCAGCCTCTGGTTGTCGGATCAAGGTCAAGGCTCGAATGGTCGGCTGGTAAAACACCGCCGTTATATCCGAAGCAGCAATAGTACATAAGGGCGTTATCATTCTCTGCCAGATTCGCCTCTAAGAAATCCATAATGGCTTCCGTATCGTCCTTATGCATACCTTCCAATGCATTTTTCATTGTCTCAACGATGCCTGCCTGCCCGACCAGCCATTCATCAATGATATCGCCGGTGCTTTCCGCTTCTGCGGTAAGTACGTTGTGCTCGCTTGTTTTCAGCGCATCGTAAAGCACGATGCTGCTGATCACAGCGGTCACGGTTATGATCAGGATGGTGCTCAATGCTGCATAAAGAATGATTTTTCCCTTGATACTTCCCCAAAATGACTGCGTTTCTTTTTTCATTCGTTCGTATTCTCCTGATGTAATATGATAAGTTTGCGGAAGCTCAGTCGTATCGTGTCAAACCGGACAGGACTGGAAAATGCCTTCCGTATACAGATTATTTTAGCAGAAGGAGTGGTGCTTCGCAATTTAGGATACGCCGGAAATAATGCAATTGGTGCCGAAAAAGAAACAATTGGCGCCAATTACATCATATGTTATCCGATCCGGACTGTTTTTTGAAAGCTTTTCTATTTTCATATGGAAAGTTCATAAAACGCTCTTTAAGTTATTGAAACAACCTCCCTGTTATGCTACAATAGGGAAAACGAAAAAGGAGGACTCCCATGACAGCAAAGGAATGCATTACAACGAGACGCAGTATCCGTAAATTCAAGGAAGATCCTGTCAGTCATGAACTCTTAAACGCCATTGTTGAGACAGCTTCCTATGCACCGAGCTGGAAGAATACACAGATCACGCGGTATACCGTGATAGAGGATTCCGCGAAAAAAGCGGAGCTCGCTTCGAAATCGACGATTCCCCATAATGCGGATATCATTAACGGTGCGCCTGCCCTGGTTGTTGTCACGCTGATCAAAAACCGCTGCGGTTTTGAGCGGGACGGATCCTATACGACGAGCAAGGGCGATCACTGGCAGATGTTTGATGCGGGTGTCGCGGCTCAGACGTTTTGTCTTGCAGCGTGGGAACAGGGAATTGGTTCCGTGATCATGGGAATCTTCGATGAAAAAGAGATCGAGGATCTATTGGCGGTTCCTGAAGATCAGGAGGTGGCGGCACTGATTGCGATCGGTTATCCCGATGAGGCGCCGGCGGCTCCCGCAAGAAAATCTACTGATATATTACTTCAATACAAATAATCAGGGGCGAAGAGTTTTACTCTTCGCTTTTTCATGGCTTTTTTGGGAAAATACCCCTGTGAGAAATAATATTTTATGATAAGGAGAAAGTGATACATGAGACATTTGATGAGTCCACTTGATTTTTCGGTCGAAGAACTGGACACGCTGTTCCGGCTCGCCAATGATATCGAGCAGCATCGAGGGCGTTATGCGCATGCCTGTGACGGCTTAAAGCTTGCAACCTGTTTTTATGAACCGAGCACGCGCACACGTTTGAGCTTTGAGAGCGCCATGCTGAATCTGGGCGGCTCCGTGATCGGCTTTTCTGACGCAGGTTCGTCTTCCGCATCGAAAGGAGAGAGCGTTGCCGATACGATCCGTGTGGTGTCCTGTTTTGCCGATATCTGCGCGATGCGTCATCCTAAGGAGGGCGCGCCGATGGTCGCGGCGCAGTTTTCCGGTATCCCGGTCATTAACGCGGGGGATGGCGGGCATCAGCATCCGACGCAGACGCTGACCGATCTTTTAACGATACGCTCCCTCAAAGGACGGCTTGGAAACTTTACGATCGGGCTGTGCGGCGACTTAAAATTTGGCAGGACCGTTCATTCGCTCATCAACGCGTTAGTACGGTATGAAGGCATCCGGTTTGTTTTTATCTCTCCGGAGGAATTAAGGATTCCTGATTATCTGATCGATATGTTAAAAGAAAAAAACATCCCTTACCGCGAAGTCATCAGTCTGGATGACGTCATGCCGGAGCTTGATCTGCTCTATATGACGCGCGTGCAGAAGGAACGATTCTTCAACGAGGAAGATTATGTACGCCTTAAAGATTTCTATAACCTTGACAAGGCAAAAATGGAGCGCGCCCGCGAGGACATGCTGATCCTCCATCCGCTCCCGCGTGTGAACGAGATTTCCGTGGAAGTGGACAGTGATCCGCGTGCCGTCTATTTCAAACAGGTACAGTATGGCGTCTATGTGCGCATGGCACTGATCCTGACGCTGCTTGGCATTTCAGTCCGGGGAAACGATGAATAAAGTTTTCTGTGCCGGAGGCTCTAAGGAATCGTCAAAAAATAACTTTTAACAATTCCTTGGGAGGCGGGGGAAGTATCAGAGCTTCCATATAACGCAGACATACCATATAGAGGTAAATGATAAAAAAGCAGACCATAGTCAAAAAAGTGTGACGGACTGTGGGAGCGATCAGGAAAGGAAGGTTACCCTATGCTGAACGTAGGAAAAATCGAGGAAGGCTTCGTACTGGATCATATCAAGGCGGGAAAAAGTCTCTCTATTTATTATCATCTTGGGTTAGACAAGTTGGATTGCACCGTTGCGATCATCAAAAATGCACGCAGCAATAAGCTTGGGAAAAAAGATATTTTGAAGGTGGAATGTGATATCCATATGCTGGATATGGACGTGCTTGCCGTGATCGATCATAATATCACGGTCAATGTGATCAAGAATGGCAAGATCGTGGCCAAAAAGGATCTGCAGCTTCCAAAGGAGATCCGCGACGTTTATCAATGCAAAAATCCGCGCTGCATCACATCGATCGAGCAGGGGCTGCCCCATATTTTCGTGCTTGCCGGCGAGGGGACGGAAACCTATCGCTGCAAGTACTGTGAGGAGAAGGCGCGCGAGCCGATGTGAGAGTGCATCACCCATTCGCAATGGAAATTCCTGCCATTGATGGTCACAGACCGTCATAATTTTACGGCAAATTTGCGAAAAATGGTTTCCCTTTGACAGGGAACTTGCTATACTGTAATTATCGCATGCGTCCGTGCCCGGTAATGGAAACAAAAACAGGGGCATAGAATACAAAGGAGCCGCGAAAATAGCGGCGAAAGGGGCGTTAGGGAGGAAAGGAGTCGGACATGGCGGAATTCAGGGAAAGAAAAAGATGGGTATTTTTGGGGCTGCCGTTTACGTTTACCAAATATACGGTCAGGGAGGACATGATCACGGTCAATACCGGTCTGCTCCGCACGGAGGAGAACGACTGTTATATGTATAAGGTGCAGGATGTGAAGCATACGGCGACACTTGCGGAAAAGATGTTCGGGCTTGGCACGGTCATCTGCTTTACCGGAGATACGACGGATCCGCAGCTTCAGATTTCCCATATCAAAAATTCCAAGGCGGTGAAAGATTTTATCCTTCAGGCGTCGGAGGAGGCGCGCATGAAGCGCCGCACAATGAACATGCTCAATATCGGAGCCGGAGACATGGAGGATGCGGACCCGGCGGACTTTTGACGGCGGGGTGTCAGCATACTCCGTTGACGGTCCTTCGAATGGATGGCGGTACCTATGTTTTTTCATGCCGCTTTGATAACATATGCTCTAAAAAAAGAGAAAACCCGAACCAACAGGGAGCATAGTCTAAGCGGATGATACCGCGGACATGATAGGGCGAACGATAATAGTTCCACGGACAGCGTTTGTGTTTATCAAGCATACTGCCGCTGACAAATTCTATCGTAAAAATGCACAGAGTGTAGAACATTCCGCGTGTGAATGCTTTCACTCTGTGTTTTTTTAAGAAAGAAGCGACCGGATACAGGCATGCGGAAAATCCATAGATCGGAAACATCCAGAGAGAGGTAAAGCCTCTTAAGGAATAATCGCGTTTTTGAAGTGCGTGCAGGGCTGTAAAAATGATCTCAGTGGTCCAGCCGAGAAGACCGCAAAAAAGGAAATCAGATATGTTTGCAGTAGTATGAGATCGTGTCTGAATGGGATTATTTTTTTTCATGTGAATCCCCCATGCTGTCTTTGCTGCGAATCAAATCAAGATGAAAAACGCCTGCTTTTGACGCTTTTCGGCGTGAGACGTAGAATTTCTTCGCGAAGCTGTCTTTGCCGCGAGCGTTAGAAATTCTTCTCACGCTATAGTCTGTGCCGGACAGTTTCAAACTATACGCCGTTGAAGAAAGGAGTTTACATAATGTCCTTTCTTTGATATTTCCAAAAAGCGGATGCAATGCCTGCGGCTGTAAAAAGAAGACCAACTGCTGTATATTCAGCGCGCAGACTTCCGTTTATAAGGATGTCTGCACCGTCCGTATAGCCGAATGGTGTAAAAAATTTCAAAAATTCCGCATGGGTTGTCAGGTTTGAAACCAGATTCAGAAAGTAGAATAGCGCGGCACTGCCGAGACCGATTCCGGGACCGCCTCCGTTTATCCATGCGGATACCCCAAAGCAGATCGCGGCAGTCTCGATCTGCATGATCAGGTAGGCAAGGAATAGCATAGCAAGAGAGCGGATATCCGGTTTTTCGCCGATCAGGAAAGCAGAAAGCAGGCAGATGAAAATTGCCATGGCGTTTAAGATGATGATCTGAACGAGAACCGAAAGCCCTTTTTGGAAAACGATCTTGTTCCGGCTGAGCGGGTGCGTGAAAAGAAACTCCGCGGTATGTTCTTTTTCTTCTTTTGAAAGAGCTGATATACCGAGCAGCGCCGCAAAAAACGCGCCGCCGAGACCGAGGATATTTCCGCATTCTACGCTGAAAAAGCCCATGAACTCGCCAAAGTTGATCTTATCCATGCCAAATGCTGCGGAAAATCCTCCCATATTTGCAAACGCGCCGCTGAGTTCCGTCATCTGGCTGCCCATCTCGGGGTAGATCAGAATGCAGATCCCAAGCATGGAGACGATGACTGCAGTCCATATGATCAATGCATTTCTGCCCTGTTTTAGTTCGTGTTTTAGAATCGTCATTTGAGTATCCTTTCTTTCTTATATGGACGTGAGTTCTGATCAACAGGAATGGTTGCTGCCCGATCTTATATGTCGTCGGAACGATAATAGTGCATAAATATATCTTCCATATCCGGTTCGGTCATATTCATGTCGGTGACGGGCATGGAGGAAAGCGCATGCAGAAGCGTCTGAAGATCGCCGCTGTATAAGAATTTGACGCCGTCTTCCGTCGGCTCTAAATTTTTGATACCGTCGATGGCGGGCGGAGCGGATACGCCAAAGAGCGTGATCTGTTTTGCGCGGGTATGTCCCAAATGTTTTGTCTCATCACAAATCAGGATACTTCCCTCGCGGATGACGGCGGCATGTCTGCAATAGCGCTGTATTTCCGACAGGATATGGGAAGAAAGAAAAATGGCGGCGCCGTTTGCATTGCGTTCGTTTAAGAGCGTGAAAAACTCCCGCTGCATAAGCGGATCAAGACCGCTCGTAGGTTCATCGAGAATCAGCAGCCGCGGATGGTGCTGCAGTGCGCAGACAATGGAAACTTTCTTCCGGTTTCCGAGCGACAGCTCGCGTATTTTTTTGTTTGGGTCTAATTCTAATCTGTCGATCAGCCGGGCGGCTTCCTTTTGACAGTCAAGCCCGCGCAGGGCTGCGCTGTAACGGATGACCTCACGGACCTTCATGTCGCGGTAAAAGGAAGCTTCCGACGGCATGTATCCGGTTTCTTTTAGAATTTTATTCTTCTGCCTGCGGATATCCATGCCGAGGAGTTCTGCGCTTCCGCTTGTAGGGGCGATCAGCCCGAGGAGCGAGCGGATGGTCGTGCTTTTTCCGGCTCCGTTCGGACCGATAAAACCGAAAAAGTCTCCCTCGCTTACCGTCAGGCTGATATCGGTGATTCCTCTTGATGTTCCGTAATATTTTGTCAGAGAATCTGTTTTGATCGCGTACATGGTGTGATTTAATCCTTTCTGATTGCTGATGACCATTCTGGCTGACTGCCTGCAATCGATGCCGCAGGCGTTTACAGACGGATATTCCGGAAGCCGCAGGATTTGTAAATCCGTGCGCATCCGCCGGAGGCTTTAAGGAAGTAATGATTGAATCAGCGCTTCCTTAGATAAATCCGTTTCCAAAATGCCAGCATCTGTTCAAAATCCTGTTCCAGTTTTGCAACATCCAGTTCGCCGTCACGCTGAAAGATCTCCCAGAGATAGCCGACGGAAGAAAGATACATTTCGCGGTACATCATGGGAATATCAAGCTCCGGAATGAAGTCATCAGGGTCGATCCGCGACAGGGCATCCGAAGCCTTGATGCCGAAATATGACCGGTAGCGTTCCTGAATGGATAAGGATACGGCAGGGTCTTTTTCATAAAATGCCCGGATAACAAAGGAGGTCATTGTGGGATAGCGCGCCATCATGTGAAGCTTGGCTCTCATCCCGCGTTCCATCATTTCAAACAGATCGTCCGGATCGTAACAGCCGTATTCGTTCAGATATTTCATCGTTGTGCGGCAGGCGTTGTCCCACAAAAACAGGTACAGCTCCTTTTTATTCGTAAAGTAATGAAAGAGCAGGGATTTACTGATCCCGGCACGGTCTGCGATTTCCTGCATTGGACTTTTCTTATAAGGATTGCGGGAAAATACAAGAAATCCCGCCTGAATGATCTTTTGCTGTTTCTTTTCCGGCAGCAGATAAAATTTATCGTTCATCGTGTTTTCCTCAAATACCGGAGTTTTTTGTGTCTAATAAAATCAAAGATTTTAATGTTAAAACTATTATGAACCCGTTGACCGTTTTTGAGAAGCCCTCAGGGACATTTTAGAATAACAAAATCACGGGTGGAGAGCTTCCTGTTGCTGCGTATATCGCTGGGAATAAAAGTAAAATATGCAGATAAAAAATGACATGAAAATGCGGCTATGTTATAATGACGAAAGACATGATACCAGCGCCGGGCGAAGCGAGTGTGCATCGCGAAGCGTGAGCATGTGCGAAGCAAATGTTATAATGTGGAAAGACAGAAGACAACAGAAAGGCAAGAACATCAGATGAAACTATCAAATAAGAAGAAACAAGAGCTTGCGGGAGAGATCATAGAGCGGTTAAAAAAGGAATATCCTGACGCTGCGTGCTCCTTAGACTACGATCAGGCTTGGAAACTGTTAGTCAGCGTGCGGCTTGCGGCACAATGTACGGATGAGCGCGTCAACGTGATCGTGCAGGATCTGTATGCGAAATTTCCGAATGTGAGCGCGCTCGCCGATGCGCCAGTGGAAGAAATCGAGCGGATCGTCAGACCATGTGGTCTTGGGAATAGTAAGGCGCGAGACATCAGCGCCTGTATGAAGGTATTGCGCGATACCTATGACGGCAGGGTGCCCGATGATTTCGATAAACTGCTTGCGCTGCCAGGCGTCGGCAGAAAAAGCGCAAACCTGATCATGGGCGATGTCTATGGAAAACCGGCAATCGTGACGGACACGCACTGTATCCGGCTTGTCAATCGTATGGGACTGGTGGACGGGATCAAAGAACCGAAAAAGGTGGAGATGGAGCTTTGGAAGCTGATTCCGGGTGAAGAGGGCAGCGATTTCTGTCACAGGCTGGTATGGCACGGGAGAGAAGTATGCACCGCAAGGACCAATCCACATTGCGAACGGTGCTGCTTAAAAGATATCTGTGCGAAAAATGGCGTTAAGGAGAAATAAAGCGTAATGAGCCGGAAAACGATACTATTTATCAGCGTCAATGACCGCTGTTATGCTTCCTACCGTTTTTTTGCCGCCAGACTTGCCGAAGCGGTGGAGAAAAAGGGCGTTCAGGCAGATTGGTGTTATCTGCCTGAGGGAAGCGGAAAAGATATGGAATCATGGAATCGGGTATTGCAGGAGGTTTTGGGAAAAACGTATCTTGCGGTAGTCGATTTTAATTCGTTTCTGCCAAAGCTGCAGGCGGACGGAAAAAACATGATTGATTTATTTGAAGCGCCGTTCTATCATATTGTGCTAGATCATCCGCTCTACCATCATGCGGCGCTCTCGGCGGAGACGGATCTGCAGCGCATTATCTGTGTGGATGAGCGCCATGCGGCTTATGTGCAGGCAAATTATCCGCGGATTAAGGAAGTGTGGACGCATACAATTCCGGGAACGAAGGGGGCGCTTGCGGATACGCCGTTTCAGAAGAGGAAACATGAAATCTTATTTTGCGGCACTTATGAAGACCCGCAACAATATTGGGAGTTGATGAAAGAGCTTCCCGTCGGGCTGAAAAAAGAATGCCGCCTGTTAGCAGAACAGATGCTTGCATTTCCTGAACGGACGATGGAGGAACTTCTTGCCGGGCTGTCGGGAAGTGTTGATTTGGAATTGGCGCGTAAGCAGGGAATTGCATCTTTAGAAACTGTTTTAAGACGGGAAAACGTACCTGTGGAATCCCCTCAAAAACGGAAGGATGCATTTGGGGAACCGGCAGGCGGGCAGGGAGAAGTACCCGCAAAATCCATTCGAACCGGCGGTGGTGCAACGCGCTTTGCGGCGCGGATGCAGGCGAATTTCCTTGCGGACGCTTATGTCAGGAATCTGCGCAGAAAACAGGTTGTGGAAGCGATGGTCAAAGAGAAGCTGCCGCTTGCGTTATACGGACAGGGCTGGGAGGCGCTCGGAGCAAAAGCGGAAGGGCGTCTCTCATACGAGAATTATGTAAACCAAATCGGCGCATACCGCTTTGCACTTCACTGTATGCCGGGATTTGTCTGCGGCGGACATGACCGGATCGGAAATGCCATGAGCAACGGAGCTGTATGCATTTCTGATCGTACGCAGTATACGCGCAGCCGTTATGAGCAGGGAGAAGCCATTTATATCGGTTATGAGACCGGACAGCCGGACAGCCTTACGGAGCAATGCGGGTATTATCTTTCCCATGCGGAAGAGGCGGAGGCGATTGCCGATGCGGGACGGAGATTTGCCGAAGGACACGGTACATGGGAGCAGTTTGCGGAGAAACTTGTCGCGCATGCAGAAGGAGAAGTTTTGGAAGGACATTAGCAGAAGGCTTATATTTGGAGGATGAATGAAAAGGACTGCCGCTTTTCAAATATTATGTTACTTGACAAAAGGCAATAACACTGTATAATACAGTATTGGATAATACAATTATGGAGGTGAATCATGTCTACGATTGATTTAATCATTTTAGGTTCATTATGCCAAAGTCCTAAAAGCGCGTATGACTTACAAAAACAGATTGAATCCCGAAACTTGTCAAGGTGGATAAAAATTGGTTCATTTACAGTTTATAAGAAAGTGGTTCAATACGAAAGCAAAGGATATGTTGTCAGCGAAACTGTTAGGAATGGCAATATGCCCGAAAAAACAATGTATACAATAACGCCGAAGGGAAAAGAAATTTTTCAAGAATTGATGACGAAATTTTCTTTGGCTGAAACAAGAGTCTTTTTAGACTTTAATGCAGTTATTGTGAATATGGCCCTGCTTGATGAAAATTCTGCAAATGAGTGTATTACCAATATTAAAAACAGTATTCAAAACACTAAAATGCAGATCGCAGAACAATTACCCACGCATAAGGATATTCCGTTATTTGGACGGACTATTTTGGAACAACAATTTTTGATTTTAGAAACACTGGAAAAATGGGAAGAACATTTTGAAAAAGAGTTGGCGAAAGAGAGGGAAGAAAAATGAATATGATGTATTTCATTTTTTTTAATTTGGTGATCTACTTACCGTTTCACTTATTTGAGGAAGCTATTGGTGATTTCCCTAAGTGGATGTATGAGCATAAATGGCTGCCTTATCATATGACGCACGGACACTGGATGGCGAACAATTTGTTTATTTACTATCCAATGCTTCTTGTATCGTTTTTTCTATTTGTGTTTATCAATCAATTTGTCTGTTTCGGAGTGGCAATTCTTATATGGGGAATCATAAATTTTGGAGACCATTTTTTCTATACGATCAAAGATAGAAAAATCTCTCCGGGGTTAGTAACTGGAATACTTTTTCTTGTCAATTCAATTTTTGGACTAAGAAATTATTGTTTGTCAGATTTCTTTTCTATATATCAGTTGATCATAGGAATTTTGATCGGTGGAGTGTTATTTGGTTTGCCTATGGGATTATGTGTTGTTTTATATAAGTTTTTTGATAAGTATTTCAAATAGATATATTGATAAAGCTGGAAGCGATAGATGTTGGCCGAGTTGGTATATGTGTAGAGAGGGCGGTCTTAGGATTTTCCTTTGTTAGATTTAGCACCTTGACAGAAAAGGTTCCATATAGTACTATTAAACATGAAAAGGAGACGTCCTTTTTTACGCTGTACAGCAAAACTGCCGCTTCTATCCTTGCGAAGCGGTGTGGCAGGGAAAGGTGTGATATCACTGGAAACACGGGCAGGTTTTTTGATCTCTCAAATTAAACAGGTTCAAGGGAGAGTTTTTGACCGGCTTTTGCAGACATGTGGCGTGGATGAATTTAATGGACCACAAGGGAATATTCTTTATGTGTTATGGAGAAGCGAGGGCATTCCCATTGTGGAACTTGCACAAAAGACAGGACTGGCAAAAAATACACTGACTGCAATGCTTTGCAGAATGGAAGAAAATGGCTTGATCTGTCGGGAAATTTCGGCTTTTGACCGGCGTCAAAGCATAATTAGCCTGACGCCCAAAGCACGTGCATTGGAGGAACGTTACGATCAAGTCTCCAGGCAAATGAATCGCCTGTTTTTTAAGGATTTTGAAAAGGCAGAGATCAAGGAATTAGAACAGTATCTTGACCGCATCGTTTCCAACTTGGAGCGGGCGGAACAAGCATTAAAAAAAGGAAAGGATGTACATGATGGCTAAGGTAAAAACTGAGATTGGTAATGATTATTGTCCGCAAGCGTTATTTCTTTATGGTACAAAACAGGAAGACGGGCAGCCTCATTTTGGTCTTTTCTGTTGGCTTGGATATTATCATTCTTCAGAGGGACTTGGGGTAATGGCTTGCATAGGTGAGGAAAAACAGACCAAGGATCTGATACGAAAAAACGGTGTGTTTTCAGCGAACCTCGTATCTGAACAGATGCTGCCTTTGGCAGATTATTACGGTTGTATCTGTGGCAGGACTACACCTGATAAGATGAAGCGCCTGCCTGCCGTAGAGTGGGGACAGGTGTTAGATGTACCAACCGTTGCGGAAAGCCCTGTCAGCTTTGAACTGGAAGTGAAAAAAGAGATCCCTATGGGAGACGGTTCAGATATTTTTCTCTGTTTGATCCGTAATGTAACCCAGGATGAACAACTGTTGGATACGACGATCCCCTTTACGGAAAGATTGATGCAGGCTGCTCCGGTATTAGCCCCAGGCGACGAAACCTACTCTTCCGTTGATGGAAGATACCTCGGAAAATGGGGAGAACCTATGAAAAATATAGCTGATATCAAAGAATAGCCGTATCATACAAATGCATTTTGGAAGAACAGGCTGCAAAGATATTGGAATCATTTGGTCCCCCCGAATAGGGGGGATTATTAAAATAATCGTTTACTTGGACACTATTCAGATGATATTTCGCCACTGTTGTTTGAAGTGCGGGAGAGGGTGATCGTATGTTTGAAGAAATATCATTCCCTGAACATGAATATGAGTCGGTTCAAGATTATTTGAATCGACTGGGGTATTGTTATACCACGAGGGTATATAAAGAAATCGGGAAATATAAAGTTGGGGAATTCTATACTGCCCCATGGGGTGATGTATTGAAAATAGACGAAGTGAAAACATACTGGAAAGTATCAGACCGCCCCTTTTATGACGAAATGAGCGATGACGAAAAGTTGGAAATCCGTCAATATTCTGAAGATATGGGATTGCCATATGAATTTATAAAGTTTTCTAAAAGTGCAGTATGATCATATTTCAGCAGTGGGAAACCGAGAATGTCATCGGTCATGAGGTGACGGCATGGATATAGAGATAAATATGGATATAGAGACATCAAGAATGTATATCAGAAATTTTAAGGAAAGCGATATCAATGATCTCTATGAGATATTGGGAGACAGCGAAACGATGAAAGACTGCGAGCCCGCCTATACATTTGAGAAGACACAGCAATTTCTAAAAGAATTTTGCGTTGACAAAAAGGCTGCATTTGCAGCGGTTCTGAAACGATCTCAAAAGGTAGCCGGCTATATTCTTTTCAAACCGTGGGAGGACGGTGTTTATGAAATCGGCTGGATATTTCACAAAGGCTATTGGCGAAGCGGTTATGCTTATGAATCCTGCTCGGCGGTAATCCGATATGGGTTTCAGCATTTGGGGGTACATAAAGTAGTCGCAGAGACAATAGACGGCGTAAAGTCCGTTGGTCTGATGGAGAAGCTTGGCATGAAGCGTGAGGGCATACAAAGAAGTCAGACAAAAGACAGTGAGGGGAATTGGGCGGACTTATATCTGTACGGTCTGCTTCAGGACGAGTTTCTATTTTTTTCATAGTAAGCGGGAAAGAAGATGAGTAGAATGGAAGAGCAGGAGATCCGGTCTGAGCATAAGAGCCGGGATGAGGGAAAGAGCCCGGACAGCCATAATGAAAGCGGTACACGGGAACAATCAGACAGGGGGCGGACAGGCAGGGAATCCGAAGACGGGAAGCAGACAGGAAGGGGACCGGAGAACACGGAACGGGCAGGCGGCAAAAGGAAGCATGGAAACAGACCGCGCAGCCATGAGATCGATATGGTACACGGACCGCTGTTTGGGAAACTGTTGCTTTTTGCACTGCCGCTCATGCTCTCCGGTATTTTGCAGCTTTTGTTCAATGCGGCGGATATCATTGTCGTCGGCAAATTTGCGGGGGATGAGTCGCTCGCGGCAGTCGGTTCGACCGGCTCTCTCATTAACCTGTTGACGAATCTTTTTATCGGGATGTCGGTCGGCGCCAATGTTGTGGCGGCTCAGTTTTACGGTTCGGGTCAGCGGGATAAGATCTCCGATACGATCCATACAAGCGTATTCTTAAGCCTGATCTGCGGCGCAGCTATGTCGCTGATCGGGATCCTGCTGTCCGGGCAGATGCTTGTCTGGATGTCTTCGCCCGATGATGTGATCGGGCTGGCTTCGATCTATCTGAGGATTTATTTTTTGGGGATGCCTGCGGTCATGGTCTACAACTTCGGCAGTGCGATCCTTCGCGCGGCGGGAGATACGAGAAGACCTCTGTATTTTCTGATTTTTGCGGGCGTCATCAATGTGATACTGAATCTTGTATTTGTGATCGGTTTTGGGCTGGGCGTTGTGGGCGTTGCGGCGGCGACAGTTATTTCACAGGTGATCTCGGCGGCGCTTGTGCTTTGGTGCATGATGCGGGATGAGGAGCTGCACTTTTCATTAAGGGAACTGCATTGTTCAGGAGAAATCCTGAAGCGTATCGTGCGTATCGGTATTCCGGCGGGGATACAGGGAACTGTGTTTTCCTTATCTAACGTCGTTATTCAGTCTGCGATCAATTCATTCGGAAAGATCGTCGTGGCAGGAAATGCGGCGGCTGCCAATATCGAGGGCTTTGTCTATGTTGCGATGAACGCCATGTATCAGACGGCTCTGACATTCATCGGACAGAATTACGGTGCGGGTGAGAAAAAAAGAATTCTGCGTGTGTTGTTTTATTGTCAGGGGATCGTGATCGTAGTCGGAACGCTGCTCGGAAATGCGGCGGTATTCTTTGGAAGGGAACTGCTTTCCATCTATTCGGATACGAAAGCAGTCATAGAGAATGGGCTGATACGAATGCAGTATATCTGCCGGTTTTATGCGCTCTGCGGGGTGATGGACGTGATGGTAGGGGCACTGCGCGGCATCGGATATTCCATCATGCCGATGATCGTGTCCTTAGTCGGCGCATGTGGTCTCAGGCTGTTGTGGATCGCCACGATCTTTAAGATGAACCGTACCATGGGGACGCTTTACATGTCGTATATCGTAACATGGACGATCACGGCGGTGGTGCATATCATTTGTTTTGCGGCGGCGTACCGGCGAAGTTACAAAACCCGTGCGCTTCACACGGCGAATCAGGTCTGAATCATTTGAGTCGTTGAAACTGGATGCATTATGATTGGTGCCGATGTCTTCTGCATCTACATTCGATCAGTCGAAACCGCTGTCCGTCCGATCAATGTCGGCGGGCGGGTCAGGGGAAAGCGGTTCTTCCAAATCGTCTTCGACCGGTTTCCATGCCTGTCCGAATTTAACATCCTTAAATAAAGAGGCAAGCCCTGTTATCTGCTTTAATCTGAGAATTTCGTCTTTATCCATGCCAAGATGCTTTGAGATCCAGGCATCGCTTCTGCCGAGTTCATGCAGCTCCTTTACGATATTGCTCATCAGATCGACATCATGGGAACCGCGCGCACGATTGTGGCGGACCGTACTTGCCATACGTCCGGCGAAAGGCTTGTCAATGACGGACACCGGCATCATGCCGTGTTCGCGCTCGTAAATGTCAGGATATTCCTTCATGACACGCCAGCGGTGGAAACCGTCGACGATCGCATACAGATCTTTTTGTTTGGAATAGTAGCAGACGATGGGCATGGTATAGCCATCCTCTTTGATACTGTCATAGAGCAGTTTCATCTCGGGGGGCGCCATATTGTTCGGGTTGTAAGTGTTGGGGATGATCTTTTCAAACGGTACGGCGATGACGCCGTATACCGGGCTTTTGTAATTAGATTCCGTCATGAAGCATTTCTCCGTATTTTCTTTTGATTCTGTCGATTTTGAGCTGATCCTGCTTTGTCATGCCGAATCCCATAAAACGGCAGATATGGTCATTTTTTAATATGCAGTAGCACATGCGCTTCCAACTCGGAATATCTTTGGAAGACTTAATATCATCGGTATCATCGGGAATATTGCCGATAAACACGACTCTGGTATTTTTCATTAACGTATAATTGGATATGCCGTTCCGCCGGATTTTGTATCCGTGATCGATCAGTTCCTGAATAACGTTTTCTTCCAGTCCGCCGCCGGTCTTATGCCAAAATTCGATGGAAGTCCTGAATTTTTTCACATAATTATTTCGGAGCCTTGCCGGAAGTGTGTCCAGCAAAAATTTGGTGTAGGATTCCCATGTGTGGTCGGGCGGGAGAGAGATGTTACGATAGCCCATTGCCTTTGTTTTGCCATAGATGGAACCAAAATTTGCACCGCGCACCCGCCCCACAAGCTTTGTCCAGATTTCAGGATCGATGACCCGGTACAAATTCAGGGAGTCCTTGGAATAATCGTTAAACGGCGAAGCGACCCGCATCTGATTGATTTTGAGTCCGGCTTTATAATACAGATCGTAGAGCTGATTATAATCATAATTAAAACGATAATTTGCAACCCAGACATCCTGATTGGACCAGTCATAGAGCGGCGAAGCGCACCATACGTCCTTAAACTGTTTGGAAATCCAGCATTCTCCCTGATAGCCGTACCTTTTATTGACGATACCGCTGTATCTCTGCAAGGACTCATCCGCACGTATGCCAAGCAGACAGACCGTATTCTGATTCCCGTGCTGTTCTTTATAAAAACGGCCAAACTGTTTTGCAAGATCTTCCTGATGCATTTTGTAAGTATAATGGTGAAAAGGATGATCGATCGTGATGACATATGGATAATCCGGACGTTTGCGGACCCATAGTTCTTCTTTCGCGTCATCCCACGGGTACCAGTACATTTCATAACTGCTGAGCGCAGTTCTGGTCGCCATCGGCAGACAGACCCAGTAAAGATCGCATTCCCCTTCCAAAGCCTTAAATGTTCTGGTAATATATTCGGTGGTCACGGTGTATTGCGCTTCAAAATCCTGATGAAATACGCCGATCCGGCGGTCAGGGTAATATTTGCGCTTGAAATCCAAAAGAAGATGCAGCAGGACGCCGCTGTCTTTCCCGCCGCTGAATGATACATAAATATTAGGAAATTCACGAAACAGGTAATGAAACCGCTGTTGTACGGCTTCATAAACACTTAGGTTCTGATAGCCTTTTGTCATCATGTCTGATCACCTTATCTTCCGCAATCTTTTCTGCGTTTATCAGGCGCTTTTCTTTTGCCTAATGTACTTATCTTTAGCTTTTGTCTAATGCACTTATCCGTTGATTTTGTCCAATGTACTGTCTGGCACATCGGCGGAGCGTTTTCACTTTAGGAAAACAGCTTGCGGAACGCGTCTTCGCTCATGGAATAAAGCGTGTGAGAAACAGTTTCTTTCCATGTTCCGGCATAGCGGCACAAGCTTGAAAGCAGGCACGCCGCTTCTGCATGCCCTTCAGCCGCAAGCAGCGGGAGAGGACTTGTGCAGATGATAAGCGGTACATCCGCATCGTTCAGGCGGATCTCATAGATCATGCCGAGGCGGTGGTTGCGCTCAAAGTTGTCGATGGTCTGTACGATCGGCACAATGTCAGTTCCGTCGAGAATGGTAGATGCGGAATTCATGACAATATCCCACCACTGCGGCGTGGAATAGCTGTTTGTCGGAAAACCGGACAATGCCGGATGCTCTTTTCGGATCAGAAGTCCCATTGTCCCGACCGGAATTTCTTTGTTCATGCCCTCCGAAATGCTGCGGAACATCGGATAGCACCAGAAATCTGTACAGTAAGTGCCGGTAACGGCATTCGGATTCTGCTCTTTGGAAAGGCAGAGAACCGCGGGAATACCGGCGCGCACACTTCTGACCGCACTGTCCGGATCTGTCGTGACGTCCGCATTCTGGAAACGGAAACAAAGAGCAGTGTCGGTGCTGCCGACACTTCCATCCGCGCACAATGCGGCATCGGGCGCAGGATAACTCCAAAGTTCGTAACGGTTGGCAATGTCGGTTCCCGAAAGGCGGATATGCAGCAAATAATGCTCCGGATTATCGGACGCCGGAATTTCGAGTGTAAACGGGCATAAAGGCGTATAGCCGTTTTCAGTCAGTTTTGCGGGTACGTCCAAATTCTGTGTCAGGACTGTTCTGCCGCTTTGCGCATCACTTAAAAGGAGTTCTACTGACAGGGAGTCCGGCAGTGTTTTGCGGTACCATGTCAGGGAAAGCATGCCGGAAAACGTGGAACCGTTTTTCAGCACATAGGAGGAAAATTCCGCCTGTATGACGGCGTCGGAGCAGAAATGCCTGAATTCTTCCGCACTGATGATGCCTTTATTTTCCATAAATGCATCGAGCATGCCGACGAGCGCGGTCCCCTGTCCGGAAAAGTCCTGAATATCCAGAATCTGGAAGCCTGCCATGTCCTTCGTGCGCAGAGCTGTTTCCAGTTCGTCTTTATAGCATGCTGCAGCGAGCGCGCCGGAAGACTTGAAATAGTCTTTTGCCATTGCGGACAAACCATTCTCTTTAAGCCGCCTGCGGAAGATCTCAAAATTGCGCGCTTCTAATACGCCGGTATATTTGGAGATCTCATCAAAATCGGGATAAGTCTCGTACTGGCCGATCTCATGGGATACGACCGGAATATGCGGGATTAATTCTTTTGCGGCTTCCGTCAGCTTTACACGTTTGATTCCGGTGCCGTACTGGATCTCGATCATGCCGTCCTCGCCGACTGCCGCGCTGCTTTCGGGATAATCGGGGAAAATAGCGGATTCATAATTGAAATCCGTGCAGGGGCGGTCGGTCTGCACATGGCCGAGAGGCTGGTCGCACATCGCATAGGAGCCGCGGATCTGCCGGTCAACGGTAAAACGGACGCCGCAGAAAAAGTCGTCGTTTGACTGAATGTTGGGAATCCATTGGAAATTGTTGGAGCCCTGCGTGTACAGATGGCGATTATCGTAAGCTTTATAGCCGCCGACCAGTTCGTTGACTGCTTCGGGACTTCCCCAAAGCTCGTTTCCCATCGACATCATACAAAAAGAAGGATGGTTGCCGAATTCATCCAAAATGCGGAATCCTTCTTTGGTCAGGTATTTCTGGCTTGTCCCGTCATAACCTTCTTCGCCTTCGGCGGCAAACGTCCCCCAGAAAGGCAGCTCGGGTTCGTAATAAATACCAAGCAGGTCAGCGGCAAGAAAAGCGGCTTCAGGCGGGCAGCAGGTGTGGCAGCGGTAATGGTTGATACCGAACTCTTTCGCTTTGCGCATAACAGCCAGCCAGCCGGAAAGATTCATCGGGGCATAGCCGGTCAGCGGGAAGATCATACCGTCATGCTTACCGCGCAGAAATGTTTTGCGGCCGTTGATCATAAAGTGCATGCCGCGCGCTTCAAATTTACGGATACCGCACCATACGGCGGCAGAGTCGCCATGTCCGTTTTCATCCGTGAGTGAGACAGCCAGGCGCAGCACAGCCGGATCGTATTCGTCCCATACCGGCAGCGATGCCGGAAGCGCCGCGCTGAAGTGTATCATGTCTTTCTCACACTCGCATTGTACGGTGGATGCCCCGGCTTTTATACCGGACGGCTGTCCGTCAAAGCTGTCTGAGGCAAGCGTGACAGCCGATGCCTCCACGAGGACCTGCTCTGCGGGCAGGATCGTATGAAGTCCGTAAGCGTCGGAAGGCATGTCCGGTACGGACATGCTGCCCAGTGTGACAGGAAGTACTTTCACGGTTAGATTGGTATGCGCAGCGTCCTGAAAGCGATCGATCAGGACCGTGCCGGACAGAATCCTTTTTTCATAATCCGTGTCGATACGGATCTGACGGATGCGCAGTGTATCATAAAATGTCAGCGTCATCTCACCAAGGATACCGTTCCAGTTTGTCTGTGTATCGGGAGAGGTCATGTGACCGCCGCGCGTCGGATAGTCTGTGTTGGAAGTCATGATCGTCAGAACAGGGTGCTCCTGTCGGATCAATGTGGTCAGATCATAGATATGTGATGTGCAGAGGCTGTCCTGCGAACCGGCATAGACGCCGTTGACCCAGACATGGGAGATTCTTGTGCGTTCAAGCTTCAGAATGGCGTGCTGTCCGACTGCTTCGGGCGCGATGTCAAGCGTCCGCTGATACCATGCATAGCCTTCGGTAAGGTGGCGGACAGTCAGAGTGCCGGCCTCTAAAGCCGGATTGGGAGCGCCTTTTTTCTGCTCCGAAGTGGTGCCGGGAAGGTGAATGGTATCGGAAAAGGAATCAGTCTCGTAGTGCGCTTCCATGCCTTTTCTTTCGTTATCAAGCCGGAAAGCCCAGTCTCCGGAAAGATCATACTGACAGGTCATAATCAGATTCTCCATTTCTATACTTTTATGGTATTTTATGCTATAAAACCGCAGACCGGACGATGTGCCGGCAGGCGCGCGGTCCTGTCCTGAAAGCGGAAAAACGCCGGATATGAAGCATTTAGCCGTAGTTATAAGCATAGCATAAGTGGAAATGAATTGCGAGGGGGCGTGCCGATTTTTTGCCAAATTTTTCCAATTTTATTTTTTGGATTCTATAAATTTCTATAAAAAACAGTTGGATTTAGAGGCTGTTTTTGATAAAATAGTACAATAAAAATAGAAATAACAGGTTATATGCGAGGACGTTGAAATGATTTATAAATGTCACAATTGCGGAGGAAACGTTGTCTACGATCCGCAGCGAAAGAAAATGTATTGCGCGCACTGTGAGGGAACGGACAGTGAGGAGCCGGTATCCGGCGGCGGAATCGCACAGTGCGCAAACTGCGGGGCGCCGCTTCAAATCAAAACGTTTCAGTCTGCGGGGAAATGCGATCATTGCGGCTGTTATCAGATTTTCGAGGAGCGGGTCAGCGGGCAGTTTACGCCCCATTTGATCCTGCCGTTTACAATCAGCAGGCAGGAGGCGGAGCGAAAGCTGAACACGGAGTTTGGCTGGCGTACGTTTGCGCCTTCCTCATTTCTCTCAAGGGCGACCCTGCAGAAGATGGAAGGAATGTATGTTCCTTTTTTTATGTACGACTATCATGTGCATTATGACTGGTCGGGAAAAGGAACAAAAGTACGGGCGTGGACGTCGGGAGATACAGAATATACGGAAACCGCCTACTATCATATCAACAGGAGTATGGAAGCAGATTTTATGCGTATACCGGTGGATGCTTCGAACGCGATGGACGATACGAAGATGGATCTGGTAGAGCCATATGATTACTGGGCGCTTGAACGATTTCAGATGAAGTATATGTCCGGTTTCTTTTCGGAAATGTATAATCAGGGTTCGCAGCAGCTTGAGCCTCGTGCACACAGGAAAGCGGAACGGGATGCGGAAGAGCTGATGATGCAGTCCATTGCGGGATATGCAACGCTTACGCCGGAGTACCGGAATATGAATGTGGATCAAAAAGCGGTCGATTACGCGCTGATGCCGGTGTGGGTGTATGAATATGAGTACGGCGGGGAGACATATATATTTTATGTAAACGGACAGACGGGGAAGATTGTGGGAAAGATGCCGCTGTCTAAGCCGAAAATGATTGGTTACAGCGCGTCCGTATTTGGATTCATGATGATCATCGGACAGCTTGTACGCATGATCATGGAGGTATAAGTTTGAAAGTAAACTTTCAAATATTGATTGGTATGTGCGCTGAAGCGCACAAAGGGGTATACTGATATGAAAAAATACATAAAAAGTATGGCTTTTTTTCTGATCGCCATTGCGGTACTGCTGGTCATTTACTTTGTGATACGGGGAATGAGGGGCGTTGTCGGGGAAGATTATGTGCGTGGCAACTTAACGGCACCCGCACAGAGAGTTTATGATTATGCGGGTGTGCTGACTGCTTCCGAGGAAGAAAAGCTGGAAAAGCTGATCGCGAAGCGGGAAGGGCAGATCGGATGCGATATCGTTCTGGTCATCTTAAATGAGCCGCTTTCTTCCTATGCCAAAGCATATGAGGACGTGCTTGGGCATCTGTCAGAATCGGAATATGTAATGGTCTATGCAGACAATTTTTATGACGAGTATGCATTTGGATACAACAAGCCGCACGGGGATGGCTGTGTGTTCGTGGATAACTGGGATCGGAGCGACAGCGCTTATGGATATGCATATAACTGGCTGTCCACCTCGGGCAGGGTCGAGAGCCGGTTTTCCACGAGTATGATCGATCACGTGGTGGATGAAGTCAACAGCAGGGTCAACAGCGATCCCTATGAAGCGTATAAGAGTTATGTAAACAATATTTATTCCTATATGTCAGGACACGGCTCACCGGGCAGATTTGTGATTCCGTTGTATGCAGTCGTGATTGTGAGCGTGTTGGTTGCGGTCTTTTATCTGATTGGTAATCTGACTAAAAATATTGGGGCCAGAACGACCGCAAGTAATACTTATGTAAACGGCGGGAAGCCGAAGATGACAGTCATGACCGATCATTTTATCAGCAAGAGTGTGACAAAGAGACATATTGAAAGAAGCAGCGGCGGAGGCGGCGGGGGAGGCCATCATACTTCTGCAGGCGGTCATTCCCACGGCGGCGGGGGAGGTCATCATTGACAGGTTTCGGCGGCTTCAGACAGTTTATACAGCGTTTGGGCGGTCAGTATGCCTTATGACAGGCAGTGTGCAATTGCCTGTTATCGTTTACGGAAAGGAGAGTTCATTATGAAAAAGAGAACATGGAGAGCGGTGTTTGCCGTGCTGGTATGTGCGGTCATGCTGATGTGCGGAGCCTGCGGAGGTGATGCGCAGGATTCCAAAAAGCAGGGAGATGCGGCGGAAGAGGTCACGAATACACCGGATGACGGAAATAACGCGGACAGCAGCGGCGCGGACTCAGGAGAGGACATTGTCGGCGGCGGTTCGGACGAGGGCGGTGACATTGCGGATGGCAGCGGCACGGACGCCGGGGAAAACACGGCAAATGACGGTAGTCCAGAAGGCAATGATTCTACGGACATCACTGCGCTTAAGGAGCAGATGGGCTTTCATGTGGAAGGGCGGGCGCTTCTGGATGCGAACGGTAATCCGTTTGTCATGCGCGGCGTCAACCATGCGCACACCTGGTTTGCGGACGAGCTTGGCACTGCGTTAAAGGCGATACAGGAGACGGGGTCTAACGCGGTGCGCATCGTACTCTCTGACGGAGGACAGTGGACAAAGACGGATGCGCAGGCAGTGGCGGATATTTTGGCGATCTGCAAGAATCTGGGAATGGTCGCGATTTTGGAAGTACATGATGCAACCGGCTATAATGATGTGGATTCGCTGTTACAGGCGGCGGAATATTTTGTGGAGATCAAAGATGTGCTGATTGGTACCGAAGATACCTGCATCATCAATATTGCCAACGAGTGGGGCGGTGACTGGAACAGCGGGCGCTGGCGTGAAGGGTATACGCAGGCGATTCCAATGCTGCGTGAGGCAGGTCTGGCACATACGATTATGGTGGATTCCTGTGGCTGGGGTCAGTACGGAAAGTGTATCGGAGATTATGGAAGGGAAGTATTTGAGGCGGATGTGCTCGGCAACACGATGTTTTCCGTTCACATGTACGGAACCGCGGGCGGCACAGAGAAATCCATCGATGATAATATCGGTTATGCGCTTGATCAGGATCTGTGTCTTGTGATCGGAGAATTTGGCTACAACCATTCTGACGGCGATGTTTTGGAAGATTATATCATGGCGCGCTGTGTGGAGCTTGAAGTGGGTTATCTTGCATGGTCATGGAAAGGGAACGGAGGCGGCGTGGAGTATCTTGATCTGGCGTTAGACTGGAACGGCGCGCGTCTCTCGGAGGACTGGGGGGAGATCGTCATAAACGGTCCGAACGGGATCAGGGAGACAGCAGAGCCGTGCACGGTGTTTACGGCGGCGGACCAGGATTAGCAACGGAGATTTCAAAGAAGACAGGACATCAAAAGACAGAACATAAAAAAACATCAAAAGGGAAACATCAAAGAAAGGATCATAGAAGCGGGTTTCAAAAGAGGGTCAAAAAAAGAGTTTCGCAGGGGTGTCGCGGAACTCTTTTTTCTATTTCTATTAAATTCAAAAAAGATATGCCTCAGCGGGATTTATAAAAATCACGCATTAGCAGAATACTTTGTTGTATGCAAGATTCAGGCGGGAAATTTTTCTGGAAGCGTAATTCTTGTGATATACGCCCTTGCTCGTCGCCTTATCAATCGCGCTTGTCGCCGCCAACACGGCAGAAGCAGCTGCATCCTTATCTTTAGCGTCGATCGCTGCATATACTTTCTTGATCGCAGTTCTCACGCCGGAGCGGATCGCTTTATTTCTGTCTGCCTTTTTCCGGCTGACTAAAATTCTCTTCTTCGCGGATTTGATATTTGCCATGATAACACCTCCATATCTGATCGTTGTATTAACTCCCGGTGTTTCATTATAGCCGGACACGGACGAACTAATGTAAACACACATAGAGTATGATAGTGAATTTGAATGATTCTGTCAATACATAATTTTCTTTTTTTGGGTCAAAATAAAAAAATCTTGTATGAAAAGAGGGATTAGTAAGATGCCATGTCAAATCAGAACAGACCTCGCATTAGAAGCGCGGGAGAGCGCAGAGGAAGCATCGGGGGATTTGCGGGGAGTAAGTGTGGATGAATATGATCTTGAAGAATCGGATATTCACGTGACGAAAGTCGTGATCGAGTCTGCAAATGGGGCGACTGCACTCGGAAAGCCGGTCGGAACGTATATCACGCTCGAAGCGCCTGCAATGACCGAACCGGACGAAGACTATCATAAGGAAATTTCCGAGGAGATCGCGCGCCAGCTTTGGGCGCTTCTGCCGGATATGACCAATGAGCAGTCCATTTTGGTGGTAGGTCTCGGAAACCGGGACGTGACGGCGGATTCTTTAGGACCGCGAGTGACGGATAATCTGCTGATCACCAGACAGGTGATGAAAGAGTTTGGCGCGGCAGCTTATAACCGGGAAAGAATGCACCTTGTGAGCGCGGTCGTGCCCGGCGTTATGGCGGCGACGGGAATGGAGACGGCAGAGATCATACGCGGCGTGACCATGCAGACAAAACCGGATGCGGTCGTTGTCATTGATGCGCTTGCAGCCCGCAGCACGAGACGCTTGAACCGGACGATCCAAATTACCAACACGGGTATTCATCCGGGGTCGGGCGTGGGGAATCACAGGAGCGCGATCACAGCGCAGACGATCGACGTACCGACCGTCATAGCGATCGGGATACCAACTGTCGTGGATGCGCAGACGATCGTAAACGACGCCATCGGCAGATGGCATGCAGGAGAGCAGGCGAACGGAGATATGGAGACGCCGGAGCTGATACCGGAGCTTGCCAATTTTTATGTCACGGGAAAAGATGTGGACGAGATCGTGAAACGCTTAAGTTTTACGATTTCCGAGGGCTTAAACCGGACGTTTGAAAGATTCAGCGCAGAGGCATAGCGGCATACGTCAGCGTCATACTGCCGCTGTCAGTATGCCGCACGGCATATCACCGTTTCTTGTCTCATAGAATAGAACAGATTACGGGTGAGAAGGGAATGCCGTGCAGATGCGGGAAATTTTCATACAGGATAGCGTGGGCAGGAGGACGAAAGTGTGTCTGATCGTCCTTCTTCTTCTGTTTTTTTTGATCGCGGTGTCTAATATCTTAAACGACGCGGCAAAAAAACGGGGGGATGACATGGCATATGAAGAGGAAACGGGGATCAGTCAGAGTCAGGAGGACGCCGGGCATGTTTTTTTAGAGAATCTGAGGGACAGGGTATATCAGAGTCTTGTTCCGGTTTATGCATTTGCGGAAGAAACGAATCTTCCTGATAGCTTCGGAGAGATGATATTCCAAAGCGTGTGCGGGGAGATGCCGGTATTTTTAGAGATCAGGGAGCAGGAGCGGGATACCCGCGAAAGCCGTAGTACTTATGAGGAACTGATCGCTTTGGAGATCGAACGTGAGCGGAGTATGCTTACGGACGATGCACCGCAGGAACATGAGGAGGAGGTCTATTTTCGCGCGGAGGGAGAGCAGGGCGTTGCTCCGAATCCTGCCGATACACAGCTTGTGGATGAGCTTGTATTATCAGAAAACCAGGCGTATGTCAAAGGATCGGAGCAGGGAGACGTCGCGGAGACGATGTCCGGCAGTTTTGCACTGCGCACGGTGCCGAGCTTTACCTATGATGACTGGACACAGTATCTGGAGCTTTCCGAGCTTGTGAAGGGATTTTATATTGTCGATCCGACAACCACGGCGACGACGGAACGCTTAAATATCGCGGAGCTGACTGGGGCGGATATGACGCTGAAAGGGGATGCGTCGAGTCCGCAGATTTTGATCTACCATACGCATTCACAGGAGGCTTATGCCGATTCCGTCCCCGGAGACGTGTCGACCGGAGTGGTAGGGGCGGGCGAATATTTAGCGCAGCTTCTGCGCACACAGTATGGGTTTAACGTGATCCATCACACGGGACAATATGATGTGGGCAACCGCGACATGGCGTATTCTTATGCAGGCCCCGCCATTCAGCAGATCCTTGAGGAGAATCCGACTATTGAAGTTGTGATCGATCTGCACCGGGATGCGGTCAAAGAGGAGACCCGGCTTGTAGCGGATATTGACGGCAGGCAAACCGCAAAGTTCATGTTTTTTAACGGTTTAAGCTATAACAATACGCAGGGAAATATCGATTATCTATATAACCCGTACATAAAAGAAAATCTGGCGTTTTCTTTTCAGGCGCAGGCGCTGGCAAATGAGTATTATCCGGGCGTGACGCGCGGGATCTATCTGCGCGCGCTGCGGTATAATATGCATTTTCTGCCGAAAAGCATGCTGATCGAACTGGGTGCACAGACCAATACCTGCGAGGAGATCTGGAATGCGGTGCCGATCATTGCGCAGATCCTTGGTATGGAGCTGAGCGGAACGGGATGACATGGGAGCAGCCGGCCCGCAGCACTGATTTTATCACAGGTGCATGGACATAGGAGGCATTATTTGCTATAATCCATTCAGAGTCCGAAGAAATTCGGGCAATGGAAAAGGAGTAATGTTATGGCGCAGATTGATCAGAGTAAGATTCGGAATTTTTGCATTGTAGCTCATATCGACCACGGGAAGTCCACGCTTGCAGACCGCATCATCGAGCGGACGGGGCTTTTGACTGAGCGGGAGATGCAGGCGCAGGTGCTTGACAATATGGATTTGGAGCGTGAGAGGGGCATCACGATCAAAGCGCAGGCAGTCAGAACCGTTTATAAAGCGAAAGACGGGGAGGAATATATCTTAAACCTGATCGATACGCCGGGTCATGTAGATTTTAATTATGAGGTCAGCAGAAGCCTTGCCGCATGTGACGGGGCGATTCTTGTCGTGGATGCGGCACAGGGCATTGAAGCACAGACGCTTGCAAATGTCTATCTGGCGCTCGACCACGATTTAGAGGTGGTTCCTGTCATTAACAAGATCGATCTTCCGAGCGCGGAGCCGCAGCGTGTCATAGATGAGATCGAGGATGTGATCGGGCTGGAGGCGCAGGATGCGCCGCTCATTTCAGCCAAAAACGGAATCGGTATCGACGATGTGCTGGAGGCTGTCGTCCACAAGCTGCCCGCGCCTGCGGGACATGCGGACAACCCTCTTCAGGCGCTGATCTTTGATTCGGTTTATGATTCATATAAAGGTGTTATTATTTTTTGCAGGATCAAAGAAGGCACGGTCAAAAAGGGCATGAGGATCAAAATGATGGCGACCGGCGCAGTGCAGGATGTTGTTGAAGTCGGTTATTTTGGCGCCGGACAGTTCATTGCCTGCGAGGAGCTTTCTGCAGGAATGGTCGGTTATATTACGGCATCCATTAAAAATCTGAAAGAAACACAGGTCGGCGATACCGTGACGAATGCGGATGCGCCCTGCGATAAGCCCCTTCCGGGATATAAAAAAGTACAGTCCATGGTGTTCTGCGGATTGTATCCTGCTGACGGCGCGAAATATCCGGATCTGCGTGACGCGCTGGAAAAGCTGCAGTTAAACGATGCATCGCTGCAGTATGAACCGGAGACATCGGCAGCACTCGGCTTTGGATTCCGATGCGGCTTTTTAGGACTGCTTCATTTGGAGATCATTCAGGAGCGCCTGGAGCGCGAGTATAATCTGGATCTGGTGACGACGGCGCCCGGCGTTGTGTATCGTGTTTATAAAACGAACGGGGAGCTGGTCGAGCTGACGAATCCGTCTAATCTGCCCGATCCGTCGGAAATCGATTATATGGAAGAGCCGGTCGTCAGCGCGGAGATTATGGTGACGACGGAGTTTATCGGTTCGATCATGCAGCTCTGTCAGGAGCGGCGCGGCAGATATGTCAGCACCGAATATATTGAGACGACACGGGCGCTCTTAAAATATGATCTGCCGTTAAACGAGATCATCTATGACTTTTTTGACGCCTTAAAATCGCGTTCAAGAGGCTATGCGTCGTTTGACTATGAGATCAAGGGCTATGAGCGTTCTTCGCTTGTAAAACTGGACATCCTCATCAACCGCGAGGAGGTGGACGCTCTCTCGTTCATCGTCCATGCGGACAGCGCTTATGAGCGCGGACGCAGGATGTGTGAGAAGCTCAAAGAAGAGATCCCGCGCCATTTATTCGAGATTCCGATCCAGGCTGCGGTCGGCGGAAAAGTCATTGCGCGTGAGACGGTCAAGGCAATGCGCAAAGACGTGCTTGCCAAGTGTTATGGCGGTGATATCACGCGGAAAAAGAAGCTGCTGGAGAAGCAGAAAGAGGGCAAAAAACGTATGCGTCAGATCGGCAGTGTCGAGATTCCGCAGAAAGCATTTATGTCGGTTTTGAAACTGGATGACGATTGAAATGAGGACGGGGCAGGACCGGGGCACGGTCATGAATCAGGCGGAAACGGCGAAAAAGCCGCTTGCCATTTATCTTCATATTCCGTTCTGCGTGCGAAAATGCCTGTATTGTGATTTTCTGTCGGCGTCTGCATCCGAAGAACAGATAGAACATTATGTCAACTTGCTCCTTCGTGAAATGCAGGCGTCTGCCGATAGCGGACAATTGCAGGATTACGAGGCGAAAACGGTTTTTATCGGAGGCGGGACGCCGTCACTTTTGTCTTTCCGACAATTAAAAATGGTATTATGTAAACTCAAATCCGTTCTTCCTGTTTGCGCGGACGCGGAAATCACCATGGAAATGAATCCGGGAACCGTGACCAAAACGCAGCTTGCGAACATAAAGAGCGTCGGTATCAACCGGATCAGCATCGGCGTGCAATCCTTTCAGGACGGGGAGCTTCTCGCGCTCGGACGCATTCACAAAGCGGCTGAGGCATACAGGCTGTGGGAGTGGACGGAGCAGCTCGGATTTAAGAACCGTAATCTGGATCTGATGAGCGGAATCCCGGGACAGACGGAGCAGACTTTTCGTGATACCCTAAACCGGGCTGTATCGCTGAAACCGGAGCATCTTTCTGTTTACAGTCTGATCGTGGAGGAGGGAACGCCTTTTTATGAGATGTATCCGGACGGCGCGGTGGACGAGGAGACGGACAGACGGCTATATGCGCTGACCGGGGCGTTTTTGCGGGCGCAGGGCTATGAGCGCTATGAGATTTCCAACTACGCGAAGGAAGGTTATGCATGCAGACATAATCTGACTTACTGGACGCGCGGGGAATATCTGGGATTCGGACTCGGCGCGGCTTCATTGATGAAGGATGTGCGGCTGCGGAATGCGCCGGATATGGCGCGGTATGAAAAAGGCATTATAGAGCGGGAGGCGCTTTCCGAAGAAGACTGCATGGCGGAGATGATGTTTTTGGGACTCAGACTGATCCGGGGGGTGTCGGAGCAGGCGTTTTATGCCAGATTTGGCAAAAGCCTTGATGAAGTGTATGGAGACGTTCTTAAAAAGCATATGAAAAACGGACTTCTTGAGTATAAAGACGGGTTCTTTTTTCTCACGGAACGGGGATTGGATGTCAGCAATTATGTGATGGCTGACTTTATCAAATAGAATCAGGGACTTTCGAATAGAATCAAAGATGTCCAAATAAAATTATAAATTTTATTGTGAAAATTTACAAAAAATACGTTGATTTCGTTTGTTTTTTCTTGCACTTTATAAATGGGGTTTGTATAATAAAGGTAACGTCCCGATATCGGAGGACATGCTTTGCAGATTTTCTGGTGTCAGGAATAAATGGTGGAAAGGCACTTTCGATCCCAAGGTCACATAGAATATATCAAATTGACTTTGGGGGCTTCTTTTGAAAACGTTTCAAAAACCGTTATCCGCGCAGGAGGAAACCCGATACCTTAGGCAGATGCGGGAGGGCGGCGAGGAAGCTTTAGAGGCGAGACGGATTCTGATCGAACGCAATCTTCGGCTTGTCGCTCATGTTGCCAGGAAGTACCAAAGTCCGTCGCAGGAGTTGGACGATTTGATCTCCACGGGCGCGATCGGGCTGATCAAGGCGGTGGACAGTTTTAATCATGAGAAGGGCAGCAGACTTGCAACTTATGCGGTGCGCTGTATCGATAACGAGCTTCTGATGATGTTTCGTTCCCGAAAAAAGATTTCCAGAGAGGTTTCCATATACGAGCCCATCGGTTCCGATAAGGAAGGCAATGAGATCAGCCTGCTCGATATTATCGAACACGAGCAGACGGACGTGGTTGAGAGAATGGAGTTAGAGGAGCGGTTGAAAGTACTGCCGCGATATTTAAGGGATTGTCTGACCAGGCGGGAACAACAGATCATCTTTATGCGTTACGGACTGTTGGACGGACATGAGATGACACAGCGTGAGATCGGCGAAAAGCTTTCGATTTCCAGAAGCTACGTCTCACGAATTGAAAAAAAAGCATTACACAAGATGCTGATCTGCTATGCCGAACACGAGCAGAGACGGCATAGGCGGACATAGAGGGGGAAGCGGGAATGTTATTTGTTAGAACGGCGGAGTTAAAAGCGGGTATGAGACTGGCAAGGCCAATCTACAGTAAGGAAGGTGTTCTCTTATATGAACGGAATTCCAAATTGACCACGCAGAGTATCAATTCCGTAAAGAATTTCGGACTGATTGGTATCTTTATTCTTGAGCCGGCTGAGCCTGTTCCGCCGATGACGAAAGATGATATAGAGTTTGAACGCTTCCAGACGATGAATGTCTATGCGATCGACGATGAACTTGCAAGGATCATTCAGACGAAGCGCGCGACGAAGACGCAGGTGATCACGGCGAACGTGATCCGTTCTTACGGTCATTTGGATAAAAAAATCAATTTCGTACAGAATCTGCGCAGCAAAGAGGATTATGTGTGCAAGCATGCCCTCAATGTTGCGATTCTGTGCGCAATGATCACGCATGTGATGAATATGAAGATCGACGAGCAGCTTGATACGGTCGTTGCGGCAGTCGTGCATGATGTCGGGAAACTCATGCTTGCAAAGACCATGCCTGAAATGATATCGAACGAGGAAGTTGTGGAGCGGTATGAACTTCAGGGGTTTGATTTAGTGGAAAAGACCTTTTCTTCAAATCCGGGTGTGAAGCGGATCTGCGTGCAGGCGCAGAAGATGCAGAGCAATTTTGAAAAAGGGATTTTTAATCCGGATATCAAGCTGGTACAGGGGGCGAAGGTGCTTTTAGTCGCGAATGCGTATGATGAGATGACGGCAATGCAGCTTGAGGGAGAACCGGCATCGGAGGTCAGGGCGCTGAAGCTCTTTATGGAAAATCCGGACGTGTTCGATCCGGATGTTGTAGATGCGATGATCAGATCTATCAACATTCTTGGCCCGGGAAGCTGTGTTGAGCTGAACACAGGTGAAAAAGGACTCGTCCTTGCACAGAATAATGAGAATATTTTAAGGCCGATGGTACTGACTTTTGATACGAATATGATCGTGGATCTCAGCAATGAGATGGCCTATGGCGATCTTGAGATCAAGGATATCATGAAGACGATGGACAACCGTTATGTGATCGACAGCACGGCGCTGAAGCGCAGCGGATTTGCATTTGAGGAGCCGGAATATGTGGAGGTCCCGGACGAAGAAGAATATGTTCCGGGCCGTGATTTTTAAAAAAGAGAAGGGTATGATGCGGCAGAATTCCGGTATGGGATCGAACCGATAAAAAAGAAACGAAGCGGGGGAATCAGTCATGGGAGTTATTTCTGTGGAGGAAGTACTTGCAAAAGCAAAGGAAGCAGGTGCTTCCGATGTACATATTACGGTTGGCGTGCCGCCAAAAATGCGTGTGAACGGCGATCTGATCACAATGGATTATGAACGTATGCTTCCACCCGACACGCACAGGGTCGTGGAAGATATTATGAGCGACTTTCAGCTTCAGCGTTTTGAGGAGCGGGGAGAGTACGATATGTCATTTTCTATTCCGAATATCGGGCGTTATCGTGTCAACGCATATAAGCAGAGAGGTTCTGTTGCAGTTGCCCTGCGTTTGGTCGGTACTGAGATCCCGGCGCCGGAGTCCCTCGGCGTGCCGCCCTCTGTGGTGGAGCTGTCGCAGCGTAAAAGAGGACTGGTACTTGTGACGGGACCGACCGGAAGCGGTAAATCCACCACACTGGCGGCGGTCATTGATAAGATCAACAATACGCGGGATGCACATATCATCACATTGGAAGATCCGATCGAGTATCTGCATTCCCATAAGCTTTCGATGGTAAATCAGCGCGAGATCGGTCTGGATACACAGAGCTATGCCAATGCGCTGCGCGCTGCGCTGCGTGAAGACCCTGACGTGATTCTTGTGGGTGAGATGCGTGATTTTGATACGATCAGCGTTGCGATTACGGCGGCGGAGACCGGGCATCTTGTTCTTTCCACCTTGCATACGATCGGTGCGGCGAGCACGGTCGACCGTGTCATTGACGTATTTCCGCCTCATCAGCAGCAACAGATCCGCGTACAGCTTTCAAACGTGATAGAGGCAGTCGTTTCGCAGCAGCTTATTCCGACCGCGGACGGCAGAAGCCGCGTTGCAGCGTTTGAGGTCATGCATGCAAATCATGCCGTGCGGAACCTGATCCGTGAAGGAAAGTCCCATCAGCTTGTCTCTGTCATGCAGACGAACCGTAAGATGGGAATGATCACCATGGACGAAGCGATCCAGCAGCTTTATATGGAGGGGCGTATTACCCGTGAGATGGCGATCCAGTTTGCAACCGATCCGGACGGTATGTCAATGAAGCTGTTGTAGGACATGTTCTGAATTACTTTTTGATCCGGCAGTCTGTCTGTGGCTGCCGGAACGATCATTCTTCTGAAAGGCAGGCATCCCCGATCGGGAGTGCCGTTCGCCGAAATATTCCCAAATGAAATATTGGATAACTAAATAAAATGTCATTGACGTAAAGGAGGATCAAACTGTGTTTACGACAACTTTATCAGGAGGTCTCAGCGGAATCGAAAGCTATCTTGTCCGAGTGGAGGTGGATACCGCACAGAGCCTGCCGGGATTTGATATGGTCGGGATGCTTGGAAGCGAAGTGCGGGAGGCAAGGGAGCGTGTGCGTGTCGCACTCAAAAATACGGGAATCTGCGTGCCGCCGGTGCGTATTACCGTAAATCTTTCTCCGGCGGATATTCGTAAGGAGGGAACCGCGTACGATCTTCCGGTTGCAGTGGGGGTTCTTAAGGCGTTGGAACTTGTTCCAAAAGAGGCTTCTGAGGATATGCTCTTTTTGGGAGAACTGGGCTTAAACGGGGAGATAAAAGCGGTGCGGGGCGTTTTGCCGATCGTGTTGAAAGCGCGGGAAAAGGGAATCGGTATCTGTATCGTTCCGAAAGAAAATGCGCAGGAAGCATGCGTGGTACAAGGGGTGCGGATCGTGGGGGTCGAAAGTATGAAACAACTGTGCGATTATTTATGTCAATCGCCTGGTGAGCGCGAGAGGCAGCTCCCATATGAGAAACAAAACACATCGCCGCCGGACGGCGGCTCAGGACAGGAGCCTGATTTTTCCGATGTCAACGGACAGCCGGCCGTGCGCAGGGCAGCCGAGATTGCAGCGGCAGGTTTTCACCATCTCATGCTGATCGGACCGCCGGGCTCCGGGAAAACGATGATCGCAAAGAGAATCCCATCTATTCTTCCACCGCTTTCTTTTGAAGAAAGTCTGGAGGTCTCAAAGATCTATAGTGTTTCGGGACTGCTTCATGCAGGAGAGGCGCTTATCACAAAACGTCCATTCTTAAATCCACATCATACGATTTCTAAGCAGGCGCTTTCGGGCGGCGGCAGGATCCCTCTTCCGGGTGTGATCAGTCTTGCGCACAGGGGTGTGCTTTTTCTGGATGAACTTCCCGAGTTTGGAAGAGAGGTCATAGACATCATGCGGCAGCCGCTGGAAGATAAGCAGATACATATTGCGAGGAGCTGCGCGAGTTATACATATCCGGCGGATTTTATGCTGGTGGCGGCGATGAATCCCTGTCCCTGCGGTTATTATCCTGATCATAATAAGTGCCATTGCACACCTGGGGAGATCCGCCGTTATCTTTCGCGGGTTTCAGGACCGATTCTGGACAGGATCGATCTCTGTGTCGAGGCTCCGCGCCTTACCATCGCAGAGATTTCGGCAGGACAGAACAATGAAAGCTCGGCCGCGATAAGGGGGCGTGTTATGGCGGCGAGAGAGCGGCAGGAGCATCGTTTCAGGGGAACACCGTACCGCTTTAATACCGATCTGAAAGCGGGGGAGCTGAGGCGCTATGTGGAGCTTGGTGAGAGAGAATTAAGAATGCTGGAGCAGCTCTTTTTGACAATGGGCTTAAGCGCAAGAGCTTACCACCGCATTATCCGGCTGGCGCGCACGATCGCCGATCTGGATGAAAGCGAAAAGGTGCTTGAGCGTCACATCAGCGAGGCGGCGTGTTACCGGGCAGCAGATCCGGGGATGCGGCTTACACAGCTTTGAGCCTCGTTTCCGTAACGCAAAGCAGAATCTTAGAAAGAAAAAACAAATAGGAGAAAAGCGAGACACCCAAATAAAGGATTGGGATTGTATATTTTGCACAATGGTATACGTTATCAAAGGGTGTTTCGCAATTGCATGAATATTAAATAGAAAAGGAGAGGCAACATGGATTTACATAACAATCAAAATAGTGTTTTGGGATGCTGTGACGGCGCAGCAAAAAAATTTAGTGATCAGAACAAGGGTCATCTTTCAGAAACGGTTTATGCCTGCTGGCTTGACCGGATTCCGACGATCGGGCCAGTCTGTATCAAGCATCTGTTAGCCGAGTATCAAAGCGCGGAACAATTGTACCGGCTGCCGGAGAGTGAGATTTCAGGACTTGCACAGAGCAGACTGCTTACGGCGGCACAGGCGGAAAAATTGCGTGAATACCAGACGGACTCAAGATATGAGCCGTGGCAGCTTTATGAGGATATGACAGCACGGGGAATCCATCCGGTCCGCTATGAGGATGAATCATATCCGAACCGTCTGCGTGCCATTCCTGATCCGCCGCGCATTTTGTATGTAAAAGGCGGCATTCCTGACGAGGCTGGTCCAAGCGTCGGCATCGTCGGCGCACGTCTCTGTTCCGACTACGGACGATATACAGCGCGCAAGTTCTCTTATACACTTGCGAAGGCAGGAGTGCAGATCATCAGCGGTATGGCGCTAGGTATTGACGGGATCAGCCACAAAGCGGCAATAGAAGCGGGCGGAAGAACGTTTGCCGTGCTTGGCTGCGGCGCGGATGTCTGCTATCCCGAAGAGAACAGGGATATCTATGAACAGATACAGACACAGGGAGGCGTGATTTCGGAATACCCGCCGGGGACGTCTCCGCACGCTGGGCTCTTTCCAAGGCGGAACCGCATCATCAGCGGCCTTACAGACCTGCTTCTTGTGATCGAAGCACGCAAAAAAAGCGGAACGCTCATTACGGTGGACGCGGCGTTAGAGCAGGGGCGGGAGGTCTATGCGCTTCCGGGCAGAGTGACCGACGCATTGAGCGGCGGCTGTAACAGACTGATCGCACAGGGCGCGGGCATTGCGACGTCACCGGAAGAGCTGCTGGAGGAATTAAGAGAACTACGGAGATACGGTGCCGATTGCGGTTCGGAGACCAAGGGGACTGCAAAAGTAATGCGGGCGACGGAAAACGCGCGGACGGCTGGAGTCGTGCGGCCGGGTGAAACCTCGAAGGTTCAGGCTGAACCTGAACACGGGACAGAAGCGGAACGCCTGATCTATGCGCTTTTATCGGAGGATGGACAGACCGTGGACATGCTGATGAGCAGGAGTGTGCTTTCTCCGGGGATATTTTCTGAATCGCTCATGCATCTGTGCATCAGCGGCAGGGCAGTGTTAAGGCAGGGGCGGTATTACAGGGGCGGCATGGAAGCGTGAGGGAAATCACTAAGCTCGAAAATACCTCGATAAGTGATTTCCGGCTTCACGCCGAAGAATACGAAGAGCAGGCATTCTTCTTATTGATTGTTTGTGCCGCTGCAGTCTGCATGTCTGAAATGGTGAAAGAAAAATTTTCTGAAATTTTCAAAATTCCCTTGAAACAGCATAAGATTTAGTGTATAGTCGTACGCGTTACTTCTTATATTAGTAGAGACAAGGGCATTGTTTCCGCAGTAATGAGGAATTTGATGTTCAGGGGGTAACAAGCTTTCTGATACAGAGGAAGCCAAAGGAAAGTGAACAGGGGAAGAGAAATGGCAAAAAATCTGGTAATCGTGGAGTCACCTGCAAAGGTGAAGACCATCAAAAAATTTCTTGGAGCGAATTATGAGGTTATGGCAAGCAACGGGCATGTCAGGGATCTTCCGAAAAGCAGGCTCGGTGTGGATGTGGAGCATGACTATGAACCACAGTATATTACGATCAGGGGAAAAGGTGACATTCTTGCAGCGCTCAGGAAAGAGGTCAAAAAAGCGGATAAGATCTTTCTTGCTACCGACCCGGACCGGGAGGGGGAGGCAATTTCTTGGCATCTGATCGCCGCGCTCAAGCTGGAAAATAAAAAAGTATATCGTATTACATTTAATGAGATCACGAAAAATGCGGTCAAAGAATCATTTAAGCATCCGCGTGAGATCAATCTTGCTTTGGTGGATGCGCAACAGGCACGCCGCTGCCTCGACCGTATGGTAGGATACCGGATCTCGCCGCTGCTCTGGGCGAAGGTAAAGCGGGGATTAAGCGCCGGGCGCGTACAGTCGGTTGCGCTTCGCATTATCAGCGACAGAGAAGAAGAGATCAATGCGTTTGTCCCGGAAGAATACTGGTCTTTGGATGCGGTTCTCAGCGTACAGGGGGAGAGAAGACCGCTGATTGCGAAGTTCTATGGCGACAAAAACGGAAAGATTGACATTCATTCTGCTGAGGAAATGCAGAAGATCACGAAGACGCTGAAAGGCGTGCCCTTTGAGGTAGACGAGGTAAAAAAGGGCGAGCGGCTGAAAAAAGCGCCGATGCCGTTTACAACGTCCACGCTTCAGCAGGAAGCGAGCAAAGTGCTTAATTTTTCTACGGCAAAAACTATGCGCCTTGCACAGCAGCTCTATGAGGGAGTTGATATCAAGGATATAGGAACGATCGGGCTTATCACCTATCTCCGTACGGACTCCACGCGTGTCTCCAAGGAAGCGGAGCGCATGGCATACGATTTTATCGAAGCCCAGTATGGAAGCGCGTACAACCGGAAGGAAGATGCCGGCGAGAAAAAAACAGACCGCAAGATTCAGGATGCGCATGAGGCGATCCGGCCGACCGATATCTCCCGCGTGCCCGTCCTGTTAAAAGATTCGCTTCCGAGAGATTTGTTCCGGCTTTATCAGCTCATCTGGAAGCGGTTTGTTGCAAGCCGTATGGCGCCGGCGCGCTATGAGACGACTTCCGTGCGCATTGCGGCGGGTGATTACCGGTTTCATGTTTCGGCATCCAAGCTTGTTTTTGACGGATGCTTAAGCGTCTATGCGCATGATGAAGAGGAAAAAGAAGAAAACAATATGCTGATGAAGAGCCTTGACCGCAGCTCAAAGCTGGCATTTCTGAATTTTGAAGAGAAACAGCATTTCACACAGCCGCCGGCACATTATACGGAGGCAACGCTTGTGCGGGCATTGGAAGAACTTGGCATTGGAAGACCGAGTACGTATGCGCCGACGATCACGACGATCCTTGCACGGCGCTATATCGTAAAAGAGAATAAGAATCTGTATGTGACCGAGCTTGGCGAAGTCGTCAACCATATGATGAAGGATGCGTTTCCGACGATCGTAGACGTGAATTTTACTGCCAACATGGAGATGCTCTTAGACGGCATTGAAGAGGGAAATGTGAACTGGAAGACCGTCGTTTCCAATTTTTACCCGGATTTGGATGAGGCGGTAAAGCAGGCGGAGCAGGAGCTTTCGGAAGTGGAGATCGCCGATGAAGAGGCTGACGAGGACTGTGAATTCTGCGGACGCAGGATGGTGATCAAATACGGTCCGCACGGCAAATTCCTTGCATGTCCCGGCTTCCCGGAATGCCGGAACACGAAACCTTATTTTGAAAAGATCGGCGTGCCGTGTCCGAAATGCGGAAAAGACCTTGCGATCAAGCGTACACGCAAGGGAAGAAAATATTATGGCTGTCTTGGATATCCGGATTGTGACTATATGTCATGGCAGAAACCGGAAGCACCGGCGGAGAAGGTAAAGAACGAAGCCAGTTAATAGTGGACAAAATCAAGGCCTTATGCTACAATTATCGTGCATAAGGCTTTTTTGTCAGAAAATTTAAGGGATTTATCGCAAAAGATGAGGAGAGTTTCATGAGTAGTGTGCAATTGCTGGATAAAACAAGAAAAATAGGGAAGCTGTTACATAACAACAATTCCAGCAAAGTTGTGTTCAGCGATATCTGTAATGTCATGCAGGATATCTTACAGTCGAATGTGCTTGTGATCAGCAGGAAAGGAAAAGTGCTTGGTATCGGCAGTTATCCGGGAATTGGGAATATCACGGAACTGATCGTGGGCGAGGTCGGCCGTTTTGTGGATCCGCTCTTAAATGAACGAATGCTTTCCGTACTTTCCACCAAGGAAAATGTGAATCTGGAGACGCTTGGGTTTGAGGGAATCGATACGACCCGGTTTCAGGGTATCATCGCGCCGATCGAGATCGCGGGAGAGCGGCTTGGTACGTTGTTTTTATATAAGAGTGACGGTGTATATGATATTGACGATATCATTTTATGTGAATATGGTACGACTGTGGTCGGCTTAGAGATGCTGCGCTCCGTCAATGAAGAGAATGCAGAGGAAGAACGCAAAACGCAGGTTGTGCGTTCGGCGATCAATACGCTTTCCACATCGGAGCAGGAGGCGGTCGTGCATATCTTTGATGAGCTTGGAGGTATGGAGGGGATTCTGGTCGCGAGCAAGATCGCAGACCGTGTCGGTATTACGCGTTCCGTGATCGTCAATGCGCTGCGAAAGTTTGAGAGTGCGGGCGTGATCGAGTCCCGCTCGTCAGGAATGAAGGGAACTTATATCCGTGTCTTGAACGATCTTGTCTTTGACGAGATCGGGGAATTGAGAGAAAAATTACATGGAAAAAACCGGAATCATGTGCTATCATAAAAAGTAGAATTTCTTTCTTTTTTAACAAATTATTAACATAAAGCAGGGCTTATTATGGTTGGATTAAGAAAAAAAATAAGAATCGGTGATATGCTCGTAGACGCTGGCGTCATCACGCAGGAAGATCTGCAAAGAGGCTTGGAACTTCAGAAAACGAGCGGAAGAAAGCTTGGGGAAACGCTTGTTGAGGAAGGGATCGTCAATGATGAAGTGTTGGCACGTCTGCTTGCGGAACAGCTGGGAATGGAAATGATCGATATCCAGAGCATTTCCATTCCGGAAGAGGTCTTAAATCTGGTTCCCCAGCATATGCTGCGAAGCAAGAAAATGATCCCCTACGCGATCGACCCGAACAACATGAATGTACTGCTTGTAGCGATGGCGGATCCAATGGACTTCTCCGCAATGGATGATATTTCCATTATCACGAATCTGCAGGTGGAACCTGCGATCGCGACGCAGCACAGCATTATGCTTGCACTGGACCGTCTTTATGGCGGAAGTGATGTGGATGAGGCACTTGAGCAATATGCGAAAGAGCGCGAACAGAAGGAGAACGATGTCGAGGAGGAATTGTTAAACGAGGACATCAACAATTCGCCGATTGTTGTTCTGGTAAACGAGATGATCGAGAAGGCAGTGCGTCAGCGTGCTTCCGATATCCATATAGAGCCGCTTGAGCGCAAGGTGCGCATCCGCTACCGTATTGATGGCGCACTTTATGAGAGGGCGAGCTATTCTACCGCAATTCTGCCGGCGCTGATCGCGCGTATTAAGATCATCGGCGGCATGGACATTTCTGAGAAAAGAAAACCGCAGGACGGGCGTATTACTTCGATCGTGGACAGAATGGAATACGATATCCGTGTTTCCATACTGCCGACGGTATACGGCGAGAAAGTCGTTATGCGTCTGACAAGTAAGACTGCGCTGTCGAGAAATAAAAGCCAGCTTGGACTAAAAGAAGGCGAATTAAAGCAGTTTGACCACATTATGCGTAACCCGCATGGCATCATACTGGTAACGGGACCAACCGGAAGCGGTAAGTCTACGACACTTTATACCGCACTCAGCGAACTGAATACGGAAGACGTTAACATTATCACAGTTGAGGATCCGGTCGAGGCGAATATCAACGGCATCAATCAGGTACAGGTCAACAATAAAGCAGACCTGACATTTGCGTCGGCGCTGCGTTCGATTCTGCGTCAGGACCCTGATATCATTATGATCGGTGAGATCCGTGATACGGAGACAGCCGGTATTGCCGTTCAGGCTTCTATTACCGGGCATTTGGTCGTGAGCACGCTTCATACGAATTCGGCAGCGGGCAGCGTCACGCGTCTGATCGACATGGGAATCGAACCATACCTGATCGCGGACTCCGTTGTCGGCATCATTGCCCAACGTCTGGTCAGGAGGCTGTGCCCCGACTGTAAAAAGCCCTATGAGGCAACAGAGGAAGAAAAGGAACAGCTTGGCGTGTCTGCAGAGCAGCCGTTGACGATCTATAAGCCCTGCGGGTGTCCGAAGTGTGACCAGACCGGATATAAGGGACGTATCGGTGTTTACGAAATATTGGAAATGTCCCAAAAGCTGAAATCGATCATTGTAAAAGGCGGGGGCGCGGAAGACATAAAGGAACAGGCGCTCTTAGACGGGATGCACACGCTGCATATGAGTGCGTCCGAATATGTGGTTGACGGCATAACTTCGTATCACGAAATGATGAGAGTATCGTTTGATCTATAGGACAGGATATCTTTAGCGGACAAAGGAGTACGATATGGAAAGCTTTGGCTATGTAGCGGTCAATAAGGCAGGCAAAGAGATCAAGGGAAGTATTGAGGCGGAGACGGAGGCAAAGGCACTTGCCGAGATCAGGAACCGCGGCATGATGGTGGTTTCCCTTTCGAGGCAGAGCATGCTCACGAAGGATATCAACATAGATATCGGCGGCGCGCCAAAGCCAAGAGACTTGAGTGTATTCTGCCGTCAGTTCGTCAGTATGACTAAGGCGGGTGTCACGATCATTGATGCGCTGAAAATGCTTGGAGAGCAGACGGAAAATAAAAAACTTCAAAAGGCGATCGTCGGCGTCCGTGTCGATGTGGAAAAAGGTGAGCCCCTTGCGGAAGCGTTTGCAAAGCATCCGAAAGTATTCCCGAACCTGCTCGTCAGCATGACGCAGGCAGGTGAGGCATCCGGTTCGCTTGATGTTGCGATGGAGCGTATGGCAGCGCATTTTGAAAAGGCGGCAAAGACCAAGGCGTTGATCAAAAAAGCGATGATCTATCCGGTTGTATTGATCGTGGTAGCGATCGCGGTTATGGTCGTCATGCTTGTTGTCGTGATTCCGTCCTATACGGGAATGTTTAATGATCTCGGAACCGAACTGCCGACGATCACAAAGATCATGGTGGCGGCGAGCGATTTTCTAAAGGCATATTGGTATATGGTTCTTGCTGCTGTGGTTGCCGTGATCGTGCTGCTTAAGATGTACTCGAAGACAAATTCCGGTAAGCATGTGTTCGGCAAGATGGCATTACTCATTCCGGCAATGAAGAACTTAAAGCAAAAGGAAGCCTCTTCCATGATGGCGCGTACTTTAAGCACGCTGATGGCAGCGGGTGTTCCGCTGACGGAAGCCGTGGGAATCGTGTCAAATACGATGCAGAATATCTGGTATAAAGAGGCGCTGCTTGACGTGAAGGATCAGATCACGCTCGGTGTGCCGCTCTCGCAGCCGCTTGAGACATGCGGACTGTTTCCGCCTATGGTATATCATATGACGAGGATCGGAGAGGAATCCGGTAATACGGAAGATATGCTGACGAAGCTTGCGGATTATTATGACGAAGAAGTTGAGATGGCAGTACAGTCCCTGATGGCGGTCATGGAACCGATGATCATTATTGTAATGGCAGTCATTGTAGGTGTTATGGTATTTGCAATCCTGTCGCCGATGATGAGTCTGTACGATTCCATCGGATAAAAAACGCAGGGCATTCAAAAAAATCTTGAACATATGGAAGAATCCGCCTTGGGCGGATTCTTCTGAAATTACGGCAGATTTTGCAGATGGGGAAAAGTGTTTTAGGGGGATGGGGATAGATGACGCATAAAGAAAAATCGTATGAGTTATTGCATCAGGGTTATCATTGTTCACAGGCACTGTTCGGTGCATTTGCGGAAGAGCTGGGGCTGGATCTTAAGACAGCTTTTAAGATCAGTACCTGTTTTGGCGGGGGCATGAGGCAGGGAGGAATCTGCGGCTGTATCACGGCAGCGCTTCTCGTACTTGGTATGGCGCTTGGGTTTTATGATCCGCAGGATAAGGAACAGGAGATTTATGGAAATAAAAAGACGGATGAATTTATCAAGCGCTTCGCAAAAGTGATGGATGGAGATATTTGTTGTCGTGACATTTTGGGTAAAGACATTTCAAAGCCGGACGGACTTGCCGCGATCAGAAAGGAAGGACTGATCTTACAGAGGTGTCCGAGAGCGATGAATATCAGCATTGAGCTGTTGGAAGAGATGCTTGCAGATTATCTGAAAGACAAGACGGAAAGCAGCATCCGGCCGGAAGATATTCCGCATAACGATGAGCTGCAAAGTGTCTTAAAACGGATGGGAAAGCTGAATCGTTTTCAGAGAAATGTGAATAATCTGGTTCATGCTTCAGATAAAAAAATCGGATTCATCCAATTTGATATTCGCAAATTCAAGATCATCAATGATCTATACGGAGAGAAGTTTGGCGATGAGATTTTAGATTTTGTCCTGAATCAATTGGGAGAAAGCTGCCATCCGGAACAGTATTTTGTCAATCTGCGGAGCGATGTGTTTATGGTTGTTACGGAGTATGAAAAAGAAGAAGAGCTTGTCGCGTTTATCCGCGGGATCGATTCGAGGATCAACTATTTCAAGAACGTGAAGCTGCAGATGTCCTATGGCGTTTACATGGTGGAAGATCGTGAAATGGAGCTTCGGCAGATGGAGGACCGCGCGGCGATGGCTCGCAAGGCAGCCAAAAAGAATGTATTAAGTAATATTCTTTTTTATAAAGAACAGTTTAAGGATCTGCTGTATAACAGGAAGTTTATTGAAGAGAATATGCAGGCCGCGATCGCAGAGCGGCAGTTTGTCATGTATCTTCAGCCGAAATACAGTATTTCCCAGAATGAGATCATCGGTGCGGAGGCGTTGGTGCGCTGGCAGAATCCGGAGCGCGGGATGATCTACCCGAATCAGTTTATTCCGGTCATTGAGGAAAACGGATTTATCAAAGAGGTCGATTATTATATTTGGAATGAAGCGTGCCAGTTTATGAAACGGTGTATGGATGCAGGGATGCCGCGGTGCCCGGTATCCGTGAATGTATCCCGCATTCATTTACAGGATCATGAGTGTGTGGAGTTCCTTTCCGGATTGATCGAAAACAGCGGGATTCCAAAGGAACTTTTGGAATTGGAAATTACCGAGACGGCAGACGATCAGCAGATCAGCCTAAAAGCGATGGAACTCAAAGAAGAGGGATTCAAACTTTTGATGGATGATTTCGGAAGCGGGTATTCCTCGCTGAATATTTTACTGGAGACGCCGTTTGATGTGATCAAACTGGATAAAAAATTTATCGAGAATATGATCCTTTCCGCGAAAGGAAGACTGATCCTCGAGCAGGTTGTGCTCATGGCGGATAAGCTGAATCTGGGACTTGTTGCAGAAGGGGTTGAGACGAAGGAACAGATCGAACTTTTGCGGCAGATCGGCTGTGATCAGGTACAGGGATATTATTATGCGAAGCCGATGCCGGCGGAAGATTTTTTTGAACTGCTGTCAAAACAGAAATGATGAACTAAAAAAGGGGCTGTCTGATGAGAGTGCTGATCGCAGACGATGAGATTGAAATTGCAAAAGCGCTGAAAGTGCTTTTAGAACGAAGCTGCTTTTTGGTGGATATTGTTTTTGACGGGATCAGTGCGTGGGATGCGGTACGATGCACCGGATATGACGTGATCGTGCTTGACATTATGATGCCGGGGATGGACGGTCTTACCGTGCTTAAGAAGCTGCGTGAAGCGGGAAATGCCACGCCCGTGCTGCTGCTTACGGCGAAAGCGGAAGTAGAAATCGTGGCAGTGTCCGGGGGGACCGACGTGACAATGGAATGCAGTATGCCTGTGTATCATACTCTTTGCATTGGCTGTTGCGAAAAACTATCGCAGGAGAGGAAGAAGAAAAAATAAGACGAGTAAAAGATAAATAGATTTACTTTGCAATGCGCGGATGTTTTTCTTGACACAGCCGCGCATTTGCATTATTATATGCTTAGTAATACTAAATAATTGAAAAAGACAAAGCAGATACGAAATGATCAATAATGAAAGCAGTAATAATATGAACGAAAGCGGGGGATGAACATGGGATTTTGGATTTTTATGCTGATCATGAACCTGATGATTCCGCTAATAATGATCGGGTTCGGAAAGATATTTCTAAAATGGGCGCCGAAAGAGATCAATCCGCTTTTCGGATACCGGACGAATATGTCAATGAAAAATCAGGATACATGGCAGTTTGCGCATCACTGTTTTGGAAAATGGTGGTACTGGTCAGGCATTTTTCTCATTCCGGTATCCGTCATCCCGATGTTGTTTGTGACTGACGCAGGCGAAGCTGCGGTCGGAATAGTCGGCGGAGTCACGTGCACGTTTGAATGCATCGGTTTGATCATACCGGTCTTCTTTGTAGAGAAGGCACTGAAACAGGTATTTGACAGCGACGGAAAGAGAAAGTGCGTACAGGAAGAAAGACAGCAGTGACCAGATAGTAAAAAGAAGTGATGGCATGAAAGGAAAGTGGTGATACATTGAACGAGCGATATGAACGACAAATGAAAAAAGGAGTTTTGGAGATTCTGATATTGAAGCTTTTAGAGGGCAGTGAGAAGTACGGCTATCAGCTGATCACGGAATTAAGAGACAAAGGGGGAGAGCTGTTTTCCCTAAAGGAAGGGACGCTTTACCCGATCCTGTACCGTTTGGAAGAGGAAGGTCTTGTGACAAGCAGATGGAGTACGCCGCAGGGCAGGGAGCTTTCCAAAAAATATTATAAAATATCCGGGGCGGGAGAGCACACGCTGCAGGATGCTGCAGCATTGTGGAAACGTTTTTCTAACTGTGTGGATGTGATTTTGGAAACGGGGCAACAATGAGAAAGGACGGGAGATAGGGATGGATCAAAGAAAGTATCTGAATGCAATCAGAAGGAAACTCCGGTGCAGCGCCGCAAAGAAAAAGGAAATCGTGAAGCAGCTTCGTGCTGATATTGATGCTGCACTTGAAAAAGGAGAAACACTCGAACACATTTTGGATGCGATCGGTACGCCGGACGCTGTTGCGGCGGAATTCAATGCAGACATAACGGAAAAGGATAAAAAACGCGGGAAGTATGAGGCATATGCAAAATGTATTTTGGTAATCGTCATCATACTGGCTTTGGCGGCAGCGGTGCTGTGGTGGTTTCTTCCAAAGTCCGGGAGAGTCGGAGATAGCAACAGATTTTCTGAACAGGCGGTTATTGAACAGGCTAAACAGGTGATCGGTTGTGTGGATGCGGATGACTATGATGCGTTGTGCGCATTGATGCGGGAGGATGCGGCAAACGTGCTGACAAGGGAAGTCCTGAATGAAGCCAAACAGTACACTGCTGAAGATTTTGGCGTTTTTGTGGCTTGGGGAAACGCCTATGTCACAGAGGTGATTCAACAGGGACAGCATGTGGCGGTGGTTGAGATCAGCGCTTCTTATGAAAAGATAAGTGTGACGTATACCCTGATCTTTGATGAAGAGCTGCTGCTGACGGGACTGTACATGAGGTAACCGGTATCGGGCTGGCGAAAAGTGGTGTGCATATTCTTAAATGAACATCATGCAGATGAGGATATTGTTGTCAAAATGTTAGCTTTTGAGGCAGGAGGCGTAAAAAATGGCGGGAGGGATTATTGGGTTTGCAGTATGGGCGGTGTTTGGGGCTGCGTTCATTGTGCTTGGCATTTATGTATCACTCAGCAAGAAAGAAAGGGCGTTTGGCTTTTGGGCAAATGCAAAGGTGGTGCCAATTACGGATGTAACCGGATATAACCGCGCGCTTGGAAGGCTTTGGCGTGTCTTTGGAGCAGTATTCATTTTGCTCGGTCTGCCGCTTTTGACAGGCAGTCAGAATTCGCCGTTTATCATGATCAGTATTTTGGGAGCGATGTTTGCTTCCATTGCGGCAATGGTCATCTATGAGCTTGGTATTTTGAGAAAGTACAGGGCGTAAGAAAAAGGAAATGTGAATGGCGATTATCGCCTCTGTTTTTTTAGGGGGCAAGCGGGAAAGTTGTAGCAGATTCCCACCGCATCTGTCAAACGCTGCGGCGTTTTTTGTTGAAATCTTTTCATACTAATCCCATGCCGCCTTTGGCGGCTCAAATAAGAATAGAGATTGAAAATCAAAGATTTTTATTTTATACTATCCTACAAGAAAGACGAGGAGGTGGGGAAAATGCTTTGCCATTTAGTGATTGACTTAAACAAAGGACTCTGTACAAAGTCTGGTGTCTGGACGAAATTTGTACAGAGGTAAAAGCGATCGTCCACATTGGATTTTGTACTTTTTATTCTGAAAAATGAAGAATAGAATGGAGAAAATTCAATGGAAGAAAAATTATTTAAGAAATATATTATTTTGTGGCTGAGTCAGAGTGTTTCGGGGCTTGGCAGCTCCATGACCGGGTTTGCGCTTGTCTTGTGGGCGTATGGGCAGAGCCATTCTGCCATGTCCGTTTCCCTGATGTCATTCTGTAATTATGTGCCGTATGTCATTTTAAGCCTGTTTGTTGGCAGCTTTGTAGACAGGCATAATAAAAAAACAATCATGCTGGCGGCGGACAGCGTTGCGGCAGCCTGTTCACTTGCGGTGTTGGCATTCCTGCTTATGGGGCGGCTTGCGGTCTGGAATATCTATGTCGTCAATGCGGTTGTAGGCATAACGAACGCATTCCAGCAGCCCGCATCCGCAGTGGCAGTGGGGCGGCTTGTGCCAAAGGAGAAGATCTCCAATGTGAGCGGGATGAACTCCTTTTCCGGCAATTTGATCGTGGCATTCAGCCCTATGCTGGCGGCATTCCTTTTTGCGGCAGGAGGGCTTCCGGTTATCCTGCTGGTTGATCTTGCGAGCTTTGCATTTGCGTTTTGCGTGCTGCTGTTTTATATCATCATACCGGAAGGGGAGCAGGAAAAGACATACGATTCCCCTTTTGCGGGGGTAGCGGAGGGCTTTGCCTTTCTGAAAACGGAAAAGGGCATTTTATATATGATGCTGACCATGGCGCTGATCAATTTCTGCTCCAGACTGACCTATGAGAATATTTTATCACCGATGATCCTGACAAGAAGCTCCGGGAACAGCGTTACGCTTGGAATTGTAAATGCCTGCATGGGGGCAGGCGGGATTGCCGGGGGCATTATTGTTTCCGTGAAAAAAGAGAGCCGTCATAAGGCCGTGGCAATTTATGTTTCGGCGGCACTGTCTTTTCTGTTTGGGGACTTGCTGATGGCAGTCGGGAAAAATGTATTCTGGTGGTCGGCTGCTGCGGTCTGTGCCAGTCTGCCGATTCCGTTCATCATGGCAAACCAAAATACGATATTGTACCGGAAGATACCCGCTGCCATGCAGGGGAGGGTGTTTGCAGTCAGGAATGCCATTCAGTACAGCACGATTCCGGTTGGCATTATCCTCGGAGGCTGGCTGGCAGATTACGTCTTTGAGCCTTTTATGGCTTCCGGAAACAGACTGGCAGGGATGCTGGGAACAATTGTGGGGGACAACGCCGGAAGCGGCATGGCGGCAATGTTTTTATGTACCGGAATATGCGGCTTTACGGTGAGTATGGCATCCTGTTTCAATCGGGAAATAAAAAAATTAAACTGATTGGATCATACAGAGGGGCGGGCTATCCTGCCCCTTTGATATTTACACGTTCTGGATAGTTATAGAATAAAAATCTGTCAGTTGACTGGAAAGCAGGGGAGATTGTAAAAAGTAGTAAAAAATGGTAATATGTAAAAATACAGAAGTGATATGGGATTTTAATCAGGGTAATCATTTTATTTTAGGGAAACGCTGATTAAAGCGTTTCCGCGCCGGATTTGCGCTGCGAAGCAGCATAAACCGCTGCAAATCCGTGCGCATCCGCCAAAGGCTCTAAGGAAACACTGATTTAATCAGTGTTTCCTTAGAAATGCAAAAAAAATATTATCTTGTATTATGTACTTAACGATAAAGGGGAGCAGCAATGAAAGTACTTACACAGGAACAGATCAAAAGAGGGATGATCATCGCGGCAGCCATGCTGCTTTTGGGAACCGGTGTCCTGCTGTACTGTGAATGGCGGGGAAACTTGCAGGATACCCTGTATGTGTGCCGCAAAATGTTTTTGGTGATGCCGGTATTTTTGATCCTGACGGGACTGGCTCATGGAAGTGCCGGTAAGGGTACGAGTTTACGTGAGTATGCAGTCCGCATGTTTTGCGGGAGGAATGTGACGGGAAGCAGGAAAGTTTATCTGGATTATGCCCGCATTTTTGCCGCAGTCATGGTGATCCTGACACATGCCTGTTCCATGCAGGCGGATGCAGATGCGGCGCCGTGGAAAATAAATTTGCTTTTGGCGTGCGCCGGAATCGGTATGGTCTGTAATCCGCTTTATGTAATGATCTCCGGCTCCCTTTTGCTGTCATCCGATAAAGAAGAATCTTTAGGAGCATTTTATGTCAGGCGGTTTGTGAAAGTGGTGCTCCCGATGGTGGTATATTATGTAATCTTTTTAAGTATATCCGGGCAGATCAGCCTGATACCGCCGAGAAATCTGAAAGAGGGCGCTCTGCAGATCCTGTCAGGGGCGTCCGGAATCGTACCGCATTATTGGCTCATTTACATATTGATCTCTTTGTACGTGACAGCTCCGTTTATCCGGGTGATGGTAAAAAATTTGAAGGACGGTTCCGTCACGGTCCTGTTTTTCCTGATTCTGGCGGAAGAAATGATAGCGGCTTATCTGCCGCTTACAGGCGTGCAGACCGGCTTTACCCTGAATCTGGCAAGCTGGGAGGGCGTATTTATTTTAGGCTATATCATTACGGAGCGGAGAACAATATGGATGGAGCGTATGGTGCTCATGTTCGGGGCGGTATCCGCGGTGATCACAGCGGTGGTCATGATCATGGATGACTCGCTAAAAGGTTATGTTGTGAATACGGCGCCGGTGATGGTGTTTTTTGCCGGGGCAGTGTTGATCCTGTTATCGAAGCTTGAGGGGCACCTGAAGGGAAAATTTCAATTTGTAGTGCAGACATTGTCAAAATACAGCTATTCTATCATATTAGTTCACTGGTATGGGTTGTTTGTGGTGACTTGGGGAAAAATCGGGTTACAGCCGCTCCGGTTTGGATGCATCGGCGGAATTGCGCTGACGGTGCTGACAGCGGTCATTGTCTGTTTGATATTGGGATTTGTGGCGGATAATACCGTAGTGCTGGTGATCCAACAGGCGGTGGTCAGTCTGGGAAGGCTGATAAGGAAACCGGTTACAAGAAAGAGGTAATGAATCCGAAAAAAGAACCCGCGGCGGGTTTCTTTTTTTTGTAAAATCCGCTATAATTAAGAACAAAAGAAAATAACTTATTTCAATTGCCATTTAGAGTGGGTTTATGATGTAGGAGGTGTGTGATGAAAAGGGCATATCGAAATTTCATATCCATTACAGCGGTTTTGATCGCTGTTTTTTTCCTGTCAGGGATGAATGCACAGGCACAGACGAAAGTCATGCCGGACGGGGGGCTGTTTGACGCGGAATACTATGCGGCGGCGTATCCCGATGTGGTGGCGGTACTTGGCACGAGTGAGGCAGCGCTGTATCAGCATTATGTGACATGCGGCAGGGCAGAAGGAAGACAGGGCTGCGCAGACTTTGATCCGGTATTCTATGCGGCGGCATATCCTGATGTGGTGGCGGCATACGGATATAATGAGGCGGCACTGTATCAGCATTATATCACGCTCGGGAGACGGGAGGGACGGCTTGGGGTCACGCCCGGTTCAGCGGCGAGCAGACCGGAGAACGCAGGCGTTACGGCAACTTCTGTTTTAAGGCGCGATACAATGCAGGTATACCTGAACTATCCGGGCGAGGCGGCGGCTGCCGTTCAGACGGCGGCTGATTGTTACGTGAGAAAGATTGAATTTTATGCGGATTTTGATGTGACCTCGGAGATTTGGGATGAGGCGGTCAGATTGGTTGAACTAGAGCTTCGCGATTATGAACGGTGTCTGATCAGCGGGGCGAAACTGACGCGGAGATCGCGGAATCGGTGGGATCTGACTTTTGAGAGACTAAGTACGAATGCGGAGGAAGAGGCGGTCGATGCGATGGTCGGACAGCTTCTGCCGATTTTTAACAAGGGAACGGATTATGACAAGGTTCGTGCCGTGCATGATTATCTGTGCCGTACGATTTCTTACTCGTTCGATACGGTATATAATGAGGCGGATGAACGTTCCGGTTATGACGGATTATACCACTATACAACAGTGTGTACCGGCTATGCGCTGTTATTTCAGAAGTTCATGGATGAAATGGGAATCCCCTGTTATATCGGAACAGGCAGCAACCACGCATGGAATATTGTCATGCTGAATGATCAGTGGTATCATGTGGACTGTACAAACGACAGACAGAACGGGAAGGTCGTCTATAACTATTTCCTGATCGGTTCGGATAAGACCGGCTACACGCAGTGGAGTTATATACCGCTCGCTTCGACGGGATATGCATATTAAGATGAAAAGTATGGATTCCGCAGAAATGTTCACAAAAGAACGGTATCTGCGCGTTTCGGACTCTTGAAGGAAATGAGGATAGCAAAACAACGCGGGAATGAGGACAAAGATGGCAGAAATATCAGAACGGGAACAAAAAATATTTGACATTGCAAGACTGGAATGGGACATGTTTCAGCATGTATACAATACGGGCGGAAGAGCGTCCTGCCAGGACGATCCTGATACGTTTTTTCGTATGAGGATGAGTCAGTGGGTCGTGTATTCGGATGAACTGCTTGAAAGTTATTATGAGGATTGTGTGCGCGCCCTGACTGAAGAGGGAAGGAACTTTTATTTTGAAAAATATACGAGGATGATGCAGACCACCTATCCCGAAGAATATGAGAAAGTAAAAGAGCATCTGCCTGAAACGACGAAAGAGCAGACGGATATGGTGGAGGAGATCGTTCGGATCCACTTGAAATGGGATGCGTGGATGATGGAACATTATCCGAATATCCGTAAGAACGGACGCGCGCTGCGCACGGAACAGGACAGCCCGGAGGAAGGTTCCTCGATGGAAAGCTATTTAAGGGCGGAGCTTACGACGTATTCGATGAAAACGTTAGGGCTGATGCTTGATGATACAAGGAAGGCGGACCAAAATGGGGAGAATCTGCTGCGGGATATCATTGCGGCGGAGACAAGGTTTTACGGGTATGCTTCTTTGGACGATGCCGAGTCAAAGCATGCGGATATCGTCTCGGATGGAAGCTGTCCTATCTAGCCTGATAGTTTTCACCCCAATGACGCAGGGAATCAAGAACGGGGCTCAGACTTTGTCCGAGCTCCGTTAATGTATATTCGACTCTTGGCGGAACTTCCGCATATACGGTGCGGGTCAGTAAACCGCTGTCTTCCATGGCGCGGAGCTGTGCGGTCAGTACTTTTTGTGACACATGACCGACAGAACTCTTTAACTCGCCGAAACGCTTTGTGCCGGAAAGCAGATCACGCAGGATCAGGACTTTCCATTTGTCGCCGATCAGTGTCAAGGTAGTCTCAACAGGACAGGCAGGAAGATTTTTTTCTGTTTTATCTCCGGTCATATCGTAATTCCTCCGAATGCAGGTTGTATGAATACTATAAATAATACTATAGACTGCCTGCGGAATCAATGCAATCGTCTTCAAATAAATTTTACTTTACAGCGTCTTCCTAAGCAATGGTTTCTTTGAGGTAACTATACCACAATAAAGTGCGTACTTTTTTCTTTTGCCAAAACCGATTATGATGTGATCAAGGGTTGAAGGAGAACGGCCGCTCCGGTACCCGGAAACGAAATGGGATCACATATAAAGGAGGAAAGCACGATGAAAAAAAATAATTTTACAACCGTAACGCTTGAAAAGGGAGAAATGAATATCTATGATTTCGGGTCGGTGAAGCTCCACGCATACAAGACGAATGATCCGATAGACGATGAGGTGTTCATCGTTGAAAAAAACGGTAAGGCTGTTGTTTTGGAATCCCCCTGCTTCTTTGATAATTGTAAAGAGCTGGGAGCTTATTTGAAAGACATGGAAGTTGCGGGAATGCTGGTCGCTTATCACGGGGCAGGCGCATCGTTCCTTACGGATGCGGCGAAGTATGCGACGAAGAATGCGGTGGACTACTCGGAAAACGGAGGCGGGAAGGCGCTGATCACAAATTTTGCGAACACATTCGGAGAAGCTTTTGACAGCTCCGTACACAAAGTAACGCATATCATCGACGAAGGGACGGTTACGATCGGCGGAATCGACTTCGTGATCAGGCAGACTGCGGAGGCATTCGACATTGAGATCCCGGAGATAAAAGCAGTTTACACACATATGCTCGGTCATGACTGTCACTCGATCGTTGCGGGAGCGGGTCATGCGGATGCCATGATTGCGGAATTGAAAGGGATGATCAGGAAGGGTTATGACCTGATACTGACTTCTCATTATACGCCGGAAGACTTAAAAGATGCGCAGACAAAAATCGATTATTTGGAAAAACTGAAAGCAATCGCGGCTGTCAGCTCTGACGCAGACGGGTTTAAGGCAGAGGTCAGGAAGCAATATCCGGCATACGGAGGTCAGAATTATCTTGAGATGACGGCAGGATTTTTCTTCTCATGAAAGGAACATGCAGATGATCGAAAGGTTGAAAAAAGAACTGGATACGGCCGGCGCCATTGTAATCGGCGCCGGCGCCGGTCTGTCCGTATCCGCGGGATTTGCTTACAGCGGAGAACGGTTTCACAATTATTTCAGTGATTTCGCTCACACCTATCATTTTCACGATATGTATGAGGGCGGATTTTTCCCTTATGAGACATTGCAGGAATATTGGGCATATTGGAGCAGATACATTTATGTTAACCGATACATGGACCCGCCGGTTCCTGTTTACCGTGATCTGTATGAATTGGTGAAGGACAAGGATTATTTTGTACTGACAACGAATGTGGATCATTGTTTTCAGAAAGCCGGTTTTGATAAGCGGCGGCTGTTTTATACACAGGGGGATTATGGGCTGTTTCAGTGCAGTCTGCCGTGTCATAACGTGACCTATGACAACGCGGAGCAGATCCGTGAGATGGTAAAAGCACAGGGATTTGAACCGGATGCGGAAAACCGGCTGCTTCTACCAAAACAAAAAAATGCCGGGATGTCTGTTCCCGACGAGCTGATCCCGCGCTGTCCGCGGTGCGGAAGACCGATGAGCATGAATTTAAGATCGGATCATACGTTTGTGCAGGATGAGGGCTGGTATGCTGCAGCGGAAAGATATAAAGAATTTTTGCGCCTGCACCGCGGCAGCCACATCCTGTTTCTGGAACTTGGCGTAGGCGGAAATACCCCGGGGATCATTAAGTATCCCTTTTGGCAGATGACGGCTGAGAATCCGGAGGCGGTGTATGTCTGCATCAATCGCGGGGAGGCGGTCTGTCCGGGGGAGATTGAAGGACGGTCTATATGTATAGATGGGGATATTGGGAAGGTAATAGAACAATTATAAGACAACAGGGTCAATTACTTTGTTCATTTGTGGGTTTCATGAATATATCAGGTCACAATCGGGGCATTGATATTGACACGATTTCTCCGATTTCCTATTTTGTCCGATATTACATAAAATTGTGTAAATACACAAAAAATAGGAATAATAGATTGAAAAAAGATTTTGTCCATAGTAGAATGGGATTACTTAAAAATATGTATTTGCACAAATATGAGGAGTGGCAGAATGGAAATTGAAAGAAATAGTTATCTTCAGCAGCTTATTCTGAGAAAAGATAATGGGATGATAAAAATTATTACAGGCATACGAAGATGTGGAAAATCATTTTTGCTATTTCAGATATTTAGAGAATACTTACTGAAAAATGGTGTAGATGAAGAACATGTCATTGGGATTGCTCTGGACGGTATCGAAAATGAAGAATTACGAAATCCTAAAATATGTTATCAGTACGTGAAAGCTGCTATAAAGGATGATAAAAGCTATTATCTGCTTTTAGATGAAATACAATTTATGCCCCGATTTGAAGAGGTGCTGAACAGCTTGCTCCGTATAAGGAATATTGATATCTATGTGACAGGCAGCAATTCCAGATTTCTGTCCAGTGACATTG
>RYVZ01000015.1 GCA_003979345.1 Lachnospiraceae bacterium
AGATGTGTATAAGAGACAGATACATATTAAGCCCAATAGCTTAGATACAAAAAATATATAAATAATTGAACCAATTAAACGAAGTGCATCACTTACGGAAAAAAACAGATTAAAATGAATAAAATCCAAGAATTTATCAACATCTGAATGAATTCTCTTAATAATATCTCCTGTATTCATTGTGATAAAAAATTGAGCTTTTACTTGTTGTATCCTCGCAAAACACTTTTTCCTGATATTAACCAAATAAGTTGCCTTCAGATGAGCATAGCAATAATTTAATCCACAATTTATAAGCTGATTTCCTAAATAGACACCCATATACGTTAAAAAGAACATAAAAAAGAGCGTTACGTCTTTTTCATAAAATAACGCATCGACTATCTTTCCTATAAGACTTGGAAATAGTAAAGTTGTTAATGCATTACCTATAACACATATAAATAGAACAAAAAAAATGAATCTATACCCTTTTGTAGAAGAATATACAAATTTGAAAATGCGCTTACTTTTCATCTCTTTAGAGTTACCCTTATTTACCAGCATTTCACAGAATTAAACACCTTATACTTTATGATGTTATATAGCCGGTCTCCTTTGCTTACTTATTATATAGGCATTTGTTAAGTGCACCAACCCTTTGATTTTGCAGGTTTTCTGGTTTCTTATATATAGACTTTCTCCCCGCCGATAGTATAATAGGAGTACCGCCAACCACCATACACACCAACGGAGTAGAAAATTTATGGCTATTAATTACCATCAGCTCTCACTTAAAGATACTTTTTCAGACTGCTATGACATGTTTACGGATGATGTCCCATCCTTCTTTCTGCTTCTGGAACAGCATTTTGATTTCTCTCTTTTTATACCGCAGACCTTTTATCATGCCTTTTACCAGCGGTCCGGCTGCAAAAGGGATTACCCCCCCCCTTACCGCTTTCCTTTCCGCTCTCATCCTGCAGAAGATATTCTCTGTACCTGCAAATTTCATTCTGATCCTTCTGCTTCACATCTGTAAAGAACTAAGGGATTTCTGTGGTTTTCCAAAGTCCCCGATGCCCCGCTTTTTACCCGATTCAAACTCGGTTTCGCGGATCACATTGAAACCATGTTCCAACGATCTGCTTAAAACCTGTTCTTTCCTCTTTCTTTTCCCTGCACCCTGATCTTCACCCGCATACCTTTCTGGGGGATTCCTCCTTTGACACCATTGAAACACATCGCTCTCTTCGTGATGACTTTCACTTTTCAATGGCACTGATCCCTTACAACCCCAGAAATTAAAGCACCCTCAAAAAAGTCGGTTACAATGATACGGTTATCCCGCCTGCCCCAATGATCCTTCCCTGTCCATAAAATACTGCGGTGTCACCCGTGAAAAAGGACGGGCTGACCGCATCAATTGGATCTGTCCAAAGGTTCACATGGCTAAGGGGAAATATATCTGCGGCTGTAACCCCTGCTTCAAAAGGACGTACCACATATACCTGCGAAAATCCGGACTTCAGGATGTTCCCCGGCATTCAGAGGGATTCTGATGAATGGGACTCCCTTTACTGGATCAGGACCATTGTGGAACGCACCATCGACCATCTGAAGATCAACAGATGTGCTGCCGGAAGAAAAACCCGAAACCACACGACCACTAAAGCAGATGTTTTTCTTGCCGGAATCGCAGGCCTGCTTACCGTCATCGTTGCCCACAACATGCATTGTCCAAAATACATCCGAAGCCTGAAGCCTCTGATTGCCTGAAAAAGTATTCTATTGTCATGGTCCATTCACGGGCTTATAAAAGTACGCCAAATATCTGATGATATATGCCAATTCAAAAAACAATTGTGAATAATGACCGGTTGTTCTCTCCTTATATATCAGTAAGTTATCCACATCAAAGGCTAAAATAATTTTGCAATTTTCTATTTTTATTATAATTTATAGTTTATCTTTTTACAAAATATTTTGCAAGCGTTTTCACATATAGAATTATATTATATGTGTTGTGGCTTCATAGATAGTGAATAGAAATAACTACTCTGTAACACATTCTAAACGTAAATAAAAATACAATCTCAAAAATATATACCTAATAGCGCTTCACATAAGATATATGCTCTTAAGTCTCCCGTCCCTTTTAAGATATTTTCCATATTACTGTATTGTCCTAAATGCCGATTGTACTTGTTTTGCAGTTTAACTAATTTTTATCGTAAGTACATTCTGCCAACATATCAATTTTTTCCGTAATTTTAGCTTTTCCAATTAGTTGCAAACGCAAAAAGGAGACAACTTCTAAAATTGAAGTGTCCCCTCTCTGCAGATTTCTTTTTTGAATGCTTTCGCAGCCGCCTTCTGTCCGCTTACTTGCAGTTGGAGCTGTTTGTGCTGTTGCTGCTGTTCGAACTGTTGGAGCTGTTTGTGCTGTTGCTGCTGTTCGTGCTGTTTGAGCTATTTGTGCTGTTACTGCTGTTTTTCGCATTTTTGCTCTTAGCATCCTGCGCGTTCGTGCTGTTATACTCGTTGCCTGCCTGATTGCTGCTATACTCGTTTTTTGCCATGATAGGACACCTCCTTTTTTCATAGAAAATCAGAGATCTTCTATGAAAATCTTTGATTTTCTTACAAAAAGTAGTATCCCTGCTATGAAAAAAAATATACATAAATCTATATCATGTTTCAAAAAAATTGAATCCGGCATCCTTCGTAATTGAAACCGCTTCACTTTCATGACCAAAACCGGTTCATTTTCACGAATGAAAGCGCTTCTTTCTGCCATGAAATAATACTCCTGATGTTTCCCAACCCCTCATTTTTTGCTAAAATAGCGATACAGCGTAACAATGCCGCAGATAACAAGAATGATCGGCAATACGGCAACGAGCAGCCGGAATACGAGCGAAAGGATGGCGAGCAGTACAAACAGAACGATCAACAAAACAAGCCACAGCGGGATGCGGAACATATGTGTCCTTCCACTAAAGTCAGAAGCTCCATCATCTGAAGATTTCCTGTTAAAGGATGCACTGCGGCCGGTAGTAAAGCCGCCTGCGCTTGTCCCTCCGCCAACCGACGCTCCGCCCGCACCCGAGCCTGCCGCCTTCATACTCTTTGCGATCAGCCTTGGATTGCCAAGCTCCCGCAAGACTTCCTCCTCACGCTTCCCTTTTTTGATCTGCATATCCATATAATCTTCATAATATGACACTGCGTCTTCAATTTCCGTCGTTGAAAAATCCCCTGACATTGCCCGCCTTAGTTCCGCAATAAATTCCTGCCTGTTCATGCAACCCTCCCTGCCGCCGGCGTTTTGCCCGTATCTGTCCTCAGTTACCGCCGTCTCATCCGCATCATTTACAAAAGGCTCCCGCACACAGCGGAAGCCTTTATACTATAACATATCTTACTCATTTCTGCAAAAAGGAATCCAGAAGAAATCCATTTCATGGATTTCTTCGAAAGAATTTCCGGAGGAAATTCTTTTTGCGTCAGCGGAACTCCTCTTTTTCAGAAGAATCCGCTCTGCGGATTCTTCGAAAGAATTTCCTTCGGAAATTCCATAAAGAGTTACGCGAAAGCGGAACTCTTTTTTATCCCTTCACCGCACCGGCTACCATACCCTTGATGATCTGCTTGCTGAATGCAAAGTAGAAAATCACGACAGGCGCCATCGTAATAAGCATTGCCGCCATCAACTGCGGATAGTTCGTACTAAACTGCCCCGAGAACTGTCTCATGGCAAGCGGGAGCGTCGCCCAGCCGCCGTTGCTCTTTAACAACACCAGCGCAAACGTAAACTCGTTCCAGTTACCGAACACCTGAATGATGGCAACTGTAACCAGAATCGGTTTACAAATCGGCAGAATAATGGAGAACAGTGTCCTGGTAAAACTCGATCCGTCAATCGCCGCAGCCTCTTCCAATGCGGATGGAATCCCTTTGATATACCCCTGCACCAGAAACAGCGAGACCGGTAATCCGAACGTAACATATGGGAACAGCAGGGTAAACCACTTGTTATCCATATTGAGCTGTGAAAAGATAACGAACGTCGGTACAAGCAGGGAATGCGTCGGAATCAGCATACCCATCAGAAATATCACATAAAGCGGTTTGTTCAGCTTAAAATTGATTCTTGCCAAAATATACCCGCAGATAAAAGCAAAAATCACGATCAATGCCACGGCAAGCACCGTTGTGCGGACACTGTTGAGCATTGCACGGATCAAATTCGTGTCCTTATTTGTCATAACATCGATATAATTCTGAAAGTTCGGATTTTCCGGCATTCCGATGATATTGGCATTAAACTCTCTCTTTTCCTTCAAGGAAGAATAGAACATCCAAATCAGCGGGAAAATACAGGTCAGTGAAAAAATCCAAAGGATCACGTTTAAGAAAACCGAGAGCACGCCATTTCCTACCCTGTGCTTTAAGGATTTGTCCTCAACTTTCGTCATCTCCATCTTCTTAGCCATTGAGAGCTCCTCCCTTCTGAAGCCTTGCGGTCTCTTTCATTTTCTTTTTCATTTCCTTATCTGTCTTTTTCTGGAGCTTTTTCTCAATCCTGTCATACTTATCCGTCATCAGCCAGTTCATCAAAAGCTGGGAACCGCCTATCACGACAAGTGAGCAGACAAAGATTCCTACGGAAATACAGCTTCCGTAACCAAGCCTGTTATACTGGAACGAAGTCGTGTAACCATAGAGTGCCATAACCATCGACGCATTACCGGGACCACCCTTCGTCATGATCATAATATTATCAAAAGCCTTCATATTACCCGCAACGCAAAGGGTAATGCAGACAAGCAGCGTACTCTTCACTAATGGTAAAACAATATAGCGTGCACGCTGGATCGCCGTTGCGCCGTCGATTTCGGCAGATTCCAAAATCTCTGAATCAATCGCGGATACCGCCGACAGGATAATGACCATATAATAACCAATAAACTGCCATATCAACGGAATCGAAACAATCAGCATGATATGCGCCGTATCATTCAGCCACACCCTGCCGTTTCTCGTGCCGTCTATCACTCCGATCTTATCCAAAAACCAGTTGATCAGACCATACTTTTGGTGATAAATAATGGTCCAGATAAAGCCCAGCGCAACCGCAGAGATCGTACTCGGAAAGAAACCGAATGTTCTGTGAACGCCTTTTAATTTGACCAGCTTTGAATTGATGATCATGACCAAAACAAACGCAATACCGATCTGTCCGATGATACACGCAACAACCAGATACATATTATTGCCGAATGCCTTCCAAAATACTTTATCCTGAACTAATTCCTTATAGTTTTCAATACCATTATAAGTCGCATTTCTGAAGGGCCCGCCTTTCCATTCAAAGAAGCTGTAAAAAAGCGCTGCCAAAAGCGGTACAAATACCGTAAATGCAAAAAGCAAAACCGGAATCAGCAAATATGCGAAAATAACCCTGTTTTTCGGTCTAATTGAATTCAGCATGTTTTCGCCTCCCACCCTTTCTAACGGACAGCCTATTTCATCGCTGTCCAAATTTTCACACCCCAAAATCACTATAAAATCTTAATATCTTAAAAACAGTTCCTTAAGTCTTCCTAAATCAATATGCCGCAATACATTCTGCCTTGAAACATTTCTCCTGCGGTCTTGGAAACCGCTTATATCACCTTTTTATGTTAAAAAAGACGAAGCTGCCTTTGCAAACAACCGCTGGTCCAAGCTCCGTCATGATTTTAGATATGCTCCGCCGGAGTCTACTCCGGCGGAGCCAAATCCTATTCCTATCTTTTTACTGCCAGCATCTGTTAGTTGCCGAGGAATGCCTCATAAGATGCCTGTGCATTTGCTGCTACCGTAGCAGGATCCATCTCTCCGTTACACATAGCCTGCATATCAGCATTCAGCGTGCCCCATACAGAACCGTCAACATAGGAGTCATAGATCTCTGTTGCGATGTTGTCATTGTAGTTGAAGTTGTAGAAATCAACCGTTACCTGATCAAATGCGCTCATATCAAAGTCAGCCTTGTAGAAGCCCTGCTCTGCGTAGTTCTCACCAACATAAACCGCAAAGTCCGGTCCGGTGATCTCACGGGCAAGATCAAGACATGCTGCAAGCTTATCCGGATCCTCTGCTACCTTAGCGTTGATCGCAACACCGTAACCCATACCGATGTTCTGGTAGTTTGCTACATGTGCGCCGTCAGCTACCTGAGGAAGTACCGCAACCTTTAAGTTTGCATACTTGTCAGCATCTACGGATGCCTTGATATAGGAGAAGTCCCAGTTACCGCCGATGAATGCTGCTGCTTCGCCTGCGATGAAGTACTCACGTGCATCCTCGTTTGTTACTGCGTTGAAATCAGAGTTGAAAATCTGCGTATCATGGAACAGTCTCTGTGTCTCGGTCAGTGCTGCTACGAATGCTTCATCCGTGAACGCTGCCTGTCCGTCACCTGCCATGATGTGATCAAACCACTCTGTTCCGGTGTACTGATAGCCTAAGCAGGAGATGAAATCAGAGTTCATCTGCCACTGTCCGCCGTTACCAAATGCGATCGTGTCGACGCCCTGTCCCTCGAAATACTCAACTGCGGACTCAACTTCTGCCCAAGTCTTCGGGAAGCTGTCAAAACCTGCATCTGCCCACATCTGCGCATCGTAAACAACTACGGTACAGGTAAGACCTGTCAGAGCCGGGAACGCATAATACTTGCCGTCAACCGTGAACGGTGTCATTCTGTCATAGTTGTAATTGGATGCATACGGGGAATTGTTGATCGCATCTGTTAAGTCAAGGATCAGACCCTGGGATGCCCAGCTTGCTGCGTTCATACCCTGAAGCATGAATACGTCAGGAAGGGAATCCGCGTTTGCATAAGTCGCGATCTGTGTCTTGAAGTCTGCGTTTGCAAGAACTTCCTGATTGAGCGTAACACCCGGATTTGCTGCTTCCCAGTTTGCAATTGCCCTACGGAATGCATCAGAACCGCCGTTACCCTCGGACTCCTCAGATGTGGAGTAGTGCATGAATGTGATCTCGCCCGTATAAGCAAGTCCTTCACTCTCACCATTACCATCATCCGGCGTATTGGTATCATCCGGAGTGCTGGTGTCATCCGGCGTATTGGTATCGTCCGGAGTATTGTTCTCCACCTGCTGATTGTCGTTGTTCGCCGGAGTATCATTTCCCTTGTCATCTCCGCCGCCGCACGCTGCAAGGGAAATCACCATTGCAGATGCCAGTAACACACTTAATAATTTCTTTTTCACTTTTTCTTATCCTCCTCTTATAAAGTGTGATGAACAGTTACTGCATTTATATCAATATCACTTGCGTGTGATATAAATACCGTTAAGGTATTTGGAAAGGCAACATGAAAACCGCCTGTAAGAGCATTACGAAAGGATTCCGGTTCTCCTGTCACCAGATATTTCAGTAAATGAATATTTACTGAAATATCATAAAAAACCACTGGTTTTTTGAAAACAACGCCACTACTATATCACAGTCCGATTCGTTTGCCAACCCAAGATGTAAACTTTCGTTTTATTTCGTAAATAACCTGCCGACTGTTCCGCCGCGTTCCAGCTCACCAGATACGGTGATCAGTTCGATCAGCGTCGTCTTCGGCCTCTCGATCAGCTCGATCAGCTTCTTTGCCGCAGTTCTTCCAATCGTCTGCGTATCCTGTCTGATCGTTGTTAAGATCGGATCAAATTGTGAGGCAATGTTCAATCCGTCATATCCCGCAACCGAAATATCCTCCGGTATACGCAGCCCTCTGCTTTTCAGGTAATTGATACCGCCGACTGCCGCAAAATCATCGGGATAAATAATGCAGGTCGGGCGCTCCTTCAGTTTTAAGAGGCGCTCCGTCTGCTGCGCAGCTTTCCGCATATCGCGGTACGCTGCCGGAATCGTATAGCTGTCCGGAACCTGTAAACCGAGTTCTTCCGCCGCCCGGTGAAAACTCGATAAACGGTCTCTCGTGACCGAAGTATCATCCCCGTAAATATAGGCGACTCTGCGGTGACCCATCGCATAAATATAATGAACAAGTTCATGCATGCCCCTGATATTATCCGACGCCACCGTAATCCGTTCCGAAAACAAATGATCGATCACAACTACCGGAAGCGCGCTCTGCAAAAGCTCAATGACTTCCATATCCTTAAAGTCAATACAAGCGATCACAATCCCGTCAAGTCCTCTGTAGCGGCTGTGCTCTAAATAAGAAAGCCGGTTCTTGCGCGTCTTCGAACAGTTCAAAAAAGTGATGTCGTAGCCCTGACTCTCCGCGTACAGCCGGAAACTGTCCAGCACATTTGCAAAATAGTCATGGGTCAGCCCGCTCCTCGACTCATCCGCGAACAAAACGCCCAAATTGTACGTCCGTTTTGTCTTTAATGCCCTCGCCGAAAGATTTGGGAAATATCCCATCTCCTTTGCAACCTGCCTGATATGAAGTTTTGTCTCTTCACCAATGTCAGCGTGATCGTTCAGCGCTTTAGAAACCGTTGCCACCGAAACACCGCAGGCAATGGATATATCTTTCATGGATGCCATACCGGAACGTCCTTTCTCCATGCCGACAGCGACAGCAATAGAGATCCGATGAAACAGGGTTCTCCATGTACTTCTGTAGCAATGCGCTGAGCGCTTAATCGTTTTCGTTATGTTGAGTATACAACACTATTGCTACTTTTTCAATCTTCTATTGTGGATTTTTATGCTAATTTTATATTTTTGTATATCTTTGCCATATTTTTTTCCACATTTTGTATATTTTCACAATTTTGATTTGTCGTTTTTCCCTTTCTTGCTTTTTTCATACTTCTTATGTATAATCAAAATCAGTGGACAACGCTTTAATTTACGCCACTTAAACGTTTTCTTAAAACTAATAGAAAAGGAGAACACGGCTATGAAATTCGGTTATTTTGATGACACCAACCGGGAATATGTCATCACCACACCAAAGACTCCGCTTCCCTGGATCAACTATCTTGGGTGTAATGAATTCTTTTCCCTCATTTCCAACACCTGCGGAGGTTATACTTTTTATAAGGATGCGAAGCTTTTACGAATCACCAGATACCGCTATAACGATGTACCCTATGACTGCAACGGCAAATACTATTACATAAAAGACGGTGATTCTTTCTGGAATCCCGGATGGCAGCCGGTCAAAGCAGACTTAGACTCTTACGAATGCCGCCACGGAATCGGCTACAGCCGGTTTACGTCCTCGAAAGACGGTGTGGAAGCATCCGTACTTGCTTTTGTTCCTTTACATGACAACTGCGAGATCAATCAGGTGACACTGACAAACAAAACTGACAAGAACAAAGAGTTGAAGCTGTTCTCCTATGTTGAGTGGTGTCTGTGGAATGCTGATGATGATTCAAGAAACTTCCAGCGCAACCTGAGCACGGGAGAGGTTGAGATCGAGGGATCCACGATCTACCACAAGACCGAGTACCGCGAGCGGCGTAATCATTATGCTCTTTTCTCGGTCAACAGCCCGATCGACGGCTTTGACACGATCCGCAGCGAATTCATCGGCGCATACAAGAGCGGCGCCGACCCTGAAGTCGTCGAAAACGGACAGGCAAAGAACAGTGTGGCAAGCGGCTGGTCCCCGATTGCTTCTCATCAGATCAATATCACGCTTGCACCGGGCGAAAGCAAATCTCTTGTCTTCGTTCTTGGTTACTGTGAGAATCCTGACGACGATAAATGGGATGCTCCGGGCGTTATCAAGAAACAGCCCGCAAAAGAACTGCTCGCGAAATTTCAGACCGACGCCGATGTGGAAAAGGCATTCGCAGAGCTTACTTCCTATTGGGAAGAACTGCTCTCCAAATATACTGTTTCCTCCGGCAATGACAAGGTCAACCGCATGGTCAACATCTGGAACCAGTATCAGTGCATGGTAACGTTTAACATGAGCCGTTCCGCTTCCTATTATGAATCGGGTATCGGACGCGGCATGGGCTTCCGTGATTCCTGTCAGGATCTCTTAGGCTTCGTCCACCTGATCCCCGACCGTGCGCGCCAGCGTATCATTGACATCGCTTCGACGCAGTTCGAGGACGGCAGCGCTTACCATCAATACCAGCCGCTGACCAAAAAAGGAAACTCCGATATCGGTTCCGGCTTTAATGACGATCCACTCTGGCTGATTGCCGGAACAAATGCCTATATCCGTGAGACCGGAGATATGACGATCTTAGACCAGATGGTTCCGTTCGATAACGATGAGAGCAAGGCAAAGCCGCTCATGGAACACTTAAAGCGTTCGTTCGACTATATCGTGAACCACAGGGGTCCCCATAATCTTCCCCTGATCGGCCGTGCGGACTGGAATGACTGTCTGAACCTAAACTGCCACTCCTTACAGCCCGGCGAATCGTTCCAAACATTCGGACCGTCGGAGGGGCCCGTCGCAGAATCCGTCTTTATCGGCGGCATGTTTGTCAAGTACGGCAGGGAATACGCAGATCTTTGCCGCCTGCAGGGTAAGAATGACGAGGCAGACCGCGCGCTCGCCGAAGTTGACAAAATGAATCAGGTTCTTCTTTCGGAAGCAGGCTGGGACGGCGAGTGGTTTATCCGCGCCTATGACTCCTACGGCGGAAAAGTCGGCAGTAAGGACTGTGAGGAAGGTCAGATCTATATTGAGCCTCAGGGCTTCTGTGTTCTCGCGGGAGTCGGTGTGGAGACCGGCGAGGCTGAGCGCGCGCTCAACTCCGTCAAAGAAAAACTGGATACCGATTACGGTATCATGATCCTGCAGCCCGCTTACACAAAATACCATGAGGAACTCGGCGAAGTATCTTCCTACCCGCCCGGGTACAAAGAAAATGCAGGAATCTTCTGCCACAATAACCCGTGGGTATCCATTGCCGAGACAGTCATTGGACGCGGAGACCGCGCCTTTGAGATCTACAAGAAAACCTGCCCGGCTTATACCGAGGAGATCAGCGAGATCCACAGAACCGAACCTTACATCTACTGCCAGATGGTTGCGGGCCGCGATGCGAAATATCACGGCGAGGGCAAAAACAGCTGGCTGACCGGTACGGCGGCATGGACCTTTGTCAATATTTCCCAGTACATTCTGGGCGTCTATCCGACGCATGCCGGTCTTTCCGTAAATCCGTGCGTGCCGAAAGATTTCGGTGATTTCACGATCACAAGAAAGTTCCGTGAGGGTACTTACCATATTGAGGTCAGGAATCCCGAAAACGTGGAAAAGGGAGTCGTCAGCCTCACAGTGGACGGAAAACCTGTTGACACAGCGGCTGCAGCCGGTGATGTCAACACGGCAGGCGGATGTATCATTCCGTATGAAAAAGGCAAGGCAGAGTATCGGGTTATTGTAACAATGGGAAAGTGAATCTACTGACGTAACGACCTTTAAGGATCTTATATCGTTTCGGTATAGGTTTCTACACAGGTTTCTGAATAGATTCTCTCCTTTATTTTCCAGACAAAGCGGCTGCTATTCAACAGCCGCTTTGTTCATGATTCACAAAAACCTTTGAATTTTATTAGAAAGTTACTCTAGTATGGCAATTGCACTTCTCTTTTGCTTCTATTATAATAACATTATCTTTCAAATTTATGAGGAGGCTATCAAAAAATGAAAAGAAAATTAGCAGCACTATTGTTATGTTCATTTGTTTTGGTTCTGCCTGCATGTGGAAAAAAGGATGAAACTCCCACAGAACCGGCAATCACATTCGAAACGCCGGCCGCCGAGCCTACCGAGGAGCCTGCCGAGGAGCCGACTCCCGAGCCGACAGAAGAACCAACCGAGGAACCGACCGAAACACCCGAGGAAGATCCCGGAGATGATGACAATAACCTGTCCGGTACTGATCTTGATGATATGGGTTCTGCCAGCGCCGATGTAGATTACCGTGCATCGTTTACCGGTTATTACGGCGGTGACTTCATCCTAATCAAGAATAACCAGTGGGAAGGCTATAATCTCGTGTACTCGGATACGACCGAGGCCTATGCGCTTGTCGATGAAGACGTCAGATATTTCGCCGTAGTCGGAGACGAAGTATATTATACTTCGAGTGACGCCGATTCTGAGACTTATTCTTTCTGGAAAATTGCCATGCAGAATGGTGCCGAGCCCGAGCTTTTGCTGGACGGAACGCAGGTTTGCTCTTTTTCCTATTACGACGGTCTGATCTACTATGATAATTATGACGATTATTATGAGCTGTACTGCTATAATCCGGCAGACGGCAGCAATGAGCGGATCGATACCGACTCGCTCGGACGCTATTATATCCTGAACGACTATATTTACTATGAGCGCATGGATGATAAAACATTCTGCAAAATGAAGCTCGACGGCAGCGATAAGCAGACGCTCTTTGCACTTGCTGATTATAATTTAGAATACTTAAGCAGCATGACGGCATTTGATGTAAGCGGATACATCTTCTTTACCTTCCTGACCCCGGACGGTGAAATGTATATCACAACGGAGGATGGCGCCAATTATGAGCTGATCGCAAGCGGGCTTCAGGATTTCGACTTAAATCAGGACATTTACTGTGCAGACGGCTCTCTTTACTACTCGGCTGCAAACGGAACAGAGATCCACAGACTTGACATCGCAGAATATCTGCTGACTGAGGATATGGATACGATTCCCGATACCGTGATCTGCGACAGAAGCTTCATCTATTTTGAACTGACAGACGGACTGCTCTATGTAGAGCTTTACGAGGGCAACAACGAAGTGGAAGTATATGACGCCGTGACCGGAGACTTGTTAAATACGTTCGATTTTTCATAACAGATTCTGGGCAAAAAAAGCTGTCCCCCCCGTTTTACGGGAAGGACAGCTTTTTTGCTATTTCTTTTGAAAGCATAGTCAAAGACGTCACACCCGATGTGTTCGGATGTGACGTCTTAGACGTGCGTTAGAGGATTCGAACCCCCGACCTTTTGGTCCGTAGCCAAACGCTCTATCCAGCTGAGCTAAACGCACATTTGCTTACGCAACAAATATATATTACTTCATTGTCTGCGCTTTGTCAACTGGATTTTTACTTCTGTTTTCTGTTTTTTGTTTCTGATTTTTGCTCTTCTGTTTTTTTGTACTCTTCCGTTATTTTTGATAAAACAGCTCTCCGTTTTTTCATTTTCAGCCTCAGTTCTTTATCCAAAATCCCATCGTAACTCTCCGCCGCATTTTTTACCTCTGTCTTTGCATGTTTTATTTTTTGTCTGCGGCGGTCATGCTTTTGCCTTCGACCCGCAAAAGCATGAGTCGCTTTTACGGCTTTACTATAGAAAATTCTGCATCAAAAGTCAAGGATTCTCCGTCTGTAAAGCATCGCGCAAACATTCTTCGAACCATCTTATTGCAGCGAAAAGTCGTAAAAACCGATATTCAGATCGACGTCCCCCGTAATACCAGCAACCCTCGCACTGTCCGAATACTGCCAGACAGAAAATGCGTATGGATAGTAGAAATACGGCGTATATGCCGCAAACCACTTCGGGTACTGCTCGATCCTCGTTAAATCAAGCATGAGCATGAACGTCTTCAGATTTCCGTAGATCATCGGCTTATATCCGGCTTCCTGTATCCTGTCAAAAAAAGCAATACAGTTATCGGTCCACTGTTCCATCGTCAGCACATTCGTGCGCGCCCCCGCCGCATTCACATCCTCCACGTCCAGCACGACCGTACACTGCAGATTGTAAGGTGCAAGCGCTTCGATCACGAACTCTGCTTCCTCCCGCGCCTCCTCCGGGGTAAGCGCCTGCGTAAAGAAATAGACACCGACGTCAATTCCTGCCGCCGTTGCGCCCTCAATATTGCGAACAAAATATTCGTCCAGCACAAGCCTTCCCTCACTGCCATATCCGCGGATTCCCAGACGGATGATCGCAAATTCCACACCGTCCCCCGCAACCTGCTGCCAGTCGATCTCACCCTGATAACTCGATACATCGATTCCTTTGTGCGTCACAAGCTGCCCGTTCTCATAATATTGATATTCGTTATTCTCAGTGACGACCAGATTTTCATTAACATAGGGATGCTTTTGTAATGCATCATTGATATCCATAAAGAGATATTGTCCTGCGTCCGCAAATACGATCTGATCCGGGAAAAAATGACGCAGCATCGGAACCGTGCCGTTTCCGTTCGTGATCTGTTCCTTTAATTCCTCCAAAAAGCGGGTACGCGAGTCTAAGTCCAGTGTCTGCGCCTGTTCCTCCAAAAGCCGTGACACTTCCTCCTGTGTATACACTTCGCCAGACGCCGCAAACACCGCTTCCGCTTCTTTGTCTTTCAACTCCTGTCTGAGCGCTTCATTTTCTTTTTGGTAATAAAAAAATACAAGCGCTGCGCCAATGAGTGCGACCAGGGAAAGCATCGCAAAAAAAGCGGCTGCGATACTTTTATTTTGGGATCTTTTTTGCTTTGGTGTGCGATAACTCCCTTTCGCGCGGTGCTGTTCTCTGCTATTTTGTCGTTCTTCGACACCGTATCGTTCTTTGCCGTCCTGCCGGACCTGCGTATCCTGTACCCTGTCTCCGTTTTGTCTCTCCTGCATAGCCACCTTCTTTGATCTTCCTATTCGTTTGTATTGTTGCGAATTTGCCGCGAACGTCTGCCTTTTTGATCGATACATTTTTTAGACGCGGCGGAGTTCCTTTTCGTTTCAGTCTGTCCAATGTGAAGTTATAGAAGTTCCAGGGCAGCTGCAATGCCCTTGAGAAACAGCCTCTGCTGTGGCATTAGAACTTTTCTTCACATTAAAGACTGTCAATCCGCGGCAAAGCGTTCCGCCTGCTCTGAGATCAGCGCCTGATCCTCAAAATAGTTGATCTTCATCGCCGCCTTCACTTCCGAAAGCGTCTGCTCCGCGACTTCTTTCGCCGCCGCTGTTCCTTTTTTCAATATATCATAAATTGCGGGAATATCCTTTTCTAATTCTTTCCTGCGCTCCCTGATCGGCGCAAGCTCCTCCTCCAGCACTTTGTTTAAGAATTTCTTTACCTTGACATCGCCAAGCCCGCCGCGCTTATAATGATCTTTTAATTCATCAAGATTCTGGTATTCCGGCAGATAACGTGCAAACTGTTCCGGTTTACTGAACGCATCCAGATAAATAAAGACCGGATTACCGTCCACATTACCCGGATCTTCCACTCGCAGATGATTCGGATCGGTAAACATCGACATCACTTTTTTCTTAACGTCCTCCGCAGAATCAGACAGATAAATACAGTTGCCGAGTGTTTTACTCATCTTTGCCTTGCCATCCGTTCCCGGAAGCCGCAGACACGCTTCATTATCCGGAAGCAGGATCGCAGGATCGACCAGCGTTTCGCCATACACAGAATTAAACTTGTGTACGATCTCCTTCGTCTGCTCAAGCATCGGCATCTGATCCTCACCAACCGGAACCGTCGTCGCCTTAAATGCGGTAATGTCCGCCGCCTGACTGATCGGGTAGCAGAAAAATCCAACCGGAATGCTCGCCTCAAAATTACGCATCTGGATCTCGCTTTTAACGGTCGGGTTGCGCTGTAAGCGCGATACGGTCACTAAATTCATGTAATAAAAAGTCAGTTCCGTCAGTTCAGGAATCTGGGACTGTATGAGAATATTCGATTTTTCCGGGTCTATTCCGCAGGCAAGATAATCAAGCGCCACTTCGATGATGTTCTGACGCACTTTTTCGGGATTATCCGCATTGTCGGTCAATGCCTGTGCGTCTGCGATCATGATAAAGATTTTGTCAAATTCGCCTGAATTCTGCAATTCCACACGTCTTTTTAGAGAACCGACATAATGTCCGACATGCAGTCTCCCTGTCGGTCTGTCCCCGGTCAAAATAATTTTCGATTTTGGCATTTGTATGCCCTCCTGATTGGTTTTTCAAATACGACATTAGAATACCATACTTTAAGCCGGACTTCCAGTAGCAGTATCATGTTTTAACCAAAACCACAACCGGACTTCCCACAATATTCCTGAATACCCCTTGCAGGAAAACTCTCTGACTCAGCGCTTCCTTAGACAAAAACTGCCGCAGATCTCTCCACGGCAGCTTCTTACAGGTTTTTGTTTTTGGATGGATATCGCATTACATTGACAGAGCATCTCTGATTATTTGAAAATGTCTGCAGCGCATTCCGAAGATTCTGCATGGCACTTTCTATCATTCCGCGCATCTGCGCGCTGCTGCTCTCTACAGCACCTTCCAGCGTCCCTACGGAAATATTTTCATTCCGTTTCAGCTTATGCGTACTGCTATGAGAGATAACGTTGCTATTGGTAATCCTCCGGCAAGGGCATTGGAGCGTTCGGCGACCGCCGTGGTCTTTTGCAGTATTCCTCCACAAGCGCATAATACATATCCATGATCTCTCCGCCTGTCTCATGATTCTCCGTTTCATATCCGATTTCGCCATTGATAATATAGCGTGACGAATCTCCCGCAAATTCGAACGATGTACCGTCAATCAGTTCAATGTAAAACATTCGGTATGGTCCGCTTCCGGTAAGATCCTTAAATTCTTCCGAACCTCCTCCTGTTATCCTGACCCGATTGAGCAGTGCGACCATAGCAGAAATTTCTTTTTCCGGCAACTCCACCTTTTCTCCGTCTTCTCAGCCATACCATGAATATAATAATTTCATATCGTCTCCTTACCAACTGTGGCAGACCGCCCGATCCAACGTTAATGTAGTCCCCCGATAGCTATGTAGCCGCCACCATTGTAGAAATCTGATGAATCACAATATCGGGTCTTCTGTAAACGTATCCTGATCGTACGCGATGCCGTTTCTCTCATAATAATCTTTCACCGCCGCCTTGACCGCTTCCTCCGCCAGCACGGAGCAATGCAGTTTGTGCGCCGGAAGCCCGTCCAGCGCCTCCGCCACCGCCTGATTGGTCAGCCTCAGCGCCTCTTTTAAGGGTCTTCCCTTGATCATTTCCGTTGCCATTGAGCTTGACGCGATCGCTGAGCCGCATCCGAACGTCTCAAATTTCACATCCGATACCACATCATCGTCAATTTTCAAATAGATCTTCATAATATCCCCACACCTGGCGTTTCCGACTTCTCCCACGCCGTCCGCATCTTCAATCGCCCCGACATTCCGCGGATTCCGAAAATGATCCATTACTTTTTCACTATATAATGCCATGATCTCATAATCTCCTTCCTTTTTCAAAAAATAAAACAATTGCGAAAACAGGCATTTACGCCCTTCTTTTCCTATATTAGTTCAGCAAAAATTCTTTTTTTCCGCAAGCTTTATCCTTCCAAAGCGGCGACATGGCGCGCAGATAGTCTACTGCCTCCGATACCGCCCCCATGATCTGCCGCACCTCTTCCTCCGTATTCTCCGCTCCAAGCGTCAGTCGCAGGGAACCGTGCGCCACCTCATGCGGTCTTCCGATCGCAAGCAGTACATGACTGGGTTCCAGCGAGCCGGAAGTACACGCCGAGCCGGAAGAGGCACAGATGCCGCGTTCATCGAGCAGAAGTAGAAGACTTTCTCCCTCGACTCCCTCAAAACAAAAGCTGACATTCCCCGGCAATCGGTTTTTTCTGTCACCGTTTAAGACGGAATGCGGAATCCGTGATAACCCGTCGATCAATTTTGTACGGAGCGCAAACAGTTTTTCGGTGTTTTCCTTAAGATGCGCCAAAGATTCCTCCAATGCCGCCGCCATTCCCATAACGGCAGGAACATTTTCCGTTCCCGCGCGCCTGCCCCGTTCCTGTGCGCCGCCTTCGATCAACGGAAGCAGCGGGATTCCTTTTTTTACATAAAGGGCGCCGATTCCCTTTGGACCCTGAAATTTATGGGCTGACATGGAAAGCATATCCACGTTCTGCGCCCGCACGTCAACCGCAAGATGCCCAACCGCCTGAACCGCGTCCGTATGGAACGGCACACCCTTTTTGCGACAGACTTCACCGATTCCGGCAACCGGCATCACGGAACCGATCTCATTATTGGCATACATGATCGTCACCAGACAGGTATCCGCGCGAATGGCATCCGCGACCTGCTCCGGATAGATCATCCCATTCTCATGTACGGGCAGCAGTTCCACCTCAAACCCCTGCTTTTCCAACTGTCGAAGCGTGTGCAGAACGGCATGATGCTCAAATGCCGAAGACAGAATGTGCTTTTTTCCTTTTCGTTCTCCTGCTGCCACCGCAGAACGCAGCGCCTGATTATCCGATTCGCTTCCGCCCGACGTGAAATAGATTTCTTCCGGCGACGCGCCGATACAACCGGCAATCCGTGCCCTTGCCGCGCTCAGCGCCTCCGCCGCTTTCTGACCGAACCCGTATAGGCTGGACGGATTCCCCCACAACTCCTCCATATAAGGATGCATCGCTTCGATCGCCGCTCTGCTCATTTTCGTAGTTGCCGCATGATCTGCGTAAATCATGTCCCTCACCGCGCCCCTTTCTAAAATACCAACTTCTTCCTCTTCTTCCGTTCCTGATTATACCCTATTATTCCTATGTAATCAATAGGATTTCGAGGATCTTTTGGCACACCGCTTACGCATTCCATCGTTCTTTCCTTTATTCTTTCCCTTATTCTTTTTTTGCTGTCTCTTTTGTTCTTTCTTTTGTTCTTTCTTTTGCTCTTTATTCTGCCCTTTCTTTTGCTCCTGCTTTTATTCTTTCTTCTTTCTTATCTTTCCCAGGCAGAAATACAACCGGTCCATCCTTATGACGAACCGGCTGTTGGTCAGATATATTTCTTGAACATTGTTTAATTTTTTCTGCTTTACATGCTTGGTAACGTGCTTATTCGCAAATCTTGCACTCCCGTATTTAAGCGTATTCATTTACGCCCTTTTAAGCGTTTGTCACACCGCTTCGCAAGACCGGTGCCGATGCTTTGAAAGATCTGCACTAACACGATCAGACAGATCACGGCAAGCAGCATTACAAGATACTGGTAACGGTAATAGCCGTAGTTGACTGCGATCTTGCCAAGCCCGCCGCCGCCCAGCATGCCGCTCATCGCGGAATAGCCGAGGATCGTTGTCACGGCAACCGCCGTATCGGATATCAGGGACGGCACGCTTTCCGGAATCATGACCTTCGTAATGATTTGAAACGAAGACGCACCAAAGCTCTGCGCAGCTTCGATCACATTTGGGTCCACCTTCCGCAGGCTGCTCTCCACAAGACGCGCGACAAACGGGAACGATGCGGTCACAAGCGGAACAATCGACGCGGGCGTTCCGACCACCGTTCCGACAATCAGACGCGTAAGCGGAAACACCATGATCATCAGGATCAGGAACGGTACGGAGCGCAGCAGGTTGATAACGACATTCAGCAGATGCAGCAGCGCTTTCGGCACCTTTAAGATTCTGCCGTTTTCTCCGGCAACAAGCAGAACACCAAGCGGCAGCCCGATCACAACCGCAAAAACCGTTGACAGCACCGTGACATAAAGCGTCTCCCAGATTGCAAGCGGGAATTGTGTCTTTAAGATTTCCAGTGCATCCCGCACGCTTTCAGATGCAAAAAAATCAGCAACCATCGCGATCGACCTCCTCCTTTACTTCCTCGACCTCAATATCGGGAACCGCCCTGAGATAGCGGATCGCTTTCTCCGCCTGTTCCCGCCCGCCGCAGATGCCAAGCAGCATATTCCCGTATGCCTTATCCCCGATACTCCTTGTTGACGCCGCTAGAATGCTCGCCTCGATCCCCTCCTCCATCGCCATCTTCGCGATAAGCGGCGTTTTGGTCGCATTCGCGCCGTTAAAGATCACGCGGATCACGCGCTCATCCCCCTTGGCGGCTGTAATCAGCCCGCCGCCTTCCGGATAAACAAGGCGTTTCGCCGCCTGCGACTTCGGCGTGGCAAATACCTCTCTGACTGTTCCCTCCTCTGCCACAATACCGCCGTCCATGATCGCGACCCGCGTGCAGATCTGTTCTACCACGCTCATCTGATGGGTAATAACGATCACGGTGATGCCGAGTCTGTCATGAATCTCACGGATCAGCTTCAGGATGGACTGCGTCGTCTGGGGGTCGAGTGCACTGGTCGCCTCATCGCACAGCAAAATCTTGGGCTCCGTGGCAAGCGCCCGCGCGATCGCGACGCGCTGCTGCTGTCCTCCCGACAATTGCGCCGGATAGCTTTTCTGCTTATCGCCAAGTCCGACAAGTTCAAGCAATTCCCTTGCCCGTTTCTGCGCTTCCGCCTTTCTGAGTCCCGCCAGCTCTAACGGAAAACAGACATTTTTTAAGCAGTTTTTCTGCATCAGCAGATGAAATCCCTGAAAGATCATCGTGATATTGCGCCGTTCCCTGCGCAACTCAGCTTCCGTCAGACTGCCAAAATCCTTTCCGTCGATCAGAATCTTCCCGCCTGTCGGACGCTCCAAAAGGTTGATACTGCGCACAAGTGTACTTTTTCCGGCACCGCTCATACCGATGATCCCGTAAATCTCTCCATCCGCAATAGTAAGAGAAACGTCCTTGAGCGCTTCCACTTCCCCGTCGGATGTCTGAAATGTTTTGGATAAGTGTTGTATTTCGATCATAGTAATTCTCCCAACATTGATCTTTCTGCATTTTTGACGACTGTGCAAGCGCCCTTGGCATGCTCTGTTTTCCGTCACGATGCAAGCGCCTCTGGCGTGCTCTGCTCTTACGTCACTGTGCAAGCACATCCAGTGTGCTCTGCTCTTACGTCACTGTGCAAGCACATCCAGTGTGCTCTGCTTTCCGCCGTAAAGTCCCATCGGCTCCACATGGATCACCGCCGCGACGACAATATGCGTGCCGTTCTCCGCATTGAAGTCCTCCAGATACGGAATGTGCTGGAAATAGTTTGCGTCCACTTCACCGCTCTCCACAACATTGTTCGGCTGAATATAATCGGTAAACTCCTTGATATCCAGCGTGATATTTTTTTCTGCAAGGATCTCCTTCGCAATCTCCAAAATCTCTGCATGCGGTGCAGGGGATGCGGCGACTGTGATCGTCGTGCCCGACAGCGCCTCATAATCGACATCTGCCGCAAAGCCGTCCCCAGGCTCTTCCACGACACTGACGACTGCACCGCCGTAAGTCTCAGCAATATAGTCCGCTGCTTTCTGACTTTCCAGTGCCGCCGCCAGCGCTTTTATAACGTCCGTATTCTCGTTTCCTTCCTTCACGGCTAGAATGTTCGCGTAGGAAGAAGCTGACCCCTCTATGACAAGCGAATCCTCCACAGGGTTTAATCCCGCCTCAATTGCATAATTGGAATTGATAATGGCAAAATCCACGTCCTTCAGCACGTTTGGCACCTGCGCCGCCTCCACCTCCTGAAACTTGATGTCATACGGATTTTCTTCAATGTCCTGAATCGTGGCGGTGACGCCCGCATCCGCTTTTAAGGTGATATAGCCGTTCTCCTGCAAGAGCAAAAGCGCGCGTGCCTCATTCGTCGGGTCATTCGGAACTGCGATCGTTACAGAATCACTTTTTCCTCCGCAGCCTGTAAGTGCCGTTAATCCCAGCACCGTGACCAAAAATAAAACCAATCTTTTTTTCATAACTCCTCATCCTCCTGTTTTGTTTTCTTAATTTCTAGGAATGAACTTATGATACACGATGTCCTGCCGCTTTTCCAATATCATATAGATATAGTAGGTTATAGGCGCAGGCTATAACACAGGTATAAAGCGGAAATAAATCATTTATCAGCGCTGATACCAATCATAACGGAATCATTGAAATCACTTGGAACATTTAACAATTAACCATGAAAGTCTAAGACACACAGTTGTGAGGTAAATTTATTAAATTCTATTGTTAAGCCAATACTAAATACCGTATTATATAGAAAATGGTCGAAGGGAAGTGATACTATGGCACCTGCAGCACAGGCAATCAGAAATCAGGAAATCCTAAAAACTGAAAATTCCGAAAAAGCCGCCATAGGCGCATTATATGATGAACTCTCTTAGGGAATAGAAAGTCTGAAAAAAGGCGATGTTAATATGCGGAAGATTTTTCAAGAAAATAAAGAAGACAATCAAGGAACTGGATTCCTTTCCAAAAGGCTATGAAGCTACGGGATATGTGATTGAGGGATTGATCATTTATTTCAAGCCTTATAGTACATATTTAATCTTCTTTGTTGTGGAGCATTCAACAATTGCGGTAATTCTATTCTTGAAAGACCGCATGTATTGGCAATCTATTATCAAGAAAATGCAGAAAGTCAATAGATAATTTACTTCAATCCTCCTGTTTCGGTGATACTCTGCGGATCACTGCCCTGCAGGTATTCCCGTATTTTTTCGATATACAGCTCTGCAAGGCTGCTTAAGATATGATTCTTTTTTATGATATAACCGATCTTCATCGTCATGCTTTCCGTGCCGTCGTCTTTTAACGGAATCGCGCGGTAATCCCCTCCGTTCAGCTCCCCGCAGATAATGCCGGAACACAGCGTGTAACCGTTTAATCCGACCATGAGATTCAGGACCGTCGCCCGGTCGTTCGCCTTGATCGTCTGGGAATACTCATTCATTGTAAAGATTTCCTCCAAAAAATAAAACGAATCGTTCCCGCCCTGTTCAAACGAAAGAAACGGATATCCGCCAAGCTCCTCCATGCAGATACTTTTTTTGTCCGCAAGCGGATGCCCTTTCCATAGATATACATAAGCTTTGCAGTCGATCAGCTGATGAAACTCGATCTCATTGGCATTCAGGAGCTTCATGATCGCCTTGCGGTTAAACTCGCTCAGATACAAAATGCCGATCTCACTGCGCAGATTTGTCACATCGTCAATGACCTCCCGCGTCTTTGCCTCTTTGATCGCAAATTCGTATTGGGAAGCATCCATATTCTTGACCATCTCCACAAATGCCTTGACCGCAAACGAATAATGCTGCGTCGTCACGCTGAATTTCTTTTTGATATTCCCTGACGGACCGTATTTTTCCGCAAGCTGCTCATACTGATCGTAAACCTGTCTTGCGTAAGCAATAAATTCCCGCCCGTCATTTGTAAGCGTCACGCCCCTTGCGCCGCGGTTAAATATCGTAATACCCAGTTCTCTTTCCAGTTCCTGCATGGCTCCAGTGAGCGACGGCTGCGATATATACAGGACCTCGGCAGCTTTATTCATGGAGCCTGTCTCCGAAATAACGATTGCATAATGTAATTGTTGTAAAGTCATGGAAACCTCCCTGCACAACGGTTTTGCATTTCCCTGATTTTACCATGTCAGCAGGAAATCAAGCGCGAACGTAGTGAGCATTTGATTTCACCTGACATGGTAACGAGAAAATGGTAAGCGCAAAGCGCGACAGACGCGCAGCGGCGGCATTTTCGAGTTTATTTTATCATGTGCTCCGCACATGCTTACACTTAGCGATGCACACTCGCTTCACTCGGCGCGGTAAAATGTCTGACGACATTTTATCATAAGCCCACATTCCGCGCAATGTTCGTGCCACATGTCTGTATCAAGGTTATACTCTGTACACCGCTCAAAATCGTGCATTGTAAATCTGCTTCAAGATCATGTATGCTCTACATAATCGTGCCAAGGTCATGTACCACAAATCCATGCCAAATTCATGCAATATAAATCAGTGCCAAAATCATGCCTTAAAGTCTGGTCTTGAATGCCTACAAAATACATGGTATTATTGGGATATAAAAAATTCCGCAGGCGCGGAACTCTCGTAAAAAAAATGCAAAGAGGATTTCTTTAGAACTTTAGAAGGAGGTACACCCATGCGGATTTCAACAAAAGGAAGATACGCGCTTCGCATGATGCTCGACTTAGCGGAGCATCAGGAAGACGGTTATGTTTCGCTCGGTGAGATCGCCGTGCGTCAGAACATTTCCAAAAAATATTTGGAGCAGATCGTTCCGCTTCTTACACACGCTGATTTTTTGTTGACAAGCCGGGGATTTCAAGGCGGATACCGTCTTTCAAAAGCCGCCCCGGATTATACGGTCAAAGACATTTTAAGATTGACGGAAGGCAGTCTTGCCCCAGTCGCCTGTGTTTCCGATCATCCTGCCTGTGAGAGAAGCGCATCCTGCCCGACGCTGCCCCTCTGGCAGGGCTTAAATCAGGTCATCGACGATTATCTGAGCGGCATCACCTTGCAGGACTTAGCGGACGGCAAAACAGGGCAAATATAACCCCGCCCTGTTCTGCCGCCCATCCCCCTGATACCTGTCAAATCCTGCACGGATTCCCGGTAAAACGCCACTTTTCGTGTTGCTTCCCGTCACTCTTCTGCAAACATCGGCGTGGAAAGATAGCGATCGCCCGTATCGGGAAGCAGTGCCACAATGATCTTTCCCTTATTTTCAGGGCGCTTTGCAAGCTCGGCTGCCGCCCATACCGCGGCGCCCGAGGAAATTCCGACAAGCAATCCTTCTTTTCTGGCAAGCGTTCTGCCCGTCTCAAAAGCATCCTCATTTTCTACTGTAATGATCTCATCATACACTTTTGTATTCAGTGTGTCCGGAACGAAGCCGGCGCCTATGCCCTGAATTTTATGAGCACCCGGCGTTCCTTTGGAAAGTACCGGAGAGTCTGCCGGTTCCACCGCTACGACCTTCACATTCGGATTTTTACTCTTTAAGTACTCGCCGACTCCCGTAATAGTTCCCCCTGTTCCGACACCTGCGACAAACAGATCGACCTTTCCATCCGTATCTTCCCAGATCTCCGGGCCGGTCGTCGCCCGATGCGCCGCCGGATTCGCAGGATTCACAAACTGCCCGGGTATAAAACTATTCTCCGTCTCTCTGGCAAGCTCCTCCGCCTTTTCGATCGCACCCTTCATTCCCTTTGCGCCTTCCGTCAAAACGATTTCCGCCCCGTATGCCCGCAGCAGGCTTCGACGCTCCACGCTCATTGTCTCCGGCATTGTCAGGATCATGCGGTACCCTTTCGAGGCAGCGATCGCGGCAAGTCCGATACCTGTATTTCCGCTTGTCGGTTCAATAATGACCGAACCGGATTTCAAGAGTCCCCTCTTTTCCGCATCTTCGATCATCGCGCGCGCCACTCTGTCCTTCACGCTGCCCGCCGGGTTCAGATATTCCAGTTTCGCATAAATATCGGCTCCCAGAGATTTCTCCGCAATGTAATGATTCAGCTTCAAAAGCGGCGTTGCTCCGATCAGATCGGTAATCTTTTCATATGTTTTCACAGCCTTGCTCCTCCTGTTTCACAGACTTTCATAGAATATAACTCCTATGTAATTTATAGGCATTGTAACGCCATTCCCAATATCTGTCAAGCACTTTTTGCCTGACCGGAATGTGCTTTTCTCCTAAACGGCATATGCTTTCCGCGTCCCAGTCCGTTCAGGCATTCCGCATAACTTCTTTATGCGGTGCCACTTTCCGGCTGCCGCCAAACCTTATCCACGCAGAACCGCGCCGCATAGCTGATCAGAAGTCCGCTGATCACACCGCACAAAACATCGCTCGGGTAATGCACGCCCACATAGAGTCTTGACAGGGCGATCACGACCGCAAACAGAAAAAGCGGTATCCCGAATCGTTTCGGCAGGGTCTTGACAAACACCCCTGCCGCAGAAAATGCCGCCGCGGAATGCCCCGATGGAAAAGAAAAATCTGTCAGTCTTGCAACCAGAGGCACCAGATCGGGAATCGCATCATACGGTCTTGTCCGCGCGACGATCTGTTTTAATAAAAGATTGTTTACACAAAGCGAAAAGAACAGTGCAAGTAAACTCATGCATCCGGTCCTTCTGGTTTTTTTGAAGCATAAAAAGATGAGCGAGAGCGCGATCCAAATCATTCCTGCATCGCCCAGCCTTGTAATAAATACAAGAACCGGCGTCAGAAAGCGGTTTCTGACAAATTCCTGCAAAAATAATAAGATTCCCGCATCAAACTCCAATAATGTATGTATCATAGCCGTACCATATCCTCTGTTTCAGAATGACGTAAAGACAATCTGCAGTCCTCTTTTTCCCGTTTACATCTGGTGCCGCACGATGCGATACTCGTCATCCAGCGAAAAATAAGGGCACGCATCATTTGTTCCTCTTAAAAAACGCTGCATATCGTCCTCATCCAGGTTCACATCGCAGACATAATATTCTTCCTCTTCATCATATGCGTAATGACTGCAGTTATCACAATTTGTCATATTGGGCCTCCATGCTGAAACTGTTTTGGGGAACAAACAACGGCTCAGGTTTTGCGTCCCATTTTACAACCTTTTTGTCCCGGTTACCCTATGCCGTCATCAAAAGATGCGCAAAATATCCCGCATAGGCAATGAGCATGACCAAGCCCGCCCATCTGCGCAGCACCCTGTCTTTTGCCGTCGTAACCATCAAAAAAGCCGCTGCCGCGATGCCGATGATACCGTCTAAGAGGAATGCACGCTGATAGGGGACGGCTGTGATGAGTGACGTCGTACCAAGCACAAACAAAATATTAAAAATATTGCTGCCGATGATATTGCCGATCGCAATATCCGCGCTTCCCTTGCGCGCAGCCGTCACGGAGGTGATCAGTTCTGGCAGCGATGTGCCGAATGCCACGATTGTCAGACCGATCAGCCGGTCGGTCATTCCCATTGCCGTTGCGATCGCCGATGCATTATCGACCGTAAGCTGACTGCCAAATACAATTGCAGCAAGACCGCCTGCCGTCATCAAAAGAATCATCCAGATGCTTTTTTTCTCACCGGTCTCTCCTTCATCTCCGCCCTTTTTCGCCTGTGTGATCAGATAAGCAAAAAAGCACAGGAACACACCCCAAAGAATCAGTCCGGAACTCAGCGTAAGCTCCTGCTCTAAATATCCCATTGCAGCGAGCAGTACAGAGATCCCGATCAGAAACGGCATCTCATAACGGACCGTGTTTTTCTGAACCTTGAGCGGGCGGATACATGCCGTCAATCCTAAAATAAGCAGGATATTCATGATATTGCTCCCGAGGATATTGCCAACCGATAAGTCTGCGCTGCCTCCGATCCCTGCCACAATACTGATCGCCGCCTCGGGTGCACTCGTCCCAAACGCCACGATCGTTAAGCCGATCACGATCTGCGGAATATGAAAACGCTGCGCGATCCCGACCGCTCCGTCCACAAAATAATCTGCTCCTTTGAGCAAAAGCACAAATCCGATAAACAACAATACGACATTCCAAGCCAGTTCCATGATAAGCACCTCTCCCTCTCAAAAATGCAAGCGCCTTTTTCTCCCTGCCGGACATACCGTCACTGAAAGAACATACTTTCACTCAACAGGAACCTATGCGATTCTTTCCCGTGATACAAAAAAGACTTCTGCACACACTGTTAAGTCTGTGCAAAAGTCTTGTTCCTAATCACCTTAGGGGTATAGCCACGGGCTCATCACCCGGGGTATGTTGACTATACGCTTGCAACTACTCCCTTTTGTCAACCATAATGTAACACACCCTGTCCCGTCTGTCAACGAATTTTTCGAATTGTTATTCCTTAAATTTTCAAACAGTTTTTCTTTCCCTGCGTGAGTGATACGCCAACTGTGATTGTAAGCCTTTATTCGTCGTAAAAAGAGCCTGCCCGGTTCTTAAAACATCATTCACTTTTCACGGCAGATCCGACATCCCCTGCAGTCTCTTTAATACGCCTTGACCTTCGTCCAAAGATCCGCCAGATACTTTTTTAACTCCGTATCCTGATACCCGAACACCTCGTCATTCGCGTTGCCGGAGCGCGGCACATACGCGCTGATGCCATTATAAGTCGTCGTTCTCATCTCCTCGAACGCACTTGCCACCGGCGAGGAATAGCCGACCGCCTCCGAATTCCTCAGCGCGTTCTCATCCTCCAGCATAAAATTGATGAACGCATGAGCCAGCTCTGTATCCGCACAGTTTTTCGTTATGACCATGCAGTCATACCAGAGATTCGTTCCTTCTTCGGGCGTAAAATAATTAAGATTCGGATTCTCCGTGATCATATATGCCGCGTCGCCGGAGTAGACAACCGCCATTGCCTTGTTACCGGAGATCATATTGTCAATGACATCATCGCCGACATAGACAGGCTCCATTGTATCACGCTGTGTGACCAGCCAGTCATAGGCCTCCTCGATCTGAGCCGTATCCGTCGTATTCATGGAATATCCGAGCGCCTTTAATGCAACCATAAAGGAATCCCGCTCGGAATCATACATATAAAGATCGCCTGCATAATCCGTGTTACATAACAGATTCCATCCCAGCGCCGTATCCGCCTCTTTCACGATCGTCGTATCATAAATGATGCCGACTGTTCCCCAAAAGTAAGGAACCGTATAGAGATGCCCCTCATCATACACTTCATGATCCATAACGGAATCCATCAGGTTGACCGAATTAGGAATCAGATCCCAGTTCACGGGCTGTAAATAGTCTTCCTTAATTAGACGCTCGATCATATAATCGGACGGGACCAGAATATCGTATTCCTCACCGCTCATCAGCTTTGTATACATGCTCTCATTAGAATCAAATGTCTCGTAAACAACCGTACAGTCAAACTCCCGCTCAAACTCGTTTAAGAGGCTCTTATCAATATACTCTCCCGCGTTATATACTTTCAGTACTCTTTTGCTGCCGCCGCCCCCGCAACCGGATAATGCAACCGCCAAAAGCACCATGATTAGCAGCCATGCCGCCCTTCTTTTCTTTTTCATAACTTTCCCTCCTTTAATCCTTTGTTTTTCTTTCTATTTACCAGCATCGGTACCACATTCCCGATCAGCAGTGCCAGTAAGATTACGGCGATCACAATGGTCGAAAGCGCGTTGATCGTCGGGTTTGTGCGTTTTGTCATATTGTAAACAATGATCGAAATATTCTGCACGCCGTTTCCCGTTACAAAATAGGAGATCACAAAGTCGTCAAACGACATTGTAAACGCGAGCAGCATCCCCGCAAAAATACCCGGTTTGATGCAGGGTACGATCACCTTGACCAGCGTCTGAAACGGGCTTGCACCCAGATCCATCGCCGCATTGGCAAGGTTATTGTCAAACTGCCTCACCTTTGGATAAACACTTGTGATCACATAAGGCGTGCAGAACAACACATGAGAAAGCAGCATCGTCATATAACCCTTGTCAAACTTCATGGATGAAAAAAGGATCATCAGTCCGATCGCAGTGACGATATCAGGGTTCATGATTGGCAGATTATTGACATTAAGTACCCACTCCTTCAGCACTCTGCGCGTTTTTGACAGTCCGATCGCCGTGAGCGTCCCGAGTACTGTCGAAATGAGCGTCGCGAGCACTGCAATGCTGACTGATACGGACACTGCGCCCATGATCTCGCTGTCTGCCAGAAGCTGCTCGTACCAGCGTATGGAGAATCCTTCAAATTTCGTCAGCGAGCGTGACGAATTAAATGAAAATACCATCATGACCAAGATCGGCACATAGAAAAATAAAAAGCACAGCGCAATATACAGGATGGAGAACCCTTTTTTTCTTTTTTTCATCGCTCTCCTCCCTCCGACGTGTCAATCTTCCTTGTCGCCCAGATCATGATCAGAATTGCGATCGCGAGAATTAATGAGATCGCGCTTCCGAAATTCCAGTCACCCACTGAGATAAACTGATTCTCGATCAGATTCCCGATCAGCACATACTGACCTCCGCCGAGCAGTTTCGGGATGACGAATGTGGAAATTGATAATAAAAACACCATCGTCACGCCATTGATCACGCCCGGAATCGAAAGCTTAAACGTTACCTTCCAGAATGTCTGTCTCCTGTTCGCGCCCAAATCATGCGATGCTTCGATCAGGGATCTGTCCATTTTGGCAAGCGCTGTGTGGATCGGTATGACCATGAACGGAAGCAGATCGCAGACCATTCCCGTAATGACCGCAAAATCCGTGTACATAATGGAAAGCCGTCCGACGCCAAGTCTGTCCAAAAAAGAATTCACGATCCCATTGTCCGACAGCAGGCTGATCCATGCATAGGTGCGCAGCAGCGTGTTGATCCACATGGGGATCGTGACAAACAAAATGAGGGTCGTCTGCGCCCTCTCCTTAAATCCGGAGATCACATAGGCAAGCGTATAGCCGAGCAACAGGCATATCAGCGTCGTGATCAGCCCGACCTTTAACGAGCGCATAAACACCTGCCGGTAAATCGGGTCCGCAATCTTCTTAAAATTCTCAAACGTAAACTGAATATTCAAAAGCGAATTGCCGCCCGTTGTAACAGAATATAATACGATCAGCAAAAGCGGTATGACAATGAGCAGAAACGACCATATCATATATGGTCTGACCAAACTCTTAAAATGTCTCATACAAATCCTCCGTTCATACTCCCAAAAAACGCTTTATTCAGAGTTTCCCTAGTAATCCATCCTGTACATGACATGAATATCTTCTTTATCCATGACCATGCCCACCGTTTTACCGACTTCGTGGATATCCGTCGTATGGATCTTATAGTTGCGCTGCGCGGTCTCCACGATCAGTTCATAATGCACACCCTTAAACACACTGCTGACGATCTTCCCGACTAAAAGCGCCCGCTCCGGCTCCACGATCTCAATATCCTCCGGCCGCAGAACGACCTCGATTTCCTCATTTTCCTTAAATCCCTTATCGACGCACTCAAACTCGAACCCATCGAATTTGACAAGGCAGTCCCGTATCATATTGCCTTCAATGATATTGGATTCCCCGATAAAATCCGCGACAAAACGATTCTCCGGTTCGTTGTAAATATCCACCGGAGTTCCGATCTGCTGAATCTTACCGTCATTCATCACGACGACCGTATCTGACATCGAAAGTGCTTCCTCCTGATCGTGTGTGACAAAAATGAACGTGATACCGACTTCCTGCTGGATCTTTTTCAATTCTCCCTGCATCTCCTTGCGCAGTTTCGCATCCAGCGCACTGAGCGGTTCGTCAAGCAGAAGTACCTTCGGCTCATTCACAAGAGCCCGCGCGATCGCAACGCGCTGCTGCTGCCCGCCGGACAGGAGTGTGACATCTCTTTTTTCAAATCCTTCCAGTCCCACAAGAGAAAGCATTTTTTTCACTTTCTGCCTGACCACGGATTTATCCACCTTTTTGATATGTAAGCCGAACGCAACATTATCATATACATTGAGAAACGGAAACAGCGCATATTTCTGAAATACCGTATTGATCTCACGCTTGTAAGGCGGCACCTTCGCGATATCAATGCCATTAAACAATAATTCTCCCTTGCTTGGTTCATCAAATCCCGCAATGATACGGAGGATCGTCGTCTTTCCGCAGCCGGAAGGTCCGAGCAGCGTCAGGAACTGATTTTCATAAATATTTAAGTCGATCCCGCGAAGTACCTGCTGATCGTCAAAGTTCTTTGTGATCCCGCGAAGCTCAATAATACAGTTTCCCATATCCGCCATGTTTCTGCCCTATCCTTTCCTATCTTGTCCCTGCGTCCGGTATTTATCACCCATTGCAGAACACCCGTCCCATGTCCTAAAAGCTTGGCGGCGCACTCACCCACAAGATCTGCGCGCCTTTTTTCGATTCTATGTAATGCTTATATTTCGGCTCAAAATAGAAAGATTCGCCCTTCTGTGCCTTATATGCCTTGCCGCCGATCACGACCGAGATCTGACCGCTTAAGACATAACCGAATTCCTCCCCCTCATGCGGATTATCCGGATAAGTCGCGCCGCCCGGTTCCAAGGATAGTAAAATCGGCTCCATCATATTTTTCTGTGCATTCGGAATGATCCATTCGATCCGGTTTCCCAGCTCTTTATCTTCTTTTTCAAAATAATCCGTCTTATGAAACACGACCTGCTCATCCGCCGAATCGTTAAAAAATGTCTTTAAGTCCGTCCCCAGACATTGCAGGATATCGATCAGCGTCGCAATGGAAGGCGAGGTTAAGTCCCGCTCCACCTGTGAAATGAAACCCTTCGAAAGCTCCGCTCTGTCGGCAAGTTCCTCCTGCGTTAATCCTTTCAGCATTCTCAACTCTTTAATCTTATTTCCAATCTCCACAAATACCCCTTTTCCGCGTGGAAGCTGTTCCTTTCGCGCTGTGTGATCGTTCCTGTCCCAAACGTTCCCATTCTAAACTCAAAGTTCACTTATACTATCCTTTGTAAATATAAACCAAAAGTTTAGGATTTCTAAACTCACAAGCTCTAGTATACAACTTTATCGCACATTGTCAATACTCTTTTTACAACAAAAAAAACAAAAAACAGGGCATATAGATTTCGCTTTCTACATGCCCTGTTTTTTGTCATTATTCCAAAATTTAATCAATCTTCACCCGATCCGCGATTTTCACGGGGCGGTTCTCTGCCGTTCCCATGAGCCCTGCCCCCATTGACAGTACTCATCCGCTCCGCAGCCCCAAAGTGTGTTGTCCGTCCGAATAGCAAAGGTACTAAACGCACCGGCATGAATGCTGCGGACATTTTCCATAATCGGAACCGGCGCCGCGCTTTCAAATGGCTGACTGCTTCCGGTAAAATCCAATTTGGGCGCTTTTCCCCATGCCCACAGTGAGCCGTCAGATTTCAGCGCAATCGGCTCTTCCAATGAAGGATCAATCCCCTCCGAGGCGCTTTTTCATCCATAATCCGGTCTCGGTCAGATCATCGTCGTCCCAGCCGGACGTCTTCGTGCAGGGTACCTTGATCATGGAAGAGGATTCGTCGCGGTTTGCCAGATTCCACTGGGCATAACTCATGCAATGTGCGTCCGCAAATTCCGCCCAAAGCCGTGCTTCCTCCGGATCTATATCCCCGTTACCCGATGCATCACAGTTACTGTACTCGCTGATGAAGACCGGCAGACCTTTCCCAAGCGCATAGCTGACCTTATCGCGCAGATACTGTTTATGCGTCGCCGCATAATAGTGAACCGCATACATAAGCTGTTCGCCCTTAACCGGATCGTCCGCAGCATGATCCACATCCTGCGACCAGTTCGGCGTACCGATGATGATAACGGCTTTTGGCGCTTTTTTGCGGATCACGGGAATGACCTCCTCCGCATAAGCTTTGACTGTTGCCCAGTCCACACCCTCGCCATTCGGTTCATTGCAGATCTCATAAAGCACGTTCTCATATCCGCTGTACTTCTCCGTCATCTCCGCAAAAAACTTCTTTGCCTCTTCCTTGTTTGTCTGCGGATTTCCGTCACTTAAGATATGCCAGTCAATGATCACATACATGCCAAGCTCCGTCGCCGCCTTCACGCCGGTATCGATCAGACCTTTTAAGTAATCCTGATCGCCATCCGTTAAATAGCCGCCGTCCTCCGCCGTATACATCGCGAGACGGATCAGATTGCCGCCCCAGCCGCGGATCGTTTCAAACGCAGCTTTGTTAATATATTCCGGATACCATATGATACCGAGCGTGCTCGGTCCCTTTAGCTGGAACGGTGCCCCGTCCTTGTCCGTCAGTTGTGTTCCCTGCACGGTCAGCGCGCCGTGCTTCTCAAATGCTGTAGCCATATTCTTCCTCCAATGCCGGAGCATATTTTATACAGGCTCGCAAACCGGAATATCAGAGCCGGCTTCGCGATTCCAATTTGTGGCTCCGGCACAAATCTGCCTGTACGATTCCTGTATCTTATCCTGTACTGCCTCACTGTCCATCCCACAAAACGACTTCTCCCGCCGCCAGCGATTTCGGCACGTCGATCAGACGCTGATTCGATGATCCACGAAAGCGCAGCGTGATATCATGCAACTCGTCCACATAACGCCCGTCCACCATCACGTCAAAACAGGAAAGCAGTTCGCGGGTCATCTCCCACTTCGGGCACATGGTTTCCATGATCTCACGGTCAAACAGATAGCCGGAAAAGCACCAGATGTCTTTGTCCGGCAGTTCCTCTTTTACCCGCTTTACAAACGGAAGCAGACCGACCTGATTCTGATACTCCATCGGCTCTCCGCCGAGCAGCGTTAAACCACGTACATAGTACGGGCGAAGCTCTTCAATTAACAGATCCATCGTCTTACGTGTAAATTCTGTTCCATAGCCAAAATCCCACGCGACCTCGTTAAAACAATTTTTACACCTGTGATTGCAGCCGCTCACAAACAGCGACACCCGCACGCCCGGACCATTCGCGATATCACAGGTCTTGATCTCCGCATAGTTCATAAACCATCCTCAAAAACACATGCAGCCGTTTGACAGACGCCGCCCCGGAAGTCATCTTGAAACCCGTCCGTGCATTGCAAACGGTTCCTTACAAGTGCAGCACACGCTCTTTGATCTCCTGCGTCCTGCCCTGATTCCAAAACTGCGTGCCGATATAACCGCAGGTACGCCGCGCCACATTCATCTTATCCTGATCACGGTTACCGCAGTTCGGGCATTCCCACAAAAGCTTCCCGTGATCATCGGTCACGATCTGAATTTCGCCGTTGTAACCGCACTTCTGGCAATAATCGCTCTTTGTGTTCAGTTCGGCATACATAATATTCTCATAAATATACTGCATCACGGCAAGCACCGCATCCAAATTGTTCTGCATGTTCGGCACTTCGACATAGCTGATCGCACCTCCCGGAGAAAGCTCCTGAAACTGCGCCTCAAATTTCAGCTTGTCAAATGCGTTGATCTGCTCGGTCACATGCACATGATAGCTGTTCGTAATATAATTTCTGTCCGTTACGCCCTCAATCTTGCCAAAACGTTTCTGAAGACATTTAGCAAATTTATAGGTCGTGGACTCCAGCGGCGTCCCATACAGGCTGAAATCAATATTCGACTCCGCTTTCCACTTCCGGCACGCTTCGTTCAGATATTTCATGATTTGCAATGCGAACGGCGTCGCTTCCGGATTCGTGTGGGACTTGCCCGTCATATATCTCGTACACTCGCATAATCCCGCATAGCCGAGCGAGATTGTCGAATACCCGCCGTACAACAGTTTATCGATCTTTTCTCCCTTTTCCAAACGAGCAAGCGCGCCGTTCTGCCAGAGAATCGGCGCAACGTCGGACGGCGTTCCTTTTAAGCGTTCGTGCCTGAACATCAACGCGCGGTGGCAGAGCTCTAAGCGCTCATCCATGATCTCCCAGAATCTGCCAGTATCCCCGTTTGAAGAGCACGCTACATCCACAAGATTGATCGTCACAACACCCTGATTAAAGCGTCCATAGTACTTATGCTTACCCTGCTCGTAATTCTGGGCATTGGCGATATTGCCGATACCGGTCTCCGTAAATCTGTCCGGCGTCAAAAAAGAACGGCATCCCATGCACGGATAGCAGTCACCCTGCTTTAATTTTTTCATGATCTTTTCCGATATATAATCGGGCACAAGACGCTTCGCCGTACACTCCGCTGCAAGCTTCGTCAGCTCCCAGTACTTGCTGCCCTCATGAATATTATCTTCCTCAAGCACATAAATGAGCTTCGGGAACGCCGGCGTGATATAGACGCCCTTCTCGTTCTTGACCCCCTTAATGCGCTGGCGCAGCACTTCCTCAATGACCGCTGCCAGATCATCTCTTGTCTGTCCCTCCGGCATTTCGTTCAAATACATAAATACCGTGACAAACGGCGCCTGTCCGTTCGTCGTCATGAGCGTAATGACCTGGTACTGGATCATCTGCACGCCGCGGTTGATTTCTTCCCGGACGCGGCATTCTGCCATGCGGTTTACCATTTCCTCGTCATGATCCACGCCGACAAGTTCCAGTTCCCTGCGTACTTCTTCACGGAATTTCAGACGGCTGACCTGAACGAACGGCGCCAAATGCGCCAGCGAAAAACTCTGACCGCCGTACTGTGACGATGCGATCTGCGCAATGCTCTGCGTTGCAATATTACACGCCGTCGAAAAGCTTTTCGGCTTATCGATCATCGTCTCACTGACAACTGTACCGTTCTGCAGCATATCCTCTAAATTGACAAGACAGCAGTTATGCATATGCTGCGCAAAATAATCCGCATCATGAAAGTGGATGATACCTTTTTCATGCGCCTCGACAATATCCGCAGGCAGAAGAAACCGCTTCGTGATATCTTTGCTCACCTCGCCCGCCATATAATCACGCTGCACACTGTTAACGGTCGGATTTTTGTTGGAATTTTCCTGTTTCACTTCCTCATTATTACACTCAAGAAGGCTTAAGATCTGTTCATCCGTTGAATTAGATTTTCTGACAAGCGCTCTCCTGTAACGGTATGTGATATAATTTCTCGCTACGGAAAAAGCACGCTGATTCATGATCTGGTTTTCCACCATATCCTGAATCTCCTCAACGCTCGGCGCGCGCTGCATGGAAACACATGCCTGCTCCACGCTTAAGGCGATCCGTTTGATCTGCTCGTCGGACATCTTTTCACTGTCCACAACGCTCAAGTTCGCCTTTCTGATCGCGGCTTCGATCTTATCCATGTCAAAACCAACTTCCGAACCGCTTCTTTTAATAATTTTCATTCCTGCCCCCATCTGCGCGCTTTAGCACGCACTTCCCTCTACACATTTTTAACGTCGCATACAATATATTGTAGCAGAGTTTTTATAAGTGTCAATATTTAGAAGGCAAAAACAGAAAAAATACAAAAAACATTCGTTACATCAGGCAAATCTATCCGGCGAATATTTCCTTGCCATACTTTTCCGCCTGCACTTTCCACATATCCGCGTACGTCCCTCCGCGAGCGATCAGTTCCGTATGTGTGCCGCTCTCTGCGATCACCCCGTGTTCTAAAAGAAGGATCCTGTCGGCGTCCTTTGTCGTGGACAGACGGTGGGAGATCAGAATGACCGCCTGACCGGACGCATGTTCAAGCATACTGCTGTTCAACCGGTATTCCGCGATCGGGTCAAGCGCGGAAGACGGCTCGTCCAAAATTGCGATACGCATATCCCTCAGGAACATTCTTGCGATCGCCGCTTTTTGGGACTCTCCGCCGGAAAGCATGATCCCGTTATCCGAAAACTCTCTGGTCAGCTCAGTCTCCAGTCCGTTTTCAAGCTTTGCTAATCTTTCACCAAAATCCGCCCGCTCAAGCGCCCTGCGGATGTCCGTTCGCTCTTCCTGCTCTACCACATCCATTTTCACATTTTCTGCAAGCGTGGCGCCGTAGATCTGAAAATCTTGAAAAATCGCGCCAAGCTTCCTACGGTACTCCCTGATATCCAGTTTTCGGATATCCACGCCTCCGTACGTGATACAGCCCTCAGTCACATCATAAAGACGCATGATCAATTTGATCAGTGTCGTCTTCCCTGCACCGTTTTCGCCGACTAGCGCAAGTTTTTCCCCTTTCCGCACCGTCATGCTGACGTCTTTTAGTACATATGCCTCGCTGTCTTTATACTTGAAGCTGACATGTTTTAGTTCAAGCGTACAATCTTCCGGCACTGCCACAGATCCCGCGCAGCCTTCAATGCCGATCTCGTAGTCCACAAAGCGGCGAAATTTCTCCGCATATTGTCCCACTCTCTGAAAATCCACAAGCGCATAATTTACACCGTCAAGACGGCTCTTGATATCATTCGTCGCATTTTTGAGCGATGCCACTTCCCCCAGACCAATCTTCTTTTTTACGACCGCAAGATACGCCAGATAGACCGGAACCGCATAGAACTGGCAGACTGTATAGACACAGATCCAGTTAATGAGCGTCGGAGGAATGATTTTCAGCGAATAGCGAAGCGCCATTTTCCGCTCCTCCGCAACCGCCTCGTCGTACTGTGCGATCAAAGCCTCCTCGATTCCGGACAATTTGATCTCTTTTGCATATTCCGGCTGATAGAATACGCGTCTGGAGTAATCCGCCTTCCTGCCGATCTTTGCTTTTTCCAGTTCATACTGAAACTCCAGCTTCGTGATGATAAAGCGCGTAATGATGTTGATGAGAAACCCGATGGTCGGAAACAGCGCCACAACCGGATTGATCGTTACGATCATCGCCCCTGCGATCAGCATCGCGAGCATACAGGATGCTATGTTGGCAATACACATGACCGCTTTCGTGATCATTCCCTCCGACTGCGATGCAGCGACGACAAAATCATCATAGTACTCGGGTAAATCATAACAGATCAGATCGATCCTGCCCGCTTTTTCCATCAGTTCCCGCTGAATCCCGCCGGAAACTTTCACCAGGCGGATATAAAACACATTTTCAAGAGTAATATAAATCCCGAGCTGGACAACGCTGTAGATTACGAGCCAAATCACGAGAAGACGCACCAATGCCGCAACATCGGCGCCCTGTGTCAAAACTTGAATGATCTCTTTTAAGAGAAACGTGCTTAAGTATGCATTGGCGCCCGCACTCGCACACTGGGCCGCTATGTAGGAAAGTGCCATCTTTTTATCATGGGCATAGATATACCGCATCACATACCATACATTGGAGATCAGACGCTTCATGCCCAGCTTTTCTTCCTGCTTCTTTTCTCTTTTTCGTGCTTTGCGTATGGCGGTTTTGCCGTTCTTCTGTTCTGTCGTTCCGCTCCCGGTTTTGCCGTCCTTCTGTTCTGTCGTTCCGCTCCCGGTTTTTCCGTTCCCTTGTTCTGCCTGCCCGTTCCCTGCTTTACCGCTCTTTCGTGTCTCTCTGCCGTTTTTTGCCCTCATGCCGTCACCTCCTCTGCCAGATAATTCTGCGCCTGCAGCTTCCACATTTCAGCATAGGTGCCGCCGCGCGCCAGCAATTCATCATGACTGCCCTGCTCGATAATCGTGCCGTTCTCAAATAAATAGATTCTGTCGGCGTCGCGCGTCGCAGAAAGTCTGTGGCTGATAAAGATAACGGTCTCGCCTTCAGAGGCATTCAGCATGTTCTGATACATGCGGTACTCCGCGATCGGGTCAAGCGCCGAGGACGGTTCGTCTAAGATCACAATATCGGGTTTTCTTGCAAATACACGGGCGATCGCAATCTTCTGCGCCTCGCCGCCTGAAAGTCCCATACCGTTTTCATCAAATTCCTTCGTGACCATCGTATCGATCCCGTTTTCAAGAGAATCCAGTTTCTCTCCAAACTGCGCTTTTCGCAGGGAATCCTCCACCAGCTTCCGCTCCTCTTCATTCCCCGGCTTTCTCATCAGGACATTGACGGAAAGAGGCAGCGCAAAGATCTGAAGATCCTGAAACACCGTGCCAAAACGCTCATGAAACGATTTCGGCTCATAATCGTTGATATTTTCCCCGCTGATACGGATCTCCCCGTCCGTCGCTTCATACAGCCCCATCAGCAGCTTCACAAGCGTTGTCTTTCCGGCCCCGTTATGTCCGACAATTGCAATCTTTTCTCCCTTGCGGACCGTCATATTCACATCATGGAGCGTCGGCTTGTCCGCTCCCGCATAGGTAAATCCGACATTTGTAATCTCGATGTCGGAAAGCCGGCCTGCCTTAATGAGCTTATCGCTTTCCGACTTCGGCGTATAGGAAAGGAACTCTCTCAGATTTGTCACAAACATGCTTTCTTTCACAAGACTGACAAGCTGATGCACTGCGTCGTCAGTTCTCCATGAAAGCGTCGTAAGCGCCGGGATCATCGCGATATAGGCAGCTGTCGGCACCCCGCCCTTATGAAGTACAAACGCAATATACAGATATGGCAGAATCGTTGAAAAGACTGAAAACAGCGTCCAGTTTAACACGTCTAAAACAACCAGTTTCCGGCGCATTTCCTTTGTCCGCTCCTGCATCGAATCATATGCCTTTTCATGACGCTTCAGCAGCAGCTTTCCGATTGAAAACAGCCTAAGTTCGCCGGCATATTTTTTTTCATAGAACACGCGTTTTGCATAGCCCGCCGTGCGCCCGTCCCTCGTATTGGAGAAATCAAGCTGAAAGTTAAGATCTGCTCTTTTTTTCCCAAAAAGCAGTGAGACGATGACCATCGGAACAATAAAGATCAACAGCACGGGATCGACTCTTGCGACAATGAACGCAGCCGCGGCTACGGCTGCCAGATTCGACACAAAGTATACCGAACCGTACAGCACGCTGTTCCCCCGCCATTGGCACTCATTCAGCGCGCGCGTATATTTATCATAAAAATCAGGCTGTTCAAAACAGGGATATTCCATGGAAACGGATTTATGAATTACGCGCTTATAGAAATCCTGATACATCTTTGGAAGAAACTGCTTTTCGCAGAGCTGGTGAAGCGCCGCGCTGATATGAATGCAGACATGTCCGATGCACATTGCCCCGACGAACGAAGCCAGAACAGAAAACGGCGTATTATTTTCGATCGCCGTGTAAATCCATTCGGTCAGATAGACCGAAAAGAATGTCCAGAACACGTTCTCCGTTAATTCTTTGAGAAATGAAAAAATCACATATCCCCTGCTGCCATGCCAGAGAATGCCCAGCATATACATGACATTGGACAGCGCGGAATACGTTCGCTCCTGTTTATGTTCTTTTGTTTTCAACCTATACCACCTGCCAGTAAGTAATTTGCATGTTTCCTTTCAAGCTTTATCTCTTCACAGGCATTTGCAAAACACCCTTTTATAACGTATATCATTGTGCAAAATATACAGATTCATAAGCAGGCGCTTCGATGCGGCCGGTACTTACATGCCGTATTTTGGTATGTTATGTACCGTTGCCAGCAGAGAGCAACGAAAGCGTGCCTGCGTTGGATTGTATATTTTGCATAATCCAAACACTTTATTTGGGTGTTTCGCAATTGCCTGTTTTTATCTTTTTGACATAAGCATAACATAATGCTGTTTGAATGTCATGCGAATGCAGGCTTTTGTTTTCCATGACACAAATATTCAGCCGCAGCATCAGGCTCCATAACTTTCTTTCCGTTCTGCCGGTGCATTCATTTCGTCTACAAGTGAAGCCGGCTTTGCAGTCAGCTCTACCCATGCCGGAAGAAAGCCGCTCTTTAGCGCATTTCTCATCGACCGGATATTCGACCATGCCGAACAATAAAACGGCACTCTGTCCCGCTCTATGATCTCAAGCGCCAGCCGGCTCGTGAGCGCTGATGCGATTCCGCGTCTCCGATACCCGGGCAGCACATCCACACCGATCTGCCACATGGAATCACAGTCGGCCGAGCATCCCGCCAGTCCGACCAGCTTACCGTTATCATAAGCACCGACGCCGAGCACATCCAATGCCTTCCTGTCCTCGCATAGAGCGTTGCCCCACTCCGGCAGGTACAGCGTTGCAAAATCAGACTGTTTTAATACCCTCAGCTCAAAATCGCAGGAAAGCGCGCGCAGTCCCGCCATGTCAGGCAGATAATACTCCGCCATAAAACAGATCCGGTATCCTTTTTGCGCAAGCCGGCTGTCCAGCCAGTGCATGTTCGGCGTTTCAAAACAATGATAATACTCAAATCTGCCGATGTATGCCTCCACAAGTTCCCGAAATTCCTCTTTCACGGAAGCGACCAGATTATTCCCATAGGACACCAGATCACAGGCGATCGGCTCCTTGTAGTATTTTCTCGCGCCCGCGCCAAGTACATGCGGGACGATCTTATTTTTATCACAAAGAAAATCCGCTGCCTCACAATTGATGTCCGCCGCAGACTGCTCCATGGCGACCCGCCAGATTTTATCATGATCCATTTACCCTTATCCTCCCCCTGCACGGGCACCCTTTAGGCGCCTGCCCGCTTTCCCTGCATTGCTCACTCTGTGGCTCATCCCTCCGCCTGGGCGCGCTTAAGACGCTGACTTGTCTTTTGCGCTCCCTCCGCGTCTTTTTAATAATAGCAGCAGCATAACAGTCACCAGCACCACCAATATGACCAAAGCCACCGCTACAACGACCATATTGTCTCCGTTCTGCGGCTTGATACGCTCCGCCGTTCCGCCCTCGGGCATCTGTTGCTGTTCTGTCTCCGGATCCTGCAGCGCCATATCATCAGATTGATCTTTTTCCCCGATCTGCGGCGCTCCGTCCGGATACAGTGCGGCATGATCCGCCGTCGGCGCATCCAGACAGACCCAGACACTTCTAATGCCGTAATAGTAGCCGATCTTTCCCCATTGATGCCCGGTTGCGTCCGTATACAGTCCGTCATACTGAGGCATATACTCCGATCCGAAGCTCTGCAGATCCATGGTACTATATTGTTCTGAAGTCGGATATTTCCAAAAGTAGATCATTGCATTCTGATACTGCCCGTCTATCTCACCAGACTGTTCCGCGATCTGGCCGCCATAGTCCTCCTCAAAAGAAATGGAATCATAGACCACTTTCATATAATCCATCGGCATCCAACCGTTTTCTTCCTCTTCCGAAATGCCCCACAGAATGCCCCGCTCATCTTCATACGCAAAAGAAATCCACACTTTTCGTCCGTTTTCCCATGTCGCCGTTACTTTGTCCGACTCCGGACTCTCATATACGATCACGACGCCGTCCGGTCCGTTCGCGGTATATTGTCGGTTTACATAATCACATTCCGATGAATGCTGCTCATAAAAAGAATTCTGCGGTTCCCAGATCACATCCGCTCTCGCGGGAATGACACTGATTAAAAAGCAGAACATCATTCCCAAAAAAACATATCTTTTTTTCATAGCTGCCTCCTGTTCTCGTTTTTATGTCTTATCCAAAAACTTCCGCTTCTGATATTTATCTGATATTTAGGCCGTTCCGTCATTTGCAAAATTTTCATTCATGATACGACCGTCAAATGGTAAGCTCTATCAGGTTCCCCTCTATTCCCGCAATACAGCTTTCATAATATCCGTCCCCTGTCATTCTCGGACCGCTGACCACTTCATAGCCGTCAGACCGAAGGCGCTCCGTTAGAAGGTCAACCTGCTCCTTACTGCCTGTAGAAAATGCCAAGTGAATATATCCTGTCCTGAACCATTCCTTTTTCTGATCACTTATCTCCGGTCGCGTCATAAGTTCCAGTCTCGTCCCATCATCAAAGCGGATGAAATAAGAACGAAACTCCGATGTCCTGTTATAGTAACCGGTATTAGAATGTCCTCCAAAGTAAGTGACAAAGAGATCTCTTGCTTTTTCCAAATCACTGACATACATCGCGATATGCTCTATTTTCATACCTATACCCCTTTGTGCGCTTCAGCGCACATACCAATCAATATTTGAAAGTTTACTTTCAAACTTCTTTTCTCCTGTTCATGTCTCCGGTTTTATCCTCAGGTAAAACAACGATTAACATATTTCCCTCATCAAATTTGCGCAGTAAAACAGTATATTCTTAGCAGCTGTCTCCAGCTCTCAGGCATTTCTGAGCGCCAACAGACCGACTCCGCACAGCCACGAGCATAGATTTGCGGTGACCGACAGCATCATCGGACGGCGGATGCCCCACCGGGAGTCCTTCGCAAAGCTGCCATACACATATGCCTCCACCGCCACGACCACGACCTCCACGATCAGCTGCAACGGGAGTGTCTGCGGCATTCCCGCCGGCATTTCCATAACTATGCCTGTTGTCCCTGTCAGATAACGCCGTTCAAGCCAGCACGCTAATACGGCCGGCGGATTCGTCAGCACATTGACAAGGAATACCAACAGGAATCCCCGTTTTTCACACACCGCCGGCAGAAAAGCATGGATACGGCGCGCCGTCCCTGCTTGACAATGTTTACGTTCCTTCGATTCCAGCCGTACCCGAACCTTTGTAAGCAAAACCACTGCGGCAGGCTCAACAGCAATTGTCAATATCAGGGATACAAAAAACATTTCCAACAGGTATGATCTCACCGCATCCTCCTTTTGGGACTGCCGCTCTCATCCGATGAACGGAGAACCTATCCCCTTTTCCACGCTGCACCGATACTTTCCAAGCCCTGCCGCCAAAATCAATAACGAAAGCAGACTGCCTGCGCTGCCGGTCACATTCCCCGCCAGACTGGGTTCTGCGTTTAGGAAAACCGGAAGAAATCCCAAAAACAGCGCAAATGTCAAAAAGCCGAATGCAAATCCTGCATGATCCGGAAGTGCGCAGATCATCCAGTACAGCGTGAGCGGCATCGTCATATTAAACAGGAACAGCGCTGCCAGTCCTACAGGCATAAAAGAAGAAAACAGATAGCAGACCGACGCTAACGCAAGCGAGACTGCCGCCGTCCATCCCGTTCCCTTCCATGCTGCCAGAAAGCCGCCTGCCGTTTTACCGCCCGCTATGGCAAGTACGGCTGACAGTCCCGCAAAAACTCCTTTTTTCCACGGAAATGTAACGGTCATGCCAATATAGGATCTTAAGATAACAACCAACAGACAGCTGACGCACAGAAACCAGATCCCGTTCCCTTTTGCATAGCATGACAGCCGCATTTCGTCCTCTTTATCTGCCGCTGATTCTGTTATCTGCTCCATAGCTGTTTGAGATACGCCGCAGGGATGTGCATGCCGCACCCGGACATACCGCGCTGCAATGACCAGCAGCATAGCGGCACTCCCGCATAACAGACCCGCGCTCCTGCCTCCGGTTTTCGCGAGCAGCATTCCAAGATATAATCCCACAGCTCCCGGTGCCACAAAAATACCAAGCCGCATAAGCAGACGCTTTCGCTTTTTATCGCTGTTCCCTTTCCCGCTTTCTTTTATCCCGTTTTTTTCTATTATCCTGTCGTCGCAGATCATTCCCACACCGCCGCCCACATGAAACAATGCATTCCCAATCCCTAACAGGACCGGATGGGTCAAAGCCCCCGCAATCGTACACAAAACGCCGGCGATAGCCGTCAACAGATTCGGATCTCTTTTCTTTTTTTCGGACACGGCATGTTGTAACGCTGCTTCTGAGACCTGTTTTTCCAGTTTCACATTCAAAGCATCCAGTACGATGCCGAACGGCATCTGCAAAGCAAATGCACAGAAATTATAGAGAAGGATTGACAGATTCCCGTCCCTTCTCAACATGTAGTCTCCAAACATCGCCGCAGCGCATACACCGTCCACAAAAAAATGTAACATAGAATAGAATGCTGTCAAAGGTATTTCCCTCCTGATCATTAGACGATCCCGGATATGATAAAGTCACAGATGAAATTCCTGAAACAGCCGCTTTCGAAATTCGGGATCTGACGCTGCACATTTCAATTCTTCCCCGCGGTGCTGTTCAAATAATCGTTCGATCAGTTTACAATAACGTTCGCTCTCTTCTTCTCTTCCTTCCTCTCTTCCTTCCTCTCTTCCTTCTTCTCTTCCTTCCTCTCTTCCTTCCTCCCGCAGTGACCGTTCATATTTTTTTACATCAAATTCCTCCAACAGCATCCCCAACACCTCCGCCCGGTATTTTTTCAAAAATCCTGCTAAGATATCCCGCTCAATACATTCCGAAACAGCATCCTCGAGCGCCGCCTTCGGCTCCTGCCCTTCGGCAAGGCGCTTTCTTGTAATGTCCACAAACAGGGCATATTCCCGCAAAACCCTGCACCGGTCCAACAGCTCCTTGTTATGCCCGTAATTAATATTGAGCATTCGCACCTTAAGTTCGACGTCGGCTTCCACGCCCTGATCCCTGCGCATAAAAGAATCCGAAAGACGCAGCGTTTCTTCGTCCGCCATCATCCGCTCCCCGTTATAGAACACAACACATTGAGGCATCGGCAGTATGATTTGCTTCGTTCCATATATACTTTCCTGAGCCTGTTCAATCAATTTCTGATACTCTTTTGCCAAATAAATCAAGAACCGGACCGGCATATTCGGATTATAGGTACTCTGATGTTCATACAGACTCAGCGTTCCTGCCAACACGAATGCAAGGTCATTTTTCATCACAATATAAACTGCGCTTTCAATCGTTACTACCTGTAGCTGTAAGGCGTCCTGGTAATCCGTCCCGTTCAGCGCATTGTATAACTGTAACAGCGCTTCCCTGTCTTTCTCAAATAAAAACCGGAAAAATCTGTCTTTCGCCTGACGATGAATCCCACGCCGATTCCTCCACATAAACCGGCTGTTTATGCCAAAGCGTTTGTTTTTGCGCTTTTCCGCCCGGTTCTGCCTGCTTCGTTTATCCTGTTTTTGCATCGCTTCTCCTCCCGTATACTGGCAGGAGCCCCGCCGGATACAGTCCGCCAAAGCGTTTTACCGCTCAGACAAAGCATGGATAACAGCGCGCCGTTTTATTTTGGTTCCTGCCTTATTGATCATTTATTTGATGTGAGAAAAATCCGGCAGAAACTGCCTGAAGGAAACAAAAAAATGTTTCCATGTGCGAGCGCACATCATAAGAATTTTCTGATGTTTGTATCATAAAAGATCTTGCGCTTCCTGTCAACTGTTTTATCTCAAAAGCTTTCTTCCGAAACGCTTCTTTTCCCTCCTTTTTTTGAATCCGTCCGCCATTCGTGCTATAATAGAATATACGATTATGAAGGGGGAAATTTTTATGACATCCGTTCGTTTTTATGATGAGATTCCTGATGAACTATTGAAATTTGCAGTGATTCTTGCCGCACATGATGGTAAGTTGGTATTCTGCAAGCACCAAGAGCGCAATACATGGGAAATTCCCGGCGGACACCGGGAAGCCGGCGAAACCATTTTATCAACGGCAAAAAGAGAATTATACGAAGAAACCGGCGCGCTCGATTTCGAGATCGCACCGGTCTGTGTCTATTCCGTTACAGCTCCCGGCAATTTTGACGGCAAAGAGTCCTTCGGTATGCTTTATCGTGCGGATATCACCCGCTTTGAGGCAGAACTGCATAGTGAGATTGAAAAAATCATGATCACGGACCGGCTTCCTGAACAATGGACTTACCCCGAAATTCAGCCGAAGCTGTTGGCGGAAGCATCCCGCAGGGGATTGATCAAGTGAATCACGACATATTCCGAATGCTTTTCTGTTCTGACCGGATACCCCCATCCGGCAATGCCCGAAGTTACTACTTTCGTTAAGTCTCCCTCTTTGCGGCAGCCATAGGTCAGCTCATTCGTCTGAAATAGCTCCGCGAGCATACCTAACGGCCAAACCTGTCCGGCATGCGTATGCCCCGACAGCATCAGCCCGTATCCGCTTTCCATAACCTCCGCATACTCCACAGGCTGATGATCGATCAAAATCCATTCCTTATCCGCATCCGCACTCTCCACAAGCTGCGCAGCCGTTTTTCTCATATCGGGATCGTGTCCCCTGTCGGCGCGCCCGATCAGCACAAGTTCTCCGTTGATCTCACAAGCTTCATCCTCCAAAATACGCATACCGGCCTGTTCTATGGTATCCTTAAGCTCCGCCGCCGTGTATGCCGGATGATCTGAATATTCATTTTTATCATGGTTTCCATACACATAAAAGGTTCCATACCGGCTGCGGATATCTCCCATGACCGCAAACGCCTCTTTCATTTGCACAAGGCTCGTGCGCTCATCCACAATATCTCCGCCCAGTATGACGATATCAGGATTTTCACTTTCGATCAAAGCCGCCGCCCGTCTTAACTGTTCCGCATCCATCGTCGTCCCAAAATGCAGATCTGAAAAAAATACGATCGTATAACCTTCCTCCCGTATTTCACGCCCCGCCTCAACCGTATATTCCGTTTTGACGATCTGCCGCATATTCCAGCATCCGTAACCGACTACAGCTACAGCCGCCAGTACCGCTATGATCCCGCTCCTGTAAAGTGCCTTCGCAAAAAACGGAAACCGTTTCTGCTTAAAACATTTCCGCACAACAAGCACGACTGCATCCTGTACCAAAAGAAATACTGCCAAATGCATCAATACCACAAACCACAACCCGTCGATATCGATGACTGGCAAAATCAGTATCGCACTGACTGCCGCTGCGATCAGAATCTGCTTTCTCTTAGACACTTTTTTTGCAAAAAAACAGACTCCCTTATAAGCCTTACGGCACAAATAAACAGCCGCCGACAGCATGACAGTCAGCGGCACGAGTATCCAGATCAAATACACCATCACATGCTCCTCTTTTGTTCACACCCCCGCCGCAATAAAACCCATGCGAAGGCTTCCTTTTATTGGTTCTCTTTCACTTTCTGCGGCTGAGGCTGATGTCTGTGGAAATGCACAAGCCCTGTCCGGTTTAATGCCACCATGACCGCCGGAATAAAAACAAGCTGCAATATGATGCCGGGAATTGCATTCAAGAACGCTCCCGCCATAAATGCTTTCCATGTGAAACGGTTCCCGCCTAACCCTAAAAAGATCATCTGCACGAAGCCCCAAACGATGCGTCCGGAGAGCATCGCGATAAGCAGCGAACGGTATAACGCGATCACGCACTGCCACTTAGAACGCCCATACAAGAGTCCCGCAGCCAGTCCATACGTCATCAGTTCAAACGCCATTGCCGCAGCCGTCGGGAACATCACCGGCATCGAAAACAGCACGGAGCGAAAGAGCGGGAGCACAAATCCCACGATAGCTCCATACTGCCAGCCGCAGATCAGACCGCACAAAAATACCGGAATATGCATCGGCAGCAACATATTGCCGATCCGCGGAATCTGACCCGTGAAAAACGGCAGCACGACCCCGATTGCCACAAACATGGCAGATAGCGTCATGTTTTTAATCGAACGATTCCATTTCATCCTTAACACTCCTTTGCACTTCACCGCGTAAATCAGTCCGGACCGGGACGTTACTCCCGGAACCGGCAGGCTCCGCTTTAGCCTCTTACGCCCTGCGGTACTTCCGGACAATCTTAACAATATAATAAATCCCTGCGATCCCGCCGCTGACTGCGCCCGTGATCAAAATGCCCTCGATCGTAAAATGCAGATATGACAGTGTGATAAAGCTTAAGATCAGTAACAGCAAAATCACATAACCTGCCGTACACCCCACCATCAGGAAAAAACATAAAATATCTTTGATGATATCAATCGCGGAAAAGCGTCCCTCATCCCGCACGGTTCTTCGTTTCTTTTTTAACATCCTGCTCCTCCGTGGTTTTGCTGTAGTCTGTCCGTATCTCTCATTCTGCACTGTCTATTGCATAAGGCTGATACTCCGCATAAAAATCACGCAGCACGGCAAATGCCATTTTACGCCTTCCATACGTGGAAATCAACCCCTTGGTATTATAATATTTCTGTGTAGCGGACGTTCTTCTCGGACAACGGAAGTCCCGTAAGATCCAAGGCGTCATGCCCTTTATATAATCAATTTTTCGGATCTGCTGCGTCTGCTTTACATATATAAACGCCTGACACTCCTCAGTGCCCTTATCCGTGACCGTCCCGTGATGTCCCGCAAGCGCATCCGCTCCGAATTCCGTTATGATCACAGGCTTTTTCGGATGGCTGTTCCCGAACAGCGCAGGCAGCATCGCAAAGTCCGCGACATACCAGCCGCAATATTCGTTAAGCCCGATGATATCAAGATATTCCTCCAGTCTGTCCTCGATCCGATTCTTGGCAAAATTAACCAGACATGCTGCCGAGACCGCTCTCGTATGATCAAGCCTGCGTACCGTCTTTGCCAGATCCCCCATGAACTTTAACCGCTCATCTGTATCCTGATTCTCGTTTCCCACCGACCAGATGATCACGCTCGCGCGGTTAAAATCCCTTGTGATCAGCTCGCAGAGCTGATTTTCCGCATCCCGATAAGTCTCTTTTGATGAAAAATGAATATTCCAGTATACCGGGATCTCCTCCCAGAGCAGAAGCCCCATCTCATCGGCAATCTGCGCCATTCTCTCACTGTGCGGATAATGCGCAAGCCGCATAAAATTGCATCCCAGCTCCTTCGCAGTCAGGACGATCTCTATTCGCTCTTCATCGCTCAGCGCCTTTCCGTTTGCCGCGCTGTCCTCATGAAAGCAGACTCCCTTTAAGAAGATTGGTTCGCCGTTTAACAGGATATCCATGCCTTTGACGAGGAACTCGCGAAAACCGACCCTGTCTTTTACAACGTCTCCGGCGCAGCTTAACGTCACGTCATACAATTTCGGATTCTCCGGCGACCAAAGCACGGGCGAAGCCTCTAATACAAGCTCTCCGACACCGTTTTCAATCGCTATCTCCTCTTTTACGGCGAGTTCTTCGATCGTCAGCACTGCCTTTGCAGCGACCGGCTCGGACAACTGAACCTGCACCCGGATACTCCGAAACCCGCTGTCCGGTTCCAGTGCGATCTGAAACCGTTTCACATGAACAGCCGGCACCCGGATGATCTCAATATCCCGGTACACGCCCCCATAGTTAAACCAGTCCGTGACCGTGGTCGGAACCTGCTCTTCCCGTCTCGTGCTGTCTGCCTGGATCAATATCCGGTTCCTGGGCGTAAGCAGCTCCGTGATATCAAAGTAAAACGGCGTGGAACCTCCCTTGTGCATCCCCACATACATCTTATTCAGGAACACTCTGCACAGATAATTGACTGCACCGATTTTTAAGAATACGCGCTCATCCTCACTCTGCTTTGAAAAATAGAACGTGCGCGTAAAGATCACACTGCCCTCATAGAGCAGATATATATAGTCATTGGTATTAAAACAGCAGGGCAGCATCATGCGGTCCCACTCGTCAAACGAATAATCGACCGGCAACAGGTTCCCGCCCTCGTCATAGTAGTTTTCCTCATACCATTTTGCACCGATACAGGTGTCATACTGGTCAACGGCGTAATGCCATTCGCCGTTTAAGGATTCCTTCTTCCGGTATCTGTCATAGATCATACCATCTGCCAAAGCCTCATGCAGCTCATTCTTTTGTCCGTTTTCTTCTGTCCGGTCTGCTTCTGACATCTTTTTCTGTTTATCACTTTCCATTTCAGACATGCCTCCGTTTTTTGCCGACCGGTCTGCGGTCACGTTTTTATTGTATCACTTTTGCTTCACGACCGCGTTTAATTCGTTTGCAAAGCTTTTGCTCCACTGTTGTTTCATAAAAAACAGCGCTTTTATGTTATCCTGTAATATCGCTTTCCTTTATATCGGCGCTTTCGCCCATACGCTTCTGCCGTCATCCGTATACCCGCAGAGCACACGGCACATCGTACTGTTTTCAAAATCAAAAGCTTCCCCGATGAGCGCGGTGACGCCCGTGACCGATAAATCCTTTCTCCCGCGCACGATCTCATTGTCCGTGTTAGAAAACACGATCCACTCCCACGGCTGACCCTGACTACACAGTTCCCTGTCCGTTTCCGTATGTTTCAGCGCCGTTTTCGATGGCGGTATCAAATCGGAAACTGCCGCTCCCTCCTTCCAGACCGGAACGCCATCCACAATATCAAACCGGCAAATCTGTTCTCCTGCACCCTTTTCCCCTGCAAACGGTTCCGGCGACAGTACCGGCCAGTCATGGATAAAGTACATCCGCCGCACCACCATATAATGCATCCGGTAAGAACGCCTGTCTTTCTTCTTCACCGGCTCATGACAAAGCGCTTTGGCGCCGTCTCTCACATGATGGACAAAATAATAAGCATTCTCCGGTACATTATAAAATGGCACACCGTGTCCCGGCCCGCGGAATCCGTCAAAATGCCAGTCAGGATGATTCACTGTCTCTCTTTTCACGCCGCTCTTTGTCTCAGTTCCGGTCAATTGGAGAACCTCATCTTCACTCTGTGCTGCATATGGCTCTCCCGAGCCAAAGCAGTAACTCCCTGCAAGTTTCATGCCGAGAGATTCCCCGTCTAAATTCCTTCCATCCATATCACGGTAGGGGCCCTCTATTCTGCGGCTTAAGCCCACACGAATATCATAATCGTCCCCAAGCCATCCGTAAGAAAGAAATAAATAATAATTGCCATTATGCGGATTGCGGATGACCGCCGCTCCCTCCGGTCCGTCAATATAAGAGCCCGCCGGTTTGTGTGCAATGCGCTGTCCGAGTTCATGCGCATCTCCCGACAGACTGAGTCCTGTCTCAGCAGAAAGCTCTTTTAAGTAGATGCCTCCAAAAAAAGAACCATAGACCAGATATTTCGCTCCACCCGCATCATCTGCCACATGCGGATCGATCGCATTCGGATACGAATTGTCCGTTCCCCATGTGTCAACGACAATACCTCTGTTTTCAAACGGTCCTTCGGGATTGTCTGCCACAGCAAGATAAATGCGCGACTCCGAACTTCCAAACGCCCGTGTCGCAGAATAATATAAGCGGTATTCCCCGTTCACATACTCGGCGAACGGCGCCCAAAACCCCCGTGTTGGCGCATAACGACCGTTGTTCCGTGCTTCAGAGACCGCAGCATCGGACAAGGCATACCCGACAAACTCAAAATTCACCAGATCCCTGCTTTTCCGAATCGGAATGCCCTGCCGGTAGGGCGAAGTGATCGCTGCATCTGTCGCATAGGAATAATACAAACCACTTACAGGATCATAAAACATAGAGGGATCATGAGCTTCAAACAACGGATTCTTCATCCTGTCATGACAATTCAGCTGAAATCCCGGGTGTAAGACCTTCTCTTTCATTACCGCAAGCTCCTGCTCCATCTTCTCCTCCATTCCATGCCGCATCGATCCTGTACGCGCCGCTGCATATATTACCAGACATGACACTGCTTTTTGTAACATGTAACCCTATGAAGAATCCGCAAGCGGATTCTTCGAAAAACGCTTAGATGTTCTAGGGCGGCGTACCTCCGCCGCCCTAGAACATCTTCGTTTTTTTTATTCATACACCCTGCTGCCCCAGATCGTCACCTGATTTTCAATTCCCATCGCGGTAAATACGACCGTCTCAATATCCGTATTTTCTACCGCCATCTCAAGTGTGACGCCGCTGTAGCTGACTCCGTCAAAGCTTAACGTGATATACGATGTCCCCGACTCTAACGTCCATGTTCCCGTGTAATCACCGCTGATCGTTCCGTCCTCCGCAAGCGTGATAAACTGCGGCTTTTTCGTCTCAAGGCTTTCATAATCGATCTCCAGTTCATGGATGATCATTTCATAATCGCCCGCAACCTGCGACGCGGAAAGCCCGTTTTGCGGCAGGCTCTCTCCTACAGTCTGATAAGGAGCCGCCACAAGCCATCCTTCCTTATTTACAAAGAGCTGGTGTACCTTAACATAATGCCCTTCCGTACCGTTACTCGTGCGCGTATGGAATACGATATAAGAACGTCCATCCTCATCCACAAAGGCGGAATTATGTCCCTGAGCCACCTGCCCGGATAGGAAGTTTCTCCATTTATAGCCTCCGAAGAGACGCACGCCCCTGCTCATGTTAAAATTCATCGCATACGTGTCAAAGAACGCATCATTGCCGAGCGCATCCACATAACCGCCGTCCGGTGTCTCGGAGCGGAATACCCGCACGTTGTAACCGCGCGCCGCTTCCAGACCGCCATAGGAAATGAAAAGATAATAATAATCACCGATCTTCTCTATGTAAGACGCTTCGCCTGACGCGTACATGCCGCCCGCAATCTTTTTTCCAAAATAAGCATCCGAGTGGATATCTGTTTCATAGCTGACTGTATAATCACGCAGTCCTGTCTGTTCGTCAAGTTCGAGCATAAAGATCCCGCCCGACCAGGAACCGTAACTCATCCACAGATTTCCGTCATCGTCATAAAATACGCAGGGGTCAATACAGTTCGGATACATATCTCCCCATTTATGATTATCGACGCCATTCGTCACATAGCGTTCCGGGATCTCCTCCTCTCCGGTCACAAGCGGAGCGTCCGTCAAGGCATAGTCGTCCGCATTAAATCCACCGTACACGATCGTACCCGCGTAATCATAAGGTCCCTCAAACGCATCCGCCGTCAAAAGAACAATATTCGATTTCCAATCATCCCCGTTTGCGCTTAAATACATGCAATACTTGTTCATGGCGGTATTATAAATAATATCCGGCGCCCAAAGATAACCGTTCCAACCATCGGCGCGATCGTCTAAGTTCCACTCCCTGATCTGCGCTTTGACTTCCTCGGTGAAATTGCCCTGTATCACGCTGTCCATACTCGTCCAGTCCGTTAGATTTAGGGATGTCGCCCCACACAGAAAACTGCCGACAATATAGTAGGTGCCGTCCAAGTCACGGAAAATGGAAGGATCATGACAGGTGACTTTCTGTGCGATCCTGATATGCTCCTGATCGATGACAAGCAGATCCTGAGACGCCTTAAAATTGATCACGGCACGCAGGATGATCTCCTGTCCCGCATACTGTACTTTCACATAGGGGCGGACCGTGATCTCCTCAATGTCCGCCGGGGCAGCCTGCACCGCAGCCGGCGTCAGCGTGCTCACGATCATGACTGCGCTAAGGACAACGGCAAGCACATTCCCTGACATCTTCTTTTCCGGATTTTTCTGATTCTTCTTGCTTGCCTTGCTATTGGAACTATCTTTGCTCCCAGAACCGCCTTTACTGCCGCCTGCAGCGCCGCCGCCGTTTTTCCCGTTCCCTTTTTTCTTTTTTAGCAGGACCAGCACAACAACGACTACCGCTGCAACAACCACGGCTCCGACAGCGATCCCGACAATCATTCCGGTCCCCATCCCCTGTGAGACATAAATCTCTCCGTCACCGACAAATACACCGGAAAGCTCATAGCTTGCGCCAGAAGCAATTTCGGGAAGTTCCGTCGGTGCGGAACCCTCAAAGGTTTCTATGATGCCGTCAGAATTGCTGTAAGTGAAGTCCGTCGCCGCCAGTGTCCAATGCTGTTTTGCATTCTCCACGAGAAGCGTGAAATGAATTTCCTCACCCGCGCGGTATTCTGCCTTATCGGTCTTGATCGTTACGGAAACCCCGCTCTCCGTCGATGTATTCGCCGTCTCTCCCTCTGCAAATGCCGTCATCGCAAGTGCCATGCCGAGCAGGCAAATACTAAGCCATGCCATGATACGTTTTTTCATTCTCATTCCCACACCTTTCTATGATCCTCCGCCGAGTTTAGAAGTTATTTTCAGTCTTCGTGCACACTTCCTGTTCATCTATCGCGCACACTTCCTGTTCCGCCTCCACGCTGTGGCTGTTTTCAAGAGGCAGCGCATGGTTCAAGCTTCAAAAACACAGAGCCATGCGCAGGAAGCAGGACGGATATACCGTCTGCACTTCCCGCCGGAGCGTTCTGGGCCTGCACTGTCTGATCCCCTGTCGCATCCTGTACCTGCACTGCCCTGACTGTCGCTGCATCCTTTGCCTGCTCTGCTTTGCCCGCCGCATATTCTTCGCTCCAGGCATTCCTGATCTGCTTTCCGCTAAGTGAAATGTCGTTCTCTTCCAATATCCTGCTGCCCGCTGACACGATACGCTCCCGCTCTCCGATATTGAACAGCGCAAGGTAAACACTGCCGTCAGCATCCTCGTTCATCCAGACCGCGCTCTCCTCATCCCTGCTAAGCTGTTTTGGCGTTCTGCCGTTCCGGACACAGGAAAGCAGACATTCATTTGTCAGAAGCCCCATTGTCCAATCATCCAGCTTTGTCAGCTCGGCTCCGATCATGAGCGGTGCGCGGAAAATACACCAGAGATTCATCATCGTCACCTGCTCCGTGCGTGTAAATCCGGTATCGCGCTCGTTACCAAACGCCTTTCCGATTTTCCCAAGCGGAAGCATGTCACAGTCAGGATAGCAGCCGGGCGATACATGCTTCTGCCACAGCTCACAGCGGCCAAACATATCTTTTAAGGAGTCCCAGTGATCCCAAAAATCATCCGTGATACGCCACATGTTTGCGTGCTGCGCATAATACCATGCTTCCTCAACTCTTGCCGGTCCCGGTGAAAGGCTTAAAACCATCGGTCTGCCGCAGCTCTCGATTGCCCGATGCAGCATTGCGATCTCCGCACGCGCCGACGGCATATCCATCCTGCAGATATCGTCACACTTGATAAAATCAACGCCCCACTCCGCATACAGTGCAAAAAGGGAATCATAATATGCCTGAGCGCCCTCCGCTGCCGGATTTAAGCCGTACATATCAGGATTCCATGCACAGATATTTGCAGGCTCCGCGATCTCATCTGCCGTCACGGACGAACCGAAAACCGGAAGATGCCTGTGCGCCGCTTCCCGCGGAATCCCGCGCATGATGTGAATGCCGAATTTGAGCCCCAGCGCATGCACATAATCAGCAAGCGGCGCGAATCCGGCGCCATCCTTTGCCGACGGAAAGCGCTGCGGACACGGCAGCAGCCGCCCATATCCGTCCATCTCTACTTTTCCAAACGGAATATATTGATACTTCTCCCGTTTCGAACCGGTGTCATAAGCATACCACTCAATATCAACGACAACATACTCCCAGCCAAAGGCTTTCAAATGCGCCGCCATATAGTCGGCATTTGCTTTCACCTGTTCCTCATTTACGGTCGTATCATAATAATCGTAACTGTTCCACCCCATTGGCGGGGTTTTCGCACAATCGCCCTGCTTCATCCGCGTTTCTCCTCCTGCGGGTACATATCCTCCATGATTCCGTTTTGCGGAATCATGAAGCTCTACTGAGAATGCGACCCGGATTGATCCGGTTTGCATTCTTTAGTGTGAAGTTTTAGGGAAGCGCTGATCAAAGCGTTTCCAGCGCCGGATTTGCGTTGCGAGGCAACAAAAACCCCTGCAAATCCGTGCGCATCTGCCGGAGGCTCTGAGGAAGCGCTGATTTAATCAGCGCTTCCTCAGAAGTTCTTTGCGAAACAGTCTTCGCTGTGAGCATTAGAACTTCTCTTCACACTACCACTTTCTATTCGGGCACCTGCTTTCCTTCACCGCTGCCCGCAGTTCCACATAGCAGCCGCAGGACAGACAGGTTCCCTCAGAAAGCTTCCCACACTCCTTACAGATCGAGAGCCGCTTTTCATAAAGCGCATCCGGCGCCTTGACTGCCCGGTCAAGCCCGACAATATAGCGCTCCAGTTTCTCACGGTATTCTGTTTCGTCAAATTCCCGTAAAAGACAACGCTTACATACTCTCACAGTCGATAATTCCGCCATGCCGCCTCCACATCCGCCTCTGTTTTCCGATACCCGTTCTTCCATAGCCTTTTTTCATTACCGCTTTTCTGCATCTATGGTAAATCTTCGGAACAGCTCTCCACTCACTTCTGTCCGTAATAAGCGTTTGCGCCATGTTTTCTGTAATAGTGCTTATCCTGAAGTTCCTGCGGCGCCGGCTGGATATGCGCGTTGATCTGCTCCGCCCGTGCCGCCATCTTGGCAACTTCTTCCAGCACCACCGCATTGTGAACAGCTTCAACCGCGTCCTTTCCCCATGCGAACGGTCCGTGATTCTTACACAGAACAGCCGGAACAGCCGTCACGTCGATTCCTCTGTTCTGAAATTCATGGACGATCAGCAGGCCTGTATTCTTTTCATATGCTTCATCAATTTCCTCTTTTGTCAGCACACGCAGGCACGGAACTTCGCCGTAAATATAATCGGCATGCGTTGTCCCATAGCACGGAATGCTCCTTCCTGCCTGCGCCCAGCTCGTCGCCCAGGAGGAATGGGTATGTACGACACCGCCGATCTCCGGAAATGCCTTATACAGCTCTGCATGGGTCGGCGTATCGGAAGATGGATTGTACCTTCCCTCGACACGCTCGCCGTCCAAATTCATGACAACCATATCCTCCGGCTTCATCGTCTCATAGGGAACGCCGCTCGGCTTAATAACGAACAGACCACTCTCACGGTCGATCTCGCTCACATTCCCCCATGTAAATGTAACAAGCCCGTATTTCGGCAGCTCCATATTGGCTTCGTATACTTTTTGCTTTAATTCCTCTAACATATCGACTCCGCTCCTTTTCTTATCCCGTTAGAAAGTTTCAACCGCCGCGCGTTCGACGGGCAGTGCCCTTTTATACTTTTCAATGAATGCGTCAAATCCTGCAGCATCACCGGCATCCGGCTCCATTCTGACGCCTTGATTTCCCGCAAATACTTTATTGTTCAGATAATCGCTCAATGTCTCAGCATCGGCTTTATTCAACATATAGGAGGCAAGCAGCGCCATACCCCATGCACCGCCTTCCCCCGCCGTTTCCATCACGGAAACCGGCGTATTCAGCGCTGCAGCCGTGAAACGCTGTCCGACACCCGGTGTCTTATACAGCCCGCCATGACCAAGCATGCTGTCAATCTGTACACCTTCTTCTTTCGTCAGGATATCCATGCCGACCTTGATCGCTCCGAGCGCTGTATACAGATGCACACGCATGAAATTGGCAAGATTAAATCTGGCATCCGGCGTGCGCACGAACAACGGACGTCCTTCCTCAAATCCCGTGATCGTCTCACCGGAAAAATAATTATATGCCATCAGACCACCGCAGTCCGCATCGCCGTCAAGCGCCTTGCGGTACAGCGTGCCATAAAGTTCATTCATGTCCGGCTTCACGCCAAAGCATGCAAGATTCTCCTTAAAGAGACCCACCCATGCATTTAAGTCGGAAGTGCAGTTATTACAATGTACCATACCGACCAGATCTCCCGCCGGTGTCGTCACAAGATCGATCTCCTCATGCACCTTCTGCAAATCTTTCTCCATCACGACCATCGTAAAGACGCTCGTGCCTGCCGAAATATTTCCGGTACGGGGTGTAATGCTGTTGGTTGCCGTCATGCCGGTTCCCGCATCCCCTTCCGGCGGACATAACGGAATCCCCGCTTCAAGGCTGCCGCTTGGATCTAACAGCGCCGCCCCCTCTTTTGTCAGCACACCGCCTTCGTCTCCGGCAAGAAGCACTTTGGGCATAATATCACTCAGTTTCCATGAAAAACCTTCTCCTGATACAAGCTCATCAAATTTGCGCACCATGCCAGCGTCATAATTCTTTGTCGCAAGATCGATCGGGAACATGCCGGACGCCTCGCCGACACCAAGCACCTTCTCGCCCGTCAGCTTCCAATGCACATAGCCGTCTAACGTCGTCATATAATCCACTTTCGATACATGCTCTTCCTTGTTTAAGATCGCCTGATACAGATGTGCAATGCTCCACCTCTGCGGGATATGATAGGAAAATGCCTCCGTCAGCTTTGCTGCCGCTTCCTCCGTCATCGTATTTCTCCATGTACGGAACGGCACAAGAAGCTCCCCGTTTTGATCAAACGCCATATAACCGTGCATCATGGCTGAAAAACCGATCGCGCCGACTCTCTTAAGCGTAATATCATACTGGTTCTTCACGTCCTGTGCCAATTTTGCATAGCAGTCCTGCAGACCCGTCCATACATCATCAAGACTGTAGGTCCAGATGCCGTTCTCCAGCCGGTTCTCCCACTCATGATCTCCCTGTGCGATCGGCGCATTGTCTTCTCCAACAAGTACTGCCTTGATACGCGTGGAACCGAATTCAATTCCGAGTGCTGTCTTATTTTCTTCAATTGCCTGTCTGTTTCTTTCCTGTCCCATATTCTTTACCACACCTTTCCGCCGCCTGCCTTTGGCGCACATCCTGCATGCACGCCGCAGAGACTTTCTTTTTGTCCGCCTGTTTTACCGGCGCATCATTTTCAGCCGCAGTATCAGAACCGAGATCCCCCGGCGCTATTCTACAGCCTGTTGAAATGAGATATTCATTTTTCAATCAAACTTTATTTCGGTAATCAAATACCGGATACCCGTCTTCATCCCATACGACCTTCATCAGCATTGCATGCCGGTTCGGATCGTAAAGGGGATCACCTGTGATCTCCGCATAAGTACGGGCATGATAAACGCAGACATCCGTACCATCCGCAAGAGATGTAAAACAATTATGTCCCGGTCCGTAAAAACCTTTTTCCCTGTCCGAACACAGTACGGGATGTCTCTCTTTCGACCATGCGCGCGGATCAAGAATCTCGTCGTTTTCATTGATACTCAGCATGCCCATGCAGTAGCACTCTCCGGTCGCGCTTGCGGAGTACGTCACAAAGATCCTCCCGTCCTTCTTCAATACCGCCGGTCCTTCGTTGACCCAGATATCCACGCGCTCCCAGTCATAATCAGGTGTTGTCAAAAGCACCTGTGCCGTTGCCAGCTTCATCGGGGATTCCATCTTCGCAATATAAAGATTCGATATCTGAATGCCGACACTGACCTTCTCCGCCCAGATATAATAATAGCTTCCTTTGTTCTCCAAAATTGTCGCGTCAAGAGAAAACGCTTCAAAGGAATAGATATCATCGTCAGAGCGCTGCATTTTACCGCATTCCTTCCACGGACCGCTCATCGGATCTTCACTCTGACATTCTAACACATACGGGCGTATCTTCCAAATATCTTCCTCCTCGCCCGCCGCAAAATAGACATACCATTTTCCGAACAGATAGTGCAGCTCCGGCGCCCAGACGTGCTTACTCATCGGTCCCGATTCATGCTTTTTCCAAATAACGGCCTCCTCAGCATCCGCAAGCTCTTTCAGACTGTCTGCTTTCCTTAGAATAATACGATCATATGCCGGAACCGATGCGGTAAAATAGTAGCTTCCGTCCGTATGCCTGTACACATAGGGATCGGCGCGCTGCTCGATCCAAGGCTGATTGTACTCCGTGATCACACCGTTTCGTTCTCTTTCACTCATAGTAGGCCTCCTGTTTATCATATCATCATTTACTCATTCACAACAAATGTATTCCCGTTCGGAGCGATATCATGTCTTGCGGCATGAGCATCCGATACCGTATAATTTAGCCTTTCATGCATAAAGCACACATGCCCGTCCACGACATTGACCGCACATGGGAATCTATGCTCTATTCTCCAAAATATGAGATAAAACACTCCGGATTCCGGTCATGTCCGTCATCCGGAGTGTTACCTTAAGCTTGATTTGAACTTATTTCTGTTACTTATTACCTGTTACTTGCTAACTGTACTTGTTAACTGTCTGATTCTTCCCGCTTTGCTAACGTATCTCTACACTTATCGTTAAATGGGCATATTCTCCCATTTAGTGAATGTCAATGAAGGAGCCGTCAACCGTTAAGCAGAAGTATACGTCGCCCGTAACGGCAATGCCGGTATACTTCTGGGTATGAACTGCGCCCGCTGCGGACGTTACAACTGCGACAACATCCGCCGTATCTCCGTTGTTCGTAACGGTCAGTTCTACCGTCGCGCCGTCGACGTCGTCAACAAACGTATCCCAGTTCCAGTCGGACTCTGCGACAGCAATATTGTCATAACCGCTGCCCCAGCCCCAGTTATCAATACGCACAACACCGTACTCTGCATAATCCGCGTTGTCCTCTGCGGAATGGCCGTCCGCCGTGCTCTGCAGGATGCAGACAAAGTTGTTCCAGTTATTTAAGCCGCTCGTCCAGTTCGTGAAGGTCGTCGTTACGGACTCGCCGCTCGGTACTGCTACAATATCGGAAAACTCGGTCCAAAATGCGGTAGACCAGTCTTTCGCACCGACTACGGTACCAGTCGTCTCCACATCGCTGTGGTCTCTTGCTACCGGCTCGGCAGGCTCTTCCTCCTCTGCAGGAGCTTCCGGTGCTACGGACTCTACGTTCGGATCGCCCAAAGCGTAAAGGGAAGCGACCTGACCTGCGGAAAGTGCAGTATCAAACACATACAGATCATCGATAAAGCCCTTGAACATGGAATCCCAGTAGTTAATACCAAAGTAAGACTCAAAGGTATCGCCGCCCGGCTTCATAATGTTCGGCGCAAGCGTCGCATCCCATGTGTATCCGCCTTCCCAGCCCATAGACTCTCCGTTTGTGGAATAGTTTGCCTGAGAGTCATAGGCAAGCTCGCCGTTGATGTACCACTGTGCGCCCACCGTCGTACTGCCGACAGGACCGTTCTGTACTTCTCCGGAGCAGACAACCGTCACCATCACCCATTCCTTCTTGCCGGTGATCGCCTCGTCCTCACCCTTGAACGCCCACATCCAAGGCCAGCAGTCGGTGCCGTCCTGCGCGTCGCTCGCCTCGTTGCGGCTCCATGCGATCGGGAATGCCTTAAAGCCCGGAAAGTCTGTCTGGGTCACGTTCAGCCATGTAACATTGTTGCCTGCGTCCGCAGCCCTGCCGATATTGTAACCGATCTGAAGCGTCGGTCCGAAATTGGAAAGACGGTCCGCATTCATCCAGAACGATACCGTATACGCATCGGTGTTGGTCGGCTCTAATTTTAAGTCAATACCGAACTTGCCGTCAATATAAAGAGCATTTCCAACCGGTCCGTCCGCATATGCAAGTGTCGCTTCAGTCTCTGCGATGCCGTAAGTACCGCCGTCGGCATCACCCTTATCTTCTACCTGCGTTACCGCTACATAATTCTCGCCTGCACCCTCATCAAATGTGATATGTGCAAACGCTTCCGGAAGCTCTTCCGGTGTTACTTCCGCAGGCTCGCCCGCATCTGCCGGCGTCTGTTCATCGCCTTGATTGTCGTCAGCCGGTGTTGTCGTCTCGTCCTGCGTGTTGTTGTCCTTGCCCTTGTCGTCTCCTCCGCCGCACGCAGAAAGCAGGGTTGCCGTCATCGCCGTGCACAGAAGGATTGCAGCTAATTTTTTCTTCATTCTTTTTTTCCTCCCTTTGAATATTCCGGTCATTTCCTGACCGGTTTAATGCTGCCATAATTTATATAGACCCTCGCCCACGGAGCCGTTCACGGCTCCTTACTGCTGTTCGAAGGAATCTACCACCGCCTGATATTTTGCCAGCTCTTCCTCGGATAATACGTTATATCCGCCCGGTCCGAAATAAGAGATCATTGCCTCTGCATGGTAATAGTTCGCCTGCTCGGTCGCCTCTTCCACATAATCGGCCGCCTTTGCTTTCCCCTGATCTACCAGATCATGGATACCGATCTTGTTAAAGTACTGATCGCAGAAGTTCCAGTAGCCTGCAATGTTATACCAGCCGTAAGGAACCGGTCTTGTCACGCTTGCAAAATAGTCATCCCAGTAAGGCTTGTGATCAGCATCCTGCGGGAACAGTGCCTTATAGCCTTCCCAAACTTCCTCGTCCAGCGTGATTGGCATCGGCATCTGTGCATTTTTCAGAGGCACGCCGGATGCATTGACGATCGAGGTATCGGAATAGATCGCGATCCTCTCTTTCCAGCCTTCCACGCCCCAGCCCATCCATTTTAAGAGCAGATATGCTTCATACGGATACTTGCAGGAGGTAGATACACCGCCCATATACATTGTAGAGATGACGTTGTGCTCCTTTTCATCTACCACATTCGGGGTTACATAAGGGACAATGTCAAGACCGAATCTCTCCTGATACCCCTCCTGTCCCCAAAGATTCTGGTACGTCCAAAAGCCCTCAGAGAATACCGCAACGTGTCCGGTCTCGCCGAACCATGCATCCCAGTTTCCGGTCCAGTCTTCCATCTCCTGTGTCTCTTGGGACGGTGCCACATAGCCGCCAAGCTTTAAGTCAGAGAATTCCTGCTCGCCGACTGCCCAGTAAGATAAGTCGAAATCGTTGCCGTCAAAACCAAATTCGCCCTTTAACGCTCTCTCTTCCGGCGAGCATGCAGCAATGCCGTAAAGGGAATCCAGTCTGTTGTAGAAACCGAGTCCGAAATACTTCATGCCGCTTCCGGTGTCCACAGTCGCATCCTTGATGAGCTGGATCATCTCCGCCCATGTCCAGTCGGTTCTCGGCATCTGCAGATTCAGCGTATTGATCACGTTTCGGTCAATGAAGATTCCGCTTGGCCAGTAAACCATCGGCATTGCATATCTCGCGCTGGTATCGAAGCAGCCGATTCCATACTCGTTGATCGTCGCCATCAGGTTCTGATTTTCCGGATCCGCGTCATAATACTCGGAAATGTCAAGCCAGTACTGATTGGCAAGTGCGGTATCGGAATCCGTTCCCTCAAATACATCCGGGAAGTTTCCGGCTGCCGCCGCTGCAGATAAGTCCGTGCTCATATCTTCGATGACACGTGTCTCCACCTTGATGTTCGGATACTTCTCCATGAACTTCTCTGCCAGCATGTTGATCGTGGTCTCATCCTCGTAATGCCAGAATGTCAGCGTGATCTCGTCGGTCGTCACGCCATTCTCGTCCACATTGCCAGACGGACCGCCGCCTTTCTTTCCGCCGCAGCCTGCAAGCGCCAAGATCATGGACGCCATCAATGCTGCTCCCAATAAGATTTTCTTTTTCATTTTTTTCCTCCTTTATCCTTTTAATATTTTCTACTTCTTTATTCGTGGCGAATTTATTCGCAATGAATATATTCACAGTGAATGTATTCACGATGAATTTATTCGCCTGTTATACCGGCCCTGTCGATACTCTCAACAAAATACCGTTGTAACACAAAGTAAGTGATCAGAAGCGGCAGGATGGACAGCGCCGTCGCCGCCATTTTGACGGACTCGTTTAAGCTCGTCGCCATATCGCCCACACTCGCCCTTGTCTGGAAGGTGGACTCGAAACTCTTTAGCTGGATGACCAGATTGGTCCAGTTACTCTTTGTGGTAAGACCCTGCACATACATTTCGGTCAAGTACGACTCGTTCCAATACCAGACAAACGAAAACAGAACGACTGTGATGATTGCCGGAATCGCGGACGGAACCGCAATTCTGAAAAAGGACTTAAAATGCCCCGCGCCGTCGATCGAAGCCGCCTCCATCAGCACCTTCGGCACCTGCCGGAAGAATTGATAGAAGATCAGAATAAAGATCGGCGCATTCAACCCGTTCCCGAAGATTGCCGGAAGCAGGAAGGTCCACAGCGTTCCCAAGATCCCCATGTCATTATAGAGCACATAGGTCGGGATCATCGTGACCTGATTCGGCAGGATGTAGGAGAAGATCAGGATTCCCATCATGATCTTTTTTCCCTTAAAATCATAGCGTGCAAATCCGTAACCGATAAACATGCAGATCAGCACATTGCAGAGCGTCGGCAGACCGGCTATGACGATTCCCTTCAGTAAAGTCGGCCAGAAGTTCATTGATTTTGCCGCGTCGATATAATTCTGCATATAGAGCGAACTCGGCAGCCATTTCACTGACGTATCCAGAAGATCGTCCCTGTTCATAAAGCTGGTGCTGAACATGTAGAGCATCGGGTAAAGGTAGACAAAGCCGATGCAGATCAGCAGTCCGTAGATCACGATCTGTTTGCCGGCGCCCTGTTTTTCCTTTGACCCAAAGATAAAGCGGTGAATCTTCTCTTTGGTAAATTTCTTCTTAATAGTCGCCAGAACCGTCGTATGTTCTGTATTTGCGCTTTTTCCTTGCTTTTTCGAGCTTCTTGACATTTCTCTTTCCCCTCCTCTCTATCCGTTTCTCCATACGGAGTTCTTTCTTTCTTGCCCGCTTCACTCTCTTGATCTGTCTGTCGTAAGCATCCTTCTTGGAACCGAGCAGCAGGAAGAACAATAATACGATCAGGGTGATGACGACCGCATACATCCATGCCATCGCCGAAGCGTAACCGTAGCCTTTCTCCTTCGTACCGGAGAACATCGCCGACTCGATCATATTGATCAGGCTGTTCTGCTCGTTGCCCGATAAGAAAATGACCGTATAAACTGCATTTAAGAGGATCATCGGCTTGATCGTCGGCAGCGTGATCTTCCAGAAGCACTCCCAGTTAGAGCCGCCGTCGATCTTTGCCGCCTCATAGAGCGCCGGATCGAGTTTTTGCAGCGCGGAGAGGAAAATCAGGATCTGAACGCCTGAATACCACAGCGTCATGATCATATTGCTGAAGATCTCCCCGACGGATACGGCAGCCGAATGCGACAAAAACGAATCAAATGCGTTTACGATCGCCTGTACGTTCATGCTCGGGATCGTCGCCGCACCTTCCGACACCAGCATATTCATGACCGGTCCGCTCACAATGATGACCGGAAGGAAGAAGATCAGACGGAACAGTCCGCGGCATCGTATCTTGCCGTTCAACATCATCGCGATCAGCAGTGCGAACACGACGATGACCGGAACCTGCACGATGGTCTGCCATATGTATGTGACAAGCTGCTGCGGGAACTCCGGATTCTCCATCCAGATCTGCGTAAAGTTCTGCGTCGCCACATAGTTAAACACCGTTCCAAGCGGGGTAATGCGGATGTTGAACCACATATAGTAGAAGGACTGTCCGAGCGGTATCAGCAAAAAGAGCAGCACGCCGATGATCCACGGTGCGACGAACAGATACCCCATCCTCGCCTCTCTTTTTTCAAGCTTTCCCAGCTTGATCTTGGGTTTTTTCTGCTTTTTCTCTTTACTCATTTACTCACCCACCTTATACGACATTGCCTCGACTGTGGTTCCGTCAACTGTCTGCGCGGTCCTGCTGTAATTGACATAAACCGTAACTCCGTTATCGTAAGTGACTTTCGTGACGCCGTTACCCGTGATCTCATGTCCGACGATATGTGCGCCCGCCACCTTTGCGTTCAATGCCTGCAGCTCTAAAGTGTACTCGATGATCGTATCGCGGTATACGCTGTACTCCGAGCTGTAGATGTCGCAGGAATTCGTATAAATCAATTCCGCGGAACTCTCCTTTGTGATATAGAAGGAAGGATATGTTCCGGTCTCCACCATCTTTAGGAAAAACTCCTGCTTATTTGCCTCAAAGTTCACATACTCGGAATAGACCGGTATCACGCCTTTTAACACGATGGAGAGGAACGGAACGCTCTCATCCTCGAAAATGTAGCTGGATGTATATAACGGCATATCGAGGTACGCATCGGTATACTGCCACAGATACGCAAACGGCTGTTCTAAGACAAGTGCCGTCTGTTCGTCCAGCTCTCTTACCATGCTCTCGTAGCTTTCCCCGCAGTCATAACGCGTATAGAACTCTCCGCTGTAATTATAGGAAAAAAGCGTATTGCTGACACCCGCCAGACAAATCGTATCCACGCCCTTCTTTAAGTAACTCGCTGCGAATTTATCAAGCATCTTATTGCTTCTCGCCGGCGTTAGATACATCATTTCCTCGTAAACTTCCATATGCGTATTCTCGGAGAAACGGCGCTTGTTGATCATTTTGATCACATTGAACGTCGCGTTCTGTTCATCCGGATTGATGCGCATGGCGTCGTTGTAAAGATAGATCTGAATGCCGTCTGCCGCCGCATCTTCTATGAGTCTTGTCAGTGCTGATGTACCGCCGATGCCGCCATCCGCCTTATATTTGGAAATCGGCACGTTGTAGAGCCCGCCTTTCTGCCAGCCCTTATAGACCGTAAAGATGCTTGTTACTCCCGCTGTCTCAAGGTCCTCATACATCTCGCGGATATCGTCCACGGTCGTCATCACGACCGCCGTTGTCCCGAGTACCCAGTTTTCTCTCTCCGTTCCGAGAAAATCGATTCTTGTGCGGTAGGAATCATCCGCGCTTCTTAAGAGCCCCCTTGACGTCAGATAATCACGATAAGCGTTTGCCATGCCGCAGTAATTCGCTTCCTCTTCCGAGAGAAACATGAAACGGATCTGAAGATCGGAATGGCTTCTGCTGTCCTCCGGCTTTTTGAAAGATCCGCTGCTCGAATTGTTGCTCGTCGGCTGCGTATAGAGCCGGCGCTCCACAAACTTCGCATAAACGCGGTTGTAATCCACACTGACACCGTTCGGATTTGCCTCGATCGTCGCGCGCATCGCGCCATCCTCGATCACCGCAAGGTACGCGATCCGGTCGTCGGTATGCGCGACCCCGTATACCGGTGCAGCGACCTTGTGCGCGTCATTGATCATCTGATGCCTTCCCCAAAGCAGGGATTCGACAACATTTTCCTGAAAACCGACGTCTGTTCCATAGACCATCGCGGTATAGCCGCTGTTGAACCGTCCTTCTTTATCATTGAGATAAATCAGCGCCCCGTTTCCGTCCGGTATAAAGAGGTAGCCTTCTTTGTCATCCAGATAGGAACATCCCATGAACGGATATATGGAAATCGTTCCGATCTGATAGGCATCGCCATCCTCACGGATCGATTCATCCGGAATCCTTGCGACCAGACCGTCCTCCTCCAAACTGACTTCCAACCTCATTCCAAGCTTATAAGTATTCCAGTACAGTTCTGCCGTAAAACCGTTGGAGGTATACGTGATCGTCTTTGTAACATTATCGTTGAGCAGATCTGCCTGCTTCGTGTCATCACTCTGGTTGATCATCGTGAGCACGACCGCAGATTTCATCGCACCGAGCCATGTGTTGTTATTGTTTCCGTCGTCATAGCTGATCGACGATTCCATATAGGCTCCGGTCTGCTTATCCGCAACGACAACGGAAAGGTCTTCTTCATTTACATAGAGTGCGTAACGGGCGTTTTCCGTCACATAGCTGTGCCCGTTGATGCTCTCCGCCGCATGTGCCGTAAGCATCATGCCATTCCCCGTATCGGGAACGAAAAGAAGAAGGATTACCGCCATGACCAGACTGCATAATTTTTTCGCTTTAGCTGCCAAACCGATACACCACCTCTCCAAATACCGACTGCAGGAAGTCAAATACCTGCGACCACAGTACATAAATGATAAATGCGAGCAGACATGCGATCAAAATCGTAAAGACCGTCAGTCCGATGATCTTAAAGGTCTCTTTCACCTTATAATTATTGATCTCCTTGATCGCTATAAATACCAGCACCGCTATCCAGACGAACATGAACAGATTCGCAAACTGGATAAAGAACACTTCGTTGAAGGTCACAACATGGCTCATCAGAAAAATGATCGGTGTAAACACCAGATACGGCGCCATGCTGTAGAGGAACGAACAGTAAATATGTTTGATCTTTCCCTCGCCCTCGTTGATCGTGCACATCAGATAGTTACATCCGACGACCAGTCCTAACACGATCACAATAAAGCCGATATCCGAAAAAATGTCGTAACTGCCTTCCCGCACATTCTTCATCAGGAAACCGCAGAAATACTTGTTGATGATATAAAACAGCATGATCAGTACAAGCAGGATGTTGGCGCTTAAAAGCGATACCCTTCCCTCGCGCTTAATGCCGTAGCAGCCGTCGATCGGATGCCTCATATAGTAAAACATGTAGCGAAGCTGTTTTATGAGCTTTATCTCGCCAACCTTGTGCATGACGGCACGCGGCTTTGCAAGGATGTGTTTCTTCTTATCAAGCAGATCGATGATCTTCTTTAATACAAAAAGTGTAAGCAGGATGATGATGACAGTCGCAAGGTTCCGTTTCAGCCAGTTATTCCGGATTTCCCAAAACGCATCCGAATATCCCTCATAGTCCTTTGCCAGTCTCGCGTAATAAACAGCATCATGGTAATTCTCTTCCTTGTAGAGCGCTCTTCCCATCGCCATATTCGCGTAATCAAAGAGGTTATTCATCCTGAGCACTTCCATGAGCGGTTCTTTGCTCTCCGTATAGCGTCCCTTTGAGAACAGATAGAGCGCATTGTGCAGATGGTTCGTAAACTCGGTCGGCTCGTAGATCTGGATCTGCGCTTTATCGGAATCTAGTACATAAATCTTATCATCCGTCCCGACCTGGATCGCTTCTACCTTAGTACTTAAGCCGATACGCTGCTGCCCGTCGTCACTTCCTCCGAATACAAAGAGCAGATCACCCTCATTGTTGTATTCGTAGATATACCCCATCTGCGAGGCAACGAACACATTATCATGGTTTCCGACCGCAACTGCTGCAGGTACTTCCTCGTAAGCGTCCGGTTCTATCATGTTGATGCCGGCGATATTGAGGCGCTTTAAGGTATCATAGCCTTCTCCTCTCGTCACAGTATAGATCAGACCTTTTTCGTCGATCGCCATATTATCGGGCGTCGCCGGAATATTACCGCGCGATTTTGCCCGCTGCGCGTCTGTCTGAATGGATCTCCAAATGATATTCCACAGAGACGGGTCCGTGCCGTTTGTACCAAAGTATCCAAGGAACGTTCCTCCGTCCACCGGGCTGATCTGCACAATACCGTTTGTATTGGACTCACAAATGATATACATTGTCCCTGCTTCGTTTGCGATCACCTTTAGCGGCAGGAAATCCTGTGTCTCGCCGTAAAGCGGCGCTGTCGGCTTCCCGTATGTATGAATCAGCTCCCCGTCTGCATCAAATACAAATACGGCTTTTGCATCACGGTCCGCTACATAGCAGATGTGTTCCGGCGTTACATAGATACCGCGCGGATTGACCAGCACGCCTTCCCCGAACGTTGTGATAAGATTTGCCTCCATATCGGATACGACAACGCGGGCATTTCCGCTGTCAAGGATATACATGCTCCCATCGTTTAGTAAGGTAAAGTCCGTCGGAGCGTTTAACGCCTCTTCGCCAACTTTCGTGATCGTTTCATAGGGCAGATATGCAGTCTGTGTCTCCGATACATATCCGTAACCATCCACCGTATAGGTCTTGTACGGCGCGTCCGCCTGTACGATGAGCGTATCCGCCGGCATCGCAAAGGCAATGAGGAGCGCTGCCAATGAAATGATTCTTTTTTTCATTTTTTTCATTGTTTACCCTCCTACTTGATACCGGAATGTGCCATCGTGTTCATGACGTTCTTCTGCAGGATACAGAAGAGGATCAGGTTCGGCAGGAACATGATCAGCGAGGCTGCCGCCGAAATACCCTGACCGGCTACGGTATTGGTTGTCGTGGTACTTGTCAATGTACTCATATAAAACGCAAGTGACTTTAATCCATCGTCGTTGATATAATAATTCGCCGCCTCCAGATTCGTCCATACCTGCTGGAATACAAGGATCGCAGCCGTCGCAATGGCAGGCTTGATCATCGGCAGAATAATTTTCCGGTAAATCTGGAATTCCTTCGCGCCGTCCATGTATGCCGCTTCGATCAGTGAATCCGGCACCTGATCGACGAACTGTTTGACTAAAAACAGCGCGACCGGCAGCGGGATCAGCGGTAAAATCTCCGCCCAGTAGGAATCGATCAGTCCGAGCTTATTGACGACCAGATATCTCGGTATCATGACCGCGACCGGAACGAACATCAGCGCGAACTGGTTGATCTGGAGCATTGCTCTTCTTCCCTTAAATTTCAACTTCGAGAGTGCATACGCCGCCGCCGTTGAGAAAAACAGGGATGCAGCTACAGTCGTGACCGTAATCAACATGCTGTTAAACACATATTTGCTGAGTGGAATTCCCGCAGAACGCGAGGCCTTAAATAACTTTCTAAAGTTATCTAACGTCGGATGCGTCGTAATGAATTTCGGCGGGAATGCAAAGAGCTCTTCCATCGGCTTAAACGCATGGAAAATAATGAATACAATCGGCAGTCCCGTGATCAGCACGAGCGGAACGACAAAAAGGTAGATTTTGATCTGTCCCTTCTCGAACTTATCCGGGTTCATTCTGTGTCCTTTATAAGCAGCCATCTTTTCTCCCTCCCCTCTTACTCTTCACCGAACAATTTCTTGGAAATCACCGAGAATATCTGAACAATCAATAACAGCACAACCGACGTCGCCGCAGCATAACCCATTTCGTACCGGATAAAACCGTAATCCTCTATGTGGTTGACGATCAGCTGCGCCGCGTATTGCGGCGTCGGATTCCCCGCAAGGAGCGTACTGATCTGTCCGTTCTGGAATGCACCGACGATCTGCATAACCGCTGCAAAAAGCATCTGCGGCTTCATCGAGGGAATCGTCACATAGATCATTTCCTGAAACCGGTTCTTCACACCGTCGATCGCCGCTGCCTCGTAAAGTGACTCATCCACATTTAAGAGTCCGGCGAGGATCGCAAGAAACCCGACACCCATGCTCGACCATAAGCCAATGATAATAACGATCGGCAGCAGATAATCCACATTAACAAGCCAGATGATCGGCTCGTTGATCACACCGATATCCATCAGCCAGCTGTTGATATATCCGGTCTGGTCTCCGGTGAACATGATCTTCCAGAGAACCGTCATCGCAACACCGGTCGTCATGCTCGGCGAGTAAAGCACAAGTGCAAAAATCGTACGCGGCACTTTTGTCATATTCGCCAACGCCCACGCAAGCAGGAACGATAAGACATAACCCCCGACGCCGACGATCAGTGCGTATTTCACCGTGTTCGGCAATACATACTGCATGAACACATCATCGCTTGTGATCAGATTGATATAATTCAGCAGTCCGACTGCTTCCGGAAACTGAATGGCATTAAAATTCGTAAATGACAGGATGACCGCCATGATAACCGGAGCCAGTATAAATACTATGAACAGCGCCGCATACGGGAATACGAAGAAGTAGCCGTTTTTATTAAAGTGCGACTTGCTGCCTACTTTTGATTTCTTAAACATATCTTCGCCCCCTTACCGTCCCATGATCTCACGAACCTGTGCGACTGACGGTATCAGATATTCTTTGATCACATTGCCGTCAGCGTCAATATAGCCGAACTCCTCCAGCTTGCGCATCGTCTCTCTTGTGACGACTTTTGCCACATCATCGACTCTGGAGCGAAGATTCTTCCCGTGGATCACCACATCATTGAACGCGTTTGAAAGTTCACGCTCCAGCATATAGCTTCCAAGCAGACGGGGCGCTTCCAGTATATTTGCCGCCTGCTCCATGATTGTATTTTTATGCTTCGTCGGATAAGGCAGTTCTCCGAACGCCTCTAAGTTCGCGGTCGGCCAAATATACTCATCACCGTACATGATCTGTAAGCGCTGTCCGAACTCCGCCTGAACCTCGGTGCTCGACCACCAGTCCATGAATTCCCATGCCTGCTGCTCACGCTCGTCATTCGAATGGAACATGACCGTACTTTCGGCGCCGCCGCTCGTATAACGTTTGAGCTCTCCCGTCTCCTCATCAACCACACCGGGAATCAGGGATATTTCCCATGAGTTTGCGATCTCAGGGGCTGCATTTAAGATCAGGTTGTAGGAGTTAAAATCCGCAATGCCGATCGGCAGATCTCCGTTTCTGAAATGCTGATAAAAGTTCGGAATATCCACCGGCATATTGTATAAGGTAAACAGTTCGGTCAATTGTGTAAATCCTTCGATCGTCTCCTCACTGTCCACCGTCACGTCCATTGCCGTCCTGCCATAAAGCGTACCGCCATTCTGGAAGATCAAAGGCGTTGTACCATGAAAGTTCCGCATAACCAGCATGGAAGCAGTCGGGTAATAAATATTTAAGCCTCTCATCTGTAAGTCGGGCAGCATACCGATCATTTCGTCGACGGTCTCCGGCGCCTCAAGTCCGAGCTTCTCCAAAATATCGGTACGGCAGAACATCACATAAAAGTTCATCGTCTCCGGCAGGGAATAGAATCCATCCCCGATCACCGAGGATACCAAAATTCCTTCATTATATCTGCCGAATACTTCTTTATAGTTATCAAACTTCGTCAGATCCACAAGCGCCCCGCGGATACCAAGCTCGAACGGGATTGAGTAGTTGATGCCGGTTGCAATATCCGGAGTATCCCCAGATGCATTTGATAAGACAAGCTTATTTGCATCCGTCATGATAGATAAGTCCACCTCGATTCCGGTCTGGGGCGTAAACAATTCGTCGATCATTTTCTGCATGATCTCAACATACTGCCTCGGACGGTTCACCCATACCTGAAGATGGGACTCATCCGCATTGTTCGCCGAATAGGACTGTCCGAAGAAGGAGTATACGAATCTCTTTAAGGACATCCAGATCCCTTCAAAGAAGTTTAAGCCTCTCGGCAGCTTTGCATCTTCCTGATAAATATAGATCCGGTCGATCGCAAGGTTGTTATCATTGATCAGGTCGATAAAGTTTGCGATCTGGGTATTGATGGAGTTGACGCTCGTAGAAAGCTCTGCCACGCGGTAGATCAATTCATTCGGCTCATCCCCAAGGCTTTTTAGCTGCTTTGCCGCAATGATCAGATAAGCAAATGCCGCCACATCTTCGGGGTCGTCCACATCGACATACTGCGTTGCGACATCCGCCACCTCATAAAGTCCGTCCACCCAGCCGTAAAGACGGTCCTGTACATCCGGAATATACCGCGTCAGTCTCAAATCCCTGTATTTATCCTTTTTGGTTCCGGCTACTTTGGTGACCTCCAGCGACAGATCGTTGATGCCGCTCATGATCTCATCCACCCTCTCCAACGCATAGCGGAGCGGGTCCGCACTGATCGTAAGAGATATGGTATGCTGTCCCTCCTCCAGATAAACGCTTAAGCGGCTGCCGTCTTCGTCCTTCAGGGATGTTGTCTTATATTTGGTCGTATATGCCATGGGATAATTCTGAAATGCCGTATTCGGTATCTGGCCGTCGATCCGCCAGTCAACAAATACAGGAAAATCATTTTTTTCAGACTGCATATAGTTCGTGCCGATATAATACCAGCCCGCCTGATCTACATGAAACTGATAAGTGATCTCCTGTCCTGCCGTCTTAAAAGAATCCGCATCCACCGTGTTTAGCACCGTGTCCTTTGCAGAAAGAGGAGACAGAGAAGAATTATACTCGCCGACCGCATGGATCGCGGAATCGTTGCGGGCATAGAAATCCTCTCCCTGAATCGTAATAAGCGCATTTCCTTCCGCTTTCTGCGATCCTGTGTAAGCAGCAACGCTCTGCGGTGCATCAAGTGTGATATTGCCAAGAAGAAACATACCTTCACTGACCGTAAACGTTAACACATGCTCTCCTTCGGTCAGCTCCACAAGCAGCGGCTCGGAGTAGCGGTAGCTCGCATCCATCAGATACTTGCTCTCCCACTGGATCTTTTTATCCGGAAGTGACACGATCTCGTTCCCGTAACGGTCAAGCTCCACGTCCTCCTCAGAGACCCATGTCGTTTCAAATGTGAGGTTTCTCGTCTCGTAAAAAGGGTATCCCCCATCGATCATCATCGCAAATTCGATCGGCAGGATCGAGCTGTCATAAGAAAGATAATCAAACCCCATCCAATAAAGCCCGGTCTGCGGTACGGTAAGCGTCACGCTGACCGTATCCCCTCCGTGCATATCGACGACTCCATTGTCATAGCCCCTGTTATCCGCCGCAAGCCTGTCGCTGTATGCTTCGTCTAAGATCTCATCCATTGCATAGCGAATCTGTTCTCCGCCGTATACAGGTGCCGTGTAGTTTGCGCTGATCTTCGTATAGTTGGATGTCAGTCTCTCTACGCTGAAGGTTTCCCCCGCTGCGGGCATCTGAACAGAACCGGATTCCTCCTGCGCCGCAGACACCTGCGGCATCTGACCGGTCTGCGCCCCCTCAAGCGTGATGACTGCCGCCAACGCCAGCGCTGCAATTCTTTTCCATTTCCTCCGTGCCATACGAGCCTCCTTACTATGGAACCTTTCTTTCTAACCTCATGGAGTATTTCAGGTAATCTATGATTACCTGAAATACTCCAAAGAAAACACGTGTTTTCTTTTTTGCTTTTCTATTCCATTCCGTTCTATTCCGGCTTCCGCCGCTGCGGAAACTCTTATTTAGACCGTGACTTCCAGATGCAGCACACTGCATGCAGGAATGGTAAACGCAAGGCGGTCTCCCTGAACCTTGCAGCCCTCAAACCTCTCCGTATGTACCACGTCAGGATTTTCGAACGTGTTATGGGCATGCATCTCGTTCGTCAGGATCGTTCCGCACACTTCTTTGATCTGCGTATCCGCAAGAATGCTCTCGATCTCATAATCCTTCTCTACGGACAGATTGTTGACCGTGATATGAACCTTTCCATCCTTGCCGAGGGACACAGATTCATTCAGGTTCGGAACCTTGTACTCGTCCTCTAAGCCGATCGTCTCCGTCTCTATATGACTGTCTAACAGCTCCGCATCCTGATGACACTGATACATGTGGAATACATGGTAGGTCGGCGTTAAGATCATTTTTTCGCCTTCGGTCAGGATCACTGCCTGAAGAACGTTGACCATCTGCGCGATATTCGCCATCTTTACCCTGTCACAATGCTTGTTAAATATATTTAAGTTTATGCCCGCAACCAGGGCATCACGCATCGTATTCTGCTGATAAAGGAATCCCGGATTTGTACCAGGCTCACAGGTGTACCAAGTTCCCCATTCATCCACGATCAGTCCGACCTTATGCTCCTTGTCATAGCAATCCATGATCGCTGCATGATGCCTGATCAGTTCTTCTATGTATAACGTCTTGCTCAGCGTCTTATACCAGACTTTCTCATCAAAATCGAGCGCGCTGCCCTTGGTCTGCCATCCTTCGGGATGCGTATAATAATGAAGCGAAAGTCCGTCCATAAAACCGTGCGCTTCTTTGGGCGCGCGGAACGCGGTCTTCATCACGCCTTCCGTCCAGTCATAATCATCCACGTTTGGTCCGCAGCACACTTTGAAGATCTGCTTGTCGGAGCGGTAATTGCGGACATAGGTCTGGTATCTCCTATAAAGATTTGCGTAATATTCCGGCGTCATATTGCCTCCGCAGCCCCAGTTCTCATTACCGACGCCAAAATAATCAACATCCCACGGCTCTTTGCTGCCGTTCGCCGCGCGAAGATCCGCCATCGGAGAAACGCCCTCAAACGTCATGTATTCCACCCACTCGCTCATCTCCTGCACGGTTCCGCTGCCGACATTCCCGTTAACATAAGTCTTACATCCAAGCTGTCTGCACAACTCCATAAACTCATGCGTACCAAAGCTGTTATCTTCAACGACACCTCCCCAGTGCGTATTGATCATTTTCTTTCTCGTCCCTTTCGGTCCGATACCGTCCCTCCAGTGATATTCATCCGCAAAGCATCCGCCCGGCCATCGCAGCACCGGGATATGCATCTCCTTCAAGGCGGCTACAACGTCATTTCTCATGCCGTTCGTATTCGGGATATCCGAATGTTCTCCCACATAGATCCCTTCATAGATACATCTCCCCAGGTGCTCCGAAAAATGTCCCTGAAGCTCCGCATTGATATGGCCTTTCTGATTCTTCGGGTTAATGTAAAGCTTAAACATATCTGTTTCCTCCGATCTTTTCTTAATAGTTCCATCTCCTGCCACGTCTCTCCCAATAGTACTACTCACTGGATAATATGCCGAATGCAGGACGGC
>RYVZ01000062.1 GCA_003979345.1 Lachnospiraceae bacterium
AGATGTGTATAAGAGACAGATGCACGGCCTATCTGGTTGATGCAAGTTACAATCCGTTTTTATATTTTCGGTTTTAGGCGGTAAAATGGGAAGAATGGTGATGAAGATGGAGCAGGAACGGTCGCATTTTGATCAGAATGATCAAGGAGCAGATGAGTGTAAATTGCAAAAAAGAGATTCGGGCATGCAAAAAGTGTATCAGGCGCTGCCATTTGTGGTACTGATCGGTATGCTTGTTTTTTTCGGGATATGGCAGGCCGTATCGGAAAAACGTGCTTACTCGGCGTCGGAGCGCCGGCTGCTTGCCAAGAGGCCGGTGCTGACAGCGCAAAGCATATTTGATACTTCTTTTATGTCTGATTATGAGGAGTATCTGACGGATCAGTTTCCAATGCGGGATCAATGGATCACAATGAAGACGTACTGCGGGCTTCTTCTTGGCAGAAGAGAATCGGGAGGCGTATATATCGCGCGAGACCGCAGCATGATCGAACTCCATATGCCCGAAGAGGCTCAGGGGGAGACGGCCGGGCGAAATATGGAGGTCCTGCTGGGATTTTTGAAAGACATGCGGGAGGCCGGAGCGGAGCAGGTACGTGTGATGCTTGTACCGACTGCGGACAGTATATGGAGGAATAAACTGTCTCCTTTTGCGGAGCCGCTTGATCAGCAGGCATATCTGGAATATGTTTCATCATTACTTGATGAGCACGGTCTTAAGGAGTGCTATGTTGATGTATGGGCAGGGTTGTCTGCACATGCAGAGGATCCGGTCTATTATAAGACAGACCATCATTGGACAATGTTTGGGGCATATATCGGGTATGATGCATATGTATCGTCCTTTTCAGATACTGGCAGACTGCCGGACGGAGTATTGCCCTGGACAGCATACCGGACGGAAGCGGTCCGGCTTGATTTTCATGGGACGACAGCCGCTAAATGCGGTCTTTACAATGTTAATGACGAGATCGTGCTTGTATATCCGCCGGAGAGTGATGCAGAGCATTACCGGGTAAGCTATGACGGCGGAGAGTCGGAGTCAGATTCCCTGTATGAGCGCAGGCACATTGCGGGTGATGACCCTTACAGCGTCTATCTTGACGGTAATCATGCCATGACCGTGATTACCATAACACGGGAAGCGGTCGGGGAGAACACGGCGGCGGAAGGCAGAACGGGTGATGAGGAAGGGGCAAAGAATATGGCGGAAGCCGGTCAGGAGGATCATACAGAGGATGTATTAAGGGATACGACAGCAGCACAAGAGCGTGTGCGAAGCCTGCTTCTGATCAAAGATTCCTATGCCAACAGCTTCGTACCTTATTTGACCGGGATCTATGATGAGATCACCCTGATCGATCCACGTCATTATAACGGGAGTCTGCATGCACTGATGGAGGAGCATCATTATACGGATGTGCTGGTACTGTATAATCTGCCAAATTTTCTTACGGAGACGACAGTATACCAGCTTGGAAGATGAGAGGTTCCGTAACAGTGTTTTTATGCGTATGAGGCGGATATCTGCAAAGACCAGTGTTTGTTCTTGTTAACCTTTAGTCCCATTGCTTTGCCTGATTGTTAACTGATTAAAATAGGAGGTTGACAATCAAGTTCCTTTTTGCTATGATGTGTAGCGTGAAAAGAAAGAAGCTTTTCTAAGCAGTCAAAGTACGCCTGCTAAGAAAAACCGGATCATTCTTTGAAACATATCAAAAACAGAAGAAGGGCAGGAGGAAATTGGATCATGAATATGGGAACAGTCAATGCGGGGGGGCAGAATACAGTAAAAGAGAGGAATCCGGCAGGCAGGACGGGCAGGAAAACGACACGTACATTTGTTTATATTGGCATGTTTGCAGCCGTTCTTGCGGTTTTGTCCCAGATTTCCATACCAATGCCGACCGGAATGCCGCTGACACTTCAGACTTTCGCGGTCGCTTTATGCGGAGCAGTGCTCGGATGGCGGCTTTCGCTGGCAAGTACAGCGGTCTGGGTCATGCTCGGGGCGGTCGGTGTACCTGTGTTTGCAAATTTCAGCGGGGGTTTTCGTGTTCTTGTCGGGTATACGGGCGGCTTTATTTGGGGATTTTTCTTTATGGCGGCGCTTTGCGGAATCGGATCGGCAATGAAAAATAAACCGTTTGGGTTAGAGATTGGCTTTTTGGGTCTGCTGATCTGTCATGTGTTTGGCGCTCTTCAATATTCATTTGTTGCGGGAGTTGGTTTCTGGCAGGCCGTACTTTTGGTTTCCGTGCCATATCTAATTAAAGACGTGATCTCGGTCGTGCTCGCATTCTCTATCGGGACAATCGTTCGCGGACGGCTGGCAAAAGCGGGATTGATGTAGGAGGAGCCGGAAAATGGATATACTTAAGCTTCGCGTGCATCATCTTTTGTGCAGTGTTCTCTATGAGGGCAGCGGTTACAGTGAGGCATTTGTAGAAAATATGAATAATGTCGTGTCAGCCCTGAAGGATCGTGAGACACGGGTCTGCCTTGTTACCGGGGCAGACAGTGTCTGCGCAGAATGTCCGAATGCGATGGGTGACGGGGGCTGCGCGCTTGATGGTGATAAGGAAGAGAAGAGTGTGGATCGTTTAGATATACGGATCCTGGACCACACAGGGCTGACTGCAGGAAAGATTTATAGGGCAGAAGAGGTGATCATGCAGGCGGCGTCACGGATGGACGCCGCGTTTTTTGAGCAGTGCTGCTCGGAATGCAGATGGTATCTTGCCGGGTATTGTAGCTATCATAAATATGAACAAATTGTTAACAATTATTTTTTATGAAAAAAAGACTTGTGATGACGCGAATAGTTTGCTATTCTTATTTTGTAAAGCATTCGCTGCTTTATATCCGGTATCTGCCGGGAGTGGTGTCAATCAGGTCTGAAGCTTATCTGAAAGACAAATCTATGCCAAATCAAGTGTATGAAGAGATCCGACCGACCAGAGTGATATTTCTTATGAACGGGTAGTATTGAGGCGGGATACATGCTTTTCTAAGATGATCTGGGGGATTCTTTTACGTCTCTGTAATTCTTATTTTATTCCAGTTTTTGAAGAGACTGAAAAAATCGTGCGGTCGGACAACCGGATTCTTTTGTTGACGGCTCCCGGCAGCCCTTCGAGGGTTACGATCTTATCTTGCTTTTTGATTCACTTTACATTTTATAAAGACATCCGCGGGAATAAAATCCGTGCTTGGGTAATTTGGAAAACTATGGTATAATGTCGCTAGACATTATACCGCGCCGAGCGAAGCGAGTGTGC
>RYVZ01000016.1 GCA_003979345.1 Lachnospiraceae bacterium
GTGCGCATCCGCCAAAGGCTCTAAGGAAACACTGATTTAATCAGTGTTTCCTTAGTTGTCAATTTGCACAAAAGAATCATTGTAAACGACTTTTGCGCCATGAAAATGAGACTCAAAAATCGTGAAAGCCTTTGCTGAACAAGATTTTCGCTTTGGAGGCTCATTGAAATGTTTGGCGCAACGGAGTGCACACCTGTTCTTTTGTGCAAATCGACAGTACGCAACTTCAATCAGGGCTTTTGACACCCTAATTCTGTGTCATAAAAAAACTATTGCCAAAACTCAACCATTGTTCAGGGAATCCGTAAGCTGCTCTGCCAGTTTGTCCAGCGCACTGAGCGAGTCTTCTTTTAGGGAAGCCTGAACGGTGACGGCGGGCTCCAGAATGCGAAAGCCTGCCAGAGCGCCCAGCTGTGTCACGATCTGTTTTCCGCACGTGGGAGCCCAGGAACCATTTTCTATGACGGCGGCTGTGCGGTTTTTTAAGCCAAGCGCGGCTATATCATGCAGAAGATTTTGCATAGCCGGATAGACGCCGCCGTTATAGGTCGGTGATGCAAATACAAGATGGCTGCAGCGGAAGATCTCAGCGATCAGTGTGGAAATATGGGTTACGGAAACGTCATAGACCGCAATGTTTTTGACGCCTGCTTCCGCGAGCTTAAAAGCGAGGACATTTACCGCATTTTCCGTGTTTCCGTACATGGATGCGTAAAACAGTGCGAAAGCACGTTCTTCCGGCTCATAACGGCTCCAGGTATCGTATTTTGTAAGGATTTTGGTAAGATCGCCGCGCCAGACCGGTCCGTGCAGGGGACAGATCGTTTTGACCGGAAGGGCAGAGAGCTTTTTTAATGCGGCCTGAACAGGGGCGCCGTATTTTCCGACGATATTTGCGTAATAGCGCCTTGCGTCAGAAAGCCAGTCCCTCTCAAAGTCGATCTCATCATCAAACAGGGTGCCGCTTAATGCGCCGAAGCTGCCGAACGCATCTGCAGAAAAAAGCAGCTGCTCTTTTTCGTCATATGTTACCATGACTTCCGGCCAGTGCACCATTGGAGCGGTGTAAAAACGCAGCGTATGCGCGCCTAAAGAGAGTGTATCGTTTTCTTTAACGGTCACAAGACGCTCTGTGGGAACGGAACCGAAAAATTTTGTGACCATGTCAAATGTCTTGGTATTGCCCACGAGCTTCATGTCCGGGAAGCGCAGCAACAGTTCCCCAATGCATGCACAGTGATCCGGTTCCATGTGGTTGATGATCAGATAATCAAGCGGACGCCCGGAAAGTGTGTGCAGCAGATTTTCAAAAAACTGCCGGGAAACGGATGCGTCCACGGTATCGATCAGTGCGCTCTTTTCATCCAAAATTACATAAGAATTGTAGGAAACACCTCTGGGTATGGGAAACAGGTTTTCAAACAGATGAAGCCGTCTGTCGGATGCGCCGGTCCAAACGATGCTGTCAGTAACAAAACGTGTGCAGTGCATAGAAGATCTCCTTTCGCTTTTTGACTGTCATAATCATCTCTCACAGCCTACTATAACATAACTGTGAGGACATATCTATTCCTTATTTTGCGCGGAAAACAGCTTTTGTGGAAAACAGAAGGATATTTTTATAAAAAGAACTTCCTATTTATGGGATACTGTAGTATAATATTTGCAGGGAAATCGTAGGAACTAATCACATGCGGGTCTGCAGGACTTTCCAAACTACACAGAATCAAATAGTAGGTCGTGATACGGGATGATATAACATAGGGCTGCTTTTTGCAGAAAGCAGTAGAAACGGACAGGCGGACTGCAGACATGTCCTCCCGTATGGAAAAGGTATAAAGGTCAAAAAAGAAAGGTGCTGTATGAGAGAAAAGTATGAATCACTGGCGCTCGGCGACTTGAAGGAGATCGCGAAGGCAAGAGGAATGAAAGGAACCTCCACCATGAAAAAGGCGGAGCTGATCGATGCGATGCTCGCGCAGGATGAGGAGGACAAGGCCCAGGGCAAGGATATTGAGCCAAAGCCCGTGTTCAGTAAACCGGGAGAGCCCAAAAAGGATGAGCAGCAGGAAGATAAGTTTCCGCAGGAGCTTGACAGCGGCGTTATGGCAAACGGAATTCTTGAAGTGATGCCGGACGGATATGGTTTTATCCGCTGTGAGAACTATCTGCCGGGAGAGAACGACGTCTATGTCGCGCCGAGTCAAATTCGCCGTTTCAATTTGAAAACGGGTGATATTGTATCGGGAAATACGCGTATCAAGACACAGAATGAAAAGTTCAGTGCTCTTTTGTATGTCAAAAAAGTAAATGGTCTGCCGCCCGATATCATTGCAAGGCGTATGCCGTTTGAAGATATGACACCGATCTTTCCGAACGAGCGGTTAAGCTTAGAGACTGCCGGTGCGTCCGTCGCCATGCGTATCATGGACCTCATGAGTCCGGTCGGAAAGGGACAGAGAGGGATGATCGTTTCTCCGCCGAAGGCAGGTAAGACTACCTTATTAAAGGAAGTGGCGAAATCTGTGAAGCGGAACTCGCCCGACGTTCATCTGATCATCCTGCTTATTGATGAACGCCCTGAGGAAGTGACGGATATCAAGGAGGCAATCGAGGGGCCGAATGTGGAGGTTATTTATTCGACGTTTGACGAGCTCCCAGAGCATCATAAGAGGGTGTCTGAGATGGTCATCGAGCGTGCGAAACGCCTCGTGGAGTCCAAAAAGGATGTTATGATCCTGCTAGATTCGATCACGAGACTGACGCGCGCCTATAACCTGACAGTTCCGCCGTCAGGAAGAACCTTATCGGGTGGTCTTGATCCGGCGGCACTGCATATGCCGAAGCGATTTTTCGGCGCGGCACGCAATATGCGCGAGGGCGGCAGCCTGACGATCCTGGCGACGGCGCTTGTGGAAACGGGAAGTAAGATGGATGATGTCGTATATGAGGAATTTAAGGGAACCGGCAACATGGAAATGGTATTAGACCGTAAGCTTTCTGAAAAGAGGGTGTTCCCTGCCATTGATATTCCGAAGTCGGGTACAAGGCGCGAAGATCTGCTGCTTTCCGCTGACGAGCTTGAGGCGATCAATGTGATCCGTAAGGCGTTGAACGGATTAAAATCCGATGAGGCAGTGGATAAGGTGCTCGACATGTTCACGCGTACGAGAAATAACAATGAATTTGTGCAGATGGTCAGAAAAATGCGGTTTATTTGATGGAAGATGCTTTGTACTCTTTTTAATATAGTTGTTTTTGCATTTTCACATTTTTGCGTTTTTTTATATTAAATCAAATATTTTATTTTGAAAAAAGCTTGCATCGACGGCTATTCTGTGATATAGTTAGAGCGCTGTTTGTAAACGGACAATCATAAAGAAAATGATTTCATAGAGAGGTGAGAAGCATGAAAGAAGGAATCCATCCGAACTACTATCAGGCGACCGTGACCTGCAACTGCGGCAATACATTTGTGACCGGTTCCACAAAACCGGAAATTCACGTCGAGGTCTGCTCCAAATGCCATTCATTCTACACAGGTCAGCAGAAGACCGCACAGGCACGCGGACGAATTGATAAGTTCAATAAGAAGTACGGCGTTGTAAACCAATAAGGTACAAAGACAAGGTTGAGGTTATCATATCTCAACCTTATTTTTTCTGCGGTAAAACGATTATTTCCGCGGGCAATGAGTCAAATATCGAAGGATTCTGACACATTGCCGGTGGCGGTCAGTTGTTTTTTTGCAATAAGAAAGATCGGGCACGGCAGGTCATGCCGCTGTGCTTAAGGAGGAATCATTTTGGCTCGGCGAAAAAGAAAAATCTGCTATTCAGGCATCGGCGGACAGGCGGTGCTTGAGGGCGTTATGATGAAAAATAGAGATATTTATGCTGTGGCAGTCCGTAAATCCGACGGTAAGATCGTCGTGAACACACAGGAATATGCCGGCATTCTCGGAGACAGTTTTCTGAAAAAAGTACCGTTTGTCAGGGGGATCTTTAATTTTATCGATTCCCTTGCGCTTGGTATGAAATCGTTGAATTATTCGGCAAGCTTTTATGAGGATGAGGAGGCAAAGGAATCCGCTGCCGATAAGGCGCTCAATAAAGTGACGGGGGGAAGGGCGGAAAAAGTGTTTATGGCGCTTACACTGATCTTTTCCATAGCGCTTTCCGTCGCTGTTTTTATTGCGCTGCCCTATTATCTGTCCACACTGTTTGGGAAATATGTGAGAAACCATTCGCTTCTGAATATCATAGAGGGGGCTATCCGCATTGTGATCTTCCTGTCCTATGTGCTGCTTATTTCCCTGATGAAGGATATCAGGCGGGTTTATATGTATCATGGTGCGGAGCACAAGTGTATTAACTGTATCGAGCGCGGAAGAGCGCTTTATGTGGAAAATGTGAGGAGAAGCTCCCGTATGCACCGCCGGTGCGGAACGAGCTTTCTGTTGTTTGTCATGTTTGTGAGCATTATTCTGTTCTTCTTTATCACGGTTACGAATCCGGTTTACCGGATCGTACTGCGTATCGCGCTGATTCCGGTGGTGGCAGGAATTTCCTATGAGCTGATCCGGTTCGCGGGGAAGCATGATAATGTTTTTGTGCGGATCCTCTCGGCGCCCGGCATGCTGCTGCAGCGTCTGACGACCAGAGAACCCGATGAAGATATGATCGAGGTGGCGATACAGTCCGTTGAGGCGGTGTTTGACTGGCGGCAATACTTAAAAGAGAACTTTGATTATGACGTGGGGGCACAGGAAGCGGCGGAAGCGGCGGCCAGAGCGCAGGATGAGGAAGAAGAGGCTGCGGAGGCAGCCGCAAAAGAGCGGGAAGAAGATGCAGGAGCGATAAGACAGACGGATATGGGACGCACGGGAAATATCGGACAAAGCGGCGCAGGATATAGAAAGGCGGAAGCGGAGGATACGGCGTCATGACATACCGGGAAGCATATGAGGAAGGCGTGCGCCTGCTTGCGAAGCATGGGATCGAAGAGGCGAAAACTGACGCGCGTCTGCTTTTGGAATATGTTTGCCACACGGATTATCAGACATTGTATACACAGAGCGGGCGTGAGCTTGATGACATACAGATTCAGAGTTATGTCAACTATTTGAATCGGCGCGCAGAGCGCATGCCGGTTCAATATTTAACTCATTCCCAATCCTTTATGGGTTTTGATTTTTATGTTGACTGCCACACACTGATACCAAGGCAGGATACGGAAATTCTGGTCGAGGAGGTCATGCGTTATCTGCATGACGGCATGACGATTCTTGATTTATGCACGGGAAGCGGATGCATTCTGCTGTCACTGCTCCGGTATTCCAATGACTGCATTGGCGTCGGGACAGATCTGTCCGGAGAGGCGGTCGCGGTTGCAGCGGAGAACGCGGAGGCGCTTGGGTTTGGTGAGAAAATGGCTCGCGGGGAGCTGGTTTTTTCGCAGGGTGATTTGTATCATGCGCTGAAACCTGACATGCCCGCGTTTGATGTGATTGTTTCGAATCCGCCTTATATCTGTTCAGAGGTCATTCCGACGCTGATGCCGGAAGTCAGGGAGCATGAACCGCTTTTGGCGCTTGACGGCGGGGCGGACGGTCTTATTTTTTACCGCCGGATTATCGATGGTGCGCCTGCATTTGTGAGGCGGGAGAGCGCATTGTTTTTTGAGATCGGCGCAGATCAGGGCGATGCGGTGAGGGAATTGATGCTTTGCGCGGGTTATCGGGACGTGCGCGTCATAAAAGATTACGCGGGGCTTGACCGCGTCGTATGCGGCGTGCGGATCGCGGGATAAGCGGGGGGCTAAGCGATCGCTAAAAACGATCTCATTGGAAAGGAGTATGAATAGAAGATGTTTGATAGATTAGAAGATTTACTCAGGCGCTATGAGGAGATCATGAGCGAGCTCTCGGAGCCGTCCGTGACGTCGAATCAGGAGCGCTTTCGCAGTCTGATGAAGGAGCAGAGCGAACTGGAGCCAATCGTGAAGAACTATCAGGAATATAAAAAGAAGAAACAGGATATTGAGGACAGCCTTGTCATGCTTGATGAGGAAAATGATGAGGACATGCGCGAAATGCTTAAGGAAGAGCTGGCAGATGCAAAAAAGCGCGTGGAGGAGCTGGAGCAGAAATTAAAGATCCTTCTTCTGCCGAAGGATCCGAATGATGAGAAGAATGTTATTGTGGAGATCCGCGCGGGCGCAGGCGGCGACGAGGCGGCGCTGTTTGCTGCGGAGATCTATCGGATGTACGTGCATTTCGCGGAGGGACGGCGCTGGAAGGTTGAGACAATGAACGTGGACGAGATCGGTATCGGCGGCATGAAAGAGGTGCAGTTCACGATCAGCGGGAAAGGCGCGTACTCTGTTATGAAGTATGAGAGCGGCGTGCACCGTGTCCAGCGCGTGCCCGAGACCGAGAGCGGCGGGCGTATTCATACGTCAACGATCAGTGTTGCGGTCATGCCGGAGGTGGACGAGGATATCGACATTGTGATCGAGGATAAAGATATCCGTATCGACGTGATGCGTGCTTCAGGAAACGGCGGGCAGTGCGTCAATACGACCGATTCCGCAGTGCGGCTGACACATTACCCGACAGGAATCGTTGTCTATAGCCAGACTGAAAAATCGCAGATCCAGAATAAGGCGAAAGCGTTTGCGCTGCTTCGCGCCAAGCTTTATGATATCGAGCAGCAGCAGCGCCACGATGCGGAGGCGGAACTTCGCCGTTCACAGATCGGCACAGGGGACCGCTCCGAGAAGATCAGGACTTACAATTTTCCGCAGGGGCGCGTGACCGACCACCGCATCAACTTAACGCTGTATAAGCTTGATAAAGTCATGAACGGAGACATTCAGGAGATCATTGACGCGTGTATTGCCGCGGATCAGAGCATCCGCTTAAGCAGGCTGAACGAGGCGGGGTAAAAGATTGAAAAATCAAAGATTTTTCAATCTTCTATTTAAGCAGTATCGAAAGAAAGGCTTGCGATATGCACAGGATTAGTGTGGAACCTCACAATTCCCGGTCTTTCGGGGGGGGGGACGGGTCTGATATACTTGACAAAGAAAGAGGCAGCTTTCTAAATTAGAAAAAATAATTTTAGGGGAATTTTGCAAGTTAAGTGCTATTGTAATGGAGAAAATTGCAAAATAAATATTGCATTTTTAAGATATATGAATGAATCATATAGATTAAAAGAAGACCATGGTATCCGTTGCTTTTAAGGCTGCCACGGTCTTTTTGTCTGTTAAAAAAATTATGCCGTAGTGTAAGTTCAGCAGTTTTCTCTTTTTCATCGAAATCAAATCGGGGTTCTACATTCGATATTTCGACAAAATAGTTTTCTTTTCACGGATGATATGTTAAAGTAGAATGCGAAGGGAATGGTAGAAAATTCCTAGAGCGGAACAAAGGGGGCATGTATGAGAACGATCAAAGTCAAAGTCATTGTTGTAGTCATTGCCTGTGCGCTGCTGGCGTGCGGTATCTGCGGTGCTGTGGGTATTATGGAGGCGTCGAGGACCACGTCAGAGGAGTGCGGAGAGATTCTTGTACTGCAGACGAAAGATTTTGCAAATCAGCTCAATCTGCAATTCGATAAAATATCGCAGTCCGTTGATACGATGGCGGATATCTGTATGCAGCAGCTCACCGATTTCAAAAAATTTCAGACGAGCGACGCCTATGTGGAGGAGTATACGGAAAGTCTGATGGGCGTTTTGCTGGAGTTTGCCGAAAACACACAGGGCGTTCTGACATGCTATATCCGGTATAATCCTGATTTTACGGATCCGACATCCGGTATTTTTTATTCGAGGAATGATACGAATAGTCCGTTTGACAGTATTGAACCTACTGATTTTTCCACTTACGATCCGGATGATGCCGCGCATGTGGGCTGGTATTATATTCCGGTCCGGCATGGGGAGCCGCTGTGGATGTCTCCTTACAGAAATGAAAATATCAATGTCTACATGATCTCTTATGTCGTACCGCTTTTTATTGACGGTGTTTCAGTCGGAATCATTGGTATGGACATAGATTTTACACAGCTGCAGGAGCTTGTCGGTTCAGTCAGCTTCTTTAACAGTGGTTACGCTTATCTTTTGCAGAATGATAATACAGTTATGTATCATCCGGATCTGGAGGTCGGGCAGGCGGCTGCGGACGACAATACATATGGTCTGGGCAGGATGGCGGCTTATTTGAACGATCCGGCGCAGGCGGATAAGATGCATACGTTTTCTGTAGGCGGAAAGACTTATGCGTCCAGCTACACGGTATTGAATAATGGTATGAAAGTCGGCAGCTTCGTCAAAGAGAGTCAGGTGATGGCGCTTGCGTACGGCACGGCGAAAAAAATCTTTTTCGGTGCGCTTGCGGCATTGATCATGACGCTGGTGATCGGAAGCGTATTCAGTATTTATATTACAAATCCGCTCAAGAAGGTCACGGGTGTGATCCAAATAATCGCCGGATTGGATTTTAGACCTAATGCGGAGATGGATCGATTGTTAAAGAGAGGCGATGAAACAGGCGATATCGCGCGGGCGATCCGGCGCATGCGGGAAAGCATTCAGGCGCTGATCATGGAAATCGAGAATGCCGGCAGCGAACTGAGAAATACGATCCATAGTCTGGAAGAAGTTACGAATACGGTGGATTCTTTAAGCGTCAATAACAGTGCGATCTCTGAGGAACTTGCCGCGTCCATGCAGGAGACATCATCCTCATCGGATATGATCGCGCATCATGTGACCAATGTGGCAGGGATCGCCGCCTCGATTGAAAATCTGTCCGAGACAGGCGTCGAGAACGCAAAAGAGATCGGAGAACGGGCGGGCGTATTGCAGAAAAAGACGGACAGCGCGTCCAGGCGAACAAGTCAGATGTGTCAGGAAGTCAGCGCACAGTCGCAGGCAGCCATTCAGCAGGCGAAGGCAGTTGATAAGATCAATGAGATGACGGAGGCAATTACCGAGATTTCCTCCCGGACGAATCTGCTTGCACTGAATGCATCCATTGAGGCGGCGAGAGCTGGGGAAGCCGGAAGAGGCTTTGCCGTGGTCGCTTCAGAGATTGGTAATCTTGCAAATCAGACGATGGAAATGATATCCAATATCAACGGGATCGTAAGCGAGGTTGTGGATGCCGTGGAGAATATGTCCTCCTGTCTGGGAAATTCGACCGAGTTTTTACAGAATACGGTGCTTGTGGATTATGAAGAGTTTTCAAGAGTCAGCGAGCAGTATGTGGAGGATGCACAGGAATTTAACGGCAGTATGACCCAAATACAGAGTGCGATCAATAATCTGACGAGTTCCATGGATGAGATCAATAAGACCATCACGGAAATCAACAGTACGATCGCCGAGGCGACAAACGGTATTACGAATATTGCGGAGGGAAGCTCTGATATGAAAACGGGAGTTGCAGACAGCCGTTCTCAGGTGGAAACGAGTATGGTCAATATTGAAAAACTGGAGCAGGCAATCGGAAAGATTGTTCTGTAGGAATAGGATGCGAAGGACAGCGCCCTTAGGGGAAGGCTGTCTTTTGTATGCGAAAAATAGTATCGGAAAGGGATATGGACACGGTTATGGCGGATTATATTACCACCTATACAAAGGTACATTTTACGCCGCTCTCACCAAGGAGGGAGGACATCCACATTGAGGATATTGCGCACGCGCTTTCCATGATGACACGTGCGAACGGGCATTTTCCGGAGTTCTATTCAGTAGGGCAGCATTGCCTTGCATGTGCGGATGAAGCGCTGGCAAGGGGAAGCGGTACTTATCTGGAGCTGGCATGTCTGCTCCATGATGCGGCAGAAAGCTATTTGGCGGATGTCACGCGGCCCGTGAAGCAGCATATGGAGTTTTTCAGACAGACGGAGGAAAAGCTGCTCGATCTGATTTATGAACGATTTCTAGGCAGAGTGCCGACGGATGATGAACAGATATTTATAAAGAATGTGGATGATACAATGCTATACTATGAGTTCTATCATTATATGGGCGAGCGGTTGTTTGAAGAGCCGATGCAGATGTTCAGCACTCCACGTTTTGCAATGTGTAAATTTGCCGAAACCGAGCAAGAATATAGAGAGAGATTTGCAAGACTGTCGGCGCGTCTGCATGCCTGACACGGGATTTTGGCAGGCGTTTTACGAATAAACGGCAGCAAAAGCGGTCGAATCTGATACAGACAAGGCTGAGGCGTCATAAGGTTGTAGCAGCAGAGCCTAAAGCAGTGGAGCCTGATACGGTGAAGCCGGTAGCGGCAGAGTCTAAAGCGGTCGGGCATAAAGCAGTGAGTCTGGAGCGGCAGAGTTTAAGGCGGAAATTTGGGGCGCAGAGAAACCATGCAGGGAAGGGAAGCAGCAGATCATGGAGATAAACTGGAAAAAAATTACAATGGAGGACAGAACGCTGATCGAGCATTACTATGAGCGTGAGCAATCCATGAGCTGTGAGTTTTCTTTTGCCAATAATTTGCTGTGGGCGCCGCATTATGAGATCCAGTTTGCCGTGCTTCATGACTGTCTTGTCTTTTTATCCAAGGCGGTGGCGCATTCAGTCAGCTATCCGCTCGGGCGTGGTGATGTCAAAGGGGCGGTAGAGGATCTGACCGTTTGGTTTGCGGAGAGAAATCTTCCGTTTCGCATGCATTTTGTGACACCGCAGCAGTATGCACACTTGATGGAACTATATCCGATGCGGTTTCAGATCGCATATGACCGTGATGCGGCGGATTATGTGTATGAAGCGGAAAAACTGCGCACGCTGGCAGGAAAAAAACTGCACGGTAAGCGCAATCATATTAACAAATTCAGGCAGGAACATCCGGATTGGTCTTTTGAGAGAATTGACAGGTATAATGTTGAGGAATGCATTGGAATGGCGTGCGAGTGGGGACGGCAGAACGCTGTTTATGAGGATTGGGAAAAGAGTGTGGAGTATGACATAACGTTTCGTGCGCTCAGGCAGCGCGATGAGTTGAAACTGGATGGCGGACTGATACGGGCGGACGGGCGCGTCGTCGCGTTTTCACTTGGGGAGCCGTGTAACCATGAAACATATGTTGTTCATATTGAGAAAGCATACGCTGATGTACAGGGAGCATATCCGATCATGAATCAGCAGTTTGTGGAGCACATTGCCGCAGGCTTCCGCTATATCAACCGGGAGGAAGATATGGGGGTTGAGGGTTTGAGGAAGGCAAAGCTATCCTACTACCCGGACCTGCTGGTGGAAAAGGGGCTGGTTATGGAGATCAACAATGCGCAGCCAAAGGATTATTCATAGAAATATGTTCTTCATATAAAACGGACGGAAAAACAGAAATGTCTTGTATAGAGCCGCTTTGAAGCGTTTTACGGTACTCTGTCGGCGTACAGCCGAGAAAGGTTTTGAAAACCTTGTTAAAATAGCTAACGTTATTAAAGCCGACCGTAGTAGCCAGCTCGGAAAAAGACATCATTTTTTGGGTATCCTGCCTGATTTTTACTGATGCCATAAAAATACGGTATCTCATTAAATATTCGAACGGCGTCGTGTGCAGCGATTTCTTAAAACAGCGGCAGCATTCGCTCTTGCTGACATGGATAGCGGCAGCGATCTCATCAAGTGTGACCGGTTCCTGATAATGCTGTTCAATGAACAGAACAGCATTCCTTGCGCGCAGTTCACTTAAGGAAAGTGATTCTTTCCCGGTGGGCGCAGAAGTCGGAAATTCTTTCAGCAGATGAACCCAAAAGCGGCACAAACAGCTTTTGGTGATCAATTCATAACCTGTTACAGCCTGGTCTGTTGCGCGGACAAGTTCATCAAACAGCGCAGTCATCTCAGAAAAATATGCATAGTCTTTGTTGATCAGGAAGTAGCGAAAGCCAGCTTTTCCGGTGATCGGAGTTAGGTATTTGACATTGAGATAGGTTTTGTTGTATCCGAAAAATATAGACGGATGGAAGATGATCGCATCAAATGTACCTGGCTTATCGTCAACCGGGCGGAGGGAATGCATGACATTTTGATTGATATAGATGGCGTCGCCCTGATTCAGCAGAATCGTATCTTCCCCGATCATGCACTCCATCTGTCCATGTGTAACCACATCAATTTCCAGTTCTTCATGCCAATGCCAACGGACAAAACCCATATAAAGGGTCCGCAGATCGACGTGGTAGATGGCGACCGGATATTCCAGATTGCCGTGTGTCTTTTTTTCTCTCAAGTAATCTTCTGCAGGAAATTCTGTAGTTTTCTTTCTCATAAGTTTGAGCTCCAGTCAAGTGTAAACTAGTCAACATGATGTCACGTATTGCGTTCTTTTGCGTTCATTATAGCATGATTTGGGAAGAAGTAACAGATATCGCGCATATATTTATTTGAAAAGTGTAGAAACCGGCTGCTGTGAACGAAGTGAGCGGGAACAGGGATTGGAGCGGGATGGATTCTGGAAAGCTGGATAATTCATTGGAACTGTCAATGGATATGACCGAAGAAGAACGGGAAAAATCGAAGGATTTGGAAGTCGGATATTCTCCGGGTGAAGGAACATGGGAGCTGATCGTGAAATATCAGGGAAGCCTCGATGCCGTACGCGCCCTTGGCGGTGTTGTGGAAGAGCTGATTGCCGGATATGCGATCATTACCATACCGCAGGGACAGGTGGATGCGCTTGCCGCCATTCCACAGATCGAGTATGTAGAAAAACCAAAACGGTTATTTTTTCAACTGATTGAGCCGCTTACAGCGTCATGCATTTCACAGGTGCAGCTCAGGGAGCCGTATCTGAGCGGAAAAAATGTGCTGCTTGCCGTGATCGATACCGGGATAGACTATCGGAGCAATCTGTTTCGCAATGCAGATGGCACGACAAGAATTTTGGATTTGTGGGATCAGGTCCTTCTACCTGATGAGGAGAGGGGGTTCCGGCCGCCGGAAGGATTTGCGCAGGGCGTGGAATTTTCAGATCAGCAGATCAACGAAGCGCTTGCGGCGGGTGATCAGGCGCGTCTGGTTCTTCCAAGCATCGATGTGAGCGGACATGGAACGGCAGTTGCCTCCGTTGCGGCGGGATATGCGGAGGAACCTGTGTTCCGCGGTGTTGCAACGCAGAGCCCGCTGCTGATCGTCAGGCTTGGTAATACGCAGGCGGAGGGGTTTCCTAAAACAACGCAGTTAATGCGCGCCGTGACGTGGTGTCTGCGCAAGGCAGCAGGATATGGGATGCCGCTTTGCATCAATCTAAGTTTTGGGAACACCTATGGGGCGCATAACGGGACGTCCCTGTTGGAACGCTTTATGGACAACGCGGCGCAGATCGGCAGGACTGCGATCTGTGTCGGCAGCGGCAACGAGGGGAGCACGGCTGGGCATGTGGCACGCACGATCCAGCAGGGAGAACAGCGTACGGAGATCTTAAGTATCGGAAATTATGAGAGTGCGCTTTCGGTGCAGATCTGGCTGAGCCCGATGGATGTTTATCAGCTTGTGATCATAACGCCGGAGGGAAACCGTGTAACGATCGATGCAGGGGAGCCGGCGGGTACAAGAAAGGTCACGCATGACGGGACGCAGCTTTTGATCTATGTCGGGGCGGCAAACCCGTATGCGGCGAACAAAGAAATCTATGTGGAAATGCTGCCGGCATACGGAAACAGTTATATTACGCCGGGCGAGTGGCGGTTTGTTTTTACGGGAGTGCGGACGGCTACCGGAGAGTATGCAATGTATCTGCCCGCTCAGGAAGCGCGCGGGACACAGACTTTTTTCTTAAATCCGACGCCCCAGCAGACTTATACGATTCCGTCCACTTCGTCGGCGGTTATCACAGTGGGGGCTTATGATTCGTGGAATGAGCGATATGCGGACTTTTCCGGGCGTGGAAGGTATTATGTAAACACATCGAGCGGCTTGTCGAACTTTGGAAATGTGAAGCCAGACTTAGCTGCGCCGGGGGTAAATCTTTTGGTAATGGGACCGGATGACCAGCGCCTTACCGTGTCGGGCACATCCTATGCGACGCCGTTTGTCACGGGGGCCTGCGCGCTGATGATGGAGCAGGGCATTGTCCGCGGCGTTGATCCGTATTGCTATGGGGAAAAATTGAAAGCGTATCTGCAAAGAGGCGCAAAGCCGATCAGGGGGGAGAGTACTTATCCGAACGACCGTGTCGGCTGGGGGGCGCTGTGTCTGAGAGATAGTCTGCCGGGCTGATGATTGTAGGCTGATTAGAAGGAAGCGGACATTTTGAATATTACATTATTCGGATTTACTGCAAAAGCATGGCAGGATGAAAATCCTGAATTAGCAAAAAAATAATGTGAGAGCTTTTGCCTCAATTAATGAGCTTACAGTTTTTTTATTCCGTACAGATTGACAACCTTTCCAAAGAAAAATAAGATATAGGAAGACATTTTAACAGACCGGGACAGGTACGCAAAGATACGGCAGGGTAGGAGATGACGGGATGCGGATAGCAATTTGTGATGATGATGCGGTATTTACAGATAAATTGCAGCGGCTTGTGGAGCAGGGACTGAAAGAGCGGGGAGATGAACCGGAGATTACGGTCTATCACGGGGGAGCCGCGTTTTTGGCAAAGCAGCCTGTATGCGACGCGGTGTTTCTTGATATTGACATGCCCGAAATCAGCGGTTTTGAACTTGCCGGACAGGTCGGGGAGACGCCCATCCTGTTTGTTTCACGTCATGACGAGTTGGTGTATTCTTCGCTGAGATTCCGCCCGTTCCGGTTTATCAGGAAATCGCGTCTTGAAGAAGAACTTCCCGAAAGTCTGGACGCACTGAACAGGACGTACTTAAAACGGAATGAGGGAAAGAAGCTTTCGTTTCAGGCAAAAACGGGGGAAGTGTTTCTGGATACCGCGGAGATTGAATATATCGAGATTTACGGGCACTGGCTTCAGGTGCATGTGAGCGGGGGCAAAGACATTATGTGCTACGGAAGCCTTTCAGACCTTGAACAGCGGCTCTCATCGTTTGGATTTGTCCGCACGCATAAGAGCTATCTTGTAAATTGTAAATATATATACGCCATAGAAAAAGGACAGGTCGTTATGGATGACGGAACGGGAATCTTGTTAAGCCGTTATAAAACGGAGGAAGTTCGAAAAACATTTCGGGAATATATGAGGAGTGAAGTGTGAAAGGCGAAAAGATTTTCTAAGCCTACACGGCGGAATGAGAGTGATTATGAGTTTTCTGGAATATGTTATGGAATTGGCGGCGAGCATCACGGAATGTCTGGTCATTGTGCGGCTTTGTAACGAGTCTCTCACAATGAAAACGCAGAAGCTGCGATGGCTGAAATCGTTACTATATTTTTTACTACTACTGTCAACAAATATTCTGTTCGGGCAGCGGATAGAAAACCTTGCGCTCGTGCTGCTCTTTCTGATAACGGGAGGATATCTGCTGCTGTTTTTTGAGGGGAAACTGTACGAAAAACTGCTGATCACGATCTTTCCGGTCATTACGATCCTGCCTATCAATCTGTTGCTGATGAATATGCTGCGCGTCATGTCGGGCTGTTATTTCAAAGAGGTCATTCTGCCGGGAGGGAGTCTGCGCATTCCAATATTGGTGTTCAGCAAGCTGGCGTTCTTTTTTGTATGTGAAATGCTGATCCATGTGAGGCGAAAGGGACGCTATCATTTAGATGGCATTCAGTGGCTGATCCAGTTTTCCTGTCTTGCGATCACCTTTCTGATCAGTTGGTTTCTATGGCAGATTTCGGTTGACGAGCACGCAGTCACGTCTCTTTTCGGAGTGAGTATCTTGATTGTCGTGCTGAATATGCTGTTTTATCTGATCATGGGAAAAATGCACCGTGACAGTATGGTGAAAGAGGAATACCGTATATCAAAAATCAACCTGGCTGCGCAGGAGCGGTTTGTTGATGAGGCCAGGGAGCGGTATACGGAGATCAGGACACTGCGGCATGATATGCGGCATTATCTGACAACGGCGGCGGAGCTGCTGTCGGAAGAGAAACCGGAAGAGGCAAAGACCTACATTGAGACACTCTTAAAAGAAAAAGTGGACAGGGCGGCTCCGGGAGTCGATACCGGCAATGTGGTCATTGATTCTGTCGTGAACAGCAGGATCGCCGTTTGCGCAAAACGCGGCATCCGGATGAAATGCATGATCGATTCGCAGTTCGGCGGCGTCAGCGATATGGACTTAAGCATCGTACTTTCCAATGCGCTCGACAATGCGATCAACGGTTGTGCGGGCGCGGACGAGCCGGAGGTCAGCCTGACGGTCGGCAGCAGGAAAGCATTCACGCAGGTGGTTGTGAAAAACACGATCGCAGGATCCGTTCTGTCAAGGAACCCGGGACTGGAAACCGACAAGGAGGATAAGACGGTTCACGGCTTTGGTATCGCATCCATGAGAAAAATCGCGGAAAAATACGGGGGAAGCGTGGAACTCTGGGAGGAGAACAGGTCTTTTGTTGTCGAAATATGGCTGTAGAAATGTGCCGTTTATGCTGAAATAGAACCTTTTATGCGAAAAACTGGCAAATTCGGGGGTGCTTATCTATAATGAAAAGTGCATTTTTACGAGTTTATCATTTTTTTCGGAGGGAAATCATGCGGCGCAAGGGTATCAAAACCATCCTGATTGCAGCGGTTTTTGTCGTAACGGCAGTCTGTATGCCGGGATGCGCAGGAAATGAAAAGAAGGAGCTTCCGGTCGTGAAGCTTTCTGTCTGGTGGAGCGACGAGGAAGACCGGGAACTCATTGACCGGAAAATAGAGGCGTTTCAGGTGGAATATGCCGATGAAGCGGTATTTGAGATCATGGTCAGCAAAGAGAACGTATTGAATGTGCGGGAGACCGTGCTGAATAATGTCCATACGGCGGCGGACGTGTATATGTTTGCGGACGATCAGTTTGATACGCTCAGGCAGGGAGGCGCGCTGCAGGAGATTACCGTAAACGCGCAGGCAGTCATCGACGCGAACGGAGGGGCGGAGAACGGGGCATGTCAGGCGGCAATGTACGACGGAAAACTGTATGCCTATCCGATTGCGTCTGGGAACGGCTATTTTCTATACTACAATACCGCATATTTTACGGAGCAGGATATTGAAAGCTTTGACAGAATGTTGGAAATATGCGCCGAAAACGGAAAAAAGATGACGATGGATTATTCCAGCGGCTGGTATATCTATTCTTTTTTTGACGGAGCGGGATTGGAACTGGGGTTGAGTGCGGACGGTGTGACAAATGAATGTAATTGGAATGCCGTCGATACAAAGTATACGGGCGTTGACGTTGCCGAGGCGATGCTGGCGATCGCACAGCATGAAGGCTTTATCAGTGTGGACGATCTAAGCTTCTTAAACGGTGTCAGAAGCGGGACGATCATCGCGGGCATCAACGGTCCTTGGAATGCGGAGGCTGTAAAAGATGCATGGGGGGATGATTTCGGCGCGGCAAAGCTTCCATGTTATACGGTTGCGGGTGACAGCGTGCAGATGAGCAGCTTTTCAGGGTATAAACTAATCGGTGTGAATCCCTATTCGGAACATGTCGATTGGGCGATGAGACTGGCGGAATGCCTGTCCGATGAGGAAATGCAGCTTGAACGGTTTGCATCGATCGGGGAGTGTCCTTCCAATATGAATGCGGCGTTATCCGAAGCGGTTCAGGCGTCTCCCGTAGTGGCAGCGCTGTCGGAGCAGTCGCAGTTTGCAAATGTGCAGCATATTTCGGATGCGTTCTGGACCCCGTCTTATATATTCGGGATCACCATAGCGGGGGGAAATCCGGATCATACGGATCTGCAGACATTACTAGATAATATGACAAATGACATTACGAAAGACTCCCGCTGACACGGGAGTCTTTTACAGCCGGCCGGATAAGAAGGTGTCCGTAGTATACAGGGTGGTGAAAGGGGCAGGAGAATACGCATGAAACTCATCAAACGAATTCCGTTCCAAATGTTTGTGCTGAATCTGATCGCAGGGATCGTATGCATTTCGGGCATGCTGATCATGCGGTACAATCTGAACGAAATTGCGGACAGTTACGAACAGAAGATTGAAAAGAGCATTAACGACCGTTTGGATATGGCCGAAGTGTGCAGGCAGATGAACCGGCATCATATGATCGTTTCGTGGCATACGCTGGCGGATACCGATGAAGCGAGGCAGTCCTATGCGGAAGAAGCGGCAGTTTTGAAAGAAACGATCATGAACAAACTGGATGAAATGAAGGAGACGGTATCCTCCAATGAGAAAGAGAGCCTGTTCCATGCCGTGTATTCCAACACGATCAGCTATTTCAGCAATGCTGAGAATGTATTTCAGATGAGTACGGAGGGAAGCAGCGCAACGGCGACATATTATGTGAACTCATATCTGGCAGAGTTTATCGATGAAATATCAGAAGATATTGATTTGGTGGACGACTATCTTGCCGGGGAGATGAGCGCGGCGGAAAAGAAAATGGAGCGCAGCATTCAGATTGCAGAAGTGAGCGAGGCGGTATGTATTATATGTATCTGTGTCGTCATGGCAGTCTGCATGGCGATGTGTATCGGTATTACGTCCAAGCTGGAGAAATATAAAAATCAGCTTGAGGAGGAAAACGAACGCAAAACACAGGCGCTGATCGAACATAATGAGAGAATGCTGCTTCTTCAGGAGAATACGATCATCGGCATGGCGAACCTGATCGAGAACCGGGATAATGATACCGGAGAACATGTCAAGCGAACGAGCCGGTATGTGGAGCTTTTGACACGTGCGGCGCGAAAGGCGGGTTACTGCGCAGAGTGCCTGACCGACGACTACGCCGAGCTGCTTGTCAAGGCCGCGCCTATGCATGATATCGGCAAGATCGCGGTTTCGGATGCGATCCTCCAGAAGCCCGGACGTCTCACGCCCGAAGAATTTGACGCCATGAAAGAGCACACAACGGCGGGAGGACATATTATCACGGAGGTCATGGGCGGCATTGAGGAAAAAGAGTATATCGACATTGCCGTGCAAATTGCCGAAGGGCACCATGAGAAATGGGACGGAAGCGGCTATCCGAAAGGAATCAAAGGGAAGGAGATTCCTTTGTGCGCCCGTATTATGGCAGTTGCGGACGTGTTTGACGCTTTAGTATCGAAGCGCTGCTATAAGGAGGCAATGCCTGTCGAAAAAGCGTTTTCGATCATTGAGGAATCCGGCGGCAGCCATTTTGACCCGAATCTTTCTCTGCTGTTTTGCAGTATCAGGGACGAAGTGACCGAGGTGCTGAACGAGTTCTAAGATATAGTTAACAGAAGTGAAAAAACTAAATGTATACATGTTGACATGTAAAAGAAAAGTGATATACTACAAATGGAAAAAGATAATGGGGGCTGGGAGATAAAAGAAATCAGAAAAATAACTGTGGCTATTATTTTATCATTGCTAATATTGATATCTAGGGTAGGATATGATGTTTCTGCACAAGGGTATGATAATGTGGAGAAATATGGCAATGAAATAGCTGAATCTTCTATGAATGGAATTGTTAGCTATTCAGGGATTAATTTGCCGACGTGCTATAGACCGGGTGACACGCTTGGGTGAACAAATTGGCCTTCTTTAACAGCAGCAAAAAATTATTACGGTTGGGGTTTTACATACTATTCCTGCGCTGGGGGGTTCGCCATATACTCATTATTATTGCTTTAGTGATGGATCAAAAATGTTTTAGGAGTATTATAAATGATAGAAAATCAACATTTTCCCAAAATGGAAGCATTTGTAAAACAAGCAGAAGAACTTGTGAAATCCGATCCGGATGCAGAGCAGGCTGTTGTAATGTGGACAGAAAGAGGGAACCGGTTTCATTTGGTAAATCACGATATCATATCAGGCAATACATACGAGGAAAGTGCTTTTATAAAGACACTCACGGAGCATGGTGATACGAAGATCCGGTATGTCGTCTGTATGTGGAAGGATCTCACAATTGACATGATATCCCATCATTTACTTGAATCGCTGATCAGACTGGATTCTGCAAATAAAGAAACGGAGATTATTCTTAAAACCGCAGAAGGACTTCGGACAAAATCATTTGCGGTCTGTCTGCCATGACAGCAGGTACCTCCTGATATGCGTGAAAGGCAGCAAAAATAGCAAAACAGCATGATTATATAATAAAGATGAAACATATGAAAAAAGAATGCCTGATGCAAATGTCAGGCATTCTTTTTTTACAGTTTTGTATAAACGTGTTAAAACCGTGCTGCGTCATATGAAGGCTATTTTACGCTCTCACTGTTCATATAAAGCGGCCACCCGGTCGTCTGCCCCATTGCCGTTACGGTCGTGCCGACACAATTCTTGTTGTCAAGCCATGAGACTGCGGCTACGCCGTAATAGGTATCATATCCGTCGATAACGAGCTTGATATAGTGATCACCGTACATCGACCAGCTTCCCGATGCATCCCCCGTGACCGAGCCGTCTTCGTTCAGCGTGACATAGACTGCCGTCGTGGTCACATACGGATCGCCCGCCAGAACGAGCTGGAACCGATTGTCTTCGGCGAAGGACAAAAATTCTTCCTTTGTGACCGCACGGTCCGGTTCACCTGCGTAGCGGTTCGCATTGATGACAATGTCTCCGACAGAGTTTAAGTAGTACTGGTGTGCCTGCATGAAAAATTTGGTGCTGGAGGCTGCGAGCGGGTAGCCGTTGTCACATTCTGCGGTCTTATCGTTCTGCAGTGCGAGCGTCCGTACCATCAGCATTGCGATATTGACGCCGTCGCTCGTGGTGTAAAGGTCGCCGTGTCCCGGCGCATGAATGTCGAAATCGTAGTCAGCCCATTGAAAAGAGGACATGGCGATGTATTCCGTACTTCCCTCGATCCGGTCGGTTGTCGTGACATAGCTCTCGCGGTCTAAGTCGGAACGGTAGCCCGACAAGGGCGGGAATAAGCCTGTTACAAGTTCTTTTCCGATCCAGCCGGACGCCATCGGATCGCCGCTTAAGTTTGTAAAGGCGTCGATCGTATCGCTTTTAGCCGTAAATAACACATAATTTCTTGACAGAACGCCGAGGCAGGTCATCAGATAATAATAATCATCGTAAACATGTGTGACTGCGCCGTCTTCGGATACGAGCGGCACGTCATACTGGTGCGTGATCAGGCTTCCCTCCGCACAGTAGGTCATGTGCGTACCGTAGTAGGGGTGCGTGTCGCCGATCGCCGCCGCCCTTGCTTCTTCCATATAGGTATTGATCGTATCTGCATCCAGCCAGCCGGTCTCACCGTCTTTGCGAAGCCCGGTCTCGCTGTCAAGCTCGATCATATAGGTTCCGGCACCGAAGGAGCCGAACGTCAAATACATGTTTCCGTCCGCGTCGTAGGCGACCTGCGGGTCAAGCGCAACGACGTTATAATAGAGAGCATCCTGTGCGTAATCGCTGATCGACTGCACAATGCATCCGACATAACGGAAAGAGCGCGCCTCCAAGGTGGGCGACCATGCGAGTACGATGCAGACCCGGTCATGCTTTTCTTCATCATAACCGGCATTGACCAGACATGTATACAGCCAGTAGCCGCCATAGGATGCGGGTACCAGATCCGCCGCCCAATACTGACAGGAAGCGGAGTCCGTGAGCATCCAGTCGTTGACTTCGGACCAGCCGTATTCCGCCATCTGCTCGGCAGGGGGCGTGGTTTTTCCGAGATATTCCCAATGGATCAGATCAGTGGAACGGCGCAGGATATTTCCGCCTGCCCAGCCGGTCTGTACCATATAATAATAACGGATGTCATCAATGATGGCTTCGGTCAGAGCCGGATCATGTACATTGTAGTTCTCGTCAAGTTCGCCGTCGGAATTGTAATCAAACAAAAATTCGATATCATCGCTTCCGATGGTATCCGTGTCGATATCATAATCCGGATCATCGGGATAGGCGGCGCATACCCGCACGTTGACCGTGTAAACGACTTGTCCCTCTTTGACCAGATCCAAAAAAACGATACCGTTCTGCGACGCATTTTCGCTGGCTGTCAGCGTGAGGCTGTCAGCGTCCCACGCCGCCAGTTCTTCAACGGAAAGGGTTGCATAATTTTCATCCACGGCAGATAATACGACGTCGTCGATGACAACGCCCTCTGCGGGTGTCAATGTGTAAGCGGTGGATTCGGGCGTCAGATAACCGAGAGAAAGATTATCGTAGCAGATGGTCGGCGCGATATCGCCGAGAATATACTTTCTGCTTCCGTCCTCATTTCTGTTTTCCCGCATGTGCACATCATGATCGGCGGGGATCAGCTCTGACGCTGTGGGTATGAACGTATATGGTTCCTGTTCTGTCCGGTCATCGTCTGCCTGTGAGACATCGTCTGAGCCGGAGGGGTCTTGTTCCGCTTCGTTTTCCTGCGTGTCCTGTTCCGGCTCCGCGTTTTCACTATTGGGCGCATCGTCCGTATCCGACTGCGTCCCGCAAGATGCAAAAGACAGAAGGAAAGAGCTGCAAAGAAGCACGGAAAGCGCTTTTGCCGTAAGTCTTTTCATTGTGAGATACCTCCTTCGCGGTTGTTGCTGCCAACCGGCATGACATGATATTTCCTGCCGATTGATGGTAGTAACAGTATATCATTTATAGAAATTTTAGAAAAGGTTTCTTGACAGATTTTGGAGATTGTAATAAAGTTAGTGTGCTAACAAATTAAAATTTTAGAAAGCGATCGAAGATACTGTTTATGCACTTGTGTCGGCGGTATCTTGTCAGGGAGCATCAGTCATGAAAAGACAGACAGGATTTGATACTGATAAAAGGCTGTTAAGTTTTGAGCTGAGGGTGATTCATAATCTGATCAAAACGCTGTTACATAAGATGCGTCCGCCGTGTCAAAGACCGGGTACGCCGCTCACGCAGCTGCAGGGCGGGATCTTGGGTTACCTGTATCATCACGACGACGCAGAGCCGGTGTATCAGAAACACATCGAGGAAGTGTTCCGCATCTCACGCGCGACGGCGACCAACACCCTGCAGGTGATGGAGAAGAACGGGCTGATCATACGCAGGGTCGAGGATCGGGATGGAAGGTTAAAGCGTATTTTCATGACGGAGGAAGCGTACAGGGAGCATACGCAGATCGAAAAGCAGATGGAGAGGCTCGACGATACGATGCTGGACGGAATGAGCAGCGCGGAGGTCGAACAGTTTCTGTCCCTGTTAAACCGCGTCAGGGACAATCTGGAGCGCATGAGCAGGGACGGCAGCGGACAGCAGGAACACGGTCTTCGGCAGGAAACAAGCGGACAGCAGGGACGCCGTGACCGGTCAAAGTGCGAAGAACGGCAGGCATGAAAAAAGGAGGCATAAGATATGTTACGAACACTTGGTGCGCAGATCAAAGAATTTAAGAAGGACTCTTTTTTGACGCCCGTATTCATGATCTTGGAAGTCATTATGGAAATGATCATTCCACTTATGATGGCATCCATCATTGATCAGGGTGTGGAAGCAGAGAACATGGGGCATATTTACAAGATGGGCGCTCTGATGCTTTTGGCAGTGACGCTCAGCTTAAGCTTCGGAATTCTCGGAGCAAAGTACGGCGCGCGCGCGTCTACCGGTTTCGGCCGCAATCTGCGGCGTGCGATGTATGAAAATATTCAGACCTTCAGCTTTGCCAATATCGATAAATTCAGCACATCAGGGCTGATCACGCGCCTGACGACCGACGTCACGAATATCCAGAATGCGTATCAGATGATCTTAAGGATGGCAATGCGCGCTCCCGCAAGTCTGATCATTGCAATGGCAATGTCGTTTTGGATCAGTCCGAAGCTGGCGAGCGTTTACCTCGTAGCGGTCGTGCTTTTAAGCGTCGTGCTCGCGATCATGATACCGATGGCGACGAAGCATTTTATGGAAGCGTTTCCGAAATATGATGACTTAAACGAGAGCGTGCAGGAAAACGTATCCGCGATTCGTGTTGTGAAAGCATATGTCCGCGAGGATTACGAAAATAAAAAATTCCGCAAGGCAAGCGGCAATATTTACAGGATATTCTCTAAAGCGGAGGGGATCGTGGCGTGGAACGGACCGGTCATGAACCTGACGGTCTACAGCTGCATCCTGCTGATCAGCTGGATCGGTGCCAAAATGATCGTGCTTGGAAATCTTACCACGGGACAGCTGATGAATATGCTGACTTACTGCATGAATATTTTGATGAGCCTGATGATGCTTTCGATGGTATTTGTCATGATCACGATGTCGATCGCGAGCGCAAGGCGTATCAGCGAAGTTCTGAATGAGAAATCCGATCTTACAAATCCTAAAGAACCGCTGACGGAGGTCGCCGACGGAAGCATCCGCTTTGACCATGTTTCGTTTGCTTATAAAAAGGATGCCGACAGCATGGTTTTGAAAGATATTGACTTAGAGATCCGGGCAGGAGAGACCATCGGCATCATGGGTGGAACGGGCAGCGCGAAATCCAGTCTAGTCAATCTGATCAGCAGACTTTACGATGTGACAGAGGGAACATTGTATGTCGGAGGCGTGGATGTGCGCGATTATGATATGGAAGTGCTGCGCAATCAGGTCGCGGTCGTACTGCAGAATAACGTGCTCTTTTCGGGGACGATCTTAGAAAATCTGCGATGGGGAGATAAAAACGCGTCCGAGGAGGAGTGCAGACGTGCCTGCCGGCTTGCCTGTGCCGACGAGTTTATCGAACAGATGCCGGAGAAATATGAGACTTATATCGAGCAGGGCGGCACGAACGTGTCCGGAGGACAGAAGCAGCGTCTGTGTATTGCGCGTGCCCTGCTTAAAAAACCGAAGATATTGATTTTGGACGATTCCACGAGCGCGGTCGACACGGCGACGGATGCAAAGATACGTAGAGCATTTGCGGAGGAGATCCCGAACACCACGAAGCTGATCATTGCACAGCGTGTTTCAAGCGTACAGAATGCCGACCGCATCATTGTCATGAACGAGGGGCGCGTCGCAGGCTTTGGAACGCATGAAGAGCTGCTTGAGCAAAATGAGATTTACCGTGAGGTATATGAGTCGCAGACATCGGGAAGCGGTGATTTTGACGAGAAGGGAGACGACTGATATGGCGAAGGACAGAGTGGAGCAGATGGAACATAGGAATGAACTGTCGGGAGCAGCAGGAACGGTACACGGAGCAGCCGGAAAAGAACCGGAGGCGGGGACAGTCAAAGGATTGCCGTCCGGTTCTCCTGCGGGAATGCCGAAGGGACCGGGCAGAAGGGGACCGATGGGACCGCGCCCGAAGATCGAGCACCCCGGAAAGACATTTGCGCGTGTCATGAAATATGTACTTAAGGATTACGGTGTGCATTATTTCTTTGTTGTAATATGCATCTTGATCACGGTCTATGCGTCCCTGCAGGGGACCATGTTTATGAGAACATTGATCGACCAGTATATCAAACCTCTTTTGGGCGGTGAGAATCCCGATTTTGCACCGCTTGCCCGCGCGATCATGCGGGTCGGGGCATTCTATGGCGCGGGCGTGCTTGCCTCGTTTGTCCAGTCGAGGATCATGATCCGCATTACGCAGGGATCGATACGGAACCTGCGTGACGATCTGTTTTGTAAGATGGAAAGCCTGCCGATCAAATATTTTGACACGCATGCGCATGGCGACATCATGTCGCTCTATACGAATGATATTGAAACACTGCGCCAGATGATCAGCCAGAGTATTCCGCAGATTATTAACAGCCTGATCACGATCATCGGTGTGGTCTACTATATGTTTGTGCTGGATATTCCGTTGACCCTGATCACGTTTGCCATGGTCTTTGTCATGCTGTTTGCCACAAAGAAAGTCATGGGATTGAGCGGACGCTTCTTTTTATCGCAGCAGCGTGATTTAGGAAAGGTCAACGGCTGTATTGAGGAGATGATGAGCGGTCAGAAGGTCGTTAAAGTGTTCTGCCATGAGGAGGAAAGTCTCGCAAAGTTTAATGAGCTCAATGATCAGCTGTTTGAAAGCGCTTATCAGGCCAACCGTTTTGCGAATATCATGGGACCGATCAATATGCAGCTAGGCAATCTGAGCTATGTTGTCTGTGCGATTGCCGGGGGTGCGCTTGCCATTACCGGTGTATCCGGTCTGACGCTTGGCGGTCTTGCCAGCTTTCTGAACTTGAATAAGTCGTTCAGTATGCCGATCAATCAGGTCTCCCAGCAGTTTAACGCGATCGTGATGGCGCTGGCGGGAGCAGACAGGTTCTTTAAGCTGATGGACGAGGAGCCGGAAGTGGACAATGGTTATGTGGAGCTCGTCAATGCAAGGGAAAATGCGGATGGCACGCTCTGCGAATGTGAGGAGAGAACCGGAATCTGGGCGTGGAAACATTATCATAAAGATTCCGATACGACAACTTATGTCAGACTGCAGGGCGATGTGGTATTTGACCGTGTGGATTTCGGCTATCGTGACGATAAGATCATTCTGCATGACATTGAACTGTACGCAAAGCCCGGACAGAAGATCGCGTTTGTAGGTGCAACAGGAGCCGGAAAGACGACGATCACGAACCTGATCAACCGTTTTTACGATATTCAGGACGGAAAGATCCGTTATGACGGCATCAATGTGAATAAGATTAAAAAGGCAGACCTGCGCCGTTCTCTTGGAATTGTATTGCAGGATACTCATCTGTTTACGGGAACTGTTATGGAAAACATCCGTTATGGAAAACTGGACGCGACGGAAGAGGAAGTCGTCCGGGCGGCGAAGCTTGCGAATGCCGACGGCTTTATCAGACGCCTGCCGGAAGGGTATCAGACGATGCTGCACGGAGACGGCGCGAATTTAAGTCAGGGACAGCGCCAGCTATTGGCAATTGCGCGCGCCGCGATCGCTGATCCGCCGGTCCTGATCCTGGATGAGGCGACAAGTTCGATCGATACAAGGACCGAAAAACTTGTACAGCAGGGCATGGATGCGCTGATGAACGGAAGGACAACGTTCGTGATCGCCCACCGGCTTTCGACCGTCCGCAACAGCGACTGCATCATGGTATTGGAGCAGGGCCGCATCATTGAACGCGGTACACACGATCAGCTCATTGAGCAGCAGGGAAAGTATTATCAGCTTTACACGGGCAATGCGGTGACGGCGTAAGGTGCGGAGCGTTGCAAAACGCAGAAGATTGGATTGTTTGGCACAAACAGTGCGCAGCGTAAGGGAGCATGGGCGGAAAGGGGAGCGGTTATAGTTATGAGTAAGACAGGAGATCCGGAAATGCATGGGGATGAGGAAGCCATGATCGAGGAGATCATGCGGCATCTTGACGCAGAATCATCGCAGGGGGTCGTCCGCATGAGCGTGACGATGGACGAGGAGGCTGAAGAGGCAAAGCAAGTGTCACATAAATGCTGTCATATGTACGGCAGACCGGCGAATGAGACGGTCGGCATGCTGGATATGTATACGGATATGGCGGGAGGAGAAGCGTAAAAGGGGAAATCGCTGCCCTCTGCTGGCAACGGTACGTAACGTGACGCAAAAGGAATTTCAAAGAAATTCCTTTTGCGCGCCTGCTTATGGGTCAGTATATTTTGCACAATGATATACGTTATCGAAGGATGCTTCGCAATCCTGAAAGAAAAGAGGGGGAAAGGAAATGCATGATGAGTTGACGGCGTCCGACCTTGCAAAGATCGAGGCGGAGATCGAGGAGCGGAAGCTTATTCTGCGTCCGAAGCTGATCGAAGCGGTTAAAGAGGCGCGTGCGCAGGGTGACCTGAGTGAGAATTTTGAATATTATGCGGCAAAAAGAGAGAAGAACCGCAATGAGAGCCGTATCCGCTATCTGGAGCGGATGGTGCGGACCGCAGTCGTCATTTCGGATGACTCGAAGGCAGACGAAGTGGGCTTAAACAATACGGTGACGGTTCTTTTCGAGGAAGAGAACGAAACTGAAACTTACCGTATCGTTACGACCGTGCGTGAAGACTCTCTCAATGGGCTGATCAGTAAGGAATCGCCGCTCGGCGCGGCTTTGGTCGGCCGCAGGGAGGGCGAGCGTGTGCATGTGCAGGTCAGCGCCGATTACGGATATGATGTCGTGATACAGAAAATCGAAAAGACGGAGGATGACAGCGGAGACAGAATCCGAGGATTTTAGGTGGAAAACCCCTGTTTTATCTGATATAATGAGTGCAAAAGAAAAACAAGCGACGCGAAGCGGCATTTGTTTTTCTTGCACCATTAACGAGCAAATGCCCGATGAAATCGGGCACAAAGCGCTGAAAGCGCGTATTTGCGAGTTTTTGAAAAAAAAGTATGCAAAAGAAAAACAAGCGACGCGAAGCGGCATTTGTTTGTTGTGGAAAATTCAGAAAATAAAGGGGGAGCACAATGCAGTTACAGGACTTGGAACAGTTTGAACAGATTGTGATCCAGTGTCATGATAATCCCGATGCGGACGCCCTTGCATCGGGATTTGGTCTATATCGTTATTTTTTTCAGAAAGGAAAGGACGTGCGGTTTATATACAGCGGACGGGGAAAAGCAGGGAAAAGCAATCTGGTGCTGATGCTGTCCGCGCTGAAGATTCCGGCGGAGTATGTGACGAACTTAGAACCTCCTGAACTGCTGGTCATGGCGGACTGCCAGTACGGAGCGGGCAATACGACGCGGTTCCAGGCGCAGAATGTGGCGGTGATCGATCATCACGAGCGGGACGACCGTGCGGCGCTTTCGGAAGTGCCGGAAGGGTTCACGGAGATCAAGAGCAGCTATGGGAGCTGTGCGACGGTCGTCTGGCAGCTTTTATGCGGGGCGGGCTTTGACGTCAATGCGGATCCGGAGCTCGCGACGGCACTTTATTATGGTCTGTATATGGATACGGGACAGCTGGGGGATATCTATCACCCGATGGACAAGGATCTGCGCGACGCGCTGCATTATGACAGGGGAATCTTTTCACAGTTAAAAAATACGAATCTTTCCCGCATGGAGTTGGAGATTGCGGGCGACGCGCTTCTAAACCACCGCATTTTGGAGCAGCAGCATTTTGCAATCGTAAAAGTGAAACCCTGCGACTTAAATATTCTCGGCATCGTGAGCGATTTTGTGCTGCAGACGGATGTGGTCAATACCTGTGTGATCTACAGCACGCTTCCGGACGGGTACAAGCTGTCGTTTCGGAGCTGTGAAAAAGAGATCAAGGCGAGCGATCTTGCTTCTTTTTTTACTGCGGGAATCGGTTCGGGCGGCGGACATGCGGAGAAGGCGGGCGGATTTATCCGAAGCGATCTGTTTGCGGAGCGCTGTCCCGGGGATACGCCGGAGACTTATTTTGAGCGGAGGATCGCCGAATATCTGCGAAGTTATGAGGTCATCTATGCAAAGGACTATGAGATTGATCTGTCCGGAATGAAGCGGTACCGTAAAAAAAAGCTGCCGCTGGGGTTTGTGGAGCTTGGCGAGGTTTATCCGGCAGGAACGCCGCTGCTTGTGCGTACGCTCGAGGGGGATCTGGAAATAAACGTAACGGATGACATTTATCTGATGGTCGGCATTCAGGGAGAAGTATACCCGATCCGTGCGGAGAAATTTGCGAGGACGTACCGCCGGACAGATGAGCCGTATACGGTGAAGACGGAGTACATACCAAGCGTGCATAACCGTTTAGACGGCACCGTGCGCAATGTGTCCGGCTTTGTGAAAAGCTGCGTGCCGACAGGGGAGACACTTGTCTATGCGAAGAAAATCGACAGGCAGACGAAAATATTTACCGCATGGGACACCGTAAATTATATGCTGGGCAATCCGGGCGACATGATTGCCGCGCGGACGGATGATACGCACGATATTTACATCATAGAGCGGCAGATCTTCGGTCAGACCTACGAGGAGAACGGGGAGACGGAGAAGCCCGGGGAGACGGGAGATGCCGGAGATGTCAGAGAGCGGCAGAGAATCCCAAAACATGACAGAGAATGCCGGAGAACGTAAGGGAACGACAGAGAATGACAGAACATGACAGAACGCCGGAATAAGGGACAATGATTTGATGAACTGCAGGCAGGGCGTCAACCGCCGGAACCGGATAAGGAGATCGGATGGAAGAAAAGGAACGCGAAATAGATGAGGCGGGCGAGACCGTGAGCAGGAGCGAAACGGACAAGGCAGGAGGGACCGTGAATGAGAGCAAAACAGGTAAAGCGGGCTGGACTTCGAATGAGAGTAAAGCGGTTCAGGCGGGTGAGAGCGTGAATGGGGACGACGCGGAGGGCGGGAACGCAGGGTTCCGCTATGACGCATTTATCAGTTACCGTCATGCGCCGCTTGATCTGTACGTCGCACAGACGCTGCAGCGCAGGCTTGAGACTTTTAAGGTTCCGAAGCTTGCCGACAAGGAGACAAAGGAGCTGGGGAAAAAGAGCATACGGCGTATTTTCCGGGACAAGGACGAGCTTCCGCTTGCCGGAAATCTGTCCGAGCCGATCATGGAGGCGCTGTCTTCTTCCGAAAATCTGATTGTTATCTGTTCTCCGCGCATATTGGAATCCCTGTGGTGCAGGCGGGAGATCGAGACCTTTATCTCACTGCGTGGAATGGATCATGTGTATGCCGTACTGATCGAGGGAGAACCGGAAGAGGCGTTTCCGGAACCGCTCCGCACGATCAAAAAAGAGGTCGAGGGCGAGGACGGCATCGTTACAATCGTGGAGGTTCCGGTTGAACCGCTTGCGGCGGACGTGCGTGGAAAGTCGAAGGCAGAAGTGAACAAAAAGATCAAGCAGGAGATGCTCAGGCTTGTTGCACCAATGCTGGGCTGTTCCTATGATGATCTGCGCCAGCGCCATAAGATGAGAAGGTTGAAGCGCATGCTGGTGACGGCTGCTGCCGCCGCAGGTGCGTTGTTCTTGTTTGGCGCATTCAGTGCATGGCAGGCATTCCGCATCAAGCTGCAGTCCGACCATATTGCGGAACAGTCTGAGGAGATCATGGCGCAGTCGGAAGAAATTGCGGAACAGTCCAAAGAGATCATGGCACAGTCCGGGGAAATTCAGGCACAGGCGCAGTCTTTATATGCATTTCAAAGCCGTTCTTTGAGTGAGACGGCGCTGCAGCTTTATGAGAGCGGAGACAGACGGCGGGCGCTGCTTGTGGCTCTAGAGGGACTTCCGGAGGACCTTGCCAATCCGGACAGACCCATCGTTGCGCAGACTGAGGCGGCGCTGGCAGAGATTCTTCAGGTCTATGCGAACGGTGAAGCGCATCGTCCGTTCGCACTGTTTGAGCACGATGCGCAGACGACCGTGATGTCCGTATCACCGTCCGGAACGCGTCTTGCTTCCGTGGATAGCATGGGTCAGCTGTATTGCTGGGATATCAGGGAGGGAACGCTGTTAGTCAAGGGTCAGGAGTCGGTTGAAACAACATATGAGATATCGCCTGTCTTTTTGGATGAAGAGCGGGTGCTATATGTGACGGAAGACAGCATTGTATGCGCTGACAGCAGCAATCTAGACAGACGGTACACGATTCCGGATATGAAAGTCATTGCACTTGCGGTCTCACCGGATCTTACCCGTTTTGCGGTTGCGCAGAACAGCTATCAGGTCGCTGTTTATGATGCGGCGGACGGTTCGCTGATCGCATGCTATGAAGATGAGGGGCAGGCAGAGACGATCGGATGGAATCTGACTTTTTCTGAGGACGGGAAGCGTCTCTTGTTTGAAGGCGCATACGGGGACGGCAGTGCTTACCGGATCATACGGGAGGATGATGCCGCGCGTGCCATCTCAATTGATGCTGAGAGCGCTGAGGTTTTGGCTGAGTATCAGGTTCCGCACCGTTACATATCGACGATATACAGTGATCCGGATGGCGTCACTTATCTGATAGCGATCGGAAGCTCTATGGCGTCGCCTGAAAGCATGGAGATCGGACAGTCGCTGACCTGCTATGAGCCGGACGGCAGTATCCGCTGGGAAATCGATGACCGGCAGAGCAAGGGAGGACCGCTCAGACTGTTTCGGGACATGGTCGTTTATACGAGCGGTGATGAGGTATGCATGGTCTCTAAAAAGGATGGAAGCACGGTGCAGGAGCTGCATTATCCGGCGGACGTATTGAGGCTTGGAGTGGATGCGGAAGAACGGATGATCATGGCAACGCTTGACGATGGGACGATGCGCTTTGATGTGATGACGGAGAGGGGAGTCGTTACCCGGACTTATCTGGAGCCGGACAGCAAATGGATGCTGGATGTATTAAATGCCCGTGATACGCTGGTCTTGCAGCAGAGGGCGTCAAATTGTATTTATCTGCACCGGCTCGCATACGGTGTTAATGGACAGGAAACTGCAAATACCGGACATATCTATTATTATTCGGAAGCCGATAAGGAAGGCAGGCTGTTTCTTTATGACTACGAGAATTATCTTGTCTATGATATGCGTTCTGACGAGGTGCTGTATCAATATGATGCCGGAGAACAGGACGAGACGGTGAAAGGGCTGATCGTGCTGGATGATTCTTTCTTGGTCATTACAAAGGACATGGTGCGGATCTATGATTCTGCGACGGGAGAATTGACCGGGAGTGCGGCGGTGTCTGTCTATAACTGGGCATTTAACGGCGGGGCGCTTTATTACAATGGCATGGAAGGCTGCCTGTGTAAGCTGGAGCTGCCGTCCTGTCAGGTGACGGAGGTCGCGCAGGATAAAAATCTTTCAAAACTGTTGGTGTCAGGGAACGGGCGGTTTGCAATCGAATATGATACGTATGACTTCGATTTTTGCATTGATATCGGGAGCGGCGAGGGGTATGAGCTTCCGACGGCATGTAAGATGATGGCGGCAGATCAGGAAGGGGAAACTTATCTGGCAGTGGATCAGAACACGATGCAGCTCATGCACGTCCGCTTTGGGGAACAGGAACCGCTCTCACAGATGAGTGCGCAGACCGCCTTTATCAAGAGCATCGGCTTTTCGCCGGACGGGTCCTGCTTTTTTATCTGCTATACGGATAATCGTCTGGAAATTTATGACACCGGCAGCTTTACACTTGTACAGTCGTATCGGGAACTGAATGCTGTTTCCGAATGGAGGGATCTTGGCGGGCGACGCACGCTTCTGTGCGGCTCGGATGATTCTTATATTTTGGACGGGGATAACAATATTCTGTACCGGATACCGGGCTGTATGGCGGTTTCCGTGGAACTTAATAAGGTGTACTCTGCGTCGGGATCGACATTGTATTCCTACCCGCTCTATGATCTTGAGCGGCTGGTAGAAGAAGCGCGGGATGTACTTGGTGATACCGCTGTGCTGACGCCGGAAGAGAGAAGACTTTACTATATTGAGTAGGGCAGCCGTGCCCGCGCCGCTTGAGGACGGAGAGAGAAATCATGTCCGCGGCATGTTTGACGCAAAATATGGATAGAATAGACTGAGGATGCGGAATCATCCGGACGGCGGATAGGGACCGGCAGAAGAATGCGCCGGACAGACACTGTATTAGGCAATTGCCTGACACCGTATCGGAAAAAGGAGAAGGATTGAAGTGGTTTGATTTACATTGCGATACCCTGACGGCATGTAAAGAGCAGGGGCTGCCGATGCGAAGCAATCAAAAGACGCAGCTCGATTTTGCCAGACTGCGCGGCGCGGGAGCGCTTGCGCAATGCTTTGCTATCTTTCTGGATCGCAAAGCATGTGACCAGAGGGGGATATCGCCGTGGCAGCGCTATGAGGAGCTGCGAGATTTCTTTTTTGAAGAGTTAAAAAAGAACAGCGATTTAGTATGCCGGATCAGCACGGCAGAGGAGCTTGCGCATGCGGAGGCTGCCGGAAAGACCGGTGCAATCCTGACCGTGGAAGGCGGGGAGCTGCTCTGTGGCAGGAAACAGCTTTGCGACAATGAAAAAGAAAACTCAGAAACGCTTCGCGGGCGCCTTGACCGGATGTGGTCGGACGGCGTGCGCATGCTGACGCTCACATGGAATTATGAAAACTGCTTGGGATATCCGAACGGCAATGCGGGCGGATTAAAGCGGGCAGGGTTTGAAGCGGTGGCGTATATGCAGGAGCTCGGTATGATCGTGGACGTCTCGCATTTGTCCGACCAGGGATTTTTTGATGTGATGAAAGCGGCAAAGAAGCCGGTTGCCGCCTCACATTCCTGTGCGCGGAGCCTGTGCGGGCACCAGAGGAACTTAACAGATGAACAGTTGAGGGCGATCGGCGAAAACGGCGGGGTTGTGGGCGTGAACTTTCATGCCCCGTTCTTAAAAGAAAACGGAGTTTCCGGAAGTGTGGAGCAAGTTGCGCGTCATCTGGCGCAGATCATGAATTGCGCGGGGGGAACTGCAGCGGCGCTTGGCTCTGATTATGACGGTATCCCGGAGGATCCTGAGTGGGGCGGCGGACAGGGGATCACGCGTCTGATCGAGGCGCTTTCCCGGTATTTTGACGCGGAGACCATAGATAACATCTGTTACAAAAATGCACTGCGCCTGTTTTCACAGTGAGGCGGGAAGAGAAGTTCTTAGATTTTGATATTTTACATTGGGATTTTGGAGTCCGATGCAATACGGAAGGGATAGAAGAATTGTATGCTTGAAAAACTGATCTTTTTTGACGTGGACGGGACGCTGGTACAGTTTGACGGAACCATGCCGCATTCCACGAAAGAAGCGCTGCGGCGCGCGAGGGAAAACGGACACAAGCTGGTTATCTGCACGGGAAGGAGCAAATTTCAGATCTACCCCTGGCTTCTCGAGCTGAAATTTGACGGTATTGTTGCGGCAGCGGGCGCCTATGTGGAATGGAAGGATCAGTGCGTCAGCCATCAGATGGTCTCAGCGGAAGCGTTGCAAAGCTTTGTTTCTTATTTTGCGAAAGAACAGATTCCTTATTGTTTACAAACCGTGAATGGTGCGATCGCAACGGCTGCGAACGAACATGCGATCCTGCAGTTATTTGAGGATAAGTTTTGCGTGTCAAAGGAACAGGTCAGACAGGTATTCGGTGGAATGACGCTCGATAATGAACCCGGGAAACGTACGGATATTGAAAAAATGATCTATTATGACTCTCCCTACCCGGTTTCCGAGGTTGCGAAAGTGCTTGCGCCTGCATTTGACGTGACGGTCACAAGCTTTGCGCAGGCGGATGAATCAAGCGGGGAAGTGACGCTTGCGGGAATCACGAAATCCTATGGCATGAAAAAACTGATGGAATATGCAGGCTATACAAAGAATGATACCATCGCGTTCGGCGACGGTTTTAATGATCTGGATATGCTTCAGTTTGCAGGGCTCGGGATCGCGATGGGAAATGCAGTGGAACCGGTCAGGAACGTGGCGGATAAGGTGACGGCGTGCGTGGATGAGGATGGAATTTTGTGTGCGCTTTCGGAGCTTGCGCTCATATAAAATATCTTGTGGCGCTCTTTTGGAAAATATGCTACACTATAACAGATCATATGGTTAAAGGGGTAAACGAAAATATGGCAGTCCTATTTTCGTTTGGTTGGGATAAAGAGGAATTGTGGCGGATGAACCTTCGAAAGATGACGATACCGCTTCTTGCGGGATTCGTGCTTTTTTCCTGTGCGGCGTGCGGCAGCGGTAAGAAGAGTACGAACCTGCAGGCGGGCATGGATTACATAGAGAGCGCTGAATATGATAATGCGCTCACCTGTTTTGATGCGGGAGAGGCGGCGGGAGAGGACCGTGAGCTTTTATACCGTGCAAAAGGAATCGCTTATATCGGGAAAATGCAGTATGGGGATGCGGTCGATGCTTTTTTGGCAGCGCTTTCATGCTGTGACGGGACACTGACGAGTCTGGAATATGACATCAACTATTACCTTGCGACAGCCTATTATAAGGGCGGGGATTACTTAAGCGCGTTCGATACGTATAGCGCGATTCTGGCGTTAAAGCCTAAAGAGGCGCAGGCATACTATCTGCGCGGGATCTCTGCGATCTCCATGGGGTATCACGATCAGGCTGTTTCGGATTTTGACAGGGCTGTCAGCCTGAATAAGGATAATTATTCGATGTATATCGATATTTATCTGATCCTTGATAAATACGGTTTTTCTCAGGAGGGACAGACCTATCTTGAAAATGCGATGAGCGCAGGAAGCCGTAGTATGTCCGACTATGAAAAAGGGCGTATCTGCTATTATATGGGCGATTACGAGAATGCCTGCACTTATCTGGATAATGCGAACAAGGCGAACACGAATGAGACGATCGTCTTAGAGCTCGGCAAGGCGTATGAGGCGACGGGGGATGTCAATTTTGCCGCGTCCATCTATGTCAATTATCTGTCTAATTACGGGGAGAGCGCGGCGATCTACAACCAGCTCGGAAACTGTAAGCTTGCGACAGGGGATTATCAGGCGGCGCTTGATGCGATCGCAAGCGGCATTGCAATGAATAATATGGATGTTATGCAGACACTCAAATACAATGAAATCGTAGCGTATGAGTATATGGGCGATTTCAAAAAAGCATGCGTGCTGATGGAAAACTATCTTGCCGCTTATCCGGATGACGAGCGGGCTCAGAGAGAGTATGAGTTTCTGCGCACCCGATAAGATTGTGCCGGGAAGTCAAAATGAACGTGAATGAAAATAGAAAAACGCGGATCAAGATCCGGGAGAATGTGAGGGAAAGATCATGAACGATTTATTTTTGCGTGTCAAAGGAATTGTAAAAAAAGATGATAAGTATCTGGTCATCAAGAGATGGGTGGACGACAGGATCCCAGATCCGTTCGTATGGGAATTTTTTGACGGAGAGGTTGCGCATGGCGAAGCGCCGGACATGGCAGTGTTGCGCGTGATCCGCGACACGATCAGCGTGGAGGGGGCCATTGAAAAGATCGTTTATACATGGTCACAGATGATCGGGGATACCCAGTGCGTGGGTCTTGCCTATGTGTGCAATATTGAAGCGGACGACGCTGCTTTCGTACTGCCGGAAGAGTTTGGCGGCTGGGAATGGATCACGAGGGATCAGTTCGAGAATTACATTGAGAACCGCTATGTGCTGAAAGACTTAGAGGGGGTAGTGCTGTAATTATGATACAAAAGCTCATTCAGAACATACAGAAAACGGATGCGCCGATCGTGGTCGGTTTAGACCCGATGCTTTCTTACATACCGGAACATATTAGGAAAAAAGCATTTGAAGAATTTGGAGAGACGCTTTCAGGCGCCGCTGAAGCGGTCTGGCAGTATAACAAGGCAATTGTCGACGCGGTGTACGATCTGATCCCGGCAGTCAAGCCGCAGATTGCGATGTATGAGCAGTTCGGCATCGCGGGTATGACGGCATTTCAAAAGACCATTGATTATTGTAAGGAAAAAGGGCTTGTCGTGATCGGAGACGTTAAGCGCGGTGACATTGGCAGTACGTCGGCGGCATATGCCGCGGGACATTTGGGACGTGTGCAGATCGGAAGCAAAAGCTATGCGGCGTTCGATGAAGATTTTTCGACGGTCAATCCCTATTTGGGAAGCGACGGAGTGAAGCCTTTCGTGGATGTTTGCAGAGAAGAGAAAAAGGGCATTTTTGTGTTGGTAAAGACAAGTAATCCGAGCAGCGGGGAATTTCAGGACCGGCTGATCGATGGAAAGCCGCTCTATGAGCATGTCGGAGAGAAGGTTGCCCAGTGGGGCGCGGACTGCATGGAAGGTGAGTACAGTTTGGTCGGCGCAGTCGTCGGCGCGACGTATCCCGAGGAGGGCATGCGTCTTCGAAAGATCATGCCGAATGCGTACATCCTTGTGCCCGGCTACGGTGCTCAGGGCGGAAAAGGCGCAGACTTGGCGCATTTCTTCAACAAAGACGGACTTGGCGCGATCATCAGTTCTTCGCGCGGCATCATTGCGGCGTACCGTCAGGAGCAGTACAGCCGGTTTGGAGAACTGAATTTTGCAGACGCGTCGAGAGAGGCAGTCCTTGATATGCGCGAGGATATCAGGCAGGCGCTTGCGGCAAGAAAATAGCAGCAATTAAGGCAGTAAATAGGAACAGTAAGTAAAACAGTAAATTAAACGGTAAATTAAAAACAGTAAGTAAAAGAAACCGGATTTAGAATATTTGTTGAAAGCTGCGTGAAAAAAGCTGACTGAAAGAAGCTAACCGAAAAAAGAATATTTTGAAAAAGAACTAAGCACAGAAAAGCTAAAATGAAGAAAAGCTGTATGAAATTGCTTACCGTCGGAAAACGGGGCAGTTCCATACAGCTTTTTGTCAATTTACTTATATCATGAAAATGGAGATGTAAGTCAGATGCTTCTAAAAGGAGTTCTTTCCATCTGTAGTAGATGTGGAGAGCAGAGTAGAAAAGATGTTTCATTATACAATACTGAACAAAATTTTGAATTAAATGATGGTGATACTCTGTAAAAAGATAGGCAAAACGCAGAAAATAGCGCAGGAAATAATTACCGAAATGAATTGTAAACGGCATCGTTTTATGCTAAACTGGACATGATTAGAACAGCAGGAACCGGGCATACATTTGGCGCTCCTGATGACAGCGGAGGAAATGAGAGAACATGGAAGCATATAAAGAAGAATTTATTGAGTTTATGGCGCTGAGTGACGTCCTCAAATTTGGGGACTTTACATTGAAGAGCGGCAGAAAGGCGCCGTTTTTCATGAATGCCGGTTCTTATGTGACAGGCACGCAGTTACGAAAGCTCGGGCAGTATTATGCGAAAGCGATCTACGAGCATTACGGAGCGGATTTTGACGTGCTGTTTGGTCCGGCTTATAAGGGAATCCCGTTAAGCGTCGCGGCCACGGTCGCGTTTTCCGAGCTGTACGGAAAGGATATCCGTTACTGCTCGAACCGGAAAGAGGCAAAAGACCACGGGGATGCCGGTATTCTTTTGGGAAGCAGCTTAAAAGACGGCGACAGGGTCGTGATCATTGAGGATGTTACAACTTCGGGAAAATCCATTGATGAGACGGTTCCTATCCTGAAAGCGCAGGGAGATGTCGAGATCGTCGGGCTGATCGTTTCCCTCAACCGTATGGAAAGAGGAAAGGGAGAGCAGAGCGCTTTAGAGGAGATCAAAGAAACGTATGGTTTTGACGCGCATGCGATCGTCACAATGGCGGAAGTGATCGAACATCTGTATAATCATCCGTATCAGGGAAGAATATACATCGACGATACCATGAAGCAGGCAATTGATGCTTATTATGAGCAGTACGGTGCAAAATAGGTCAGGCATTTTGCAGAGTAAGAGCATGAAAGGAGAATCGGACATGGAAGAAAAGGCCTATAAGACGATGGGAAAGACCGGTGCATTTAATCTGGTGCTCGGAATCTGTACGCTGGTTGCAGGAATCACGGCAGGAGTAATGCTGATCGTTCACGGAGCCAAACTGCTTGGCTCCAGACGGAAACTGATGTTTTAGAAGTTGGGGTGTTGCCGCGGTAGCACCCTTTCTTATCGAATCTGCGCAAATTGTTTAAGGAGGACGCAATGCGTTCTTTTTGGCGTATAGGGAATCATGGCGAACAAAAAAAAGAAACATTATATTTTTACTGATAAAAAGAATCCGCCGCGCGCGGTGATGTCTTCCATACTGGGAGTCATTTCCCTGGGCGCGATCGCGATCGTGACGACCCTGACCTTCCGTACACAGGGAAATGCCAAAAGTGAGTATGGCGCCAGTCTGTTTCTGGCAATGATTTTTTCACTTGTCGGCGTGGCGCTGGGGGCGCTTGCGAAGATGGAAAAAGATAAATTCTACTTTTTCTGCTACCTTGGTATTTTCTTAAATCTTTTGGCACTGGGCGCGATCAGCTTCATTTTATATGCGGGCGCATACGGACTGTGAGAACTTAAATAAGGTGAACCATACATGGCAGCAGGGCAGGAATGCCGCAGAACAGAGTAAAGGAGTATTGAATAGCAGAATGAGTGAAGAAATGACATATGGGCAAACGTCGAAGAATGAAATGCCGGAAACAGTAAAATCAGCGGAAGCCGTAAAAGCAGAACAGGCGCGAAATGCCGGCGAAGAGGAAGAAGGTTTTAAGGAGCGCTGGGACCTTGCGGCGGCGCGCTTGGAAGAACTGGCGGAGGAACTGGAAAATGGTGATAACGGTCTGCCGGAGGATTATGCCTGCTTTTTTTACAGGGCGGCGGATCAGTTATGTAAACTAAATACGATTTGTAAGGCAGGGGATGCACTTGCGGAGCGTTCGCTGGAGGAATTGCAGATCTTAAATCGTGATCTGTATGAGGACGTGCTTCCGGAGCATTATGCTGAGAGCTTTGCAAATCCGGTTTATGCGGTGTCCGTCATGGGAGAAGATATGGGGCGCTGCATGAGTTTTCTGCAGGCGGAAATAAACAGCGTGATCCCGGATGCTTTTTTCGGGGACGAGTGGGAACTGCTCATCAGGCAGGAACTGCTTTTGGAGGTCTACGGGGCGTTTCTGACTGCGGTTTCCGAGACCGGAGAGCTGCCGGACGCAAATACGATCCGGGATATCCTGTATTGGTATGCGAGTGATTATTCGGATGTCGAAAATGAGAAGAAAGTCCGTAAACAGGTGGATGCGGATTGCGAGGAGAGCCGCCGTTTTCGCGAGGTCATTATGGATTCGGACTTAAGCGATCTGCGTTACCTGTATCGTTACGGGTGTTATATTACGGAGAATGAACTGCGCACGGCAAAGCATATTCAGGAGCTGCCGGAAGAGACGATCGCGCTCATGGCGGATACTTATACCGAGGGATACCGCAAGGGATTTATTCAGCTCCGCGTCGATCTTTCTAAAAAAGAAACCGTTAATATCCACTACTGCGCAGGATTTGAGCGTGTGGTCAGGCGGGCAATCAGGAATTTTGAAAAGATGGGTCTTAAGAGCGTGATCTACCGCTCGTCGGACAGTATTTTCAACCGCAGGGGCGCAAGAAAAGCCGGCTTTTACGGGGCGATCGCCAATAAGCAGTATGACTATGACCATCGCGAGGATGATGCGCTGGTATTTGACGGAAATTATAAGACGCGCAGATTAGAGACACTGCAGGCGGGGTATGAGCTTGTCAAAGAAAAAGCGCATAAACATGCGGGACCCGCAGTCATCGAAATATTCGGCGAGGAACCGTTCGCGCCGGTAGATAGTAAGGAAGCGTTGCATTTAAGCGAGGCTCAGCAGAAGCTGAAAGTAGAATTTGCACAGGAGGCGGGCGAGCTGTCGAGCCGCTATATCCCGGAGGAAGAACGCAGTTTTACGATCATTGCTTTTCCGGTACCGTCGATCGGCGCGCAGTACGAGGAGATCTTTGACGAGATCATCCGCATCAACACGCTTGATTATCAATTGTACTCCAATATCCAAAAGAAGCTGATCGATGCGCTTGATGAGGCGGAATATGTACAGGTTACCGGCATGAACGGGAACCGTACCGATCTGAAAGTACAATTATGTAAACTTATAGACCCGGAGAAACAGACGAAGTTTGAGAACTGTGTCGCAGATGTGAATATACCGGTAGGAGAGGTGTTTACCTCACCGGTCTTAACAGGGACAAACGGCGTGCTCCATGTCAAAGGCGTGTACTTGAACGACTTATTTTATGAGAATTTTGAGGTCCGCTTTAAGAATGGATTTACGGACGAGTATCGCTGCACGAATTATAAGGATGAGGAAGCAAACAAACGATATATCCGCGATAATGTGCTCTTTCACCACGAGCGGCTTCCGCTCGGCGAATTTGCGATCGGCACGAACACGACGGCTTATGTGGCGGCGCACAAGTATGAGATTGCCGCAAGACTGCCGATCCTGATCGCGGAGAAGATGGGACCGCATTTTGCTCTCGGAGATACCTGCTATTCGGAATCGGAGGAAGTGGCGGTCTACAATCCCGACGGCAAGGAGATCATTGCGCGTGACAATGAAGTTTCCATCCTGCGAAAAGAGGATAGAAGCAAAGCATACTTTAACTGTCATACAGACGTTACGATTCCTTATGACGAGCTCGGCGCGCTTTACGGCGTGCGCGCGGACGGCAGTGAGATCAAGATCATTAAGGACGGCAGGTTCGTGCTTGACGGCTGTGAACCGTTAAACGAGCCGTTTTCGGAGCTGGGGTAGGAGAAAGGCGCAAAATGTGCGTGTCTGGTAACGCCGTGGCTGAATGGAAGCGGAAGCAGAGCAGCCCGCATAAGGGAATGTTTACGGTACATTTCACCGGAATATCATGAAAAGCAGTTGCGGCATGCATGGTTTTTTAGTAAACTGAAAGTAGCAGATTTTAGGACATGGAGAGGAGCGTGGCATCGTTATGGCACAGGTTGGGATTGTCATGGGAAGCGATTCGGATATGCCGGTCATGGCAAAGGCGGCTGATATTTTAGAGGAGTTAGGTGTTTCTTATGAAATGACGATCATATCAGCGCACAGGGAGCCGGATGTGTTTTTTGAATATGCAAAGAGCGCGGAGGAAAAGGGCTTTAAGGTCATCATTGCGGGAGCGGGCATGGCGGCGCACTTACCGGGCATGTGCGCGGCGATCTTTCCGATGCCCGTGATCGGGATCCCGATGCATACTACTTCACTTGGCGGCAGGGATTCCCTTTATTCGATCGTGCAGATGCCGTCGGGGATTCCGGTTGCAACGGTGGCGATCAACGGGGGCATGAATGCGGGGCTGTTAGCGGCAAAGATCCTTGCGACGTCGGATCCGGCGCTGCTTGCAAGGCTGAAAGCGTATTCCGTCAGCATGAAAGAAGGCGTGCAGAAAAAGGACGCCCGCCTGCAGGAAGTCGGATATCGGGAATACATGAAAGAAAAATGAAGCCCAAGGAAAGAATTCAACATAAAACAATAAAGTCAAAACATAAAGTCGGTAGATAAAAAATAGAACCGGTAAGGAATCGGATAACTGAACCGTTTGACGAAAACAGACGTCTAATAAACGTAAGGTCCATACCGGGAGTTTCGCAGTCGTAAAACACCCGGATAAAGTGTTTGGATTGTGCAAAATCAAAAGGCGTTTCACAAACACCCACACAGATGAAAGGAGCAGGCAGAACGATGGATTACAAAAAGGCAGGCGTGGATATTGAAGCGGGGTATCGGTCGGTCGAATTGATGAAAGAGTATGTGAAAGGGACGATGAGGCCGGAGGTGCTCGGCGGGATCGGCGGATTTTCGGGCGCATTTTCTTTGGAAAAAATAAAAAATATGGAGAAGCCCGTACTGCTCTCCGGCACGGATGGCGTCGGCACGAAGATCAAGCTTGCGTTTTTGATGGACCGGCATGATACGATCGGCATCGACTGCGTTGCGATGTGCGTGAACGATGTGATCTGCGCGGGCGCGGAGCCGTTGTTCTTTTTGGATTATATTGCCTGCGGTAAGAATATTCCGGAAAAGATCGCGGCAATCGTGAAAGGTGTCGCGGAGGGATGCAGACAGTCGGGTGCGGCGCTTGTCGGCGGTGAGACGGCGGAACATCCGGGGCTGATGCCGGAAGATGAATATGATTTGGCAGGCTTTGCGGTCGGCGTTGCGGACGAAAAGGACTTAATCGACGGATACGACCTGAAAGCGGGAGACGTACTGATCGGAATTGCCTCAAGCGGTGTGCACAGCAATGGCTTTTCCCTTGTACGCAGCGTGTTTGACATGACAAAGGAAAGTCTTGACACCTACTATGAGGAGCTTGGCGCGACGCTTGGCGAGACGCTGCTTACGCCGACGAAGATCTATGTGAAAGCCTTGAAAAGCGTGCGCGATGCAGGTGTTACGATCAAGGCGTGCAGTCATATCACGGGCGGCGGCTTTTACGAGAACATCCCGCGTATGTTAAAGGACGGCGTGTATGCGGTCGTACATAAGGATTCGTATGAGGTGCCGGCGATCTTTAAGCTCTTACAGGATAAGGGAAAGATTGACGAAAAGGTCATGTATAACACTTATAATATGGGAATCGGCATGATCGTGGCAGTGGATCAAGAAGATGCGGCGCGTGCAACGGATGCGATCCGCGCGGCAGGTGAGACGCCCTATGTGATCGGAGAAATAGAGGCGGGTGAAAAGGGAGTAACCTTATGCTGAATATCGTAGTCTGTGTCTCGGGAGGCGGGACGAATCTACAGGCAGTTATAGATGCCATTGAAGCGGGAAAGATTGCGGATACACGGATCGCGCGGGTCATCAGCAATAACCGTAACGCTTACGCGCTCGAACGTGCGAAAGGAAAACAGATCGATACGTTATGTGTTTCCCCGCGCGAATTTGAGACGCGGGAACAGTTCCATGAGGCTCTTTTGCGGGCGGTCGATGAGGCTAAACCGGATCTGATCGTGCTTGCAGGCTTTCTTGTCGTCATTCCGCAGGAAATGATCTGCCGTTACAGAAACCGGATCATCAACATCCACCCTTCGCTCATACCATCCTTTTGTGGGACCGGTTATTATGGGCTGAAAGTGCATGAGGCGGCGCTCGCGCGCGGCGTGAAGGTGACGGGGGCAACCGTGCATTTTGTGGACGAGGGAACGGATACCGGTCCGATTCTTCTGCAAAAGGCAGTGGAAGTACATGCGGACGATACGCCAAAGACGCTCCAGCAGCGTGTCATGGAACAGGCGGAGTGGCTGATTTTACCGCAGGCGATCGACATGATCGCAAAAGGAGAAGTGAAAATCGGTGAAGAAGTGTAAAAGCGAAAAAATTTTCTAAGGTTGAAAAGAAGGCAGCCCAAGAAAATCCAGGTTTCGCCTTGGAAGTCAGACAGATCATGGATAAAGGAGCATAAAGTCATGATGAAGATACTGATCGTAGGAAGCGGCGGCAGGGAGCATGCGATCGCGATGAGCGCGGCAAAGAGCAGCCGTGTGGAAAAACTATACTGTGCGCCCGGAAATGCGGGTATCGGCATGATCGCGGAGTGTGTGCCGATCGGTGCTATGGAGTTTGAAAAACTGGTCGCTTTTGCAAAAGAAAAAGAGATCGACATGGTGATCGTCGGCATGGATGATCCGTTAGTGGGCGGGTTGGTCGATGAACTGGAAGCGGCGGGCATTCCCGCGTTCGGACCCAAAAAGAATGCGGCGGTCTTAGAGGGAAGCAAGGCATTTTCCAAAGACCTGATGAAAAAGTACGGTATTCCGACTGCAGCATACGAGACGTTCGATCAAGCTGCAGATGCGGAGCGCTACTTAAAAGAGCAGGCTTCATTTCCAATCGTCTTAAAGGCGGATGGTTTAGCGCTCGGCAAGGGCGTCCTGATCTGCAGTACGCTTGAGGAGGCGCTTGACGGAGTTAAAGAGATCATGCAGGATAAGAAATTTGGTTCTGCAGGAAACCGTATGGTGGTGGAAGAATTTCTGACAGGGCGTGAGGTCAGCGTACTTTCGTTTGTGGATGGAAAGACGATCAAGATCATGTCGTCCGCGCAGGATCACAAACGTGCGAAAGACGGGGATCAGGGCTTAAATACCGGAGGTATGGGTAATTTTTCGCCGAGTCCTTTTTATACGGATGAGATCGACGCATTCTGTAAAAAACATATTTATCAGGCAACGGTCGATGCGATGGCGGCGGAGGGAAGACCGTTTCACGGCGTGATCTTTTTTGGCCTGATCCTGACAGAAAACGGGCCGCGTGTTCTGGAATATAACGCCCGTTTCGGCGATCCGGAGGCGCAGGTCGTTCTGCCAAGAATGAAAAATGACCTGATCGATGTCTGCGAGGCCTGTATCAACGGAACGCTGGATCAAATCGATCTGCAGTTTGAGAGCAATGCGGCAGTCTGCGTCGTGCTCGCATCGGACGGCTATCCGGTCGCATACGAAAAGGGATTTGAGATCACGGGGCTGGAGAAATTTGAGGGAAAAGAAGATTATTTTTGTTTTCATGCCGGAACAAAGAAAGACGGGCAGGGCAGGATCGTCACGAGCGGTGGCCGTGTGCTGGGAATCACGGCACTCGGACCGGATCTTGGGACAGCGCGCCAAAAGGCGTATGATGCGACCGGATGGGTCGATTTTGCCAATAAATATATGAGGCACGATATCGGTAGATCAATTCAGGAGACTGAAAAGTAAGAAAGAAACAGATAACATCTAAAATCTGGAGGCGCTGGCGATGGAACATGAAAAAAACAAAGATCGTCGTTTGGATGAACTGCTGATGGGAGACTATCACAGGCCGGTACATTGTCCCGATTGTGGCGGAGTGATGGTATTTCAGGGCGTGGGAGAATACGAATGCGAGGACTGCGGGAAAGTAGAACTGGATGACTATGGCAAAGTGCGTGCATTTATTGAAAAACACAAGGGTGCGACGATGGTCGATGTGGAGCGCGAAACGGGCGTAAAACAGAAATCCATCCGCAAGATGTTGAGGGAAGATCGGATTGAAGTGACGGCGGATTCCAAGACATTCCTAAAGTGCGAGGTGTGCGGCGCGACGATCCGGTCTGGAAGATTTTGTGAAAAATGTAAAGTCAATGTCAACCGCAGGATCGAAGAGCAGGCGCGTTCCGAAAAGAATAATAATATGGCAGGGTTCGGGCTCGGAAGACCTTCAGGAGATGAGGGAGAAAGACGTTTTATCCGCAGCAAGTAGCGAAAGAGCGTCTTAATGATTCCGGTCTGTCATGCAGGGCAGACATGAAGTTTGCAGCATAATATGTTTATTCATGAAAGATATGAGGGCGAATATGAAAGTACGGATGAGAAGGATCCTGAAAGATAGCTGGAAGAAGTGCGGCGGCATATCGCCTGCACCTGCGGTCATGCTGGCATTTGTGTTCTCGTTATTGATCGCATTCGGAGTAACCTCAATGACAGCGGATGCTTATGTCAATACATATGGCGTTGTAAAAGAGGGAAATGGCGCGAATATCCGTTTAGAGCCCTCAACGACCAGTGCTGCACTTGCCAGCGTCAAAGGCGGAGAGCGCGTGGAAATATGCGGCACTGATGTGGGTGAGGACGGTTATACATGGTATAAAGTCTATGTAAATGGCAATACAATAGGATATATCCGAAGCGATTTGGTCACGGATACCGGAGAAAAGACCGGATCTATAGCAGACGATAACCTGACCGGGGGTACGATAGGCGGTCAGACCGGCGGAGGCGAGACGCCTTCGGAAGGAACCGATCCGCCACAGCAAGGCGAAGGTGATGGAGAAGGAAATGAGGGCGGAGAAGGAACAGTGCCGCCGGAAGAAGACGGTCAAACACCGATAGATCCGCCTCCGGTCACACCGTCCCTTTCTTCTAATGCAACATTATATGCATTAAGCATCAGCAACGGTACGCTGACGCCTGCGTTTTCTCCGGACGTCACGCAGTATACGATCACACTTGATGATAAGACAACCTCGATCAGTGCATTTGGTATGCCGACCGAATCTACTTCCGTTGTCAGCGAAAACTATGGCTTTTCCAATCTTCAACCGGGCAGCAACATGGCGGTGATCACCGTGCAGGCGGCGGACGGGACGAGGCTGAGCTATCTGTTTACCATAAACCGCGGCGAAGCGTCCGAGGAAATGCATTATGCGGTGCCGGGTCCGGTAGGAAGCACATCGGGAGGCACTTCGGATTCCGCTCAAAGTGAAAAAGGCGGCTCCAATATCGGGTGGATTATCTTTCTGCTGATCCTTGTTGTGGCATTGACGGTCGTTTTAGTTCTGATGGGACTGCGACTGAAAGATTACCGCAGAGATTTATACGGCGGACGGGAGCAGGAATTTCATCTGCGTGATATTCTTCCGAAGGGAAGCGCGTTCGGGAAAAGCAGAGGGCGGCGCGAATATCGTACAAAACGCAGCAGGCGCGATGAGTATGAAGAAGAGGACGAAGACGATGTGGGAGATGAAGAAGAGGAAGAGGATGAGCCATACACAGATGAGGACGATTATGGATATTCTGTTTCAGACAGTATAGAAGTCGATCCGCTCCAAACAGCGTCTCTTGCGGATGTGGATGCATATGGTTCCGATGATCAATACGGCGCTGGGGAAGATATGGATGAGGAAGCATTGGAGGACATTACGGAACGGGATTCTACGATCAATGAGCGCAAGTCCAATCAGGACGTTTGGAAGTCCGTGAACTTTATGACGCCCTCCGATGATCTCGAATTTGAATTTTTGGATTTGGACGATAATGAATAGGAGTGGACCGGTACATGCAGTCAGAATTTACCGATAAAGCAACTGCAGCGCTGCATCTGGCAGCGCGTACGGCGGCATCGCTCTATCAGAATTATGTTGGGACAGAACATATTCTGGTCGGGCTGATGCGGGAACGCACAGGTGTTGCGGCGAGCGTGCTTGCCGAGAACGGTGTGGATGAAAAAAAGACGATCGAGATGATCAAGGATCTTGTGGTTCCTTCGGGATCGATGCTGTTAAGCGAAAAGGACGGATATTCGCCGAAGGCGGCGGAAATTTTGGAAGAAAGCCACAGGCAGGCGGCGCGGTTCGGGTCGAAAAAAACAGGGACCGAGCATATTCTTCTTGCCTTACTCAAGGACGGGGACAATGTGGCGGTGCGCCTCTTAAACTCGTTGGGAATCGGGATCCAGAAGCTGTATGTGGATATTCTTGTGGCAATGGGCGAGGACGGTTCGCTCTATAAAGAAGATTTGGGAATCCGCAAACGGCGGCAGCAGGGAGGGAAAAGGGAGCATCAGAGCGTGCTTGCCCAATACAGCCGTAACCTCACGGAACTTGCGAGGGAGGGAAGACTCGATCCCGTCATTGGCAGAGATCGTGAAATTCAGCGCGTGATTCAGATCTTAAGCCGGAGAACCAAAAACAATCCGTGTCTGATCGGAGAGCCGGGCGTTGGAAAGACGGCGATCGCAGAAGGACTGGCAGCCCGTATCGTTGCGGGGGAAGTGCCCGACACCGTGAAGGATAAACAGGTCATGACGCTGGATCTGTCCGGCATGGTCGCAGGAAGCAAATACCGCGGCGAGTTTGAGGAACGCGTAAAACGGATCATCCGTGAGGTGACGGAGGCGGGAAATGTGCTTCTGTTTTTGGATGAGCTTCATACGCTGATCGGTGCGGGGGGTGCGGAGGGCGCAATCGACGCTTCCAATATCCTGAAACCGTCTTTGGCGCGGGGTGAGCTGCAGCTGATCGGCGCGACGACGATCGCGGAATACCGTAAATATATTGAGAAGGACGCGGCGCTTGAACGGCGTTTTCAGCCGGTTACGGTCGAGGAGCCGATTGAGGAGGAAGCGATCGGCATCCTTATGGGGATCAAAGAAAAATATGAGGAGCATCACGGAGTGGTGATCTCCGATGAAGCGGTCGTGGCTGCAGTCAAGCTGTCCGAGCGCTATATCAATGACAGGAATCTGCCCGACAAGGCGATCGATTTGATTGACGAAGCTTCCGCGGCTCTTGCGCTGCGGGGTATGGAGCTGCCAGAGCAGCTCATTAAGCAGGAAGAGGAATTGAAGCATTATGATGTGCTGATCGAGCGTTCCCTGAAATTCGAAGCATATGCGCAGGCAGGAGAACAAAAGCGGGAACAGGATCAGCTTGCGCGCAAGTACAAGCGGGCGTTGGAACGCTATAAGAAGAGACAGTTGGAGACCGGACTTGTCGTCAGGGAAAACGATATCGCACAGGCTGTTGCACTGTGGACGAAAATCCCTGTCAGCAAATTGACGGAGAAGGAAAGCAGCAGACTCTTAAAGATGGAGTCGATCCTGCATAAGCGGGTGATCGGGCAGGAGGATGCCGTGAATGCGGTTTCCCGTGCGATCCGCCGCGGGCGTGTGGGCTTACAGGATCCGAACCGTCCGATTGCGTCGTTTTTGTTTTTGGGACCGACCGGCGTCGGAAAGACGGAACTGTCCAAGGCGCTTGCAGAGGCGATGTTCGGATCGGAGAGTGCGCTGATCCGTGTGGATATGAGCGAATATATGGAATCGCATTCCGTATCGAAGATGATCGGTTCCCCGCCCGGATATGTCGGGTTCGACGAGGGCGGACAGTTGAGCGATAAGGTCCGGCGAAATCCGTATTCCGTGATCTTGTTTGACGAGATCGAAAAAGCACATCCCGACGTGTTCAATATCCTGCTTCAGGTATTGGATGACGGGCATATCACCGATTCGAAAGGTCGTAAGGTTAATTTTAAGAATACGATCATTATTATGACGTCGAATGCGGGAGCCAAACGGATTGTGGAGCCGAAGAATCTGGGGTTCGCCGCACAGACGACTGAGAAACAGAATTATGAGCAGATGAAAAACAGCGTCATGGAGGAAGTGAAGCGGCTGTTTAAGCCTGAATTTATCAACCGTATTGACGAGATCATGGTATTTGCCGCGCTGACGAAAAAGGATATGGCGCAGATCGTGACACTGCTTGCGAAAAACCTGTGCAGCCGCTGCGCGTCACAGTTAGATATTGATTTGACGATCACTCCGGCTGTCAAGGAGGAACTGGTAAAGAAGCATACCGACTTGAAAATGGGAGCGCGGCCGCTCAAACGAGCAATCCAGAGTCAGATCGAAGATGCGCTTTCCGAAGAAATTTTGTCGGGAAAGGTGAAGCCGGGGGATAGAGTTTCGGCTTCGCTGAAAGATAAGAAGATCGTGTTTGTCGTAAAGGAGAAAGAGATAAATAAAGACAAGGAGATAGGGAGACAAGGAGATAAAGAGATAGAGAAAGACAAAGACAAAGAGAAGATCGAAGAGAAGATCAAAGATAAAGAATAAGAATTAGGACAGCCCATAAGAGACCGGCCATGATGAAAAGGCTTAAAAGGGAAATCAGCAGCAGAGTAATCAATGTGACGGGAAGTGAACGATGAGGCAGAGAAACAGAACAGGCGGCGGACAGGAGTGACACGAAAGCCGCAGGAGATACCAGTTGTAAGAGAAAAGAACAGGAGGACAAAAGAATGGCAGTAGTGGAGCAGTTACTTCGCCCGGAAGCTGACGGAACGATCAGTTTCGGCAATCACACGCTTTCGGCAAAGGCAAAGCTGGAAGACTTTCCGCATGGAGGGGACCTGTATAAGGTCAAAACGTATCAGACCATGACGAAATTGGAAAAAAACGGCATGTTTGTCTACGAGTCGGTTCCGGGTACGAGTGTTTTGAATTTTGCGGAAAATGAGGACGGCGTGAGCTTTCTTGTGGAAGGAAAGGAAGACGCCCAGATTACGGTCGGACTGGCGGATGAGACGGAATACGAAGTAACGATCGCTGGCGAACAGGCCGGAAAAATGAAGACCAATCTCGGCGGCAAGCTGATATTGAGTGTGGAGCTTGCGGGTGCGGGAGAAGTTGCCGTGAAGATTCAGAAAGCATAAAAAAGAATTTCATTTTCGTGAAAGGATTTTCCTGTTAATGAAATTTTTAGAGGATTTCCTGCGGAAATTCTCTGAAATGTGTGTTGTTACAGATAAGTGATCAAATAAAGCGGTACAGTCCAGAGTACAGGGGCTGTACCGCTTTTTGGGGTTTATACGGGCTTTTTCGGTTTTATGCGGGAACTTTGAGGTTTTATGCAGATATTTTTAGGCTTTTACAGGCATTTCAAGTTTTTTCGGGTTTTTGCAGGTCTTTTCAGTTTTATCAGGCTTTCGGGTCCATGCAAATTTCTGTTTTTTGTAAGTTTTATTGTGCGTTTAGATAAGATCGACATGTACAATTCAATCGACCGGAATGCTTCCTGCCGACACGATACTGTATTTGAAAAAGTGAAGATCTGATCAAAATATATTTGAACGGATTGACAAGATCTGAGTCACAAACTATAATATAATTCAAGTTATATATAATCCTAATTATAAATAGATTGAATTATAAATGGAGGTGTGGATATGCCGGCGAAAGCAAAAGTTACCAAAGATATGATCGTAGACGCAGCTTTTGAAATTGCAAAAGAATCGGGTGCGGAAAATATAAATGCCCGTACGATTTCTGAAAGACTCGGCTGTTCAACGCAGCCCGTTTTATATCATTTTGAAAGGGTTGAAGATGTCCGGATCGCAGCGCATAAAAAGGGTAACGAATATCATGTGAGCTATGTGACAGATTTAAGCGGCAAATATGAGCGCCCTATGCTGGAAATGGGTATGAGATATATTCAATTTGCCGTTAAAGAAAAGAATCTTTTTCGCTTTCTGTTCAACTCAAATTATTTTACGGACGGTCATCTTTCTGACTGGCTTACGGAGGAACATTTAGCTCCGGTATTTTCTGTTTTGAAGGTACAGGCGAAGACAGACACCCAACAGGCACATCGTATATTTTCTCAAATTTTTTTGGTAACACATGGAATAGCCAGCCTGCTTTCCAATAATGCAATGATCTATGATGAGGAATATTGCATAAAGACGCTTTCGAATGCCTACTTTGGAGCGATGCATCTGTTGAAGGAGGGGACTTTATTATGAAAAATATGGCACAGATAGGAATTAAGAAAACGATAGCAATGGTTTTTGGTACGGCGGGACTGTTTAACGTTTTGTACCTCATTACAGGCACGGTATTGCCGCAGCTGCCTGCCCTTTTGATCTTTTGTATCCTTGGCGCATTATTTTTACTTCCCGCCGAATGGTACCTGATGCTGCGGCAGAGCAAAAAAGATTACGGTCGCTATTCGCTTGAGGCAGCACTGGCCGGGCAGGAGAAACAGCCCATAATAAAAATACTCTTTTTGGCATTGGTATTGTTCGGTATAGCGGGAATATTTGCATTTACGATTCAACCGCTTGAAAACAGACTGCTATCGGCATTTCGGGAAGACCTGTTATCCTGTCTGCCTGCCGGGTTTGATTGGGAAAATATAGAATACATAAAGAGTTTTCCCAAGGCCGTCGTTGCGTGTACTTGTGTGATCTATTTTATCTTTAATGTTTTTGTTGGTCCTGTCACAGAGGAATTTTTCTTTCGTGGATATTTGACGGCGTACAACAACAGATATGGAAAATGGACACCGGTGATCATAACGCTTATTTTTTCGTTGTATCATTTTTGGCTTCCCTTTCATAATGTTTTTCGTATATTTGTATTTTTGCCCATCGCATATATCAGTTATCGAAAAAAGAATTTATATATTTGTATGGGTGCTCATATTTTCTGTAACTTATTTGCGACAATTTCGTTCATCATAGCCGTAACTCAATAAACATATTCATGTTTTGACATAATGTCCTGTGGAAAATGAGAATTGGCGATGATCAAAAAACAATGAAAAGTTTGATGCCGGGATTGCGATCAATTCTTCCTGCCCGTCCCGTCTTGTGTTATAATCGGTTGTGGGTTTTTTCTTTTTTTAGAATTATAAGGGTTTGCAGCATGATGGGAAATAGAACATCAGGTAATACAGAATAGAAGGATCAGGGTGTCAGGGAAATAAGATATAGAAAAACAGGGCATCAGTAAACAGAGTGTCAGAAAAGGCACGGGCATGTCTCCGAAAAGGAGCGGCTTTTGTGCGGATTCGGAAGGAAGGACAGCAAACATGGCGAAAGGTAAGGCGGCAAGCGCCTTTTTCTGTCAGAGCTGCGGCTATGAGTCGGCAAAATGGATGGGTCAATGTCCGGCATGCAGAGAGTGGAATAGTTTTGTAGAAGAACGAGTGGTAACGGGCGGTTCTGGAAGAAGCACTAACGGGAGAAGCGCGCAGGCAGGAAGAATGACGGGAACGGTTCAGACAGCGCATCCGATGCCGCTTTCGGAGATCTCGATGCAGCAGAGCGAGCGCGTACTCACGCACATCGGAGAACTGGACAGGGTGCTCGGCGGCGGAATCGTTTCGGGTTCGCTTGTTCTGGTAGGAGGCGACCCGGGTATCGGGAAGTCCACGCTTCTTTTGCAGGCCTGCAGAGAGCTGGCGGCGCAGTCGTTAAGCGTTCTGTATATATCCGGCGAGGAATCTCTGCAGCAGATCAAATTGCGCGCAATGCGGATCGGAGAGTTTGCAGACGGGTTAAAGCTTTTATGTGAAACAAATCTGGAAGCGATCGAGCAGGCGATCCGTGATACAAATCCTCAGATCGTGGTTATTGATTCGATTCAGACGATGTACAGTGAGCAGGTGTCTTCTGCGCCGGGCAGTGTTTCGCAGGTGCGTGAATCGACGAATATTTTTTTGCAGCTGGCAAAGGGGCTTGGCATTTCCGTGTTTATTGTCGGTCATGTAACAAAGGAAGGGACGGTCGCGGGGCCTCGCGTATTAGAGCATATGGTTGATACGGTGCTTTATTTTGAGGGGGACAGGCACGCTTCGTACCGCATTCTGCGCGGAGTGAAGAATCGTTTCGGCTCTACCGATGAGATCGGCGTGTTTGAGATGCGCAGGGAAGGGCTTGCGGAGGTAAAAAATCCGTCGGAGTATATGCTGAGCGGCAAGCCGGAGGGGGCAAGCGGTTCTGTTGCAGCATGTTCTTTGGAGGGAACAAGGACGATTCTTTTGGAAGTGCAGGCGCTTGTGTGTCAGACGAGTTTTGGGATACCACGCAGGCAGGCGAACGGTACGGACTTAAATCGCGTCAATCTGTTAATGGCGGTGCTCGAAAAACGTGCCGGAATGCAGCTATCTGGATGTGATGCTTATGTGAATCTGGCAGGAGGTATGCGGATCACGGAACCGGCAATGGATTTGGGTATTGTCATGGCGGTGGCATCCAGTCATAAAAACAGACCTATCGCAGAAAAAACCGTCGTTTTTGGCGAAGTGGGATTGAGCGGCGAGGTGCGCGCAGTCAGCATGGCAAAGCAGCGAGTCGCGGAGGCTGCAAAGCTTGGCTTTACGGTGTGCATTCTACCGGAGGCAAACAGAGAGGCATTGAAAGGCGATCTGCCGGAAGGGATTCGGGTAGTCGGCGTAAAATCGGTCGCGGATGCGATCGCAATGATCTGAACAGCCGGTTGAATGTGGATATGGCTGCGATCATCATTTGAATCACTTTTAACAATTCCGGCAAATTGCTTTGCAATTATCCGAAACCGGTGTTGTTTCAAAATATCTTAAGGATTGCCGGAATGTTTTTGAACAGGGGTTATAAAACGGGGAAGGAGAGTCATATATGAATATCGGAAATATGGCAAAGATCATGGGGGCGTGGGGAGCGTTTCAAAAAAATCACCCGAAGTTCCCTGCCTTTTGTAAAGCAGTCGCCAAGAAAGGGCTTCGAGAGGGAAGCGTGATCGAAGTGATCGTGACAACTCAGGACGGGGAGAAAATCGAAACAAGTATTCGGGTTCAGGAAAGCGATATGGAACTGATCAAAGGGCTTGGAGGAATGTGAGGCTTGTTATAATAAATGTCCGTCCATGATATGATGAAGCTCCGCTATGATACGGGAATAATGCCTTTGAAAGCGTTCATCTGTAAGGTCCAGGGCGTCGAAGCGTATCAGGCGGTCAACAATGTGTTCGGATATTCTTTTTTTATATTCGATGGAATCCTCATAACGGTGCAGCTCTAAATGACCGGCTGCAGCTTCGTCCGACAATCTGGAATACAGGTCATTTACAAGGATCTCTCTTACAACGGGTACTTCCTGTTCGCAGACAAGTTCGGCATCCCAGGAAGTCATTCCCCGCTGGAATCCATCTTCGTGCACTTCATAGACTGAACAGCTTTTGCCGTAAAAAATGCTGTAAAACGCGTTGGGGTAGCATTCGTAAACGACGGGGATATTGCCGTGATGTACAACATCATGATTACTGATGATAAAATCGAAATCATCCTGAGGCGCGCCAAACAGAAGACCTGTTACGAAATGATCGACTGCGTAAACATACGCTTTATGATGGGTGGAAATACGGGGTTTTAATATCTGAATGCCGCTAGTTTGGGAGACATGATAGTACATAAGCGGGCCTGCCTTTCAATTTTATATTTATAGAATCATATCAGATTTTAATGGATCATGCAAGGGACGCGCGTGGGGCTTGCGGCTTTACGAGTCGGGGGAGCTTTGCGGCAGAGTCAGCACAATTTTTTAGCGGCAGAGACAGAAATTAGGGGCTTGCCAGATCGTACTCTTCTGTGCTATAATACAACTCGGCAGTTGTTCGTCAGTTTTATAGGGGAATCATACAGTGGTAGTATTGCGGTCTCCAAAACCGTTCACGGGGGTTCGAATCCCTCTTCCCCTGTTTCTAAAGCCTGATTATTCAAGGGCTTTTCATTCTATTTTCATCAATGGGAAATGTACTGAAAATCAATTCAGTGCTTGTTTCCGTTGATAGTCTAACAGTCAGACGGTCGTTCTGATATAGTTTCACACAAATTACAATTATATAAAGAGGAGGAGGTTTATGGCATTAACCAATGAAGATTTGTTGGCAATTTCTGATATTGTGGATACAAAGCTGAAATCAGAATTACGGCCGCTGAGAGATGATATACAAGCGGTGATGGATGAAGTGCGGGTCATAAAGGAGGATCTGCATCTTGTAAAGCTGCAGCAGGAGAACGTGATCATTCTACGTCTGGATACGATAGAGTCGTGTTATACAGGAACGTATCAGCGTTATCACAATATGGCGAACAGGATGGAGACAGTGTATGATATTATTGATCTGCTGAAAAAGATAGTGGCGGAAAACAGCCCCAAATTGCAAAGAACGGGATAGTGTGAAAAACGCTAAAAAATGGCGTTTTTCATCCGGATTTGAGATTCCGTGGAGCGGAATCATGGGGGGATAGAGCGGGAGGAATCGATGGAGCATGTTACGATCATATAAAGGAGGAGACTTATGGCACTGACAAATGAAGATTTACTGGCGATTTCTGAGATCATGGATGCAAAACTGAAATCAGAATTAAGACCGTTAAGAAACGACATGCAAGAGGTGAAAGATGAGCTTCATATTGTGAAGGGCGAAATACAAGTCATAAAGAGCGATGTGAAGGCCATGAATGACGGGATACAGGTCATAAAGAGCGATATGAAGGTCATGAATGATGAAATCCAGGTTATGAAGGGTGATATGAAGGTTATGAATGACGAAATCCAGGTCATGAAGGGGGAACTTCGACATGTAAAACTGTATCAGGAGAACGTGATTGTTCCACGTCTGGACACAATAGAATCCTGTTACACGGGGACATATCAGCGCTATCAGAATCAGGCGGACAGAATGGAAGCAGCATATGATGATATTGACCTGTTGAAAAAGGTGGCGGCAGAGCACAGTGAAAAACTGCAAAAGCTGGCATGATCTACTGAAGTACCGGGTAATTGGCGATGAAATCTGTTATCATAGGAGTATCATCGTCTGACAGGGGAGGAATGTTCTATGTGGGCACATGTCGTAGTGAAAGCTGTTATTTTGAACCATGATTTGCACAAGAATCTGTTGATCCGCCGTAGCCCGGATGATATGGAAGGATGGGAAGGAGCGGGGGGAAAAGCGGAGGACGGGGAGAGCCTTGAAGAGGCGGTCTGCCGGGAAGTATTGGAGGAAACGGGACTGGTGGTTACCCCTGAACGGTTTTTATATGCCGCCTTGGACGAGATAGATGGAAAGAAGATCATTTTCGTTGTTTATCTCTGTTGCACATCAGAAGAAAAAGTCATACTAAGCAGTGAGCACACGGAATACCGCTGGACGGACAAAAGCGAATGCAGGGAATTACTTTGGGGCGGGATAGCGCGGGACTATGAGAAGTATGGCGTTTATGAACTGGACTGGTGAATTGGACCGGTAAGTTTTTTTCTTTTCATTTTTATGCACATATGATAAAGTATCAATAGAGAATCGGAGTCAGAACAGGCGGTAGTTCGAAAATGCATGCGCCTGTCGGGGTGGAAAGGAGTAGATATATCGTATGAAATATACGTTTGAAGCGTCAATTGATAAGACGGAACAGGGGGGACGGATGAAGATTCCGTTCAATGTGTGGGAGATCTGTAAAAAAGAAGGCGATGTTCCCGTAAAAGTGCGGGTCGCAGATACCGTGTTCGTGTGCAATCTGGAGCCGGAGGGAAATGGCTATTATAACATTCCGATTCAGGAAAATATAATGAGTCAGTTTGAAACGGGGAAAGAATATCCCGTGACGTTCCGTGTGACGAAATCAAGTGTGGAAGCAAGTCCGTATAGCACGTCAAACCCGATCCGCAAGATAGACAGCATGGAAGTCATCATCCAGCCGCATGACGGTCTGTGCGGACAGTCCTGTGTGGCAATGCTTGCAGGTATTACGCTTGATGAGGCGATCAATACCATGCACTGCGGCGAATGGCAGGCGACGATGGATAAGCTTGTCAGCGCGTTGAACTACTATGGCATCGATCATTCCGAGGAAATCATCTATACGAATGGAAAAGAAGATGTGACGCTGCCTGAATGCTGCATCATTATGGAGAAAATGGGGCGCTACAGCCATTATTTAGTGTATTATCAAGGAAAAGGCTATGATTCCAATCTTGGTGTGCTTGCCCATTATGATGTAACAAAGATCAAAGGATATATGGAGATCTATTTATAAAATGCCTGTTCCGATATGTTTGAAAAGACTTCACTTTGAGTAAAGAAAAGGCTCCACTAATTGTAAAGAAAAGGCTTCACTAATCGTGAAGAAAAGACTTCACTAATCGTGAAGAAAAGACTTCACTAATTGTGAAGAAAAGACTTCACTAATTGTGAAGTCTTTGTATATTACAACGGATATTACGCCTCATAGGATGTATACACATTCGGAAAAAAATAACTTTGGAGATCGTTCATCATGAAAGATTTGACACAGGGAAAGCCGTTAAAGCTGATTCTGCAGTTTGCGCTGCCCATCATGCTGGGAAATATTTTTCAGCTTTTTTATTCGCTCGCCGATACGCGCATTGTCGGGAGCTATCTGGGGGAACAGGCACTGGCGGCAGTGGGTGTGACAAGCTCCCTAAACAGTATGATCGTCGGATTTCTGATCGGGCTGACAAATGGTTTTGCCATCATTACGGCGAGAGGATTTGGCGCAAAAGATGAAGCACATATTCGCAGGGCTGTTGCGGGTACGTTTATGCTCGGACTGGCGACATCACTTGTTTTGACTGCTGCCAGCGTACTTTTTCTGCCTGGAATCCTGCGGCTCTTACATACGGAAGAAAACCTGATACCGCTTGCAGTCCGCTATTTCAGGATAATTCTGTTCGGCATGACGGCGGCTATGCTTTATAATGTCTGTGCGGGATTGCTGCGCGCGATCGGTGATACGGTGGCGCCGCTTGTGTTTTTGGTCATTTCCGCGCTGCTCAATGTGGGTCTGGATCTTTTATTTGTCAGAGTGTTCGCGTTCGGCGTGGAGGGAGCTGCGATTGCGACCGTGCTTTCTCAGATTATCGCGTTTGCGGCATGTTTCTGCTATCTGTGGAAACGATATCCGATCCTGCGTGTGCAGAGGAAGGAATGCCGTCTGAGTCCTGAGACGGTAAAAGAGCTGTATACAACAGGACTTTCCGTCGGTCTTATGGGCTGCCTTGTCAATATTGGTTCTGTTGCCCTGCAGGGTGCGATCAACGGGTTTGGTGAGCATACGATCGTGGCGCATACGGCGGCGCGCAAGATCACAGAGCTGTTCATGCTGCCATTTGCGGTATTCGGTACGACGATGGCGACATTCAGCGGTCAAAATATGGGCGCGGGAAGACCTGACCGGATAAAAAAAGGATTGATACAGGCAATCCTTCTTGTGTGGGGATGGTGTCTGCTCATGCTTCTCATTGCCTATTTGGCAGCACCGTGGCTTGTGCGGGCGGTAACGGCGACAAAGGAGACGGACATTATTGAGACAGCGGCGTTATATCTTCGTGTCAATACGCTGTTTTACGCGGTTCCTACCGTTATCTGTCTTGCCAGAAATACGATGCAGGGAATGGGGGACAGCATCACTCCGCTTGTTTCAAGCGGCGTCGAACTTGTCGGAAAGGTGCTGATCGCCGTTGTATTTTCTAATTACTTCGGGTATATGGCGGTTATCTGGTCCGAGCCGGTCATTTGGATTCTTATGGTGATACCGTTGCTTGTGCAACTGATCAGAAATCCGCTCATGCACGGACAGCCGGAGCGCGCGGCAGTTGGCGCGGACGAGGGCAGATAAAGCAAGGCAGGAATGGACCGGGCAGCACCGGAAACATGGAAAATGTGGTGTGTCATGTTCCGAAAAGCGGACATGAAGCGGACGTCAGGCGAAACGGGAGGGCGGTAATGACCGAAGACGAGGTTTTGGAAAAACGATTCAGGGAGCTTGCACGGCGGTCATATGACAGCGGCTGTTATATGTTTACACCGTTTCTTGGGATGGATAAACAGGCGCTTTTTTACCGGATGGAAAAAGAACTTTCCTATGCGGGTACTGCTTTATCAGGCGGTGTTGAGGGGGCGGAGCGGCAGATTCTGCGTTTTGGCGATGCGTCGGCGTTGGGTTATGAGACCGCATTCCCAATCGTCTGCCTGCTGGCTAAACCCAATAACCTGAAGTTTGCGGAGGAACTGACACACAGGGATTATCTCGGTGCATTGATGAATCTTGGCATTGAGCGGGAACTGATCGGAGATATAGTCATCAGGGAAAGGACGTGCTGCATTTTCTGTTTGGACCGGATCGCACCATATATTGTGGAGAATCTGACTCAGGTCAGGCATACGGGCGTTCATGTAACCAAAACCGATGAAATTCCGGAAACAGCGAAGCCGCAGTATCGCGAAGAACAGGTCGTTGTTTCATCAGGACGCATCGATGCCCTGGTCGCAAAACAGTATCATTTATCGCGGAGCAGCAGTGCGGAGCTTTTTCGTTCAAAGAAGATTTTTGTGGGTGGCAGACCGTGTGAAAACACTGCATATCTGTGCAGGGATGGGGATATTGTTTCTGTCAGGGGGTATGGAAAATTTCGTGTCTGCGGGGATTTTGGAATAACGGGAAAAGGGCGGCTGCGCGTTACATTGAAAATCTATGTATAAAATAGCTTGAAATCGGGGCACAAAAGAATTATAGTAATTATGGTACATGCCGTCAGAAGAAGTACTGCGTCATAGCAGGACAGTGCTCGTATCCGGGCAGGAGAAGCTCTGACGGGATAAGCAGCATGGGGCCGACATCAGGCGTAAGGCAGGAAAAGAATTTATGAAACCGACGATCTATACAAGCTTAAAGGTGCACAATGAAATAGCACTATGCGCAGTGATTGATTTGGAAGTAAAGAAGCGCATCGAAAAAGAATTTTTGAATAATCGCATTTCTTATTGTGAAAAATGGGAAAATCCCGGATTTTTCCGGAAGATTTTTGGAGGCAGACCTGAATGCACGATCTGTATCAATGAGATGCAGCGCGAGAAGGCGGAGGAAGTATTGCGGGCTATGGAGCTTGGAGATCAGGTGGAATTGATCTGCAAGCCGGTGGATAAGACCTATTTTTAAGAAATATGCAGCGTGAGTGTCAGATCAGACGTTACTCTACAAAGAAAGAAGGGGCTGTCGCACGGATTCGTGCGCTGCCCCTCCTTTTTTGGGATTACCGGAAGAAATTGATATGCTAATGAGAAACATCGTCATGCAGATGTTCCAGTTCTTTCAGCCGGTTGTTGATCTTTTTGGCTTCGCCGCGGTTAAACAGATAAAAGCAAAACCAAATTGCCACGAATATGATGCAGGAGAACAAAAACTGCAAAATTGTATACAGAATGTCGCCGCTGTGATATGGAATCCAGTGAAGAGATAACGCGACCGGATAGAATACGCCCATACCGACTATGAAATGGATTGCTGCTTTAGCACCGAAAGAGGGGCGGTCAAGCTGATAAACGATGGCTGTTGATCCGCATGCGATCCCGACCAGAATGGAACCGATGGCATGCCTTGAAAAATCATTCATGATCAGCAGCAGGGTGTCTTCGGCGCCGAAGAGCTGATAAAACAGGCACAGTAAAACGAGAGTCGTGCATCCCCATGTGATGCCGTGGCACAGATATTTGATGATCAGTTTGATAGAATGTTTCATACCAGCCCCAGCCTTTCTTTGAAAGATTTCCGAAAACTTCTGGAAATATAATCCTTTTTTCCGTTTTTCATAACAAGTTCCATCGTACCGTTTAATCCGGCTTTCACATGACTGATCCGCCGTATATGGACGATTGCGGATTTGGATATACGGATAAACGCAGGTCCCAGAAGAGGTTCCAATTCGTATAATGGCTTATTCAGGACATATCTTTGTGAAAGCGTGTCATAACAGGCAATTTCGCGTCCTTCTGTACGTACCAGTTCAATACTGTCCGATTCCAGAAAGTAGGTTTTTCCATCCCTTATTGCATTCAAGGTTCCCTGCATGGCACTTTCTCTTTCTAAAATAGAAATGGCTTCTGCAATCGTCGGAGTCATATTATGGATATGAAGAACCGCATAGGGTTCTTTATCGTCCGTACTGATATGGCATTCCACTCTCATGAATGCGCTCCTTTCCTTTGACCAAAGTGTTTAGGCTTAAGGTGTCAAAAGTCCTGATTGAAGTTGCGTACTGTCAATTTGCACAAAAGAACAGGTGTACACTCCGTTGCGCCAAACATTTCAATGAGCCTCCAAAGCGAAAATCGTGTTCAGCAAAGGCTTCCACGATTTTTGAGTCTCATTTTCATGGCGTAAAAGTCGTTTCAAATATTCTTTTGTGCAAATTGGCAACTAACGTTTTGGGGCAGGGCTTTTGACACTTGAATCTGTTTGAGCACTTGCGAAATCGACAACGTATATCATTGTGCAAAATATACAGATCCACAAGCAGGTACTCTGCACTTGCTTACGCTTCGCGATGCACACTCGCTTCGCTCGGCGCGGTATAATGTCTGTCGATATTATACCATAATCGCTTTGCGATCATGCTACGTTCATGCACACTCGCTTCGCTCGGCGCGGTATAATGTCTAGCGACATTATACCATAGTTTGCTCCGCTGCCGGATGCATTTCAGACAGAAAATGCGACCGCTTATACATCGGAAGCGTCCGCTTTGCGGATCGGGGTAGACGGGGAGGAAGGGCTGCGTTAGGATGAGCATATCTTGACGTGAGAGGGAGGGATCGGAATGGAGGAAGCAGTTGTAGAGGTGGAAAATCTGAATCTGGCATATCGGAGCATCCGGGCAGTGCAGGATGTTTCCTTTTCCGTTCGCGAGGGAGAGATCCTGGCAGTAATCGGGTCGAACGGTTCAGGGAAGACATCAACCGTGGAGTGCGTGGAAGGACTAAGAAAGCCTGACAGCGGGCGGATCATTGTTTTTGGAAAAGACCCGTGGAAATGCCGCAGAGAGGTATATAAAAAAATAGGGGTACAATTACAGGAAACAGAATATCCGTCCAAAATCAAAGTAGAAGAATTATGCGGATTGTTTGCTTCTTTTTATGACAGACCCGCAGACTGGAAGCTGCTTCTGGCGCAGATGGATCTGGAGCATAAAAGAAAAAGATGGGTTTCGAAGCTCTCTGGAGGTGAAAAGCAGCGTCTGTCCGTGCTTCTTTCCATGATGGGGCGCCCGAAGCTGATGGTCTTAGATGAACTGACGACCGGACTTGATCCCGAGGTGCGAAGAAATATGTGGCGCAGTTTTGCAGATATCCGGGACAGCGGTGTCTCAATGATCATGGTTTCCCACTATTTGGATGAGGTTGAGGCACTTGCTGACCGCATTTTATTTTTAGATAAAGGAAAACAACAGTTTTTTGGGTCAAAGCAGGCGTTTCGGGATTATGCAAAGAGCAGGATTGCCCGGGAAGAATGGAAGGAATCTGACTCTTTGGAGGAACTTTACTTAAAGCTTGTACCAAGACAGCAGGGAATATCAATGGAGACAATATTGTGAAAAAGAAGGGTTTCCACGCAGACTTATGACGATAATGTGAGGACGAACGGACTATGTCAGAAATAGGAGGTTATGATGAAGCGCTTTGCGGTAATCTGTAAATATGAACTTATTTTGTTTCTCAGGGACTTTTTCGGTGTTTTTTTTACGTTGGTATTTCCAACGCTGATGATCATGATTTTCGGAGGTATTTACGGAAATGATCCGGTTTACCCGGGAGCGGATGCCGGGATGATGGATGTCTCTGTTCCCGCGTATGCGGTCATGGTGATTGGCGTTACCGGTCTGATGTCATTTCCGCTGACGCTGTCTGCATGCAAAGAGAAAAAAATCTATAAGCGTTATGATGCGACGCCGGTCGGAAAGCGGATGATCATGCAGGCGCAGATCATGGTCAATTTTATCATGACGCTCCTCGGGATCGCGATTCTTCTCATTGCGGGAAGACTGTTATACGGAGTGAAGATTGCGGGTGGTGCCGGCATGGTATTTTTCAGTCTGCTGCTGAGCGTCGCCATGCTGTTTTCCATGGGATTTTTGTTTACTGCCGTCACGGATGATGCTAAGGTCACGAACGCGCTTTGTTATGTGTTCTATTTTGTCATGCTCTTTTTGTCCGGAGCGACAATTCCGGATATGCTGTTTTCAGGAGCTGTCAAGACAGTTTCAAAATGCCTGCCGATGACCTATGCTGTGGATCTTCTGCAGGGGGCGTTTGCAGGGGATGGTTTTTCTGCTCATGGCGTTGAGGTGACCGTACTTGCCCTGCTGACAGTCCTGTTCGCGGGAATCGGAGCTGTCTGCTACCGGAAAAAAGACTGGGCATAAAATGCAGGAACCCGTTGCAAGGAGTTCTATCAACTGCTATAGTGTGAAAAGAATGGAGATTTTCTAAGCAGTCAAAGAACGCCTGAAAGAAAATCTAAGGAAACACTGATTAAATCAGTGTTTCCTTAGAGCCTTTGGCGGATGCGCACGGATTTGCAGCGGTTTATGCTGCTTCGCAGCGCAAATCCGGCGCGGAAACGCTTTAATCAGCGTTTCCCTAAATCATTCTTTCAGATTTGAGAGTTATATAAAGCGAAACGCATGAGGATTCATGTGAAAAGAATGATATAGATGATATAATGAAAGGTCACGGGGGATTTGCAAAATGGCTCAGTCTGGGACGGGCAGGATAAGGGAAAAAGAAGATCAGCCGGGAGGCGGAGATATGACGCTCCGTGTGATCGCAACGATCCGTACGGAGTTTGCAGAAAAATTCGGGGTTCCGCGGCAGAGCGGTCTGGTAGAGGGATTGCGCGGGGAAATCGTGTTTGAAGCGGCGTATCGGAATGCGGAAGCACTTAAGGGTATTGACGAGTTTTCTCATTTGTGGCTTCTATGGGGATTTTCCCATAATAAACGTGAGGGGTTTTCACCGACTGTATACCCGCCCCGCTTAGGTGGAAAAATCAAGAAGGGCGTGTTTGCTACGCGTGCGCCGTTTCGACCGAATGCGATCGGTTTATCCTGTGTCCGTCTGGAAGAAGTCGTGTGGGAAAGCAGCGAGGGAGTAAAGCTGATCGTCGGCGGTGCCGATCTTGTAAGCGGTACGCCGATTTATGATATTAAGCCATACCTTCCGTATACGGACGCACACCCGGAGGCAGCAGGCGGTTTCGGGCAGGCGCATTGTGAATGTGAGACGGAGGTGGATTTTCCGCAGTATTTATTGGAAAAACTTCCGGAGGAAAAGCGGGAGACCGCGGTCAGACTGCTGAGACAGGACCCGCGTGCCGCATACCAAAAGGGACAGGGTTCTGTCTATGGCATGCATTTTGCCGGATATGATATTCGTTTTACGGAAAAAGAAGGGCGGCTCTGTGTCTGTGAGGTCGTAAACGCCCGGGGCAGTATAAAAAAAGTAAAGTAAATTAAAAATCTTGATTTTTATGAAAAATTTTTAATTTTTCATTCTAAGCCGCGCAGCAGATCGCGCAGGCGGTCATACTGCCGATACATGCGCTGCACGCCGTTCTCCAGAATATAGTAATGCCGGATATATGGTATGAGCAAAACGAGAAGAGCCGTGAATAGAGCGAACATTCCGGCATTCATCGTAAAAAATAACACAAAGAAGGCGGCAAATGCGAGCACGGCAAACAGACAGGTCACGATCAGATGAATGAGTCGTTCATGTTGAAAAAACCGGATCTGTGTCAGATGTTCTTTTAGCAGCTCTTCAAGGTTTTGTTTCTCCGCGCTGCCATGCGTTCTGCCATCCGCCGCACCGGATGCATCCTCTTTCTCCAATCCGGAGAGAAGCGTCTCCATCAGGGCAAGATATTGTTTTAATCGTTTTTCCATTGTATGTACTCCTTCTGTTATCATATCTTCCAGCGGTACAATGTCGGCATATCGGAAACATCAATGCATTTCCAGACAAGTTCGGTTCATTGACTGTTCCAAAGGACGCTAAAAGAGTTCAAATGAACTCTTTTTTTATTTCAAGTAAACATTTTTAGCGCTTAAACGAACATTTTCAATGATCAAACGAATTCTTTAGAGTTCATTGACGACCTGAAAAATATAAAATTTCAAATAGTAGGACTCGTCTGCCGCCCACAGGATCGGGTGGTCGCATGCCTGCGTACGGAATTCAACCTGTCGCAGACGTTTGTGCGCACCGTGCGCGGCTTCGCGGATGGTTTTTGCGAATAATTCCGGATCCATAAAGTGGGAGCATGAACAGGTGGCAAGAAAACCGTGGTCGTTCAAGAGCTTCATACCGCGCAGATTGATCTCCCGATAACCTTTGACGGCGTTTTTTATGGAATTGCGCGATTTGGTAAATGCCGGCGGGTCAAGGATGACAACATCGTAGCGTTCGCCCTTTGCTTCTAATTCCGGAAGCAGCTCAAACACATCGGCACACTGAAAATGAACACGGTCGGAGAGCTCGTTTAAGCGGGCGTTCTCTTCCGCCTGCAAAATACCTGTTATGGAGGCATCCACGCCGAGCACGGAGGATGCGCCCGCCATACCTGCGTTTAACGCAAAGGAGCCGGTGTGCGTGAAGCAGTCTAATACGCGCTTGCCGGGACAGAGCGTTCGGATCGCGCTGCGGTTATGCTTCTGGTCAAGAAAGAAGCCGGTTTTCTGACCGTCTTCCACATCGACAATATATTTTACGCCGTTTTCTTTGATCAGGACCTTGGTGTCAAACGGCTTGCCGATAAAACCCTTGAAGCGGGGCATGCCTTCCAGATCACGCACTTTTGCATCGCTGCGCTCATAAATGCCGCGGATGGATATGCCGTCTTCTTTTAATATATCGACAAGGAGATCAAGCAGTTCATTCTTCAGGCGGTCGATACCAAGCGTTAAAGATTCGACGACGAGCACATCGCTGAACTTGTCGATGACGATGCCCGGAAGGAAATCCGCTTCGCCGAATACGATGCGGCAGCAGGAGGTGTCGATCGTCTGCTTACGGTATTCCCATGCATCGCGGATCCTTTTTTCCAATAAAGCATGGTCGGCAGGATGTTCTTTTTGCCGTGAAAGGAGGCGTATGGTAATCTTCGAACAGGTGTTGATATAGCCGTATCCTATAAAAAATCCGTCAAAATCCTCTACAGAAATGATGTCTCCGTTCTGAAAATTCCCGCGTACGGAATCGATCTCGTTATCGTAGATCCACATGCCGCCGGCTTTTACTGTGCGTCCGGCGCCCTTTTTTAATATTGCAGATGCATTTGTCATGGTAAATCCTCCCAGCAGGAAGTTTCTCGGTTTCCAAAGAATCCGCAAATCGGCGTTCCCTAAACGCATTTCTGCACGAAACCCTGCTACATTGCTTACTGTGAAGTCCTTTTTTAGTATACGACAGCGCGGTAAAAAAAACAATCTTATTGAAAACGGGGAGTGCATAGTCTATAATAGAATTTGTAAATAGAGGATACTTAAAGAGGTAAATCAGGAGGAAAGGGAATGTTAAAGACAAAATTGGGGGTTTCTATTGCACTGGTAGGAGCGGCGATGTACTTTTTGGGGGCGTACAGCTTTATTCCGGCAGTGCTGCTTGCGGGATATGTATTGATCGCGGAGCAGAATGAATGGTTAAAACGTCAGGCAGCGAAGATGATCGGTGTTGTTTTATTGTTTGGCATATTGAGCATTGCGGTCAGCTGGCTGGACGATGTCGTGAGTGTGCTGAATATTATTATTCATTGGTTTGACAAGGGAGCTTCCTATCTGTCGATTCCGGCGAATCTGACATCTCTCTGTCAGTATATCATTTCGCTTTCAAAAGAAATATTCCTGATCGTGATGGGCTTTATGGCGCTTGGTATGAAAAATGTGAAGCTTGGGGCCATTGACAAGCTGCTTGACAAGTTTATGAGCAATAATCAGCAGCAGATGTAAGTACATAAAGGATCGGGCACATTAGGGAAAAGCTGATTAAAGCGTTTCCTTAGAACAACCGTTGAATAGGACAGTCCGGGATATGCCGGAAAGAATGGAGAGAATATGGCTTTTTTTGAACAATTGGGGAAAACGATCAATGATGCAAGTGACAGCTTAAAGCGCAAAACTCAGAATTTTACAGAAGTCAACAGTTTGGAGAAGCAGGTGAATTCCAATCAGGCTGTTATTCAAAATATGTATGTGGAAATTGGCCGTGCATATTATGAGGCCCATAAAGCGGATGAGCAGGATGTTTATGCCGAGCAATGCCGTGTGATCACGAATGCTTTGGGCCAGATCGCACAGCTTCAGGATCAGATCCGAATCAAAAAAGGAATTCAGTTATGCCCGAACTGTGGGGCACAGCTTGCACCAGGGAGTGTATTCTGCGCAGGATGCGGGACACAGGTTGCCGCTCCTGCACAGCAGATGGGAGCAACGGTTCCCCAGAATGGCGCCGCAGGCATGCAGATATCCAATATGCCGGCAGGAAATGTGGTGTCACAGCCCGTACAGCAGGCGGGAAATGTGGTGTCACAGCCCGTACAGCCGGCAGGAAATGTCGTACCACAGGCTCCGGTACAGCTATCTGTGAATGAAGTACAGCAGACACCGGTACAACAGCAGACAGATCAAACGCCGCAGATACCTAATGCAAGATTTTGTGGACAGTGCGGTTCGCAGATTCCGGCGGACAGCGCGTTCTGCCCGGTATGCGGACAGAGAATTTGACGGCGATAAGGAGGAAAAATGATGCTTTGTAAGAGTTGTGGGGCACAGATCGCCGACAACAGTGTGTTTTGTACGAACTGCGGTGTCCGGGTACAGCCTGTGAGTGAGCATTTACAGACAGGTTCAGCAGTGCAGGAGAATACTGCGACGGAAGGTGGGGCGCAAAGTGCGCAGCCTCAATTGGCAAGCGTGCCGGATAGTCAGGAGGAAGGCGCAGCGGCAGGCGTGCCGGGCGGTCAGAAAGAGGTCATACAGGAAAGTATACCGAACGGCAGGCAAGAAGATGCGGCAGAAAGCGTATCAAGTGGTCAGGAAGGAAGCATGCCAAATAGTGATCAGCAGGCAGGAGGAATGTGGAACGGTCAGCCGGCAGGCGTGCCGAACGGTGATCAGCAGGCAGGAGGAATTTGGAACGGCCAGCCGGCAGGCGTGCCGAACGGTCAGCAGCAGGCGGGAGGAATGTGGAACGGCCAGCCGGCAGGCGTGCCGAACGGTCAGCAGCAGGCAGGAGGAATGTGGAACGGCCAGCCGGCAGGCGTGCCGAACGGTGATCAGCAGGCAGGAGGAATTTGGATCGGTCAGCCGGCAAGTGTGCCGAACGGTCAGCCGCAGATGAACGGTATGCCGTATCCGCAGCCGGTAAAACCGCAGAAAAAGCCATTTGTGATGCCGGCGGCAGTCAATGTTATATTTGGTATTTTAGCAGTCGCAGCAGCAGCGGTATTTGTCTGCATACTTATTTTGGGGAGACCGGAAGAGCAGAAATCTGATTTGGCGGTGAGTGCAATGGCAGTTCCGGCTGAGCAGCGGACAGAAAGAATAAGCGATGAGCTGAATATTGATTTGAGCGGGGTGGTTTTCGAGCTTGAGATTCCGGAGACCGATGCATACAGGGCAGCACAGGAACTTGCAGAAGGTTTTATTTTTGAGGACAGTGATACGCGTAATCTGACACAGGAGGATCTTGCAGCATATACGGATGAGGAGCTTTGGTATGCATATTATGAGATCATGGCGCGTGCAGGGGTCGATCTTTCCGAGATTGATGATGATATACACGAGTATTTTCAAAGAAAGAACTGGTATGAGCCGGACATTCTGCTTTCCGATGTTCTAAACGATATGAATGAAGAACAGGAGGAGCGGTTTTTGGAAATGCTGAACAATGGAGAAGACCCTTCATACGATATCCTGTCAGAGGCAGGCATCTTAAATGAGACGGAAATATATAACATGAAGCTGATCGAGGAATATGTGACATACGGTACAGTATCGGAAGAGGGACCGGAAGATGCACTCGAAGACATGTTGGAAGAGCAGTAAGAGAACAGGTAGTTGTTCTCAAAAACGAAACATTGCCGGGAGTAACCGGCGTATGAAACAGGAGGTTGAAAAAAGACATGTCTGAGAAACAGGAGAGCGTGATGCAGGGTCAGACCGTTCAAAATGAGAAAAAGAAAAATCCCGGACTTCGATTGGTTATCTTTTTCATAGAGTTGATCATTTTGATAGCCGGAGCTGCGGGAAGTGTTATCATGATCAACCGCTACAATGATCCGGAGCTGGTTGCCCAGAATTATTTCAATGCCTTAAAAGAGGGGGACTATGCGGCTGCTTACAGTTACCTTCAAACTGTTGAGGGAGAAGAACAGTCGGATTTCGTGAATTTGGACATATATGCGGCGGCTATGGAGAAGTATGGGTTTGCGGATGAGACGGTGGAAGTTACTGACTGGACGGATGAGCAGTATGGAGAAGTCTCTTACGCGCTGGATGCCGGACGGGGAACGCATACGGTACAGGTAGTGGAGACGGGCAAAAAGAGATTATTCTTATTCAAGGAATACGAGGTGTGCCCTCAGAATTTTTACGCAGAGGATGTGTATATTACGGCGCCAAAGATGATGACGGTATCCGTTAACGGAATCAACTTAAATGAAAGTAATTCCGTGCGGGATGATCATTCATCGGATGTATATCTGAGTGCATATGAGACAGCCTATAAGATCGATCGGATGATTGTCGGCGATTATCGGATTCAGGTGAGCGGAGATGTGTTTGAGACCTATACGGAAGATGTGACGGTCAATTCTTATTATAACGTATTTATGATGGATACGCCTGTATTAAAACAAGGAACGTTAGAACAGGTTGCGGAGAAGGTGCCGGAGATTATCAGGAGTCTGTACCAGAGCGCGCTGAACGGAGAGGATGCACAGACTGCTTTTGCGGCAGCGGGTCTTCACGAGCCGACAGAGAACGAAATATCGTGCTATAACGGTCTGGTTGACGATCTTATAATTGATGACGGCTACTTTACGAGCATGAAACTGGCGGATTTCGAGGCTTCCAGTTACGGCGGCTGGTTTGACTCTACAACAGGCGAGTATTGCAGTGACATCACATTGGAGCTTACGGCATCGTACGATTATGACATTCTTGACTGGTGGACGGAGTCCTATTATGAGTCTAAGCAGGATTACAGTAATGGTTATTTTGACTGTAACGCGATTTATCGGGACGGCGAGTGGGTGATAGAAGATATTTATATCAACTCAGGTGTGTATATGTGGTAGGGTGTAGCCGTTCAGAGCTCGGCTGAGCTTGTCGTATTACGGCAGTAGCAAGGCAGGGAGAGAAAGGAGTGCTTATGAACAAAAATACATTGACGGCAATTCTGATGGGATTTGTGATCTGTCTCGGAATCGTTGTGATCGTCTTGAGCGTGAAGCTCAGCATTCGTCCGAAAGCAGAACCAGAGCCGGATTTAAGCGCTGCTTCCAATGTGTTTGTGGACGATACGAGTCCGACAGAGACGCCGGAGCCGGAAATGACGCCGGAGCCAACAACGACGCCGGAACCAACGACGGTGACTGTAAAGATGGTGCGGACGACAACTTCGGTGAATGTCAGGGCAGAGCCTTCCGCAAACGGAGCAAAGCTGGGGACTGTGGTAAAAGGTTCCGAGTTCCCGATGATTGAGGAGGTCGGCGAGGCGGATAATAAATGGACGAAGATAGAATATGAGGGCGGCGAGGCGTATATTAAGAGCAGTTATTTAGAGCAGTTTGAGAAAGAAGTAGAGGCTACGCCAACTACTGTACCTGAAGGAGACGGATCAGCGCCAACGGAAGGCGGCGAACCGGAGCAGTAGGCAGTAGAGAATAAGAAAGAGCAAGATAAGAGATAGAAGGATAAGAGATAGAAAGAAAAGAAATAGAAGATTGGGAAGAAGTGAGTAAGAAAGAGTAGTAAGCAGTAAGAGAAAGCGCAAAGAATAAAGAAAGAGGTTTCTGCTAAAGTCAATAAAGCAGAAACCTCTTTTTTGATTACCTTATGATCGATCAGGATCAGGTCAGCCGCTGCCTGTTCCGCCTGTAGCTTCTGTTCCACCGCTTATTGCACCGCCGGTTCCTGTTTCACCGCCGCCGGTTCCGCCAGATCCTGTTTCGCCGCCGGCACCATTGTCCGGAACAACAGGAGGGGTAGTCCCTTCAGGGGGGATCAATGGGGGAGCAGTCGTGCCGTCTGGAAGGGGAATTTGTATGACGTCTCCCCCGCCATCGGGTTCAGGCGGCTGCATGACGGAACCGATGAGATTCCGGAAATAATCCGAAGGGCTTGTGAGCAGGATTGCCTGTTGCTGTTCTGGAAGGATGCTTCCCCATTGCTGAAGAAGAAGCGCATCCGAGTCAGGCTGGGCAAAAAACTCTGCTGTGTGCTGACACATGTTTGTACTTGAAGCAGTTGATACCGTACCATCCGGATTCACCATTGTGGAGCCGCGGAGCAGGGATTCATGTTCGATCGGCATCAGTTCCAGAATGCCTTCGATCTGGAACGGACAATTTTCACTTGCCGGCAGGACATCGACACAGCAAACGGAACCGGAATAGTGAACATCGCATAAATCAGTAGGCTGGGTTCCGTTTTCAAAATATTCCGTTTTCAGATGGTTATCGCACAAACCGGCAATCGGGAGTTTTCCTGACCGGCTGCACACTGTACAAGTCGTGATACCGCTTGGCATCGTGAAAGCCTGATAAGGTAGGTTTTCGTGAATCTTTGTCATTACCAGACGCCACAAATTCTTGGATAGATTACGCTCTACATTACCGCTTAAGAAAGTCGTAGAGTTCCGATTGTCATAGCCGGTCCATACAGCGCAGGTATAGTAGGGTGAGAAGCCTGCAAACCATACATCACGGTAAGCGGTAGAGGTACCGGTTTTTCCTGCAAGTGCCTGTCCGGTAAATCGCGCTGCGGTTCCGGTAGGGGATACGATGCCGCTTCCTCCGCCTGTCAGAACATCCTCCATTGCATTTGTCAGAAGGTATGCAGTCGTTTCTTTGATTACCTGATGAGACTCCTGATTGACGGTGTTATCCAAAATAACATTGCCGCGGGAGTCAATCACCTTTGTATAAAGGATCGGTTCCAAATAAGTACCATTGTTAGCGATTGTGGCGTATGCCGCGCAGAGTTCATAGTTTTTAACACCGGTGGTAAGCCCGCCGAGCGAAAGTGACTGGGTCACGTCGGACAGAATCTTGGTGCCATCATAATTCGGGGCATTTTCCACTAAAGTGGTAAAGCCAAAGTTCTGCGTGTAGCTGAAACCAAGCGCCGGTGAGATCTCTGTTATCGTTTTGGCAGCAAGTACGTTGATCGAACCGAGGATTCCGTCACGGATGGATAGCAGACCATGATATTTTTGGTCGTAATTTCTTACCGGCGTTCCATCGTCATAGTTAAATGGTGCGTCGTTGTAAACAGAAGCAAGCGTTTTCATGCCGGTATCCAGCGCAGGCGCATAAGCTGCGATGATCTTGAATGTGGAGCCGGGCTGCCGCTGTACGGAAAATGCACGGTTTAAGGTTCTGCTTCCCTCTTTTTGACCGCGTCCGCCCACCATTGCGAGGACATGTCCCGTATACTGATCCATGATCGTCATGGAAATCTGGGGCTGAGGTGTTAAAGAAATGGTTTCGGAGACAAATTCGTCTCCTTCACCCATTACGTATTCTTTATAAGTCTCGATTGCTGCATAGGCATCCTCTTCCGAAGAATATAGCATTTTGAAGTTCCGGTCATTCTCCTTGAAGTAGGCGGTAAAGGATTCGGAACCGAAATTCTCATAACTTCCGTCAGGTTTCTCGATCGTGAGCTGGTAAGAAAGCTCATAGCGGACATTTTCAGGGTAATTCTCAGGGTTTGAGCAGACTTCATCTGCGATTGCCTGTATAGTAGCATCCTGTGTGGAATAAATACTGAGACCGCCGCTGTACAGCAGGTTCTTTGCCTGAGTGGGGCTGTAGCCGGCCTTTTCCTGTAAGTCACGCTCCAGCTGGCTGACAAGCGCGTCTTCAAAATAAGTATAAACGGAGGAGTCGATAATGTTCTGATTTACCGCCTGAATGCGGGAGTAAACATCATCCGTCATTGCTTCATCATATTCGGCCTGCGTGATCCATTCCTGCTCTAACATCCTGTCAAGGACATCTTTCCGGCGTTTCGCATTTTCCTCCGGGTAAATGATCGGATCATATTGGGACGGGTTCTGCGTGATTCCGGCAATGACTGCGCATTCGGAAAGAGTCAGTTCGTATACCGGTTTGTCAAAATAGCGCTGGGACGCTGCCTGTACGCCAAGCGTCGAATGACCAAGATTGATGGTATTCATGTAATATTCAAGGATCTGATCCTTGTCCATATATTTTTCAAGCTGAATGGCAAGGTACTGTTCCTGTATTTTTCGTTTCAGACTCTCAATAAATGTACGCTCCGTTACCCAGCCGTCAAATACGTTGTTTTTGAGAAGCTGCTGTGTGATGGTGCTGGCACCGGAGGTAAAATGACCGCCGTTTCTTAACCCGTTAAATCCTGCACGCAGGATTCCCTTGATGTCAATACCGTTGTGCTGGTAGAAACGCTGATCCTCAATGGCAACGAACGCATGTGCCAGATCGTCCGGAATCAAGTCCATCGTAACAGGACTCCGGTTTGAACCCTCCTCGACAAGCTTTACCATTTCGTGGCCTTCGTTGTCATAAACAACGCTTGCATAGCTTGTAGGAATGACATCTTCAACGGAAATATCGGGCGTTGAGTTCAAAATACCGCGGAACATGCCGAGCACAAGCGAGATCCCGAGTACGATCATTGTGATGAAGCATACTAAAGTCGCCTTGAGCATTGTGACGAGAATCATTTTTTTCAATTTTGTCGTTTTAGAGGTAAGCGCACGCTGTCGTCTGCGTGTGCCGTATTTGCCGTAGTTCATCGTATAAATGCCTTTCCTTCTGCACTTTGCGCAAAAATTTCCTAATACATTATACCAAAACCCGCATGGTAAATAAAGGATTTTCTGATGTTTTTATGATTGTTCACAATTCCATACATTTTATACGGAATGCGGGGGTACCGGCGGAATCCGAAAAACCGGTCAGAGGGAATCAGCGAAGCATCCGTACGCATCGCAATTGCACAGGGAAGCGGGGTATGGTACAATGTCGTCAGACATTGTACCGCGCCGAGCGGAGCGAGTGCGCATCGCGAAGCGAAAGCATGTGCGAAGCACATGACACAATGTCGTCAGACATTGTACCGCGCCGAGCGGAGCGAGTGCGCATTGCGAAGCGAAAGCATGTGCGAAGCACATGACACAATGTCGTCAGACATTGTACCATAATATATCTGGGAAGAACATGCGGAGAGAATAAGAGCGATGCAGGAAGAACAGAGCGGTTATAAAATTATGCTGACGGGCGGCAGCGGTGAGGTGGAAGAAAAAAAGTCCCGTTTTATTGCAACGCTGTCCCCTGTGGAGAATGAGGAAGAAGCAGAGGCATTTATCGCGGGGATAAAAAAGAAATATTGGGATGCAAGGCATAACTGCTGTCTCTTATACACATCT
>RYVZ01000063.1 GCA_003979345.1 Lachnospiraceae bacterium
TCGGTACGCACAGGTTTTCGAGTGAACAGGCTTTACATTGTTTTGTCGGTCTCGCATTCGGCGTATATCCCCTTCGGAACAACTCGTGCATCTCCCTCGTCAGCTTTCTTACCTCGTCTCTCAGGCTGTCCGTAAACTCCACCTGCGTACGACGCCGGTTCTCTCCATAGAACAAATACCCTTGCAGGATTTCTGTCTGGAGCATTTCTTCCAGACACATCGCTTGTGCGCAAAGCTGTAACTCATCCGCCTGATGCTCTTTCGGCGCGCCATGTTTATACTCAACCGGCACAGGCTTCCATTTCCCTTCGTATCCGAATAATGCGATACCCGCCGCATCCTGCCGGAATTCCACAACGTCGCACTGTCCGCTCAGCCCAAGCTCCCGCGAAGAAATGCGCAATCCTCTGACAGTCAGAAGATTCCCCCTTTTCTCAAAGGCGCCTTCATCATGCGCTTTCTTATGCATCAGTTCACCCGCCGTTGTGCGGACATTTTCTTCCCATTGCTGTTCAACGTGAATTATCGCCCATTGTCTTCTGCAAAAAGAAAAATGCTGAATCCCGGAAAGCATCAGATAATCTTCCTCGGCATACATGATCACATACCCTCAATCACTTCAAGCGCCAGCTCCGGAAGCGAATCCACTTTGATCTCATAATCCTCGAATTCCTTCGGGTCTTCTACTTTTGCCTTCACTGTTACAAGCTTATGTACCTTCGCGGATGAGTACTGTCCCATCGGGCAATTATGCGTCCACCAATAAACCTTGCACACCTCCATGCTGCCGTCGGGTCTTGCCGAAGATGCATCATTCACGAACAGCGTTCGCAATGCCTCCTTGATCTTTTCGGCATCTTCATCACTGAATCCGGTCTTCTCCGCGAGCTGATGATTGATACTGCCTTTGATGACATATAAAGCAGAATAAACTTTGTGCTTCATTCCCATTGTGTCGGAAGACTTCTTTCCATCCTTTGTCTCGCTGTTGACGCTTTTCGTGATCTGCATGCTGTCGATCGAAACGGGGATCACACTGAACGCCGAATGAACGGATACCGGTCCTCTGACGCCCACGGATACGCCATCGTCTTTCTCCTTAAACGCAAATACCTGACCGAAGCTGCGCACATCGATCCATGTCTGACAGGCTTCCTTCGCATACGCGTCTTTGTCCTTATTTTTGAGAGCCTTCTGCATTACCTCGTTGCTCTTTGCCCGGTCGGACAGGCTCTTGCAGCCGTCGTCACAGCGTTCCTCGCTCTGCACGAAAATGTTCTCCCCCATATCCTGCAGCCGGTTTCTGATCTTCCTTTTAATGCATACATCCGAAATCTCGCCAAACCCGTCGTAGGTCTCGCGCGGTCTGTTTCCGTTTAACGGATCTCCGTTCGGATTTGCATTTTTCACCATGACCAAAACTTCAAAATCAATCTTGTTCGTAAACTGTCCCATCGCTTTCCTCTCCTTTATTGTTTTTCTAAAATTTATCCTACACTTCAAAAGTACATTCTTCATTTCCTAAATGTTTTTTTATTTCTGAAATGCTTCCTTCATCCGCTTCATCTGCAAATAATATGCCGGTAAATACTGTTCCGATAATGCGTGATTATCAAGTCTGCCTAATTGCGCCATGATCTCCTGCTCCCACTCTTCAAACATCTTCAGCTCATAACCCGATAACTTTCTGTCATAGGCGTTCAAGTTTTCCTTTATCGTCTGTGCCGTTTTCCCAGGTCTTCGACTAAATGCATTCCAATATCTTTTTGCGTTCGTTGCGCGCGGCTCCTTCACTTTACCATTCTCGTCAAGCTCATACATCGCCCGCCTCTCCTTATAATCATATACCGCCAAAAGCCTGCCGTATAACGTATCCCTGTCATTCGGATTGTCCTCAAAAAATTGCTCCATACTCCTTCCCTCCTCCTTGTGTTTTTCTTCATAATTATATCGTATCATCGCGCAAGCCACGCAAAGGACCTCATTGTACCACACAAATTCACTCATTGTCTGAGGCATCGATGCGCGCCTTACTGCCGCCGTGATGATATCCTGCGGAATCAATACGCCCCCCTGCGTGATACATGGCAGGATCCGCTTTATAGTCGCCCTGATCAGCTTCGGCTCCGCCTCCAGCCATTCGGAACGCTGTACGCCAAATGCCGCAAGCGCCATTTCTCTCGGTGAAGGCGTGCTATCACAGATAATCCGCTTTTTCTCCTCCTCCGCCTGTCCGATCTTGATACTCCGCTGCCATCTGCAATGCTGCTGCCAATGAAGGATTGCGTTGATGAGCTGCTTCCCGCCCATCTCGTCATAATAGACGATGGAAAGCCTTCCGGTTGTCGCCGCCTCCAGCGCTATGATCGCAGCCCTGTCGTCCGCCCGAATCTTCGCCGCATAGCCGTTCACCGCACGGTTAAACCGCTCCGCAAAAACCTTTCCCGTATCTGGCTTCCTGCTTCCTGTTTCTGTTTCCATGCCAAGCGTATCAAAATCAAATTCGAAACCCTCCATACCACAGAATGCATTAACCGAATCTTTCATCATATCGGGAACCGGCATATCCCTGTTCACGATCCATATCACGATTGCGGAGTCATCCCGCGTATACCCCTGCTTTTGGATCAGCCATCGCAACGCATTGTGCGCTTTCTGGGACGTCTCATACCCGACCGAAACCGCCTGCCCTTTTTCCGTAAATCTGCCGCGGTAAGTAAAACCCGATTCATCATTTCCTGAAATCAGTTTTGACTTATCGCTGCTGTTTCGAATCTTAGACGGATGCTTATCGGAACATACTTCTGTCTTTCCGGTCGCATAACAAAGCTGCCTGCCCTCCATACTCTTTTGATAATGACGGATAAATGCCTGATAGACTTCCTGATTTTTCCATACCTCATGGGGGAGACTGCTTCCAGAAATAACAAATCTCACATTTGCCCCGGTCTGTCCCTGCGCCTGTATCTTTGCATCATCAGTGAGTCTGCCATTCTCATCTAATTTCAATACCCCGCTCTCCGTCAAATCCTGTATGAGAGAACCCTTTTTCAAATAAGCGTAAACCGCCCTGACCATCAGATGCGAGTCCTCCGACTCCGCCCAGCCTTTTAATTGGTCAAGATATGCTTCATAATACGCTGCTTTGTCGTCGCCCGTATACGCCGTATAATCGCCTGCAATAT
>RYVZ01000042.1 GCA_003979345.1 Lachnospiraceae bacterium
ACCTCCGTTTATCTGAAATAGTCATTTTTGGCTGATACTATTATCTGTAAAAAAAGAAGCCTTATACTATTACTAAATACAAAATTTGGGCGTGATCGCGTAATTGGTAAAAAAAGTTATGGAAATTATGAAAAAACATGTTATTATTAAAGTAACATGTTTTTATTTTTAGATTATCATAAAGCAGATAAAAAAGCGTACTGGCATTAAAAATGACAAGGACGGAGGCTGCGACAGAATACATAAGCGTACCGTCCGGAACAGGGAGGAATTATGCAGGATAATAACAATCCGACGAATGGACAGCCGGAAGGGCAGAATCCTTATGGCGTGAATCAGGGGTTCGGTACGAATCAGACGGGTGATGTAACGCAGCCGTTTCAGGCAGCTGACGCGAATCAGGGCTATGGAATGAATCAGCCGGGCGGTGCAGGACAGCCGAACATGAATCAGGGCTTTGGCATGGGTCAGGGTGATGCGAACATGAACCAGGGCTTTGGAATGGGTCAGGGCGACGCGAACATGAACCAGGGCTTTGGAATGGGTCAGGGCGACGCGAACATGAATCAGGGCTTCGGCATGGGCCAGGGAGACATGAACATGAATCAGGGCTTCGGCATGGGCCAGGGAGACATGAATATGAACCAGGGCTTCGGCATGGGCCAGGGAGACATGAATATGAACCAAGGCTTCGGCATGGGCCAGGGCGATGCGAACATGAACCAGGGCTTTGGCATGAATCAGGGCTTTGGCATGGGTCAGGGCGACGCGAATATGAATCAGGGCTTCGGTATGAATCAGCCGGGCAGTATGAACCAGGGCTTTGGCATGGGCCAGGGCGATGCCAACATGAATCAGGGCTTTGGCATGAATCAGGGTTACGCTCCGAATCAGCCGGGCGGCGGATTTAATAATCCTACATATGGTTATGGCGCAGGGAGTCCCGGTTATCAGCAGCAACAGAAGGAAAACAAGAAAAAGCTTGGTGTAGTAGTTGGTGTGATCGTTGTCATTTTCCTTGCGATCGTGGGAATCATTGTCGGCATCGTGTTAAACAAGAAGGATGATAAGCCGGAGAGCGGTCCGGGTTCACTTGCATCCGGTCCGACTTCTGCACCGGAGGAAGTGGTAACGCCGGAACCGACCGATGAACCGGAACCGACCGACGAACCGGAACCGACCGACGAACCGGAGCCGACCGATGAACCGGAACCGACCGAGGAGCCTGACCAGCCAGATGTACCGGAGATCGATCCTGGCATTGCAACACAGGGTTCTGTGACGGATTATCGTGCTTCTTTTACCGGATATTACGGAGACAGCTACATTCTGCTTAAGAACAATCAGTGGGATGGATATAATCTGGTTTATGCAGATACACAGGTTGCATACTCGCTTGTCGATTTTGACGTCAGATATTTTGCCGTGATCAACGATGATGTTTATTTTACGTCGAGGGATTCCGATACAGGGACGTATGCTTTCTACAAAATTGATATGAAGGAAGGCGCGCAGCCGGAGCTTTTGCTGAACGGAACACAGGTATGTTCGTTCTCTTACTATGAGGGATTGATCTATTACGATAATTATGATGACTATTATGAACTGTACTGCTATGATCCGGTGAGCGGAAGCAATGAGAAGGTCGATATGGATTCGCTCGGGTATTATTATATTCTCGACGGATATGTATACTATGAGCGGCTCGATGACCATACCATGTGCAAGATGAAGCTGGACGGTACTGACAAGCAGACACTGTTCGCACTTTCCGACTATAATCTGGAAAACGTCAGCTGTCTGACGGCGTTTGATATCAGCGGACATATCTTCTTTGCGTTTAATACGCCTGACGGAGATATGCTACTGACGACGGAGGACGGCAGCGCTTATGAGCTGATCGCGGAGGATCTTCAGGACTTTGACCTGAATCAGGATATCTATTTTGCAGACGGTTCGATCTACTATTCTGCAAATAACGGAATGGAAGTGCATAAGCTTGACATTGAGGAATATCTGACGTCGGATCTGGAGACCATTCCTGACAGCATCATCTGTGATGACAGTTTCTACTATTTCGAAGTAACGGACGGGCTCATTTATGTTGAGCTTTATGGCGGCAATAACGAAATAGAAGTTATGGATTATCAGTCGGGTGAAATTTATAACACCTTTGACTTTTCATAAGTCTTGACAAAGACGAAACGAACGCATTATAATAGCAAAAAGCATGAAGAGATGAATAGAATTTCTATAATATAAGAAAGACGCTGACAAAGACAGTAGCCTGATTCGGAAATTCACAGCGAGCCGGCGGAGGTGCGAGACCGGTATGAGTACGAATGAGGGGAAAATCACTTTCGAGTCGCAGCCTGAAAGCCGGACGACAGTCCGAAAGCCAGACAGCAGCCTGGCGGTAAGTAAGTGCTGACGCAGCCCCAGCGTTACAGGGGACCATATAAACCGGATCCGCATGATGCGGGGCGGCCGTATGCTGTAAGAGGTGGTAAACGAACTAAGACTTCGTCCTGTTGCGGGACGAAGTCTTTTTTGTATCTTTGGAAACGCCTGTCACATTCATCGATATATGTTATCAAAGTGTGTTTCGCAATTGCCTAACATTCATCTGAGAGAAAGGAGCACGAAAATGTATCAAAAAGTAACAACGGATCTAAATTTTGTGGAGCGTGAAAAGGAAGTCAGTGAATTCTGGAAAGAGCATGACATTTTCCGCAAGTCAATGGAGCAGAGGAAAGACGGGGAGACCTATACATTTTATGACGGACCGCCGACTGCTAACGGAAAGCCCCATATCGGGCATGTCTTAACGCGCGTGATCAAAGATATGATTCCGCGTTACCGCACAATGAAGGGATATATGGTTCCGCGGAAAGCAGGGTGGGACACGCACGGGCTTCCGGTAGAGCTTGAAGTGGAGAAACTGCTTGGTCTGGACGGAAAAGAGCAGATTGAGGGGTACGGATTAGACCCGTTTATTTCAAAATGTAAGGAATCGGTCTGGAAATACAAGGGCATGTGGGAGGACTTCTCCCAGACGGTCGGTTTTTGGGCGGATATGGATGATCCGTATGTGACCTATCACGATAACTTTATCGAGTCTGAGTGGTGGGCATTAAAACAGATTTGGGATAAAGGATTATTATATAAAGGCTTTAAGATCGTGCCGTACTGCCCGCGCTGCGGGACGCCGCTTTCCACGCATGAGGTTGCGCAGGGTTACAAGGCTGTCAAAGAGCGGTCCGCAGTCGTGCGCTTTAAGGTGAAGGGCGAGGACGCATACTTTCTGGCATGGACGACAACGCCGTGGACGCTGCCGTCGAATGTGGCGCTTTGCGTGAATCCTGAGGAGGTATATTGCAAAGTAAAAGCGGCGGACGGCTATGTCTATTATCTGGCGCAGGCGCTGTCAGATCAGGTACTCGGAAAGCTTGGCGCGGAGGGCGCCCCGGCATATGAGGTGCTTGAAACCTGCAGCGGAAAGGAATTAGAATACAAGGAATATGAGCCGCTGTTTTCATGTGCCGGCGACGCTGCAGAAAAACAGCATAAAAAAGGACATTATGTGACCTGCGATTCCTATGTCACAATGACCGACGGTACCGGTATTGTCCATATTGCGCCGGCATTCGGCGAGGACGACGCGCAGGTCGGAAGGAAATATGATCTGCCGTTCGTGCAGTTTGTCGACGGAAAAGGAAATATGACGGGGGAGACGCCGTATGCGGGGCTGTTTGTAAAAAAGGCGGATCCGGAAATCTTAAAAGATCTTGACAAAGAGGGTAAGCTGTTTGACGCGCCGAAGTTCGAGCATGATTATCCGTTCTGCTGGCGCTGTGATACGCCGCTCATTTATTATGCACGCGAGTCGTGGTTTATCAAAATGACCGCGGTCAGGGATGCGCTTGTGCGCAATAATAAAACGGTCAACTGGATTCCGCCCTCGATCGGAGAGGGACGTTTCGGCAACTGGCTGGAAAACATTCAGGACTGGGGCGTTTCGAGGAACCGTTACTGGGGGACGCCGCTCAATATATGGGAGTGCGAAAGCTGCGCGCACCAGGAGTCGGTCGGTTCCCGTGAGGAATTGGAAAAATTAAGCGGCAATCCGGCAGCGCGCACGGTCGAGCTGCACAGACCGTATGTGGATGAGATCACCTGCACCTGCCCGAAGTGCGGCGGGACGATGAAGCGCGTACCGGAGGTCATTGACTGTTGGTTTGATTCGGGCGCAATGCCGTTTGCACAGCATCATTATCCGTTTGAAAATAAGGAATTGTTTGAATCGCAGTTCCCGGCGCAGTTTATTTCAGAGGCTGTCGATCAGACGCGCGGATGGTTTTATTCGCTTATGGCGGAGTCCACGCTGCTCTTTGACAAATCGCCCTACGAGAATGTGATCGTGCTTGGTCTTGTGCTGGATGAAAACGGCCAGAAAATGGCTAAGAGCAAAGGGAATGCGGTCGATCCGTTTGAGGCGCTTGAGACGTACGGGGCGGATGCGATCCGCTGGTACTTCTATATCAACTCCGCGCCGTGGCTGCCGAACCGGTTCCACGGGAAAGCGGTGCAGGAGGGACAGCGTAAATTCCTTGGAACCTTGTGGAATACCTATGCGTTTTTTGTCCTGTATGCGAATATTGATCAATTTGACGCAACGAAGTATTCATTGGAATATGAGAAGCTTCCGGTCATGGATAAATGGCTGCTTTCAAAATTGAATACGGCAGTCCGTGCGGTGGATGAGCATTTGGACAATTATCGCATTCCGGAGGCAGCCAAGGTACTGGACAATTTTGTGGATGAAATGAGCAACTGGTATGTCAGAAGAAGCCGTGAGCGTTTTTGGGCGAAGGGCATGGAGCAGGATAAGATCAACGCTTACATGACGCTTTATACGGCGCTTGTGACGATCGCAAAATGTGCGGCTCCGATGGTGCCGTTCATGACCGAGCTGATCTACCGCAATCTAGTGTGCAGCATCGACGCATCGGCGCCGGAGAGCGTTCATCTGTGCGATTTCCCGAAGGTGGAGGAATCCATGATCGATTCGAAACTGGAGGCGGATATGGAGGAGGTATTGGAGCTTGTCGTCATGGGACGCGCGGCGCGCAATACCGCCAATATCAAGAACCGCCAGCCGATCGGGACAATGTTCGTCAAGACTGACAGGGAGCTGGATGCGTTCTATCAGGATATTGTCAGGGATGAGCTGAATATCAGGCAGATCGTATTTACGAACGAGGTCAGCGAATTTACGAGCTATAGCTTTAAGCCGCAGTTAAAGACAGTCGGACCTAAATATGGGAAGCAGCTTGGCGGCATAAAAGAGCATCTGGCAGGACTTGACGGGAATGCGGCGATGAAGGAGCTGAAAGAAAAAGGAGTGCTTGCCTTTGATGTGGATGGCGCAGAAGTCTCGCTTTCCGAGGAAGATCTGCTGATCGAGGTGACGCAGAAGGAGGGCTATGTTGCAGAAAGCGATCATGATACGGCGATCGTATTAGATACGAACCTGACGGAAGAGCTGATCGAGGAAGGCTTTGTTTACGAGATCATCAGTAAGATCCAGACGATGCGAAAGGACAGCGGATTCGAGGTCATGGATCACATTACGGTCTATGTGAGCGGCAATGACAAAATCGCGCGTCTGATCGACAAACACCGGCAGGCGATCGGCGAGAAGGTGCTTGCCGACTCGTTTGTCACAGATGCGGACTGCGAAGCCGGAAAAGAGTGGAACATTAACGGGGAGAATGTGAAGCTCGGCGTGGAGAAGGTGTCGTAAAAGCACGGGATAAGGCGCTAGAGGCAAAGCGGCGGTATGTGCAGCCGGATGATGTCAATTGGTATATTGTCGGCGCTGAATAGTTGTGCAGTGCAAATTAAATAGGAATTGAATGAGACAAGCGGCAGAGGAGAATCACTGTCGCTTGTTTTGCTATTTTGGGGAAATAAACTAAAAAAAGCTTGATTAGTATGATGTGATGTGCTATAGTTGTAGTGTTGATACACACGTAGGATGTAGTGTGAGATAACAGTGGATAGTGAAATTATAGTTCAGGCAGAACAAATGAGAATAGGAGGAATTTCAGATGAGAGGAAAAAAGAGATTATTGGTATTAACGGCGACGATTTTGATGCTGGGCAGCGTTTTGAGTGCGCATGCGGACGATTCCTTTGTTATAACGGAACAGATAAGTGATGAGTGCAGATCGCCACTATGTTATGATAGTAAGAACTTAGAGAACTATCATCGATTTTTGGCAAGAGCAATGACTGGAAAATATGTAATAATAAATAGCCCCACAGGAGAGTGTTGTAGATAGTTGATGGTTGTTCTGCCTGAATGGTGATAAGGGAGTGGGATGTGAAAAGCTATTGTATAGATAAAAGTAAGAAAGTTATATGTGTTTTTACACTGATGCTTTGTATATTATTAGGTTGTAGTAAAAAAGAAGAGGTGGTAAATTATGAAATTCCAATCTATACAGAAATTGAGTTAGAGAGAGTATGGAATGAGGATGGCGAGCAATTATTTGAAAACTATAAGGATGAGTATATTATACATAGGTGGACCAAAAAGCAAACAGGGATTAATAGTCCATATGGAATATGTGTTTTAGAAAATTGTATTTATGTTTCAGATTTTTCAGGGCATCGTATCGTGCAACTGGCATTGAGTGGAGAACCACTCACTTCATATGGACAGCTTGGTGCAGAACCGGGGAATTTTGTAAATCCAACAGCCATAATCTGTCACGAGAATTCTCTTTATATACTAGATCAGGGAAATCATAGAATACAGATTTTTGATTTGGAAATGAATTATCAAAAAGAGATACCTTATACAGGGGTTGTTTTTTCGAAAAATGTGTTTTTTCATGATATGGCAGTTGATCAGAACGGGACTGTTTTTTTGAGTGAATGGGAAAATTTTGTTGAAGATGCGGCTATTTATTATATATCGGACGAGGGAACGTTGAATCAGTTGGAGCCGCATATCAGCGGTGTTTTAGCAGAGTACCAAGGAGAAGTTTATGCAATTAATATATACAGTCTGTTTTATGTTGAAACATCTAATGGATTAGCAAGAGGAGCTACATTTGGATCAAATTTTTTGTTCAAGTGTACAAAAAGTGGATTGGAACAATTGTGTGAATTGCCTTATAAGTATGCGGCAGGAGACTTTTTTATTGAAGACGAGGTGTTGTACGCGATTACGCTTTATGACCCTTTGAATATTCAAATGAATCGATTCATGATGAACGGAAAATTAGGCTCTGCGGTTTATATTTTTGAAAGAGAGGAGCGAGATTATTCCAATATTTCTAGTGAGCCGATTGAGTATCCGTGGTATCTTGATGTGATAGATGATAATCATATATATGCAGTTGATTCGCTTTGGAAAACCATCTATTTTTTAGAAAAAATAGAATAGCAAGAAAGGGGCTGTAAATGATGAAGCACAGTATAGGGGTATTGACGATATTAACGGGTGGCTTGTTATTGTCTGCCTGCGGTAATACAAAAGAAGAAAATACCGGAACCGGGAGGACGCTGCCTGAAACAATTCCGGTCATGTATTCAGAGAGTGAAGCAGAAGAATTTCATAATATACCGGATGATCCTTTATGTGACGAGTATGAGGAAGTCTATAATGTAAATATATGGGATGCGGAGCAGACAGGAAATGGAAGACCCTATGGCATCTGTGCGGTTGGGGATGCGATTTATGTGTGCGACTTTGATGAGTCGTGTGTGGTGAAATTAGATAAGAGCGGAAATCGAATTGCATCATACGGCGAGTATGGCGAGGGGGAGGGACAGTTTCGAAATCCGACTGCTATTTTGCATCACGATGATTTGATTTATGTGCTGGATCAGGGCAATCACCGGATTCAGATTTATGACGAAAACATGAATTATCTAAGAGAGGTTGTGTATCGGGGAAGATCCTTCAGCGAAAATGTATATTTTCAGGATATGGCGATTGATGCGGACGGAACGATTTATCTAAGCGTTTGGGAAAGCAGCGATATCAGGACGGCGGTCTACTACATTTCAGAGGACGGGAGCACCAATCCGATCCTGCCGCGAATCGGCGGAGTGCTTGCGGAATATGACGGTGATGTGTATGCTATGAGCGCCTTTTGGTATTATCAGGACTATGTGGAGCTTCCGGGAAGGGATGGTAAAGTAAAATGTTTTGTGGCAGGGAGGGGCGGACCCTGCTTTTTCCTTGAGTGCAGAAATGACGGACTTGACCAGCTCGCCGAGCTTCCATTTGGTTATGCTCCTGCGGATTTTTGTATCGTGGATAATATGATTTATGCAATTTCTGTGCGCATGAAGTGGGAGGGTGCAGATGTGCAGATTAACCGTTTGTCCATGCAGGGAGAGCTGGATTCCGCAGTTTATATCTGTGAAACCGGAAAGAGGGATGACTCTAATATCCTGAATGAACCGTTGGAGTACCCGTGGTACCTCGACGTGGTGGACGACGATCATATTTATGCGGTCGATTCACTGTGGAAGACAGTGTATTACTTTGAGAAAAAATAAGAATGGATAAGTGCATAAAGGGGGGGGGGGTAAGATTTCAGGCAGGACAGCAGGAGAAAGGTGGAGCTGGTGGTTCGTCTAAAAAAGATAGTGGCAGGAATGCTATTTTTTGTACTATTGATGGGAAACAGTGTGTATGCGCAGGAAAACGCGTACACGGTAAAATTACCGGATAGCTGCAGAACGCCTCTATGCTATGACAGCAAGAATCCGGGAAAATACTATAATTACAAGACGATCACCTATGGAAGCAATATAACAATTGAATGGAGTCATCCGTCGGGACAATGTTGTAGATAAAAGGGAACTGTCCTGCCTGAAATTCTATACATAAAAAAGATTGGATGATAATATAAACAAATTTGAAATAAGGAGAGGGTTATGCAGACAGTAGTTCCCAAAAGAAGGCTGGCGTTTTGCGTACTGTGGAGCATTCTTTTCATAACTTCGTGTGGATCGAAAGAGAAGCGGGAGCATGAATTTCCGACGGAAGTTCCGGTGTATACGGAGCAGGAGGCGCAGGAATTATTTGAAATATCCCCGGAGGCTTTATTCAGTGAAAGTGATGGAGAATATGACGTGCATATATGGTCAAAGGAACAGACCGGAATTGGGAGACCTTATGGGATCTGTGCGCTGGAAGATAAAGTATATGTTTGTGATTTTGACAACAACTGTGTTGTGGAACTTGATGTAGAGGGAAACCGGACAGCTTCGTACGGTGAACTTGGCGCGGAACCGGGTAATTTTACGAACCCTACGGCAATTATTCGTCATAATGACCTGATCTATGTGCTTGATCAGGGAAATCACAGAGTGCAGATCTTTGATAAGGAGATGAGATTTCAGGAAGAAGTACCGTATACCGGTGTTTATTTTGAAAGAACGGTGTTCATGCATGATATGGCGGTAGATGGGAACGGTACGATCTATATGAGTGTTTGGACCAATTATGTGAAGGATGCGGCAGTTTATTATATTGCGGAAAACGGAAAGGCAACACCGCTTGAACCGCATATTTCCGGCGTACTGGCTGAATGGGAAGGAGAAGTCTATGCGGCAAATACGTTTACACTTTGCTATATTGGTGAGTCGCGTTCGCAGGTTAATTTACTCGGTAATAATTTTCTCCTAAAATGTGCCGGTGACGGTTTTGACCAGATTGCGGAGTTTCCATATGCTTATACTCCGGCTGACTTTTGTATATCGAATAGTCGGATCTACGCAATCTCGCTAAGCGGTGAACAGTTGAATTTATTGACTATGGATGGACAAGCAGAGTCGGCGGTTTGTCTGTTTGACAGAGATGAGCGTGATATGACAAACTTCGAGAACGAGCCGGCAAATTATCCGTTTTATCTCGACGTGGTGGACGACGATCACATTTATGCGGTCGATTCGCTATGGAAGACGGTGTATTACTTTGAGAAAAAATAGAGCTGCAGATAGGGGAAAACGCAAATGGGGGAACAAAAAATTACGGATTGGGACGATGCGGGTCACGCCGAAAGTACTCAGAAAGAACAGGGCGCGATAAATGCAGAGAATGAAAAGCAAGTGAGCGGGAAACAAGTGAGTAGAAAATGGAAACTTGCGACAGTGATACTTGCGTGTATGTTGACCGTTTCCGCGGGAGTACATATTTGGAGCTTTACAAGGTTTCAACCTATGCAGGACGGATCTGCAGGGCAAAACGATTCCGAACTGCAAAGCATGCAGATGCAGGGAGATTTACAAGAGGCAGAGGGACAGCAGATGCAGGACATCCAAGAGGAGCAGAGCGGACAGGCAGCTCTTTTGGAGTCCATCTATCTGGAAAACGGAGATCATGTCTCGATTCTGCCGGTGGTCGATACGGACGGTAAAAACCTGAGCGGTCCGCCGATTGAAAAGGAGATGAATCTGCTTGTTTACTTATCCGATTCGTGCGGCGGCTGCCTTGGCAGCATGGATACCTTGCGGGATCTGATGGGGGTATTCGGAACGGATGAAATCGGATATGCATATCTTTACTCCAATTCAGTACCGCGCAATCTGGAAGAAAAGTACGGGATATCGCGCGAGTACTGTTACTGTCTGGATGAAAACCTGATGCTGGCGACTTCCCTGCCGACGTTTTACCTGGTTGACGGGGAGGGGACGGTTGTTTTTCGCACGGATAAGCTGGAGCTGATCATTCAAAAACTGATCGCATTGGAAATTGTGCCGCAGGAAAAGCTGGTAGAACAGGCGGATGCTTATTTGCTTGAGCGGTATTTTCAAGCGGAATCAGATAAACAGCAGATCATATATTTTGCAATGAAGGGATGCGGTGACTGCGAGGCGGAAGATGAATTGATCGATTCGGAGGAAGTCAGCGAACGGTATGATGTGGTGCGGATTTATCGGGATAAAACGGAAGAGGAAGGAGAAGCCGGCGATGATTTCGGGCTGTTTCGGGAAGTATACGGAATTAGCTGGTATCCGAGTTTTGAGATTTTGCGCGGTTCGGAGCGGGAATTTGTCGGAGAAGTCAGTTTAGGGGAACTGGAGCGCATCCTTATGAGGTAGAGCGGTATGAGAGGTCTTTTGCATGTATTATATCATCATCGGATTTTGAATATGGTCGTTGTCGTGACGGTTGCAATCGGTCTGATGTTTCCGATTGCCGTGCTTTCGACGGTCAGCTTTATGCTGGATAATCTGGTGCTGTGCCGCTATGAGGATCCGCAGAACCGGATCGTTGCCGACTGCCGGAGCGTCTATTTCCCGCCGGAGCAAATAGAAGAACGGGTAGTTACGGAAGGGGTTGCAAAGTGCGGATATATCGCGTATACAAGCGTTTTATGGCTGACGGAGCATGAGGTGAATACGCTCGGCATAGCGGGCGTGACGCCCGAATATTTTGAACTGGAAGGCTTTGAACTGGAAAAAGGCAGGATGATCACTGCGGAGGAATATATGCAGGGAGCGCATGTCTGTCTGATCAGGGATGAGATTGGCGTGTCGGTCGGAGAGACGGTTTCGCTTTTGGGGGAGGAATATGAAGTGGTCGGACAGGTCAACGTGCCCAAAATGTATGGGGTCGCTGCGGTTCCGTACCGCTGTATGGAGGAGCTTGCGGCAGGTGACAGCATGCAGTTTCGACTGTCATTTCGCATGAGGGACCGGGACTCTGCGATCCGCTTTCCAATGTCGAGTCTCGATTTTGCCGATACTGTTTTGGACTTTGCGTGGGGAGAAGAGATCAACGCTCCCTATGTGGAGTCTATTCAAATGCAGATTGCAGATAAAATGAAAAAAGGAAGCGTTGTGCTGGTCACGGCGCTGATCAGCATTATTCTGATCTTGAGTGGAAAAGTCTGCGAGGAGCGGTATCTGATCGGGCTGCGGATCAGTATGGGAGCAACGGGACTGCGCATTTACGGAGAGCTTCTTGCGGAGAACGGGATCTTGACAGCCTGTGCCCTGCTGCTTGATCTGCTGCTGTTTCCGATCGTGATCCGGAATATGCGTACGGTGTACGGTTATCCGTCGCTGTGGATGTTGCTCTGCATCGTGGGAGCGCTGTTTCTGATCGTGGCGGCGGTGTCAGGGATCGTGTATCTGCAGGCGGCGAAAGGAACGACTCCTGCATCATTGCTTAAAGAAGAACATTGACCGGATCCGTACTCAGCGGAAGTGTAAGCAGGCGGAGGATCAAGACCGGGTAAAAGCATGCGCAGGCGGAGGATCAAGACCGGGTAAAAGCATGCGTAGGCGGAGGATCAAGACCGGGTGAAAGTACGTGCAAGCAGAGGATCAAGATCAGGCGAAAGCATGCGCGGGTAAGAGAAACAAGCCCCGTAGTAAGATATATGGGGAAAAGGGTTCTGAGGGGGCAGTATCGTAGGATGGATTATTTTTTCAGAAAAACAGGCAGAATGATCTGGCTGCATAAAAAAATGTATCTGCTGCTTTTGATTCAGGCGGCTGTCGGAATGTATCTGTTTTCGTATTGTCTGAATACGACCATGTCGTGTGATGATACCGTTCGCAGGATCGATGAGGGAATCGGGAGGGATGCGGTTCAGCTCACCTGTTATCTTACGGGAACGAACTATCAGCCTGACGGATTTCCGGTAACGCCTGGGCAGATGGAACGGCTGCGGCAGCAGGAGGGAGCGAAAGGATTTGATATGCTATATCTGCCCTATGTGCAGGGAACGGTCGCGATTCCTGATACGGGAGAGTGGGAAACGGTCTGCCTGGTCTTTGTGGATGAGGAAAGCGGAGCGCTTCTCGGGTTTGACGGCGTTCCGGAGCAGGGCTGCATCGGCAGCAGGGCGGCGGAGACACTGCAAAGAAGCGGGCTGATGGAAGGGCAGGAGAAAACGGCATTCGGGCTTTCCTCGCTGACCGTATCCGGCGGAAGGATCCTGTCCGGAGAGGATTGGGAGTGCCGGATCAGTGCTTTGACGCCGACGCCGGCTGCTTTGGAGGAGCGTGTGATCAGCGGTTCTTATGACAGTATTTCCGCAGACGATCAGATCTTATTAACGGATTGCATCATGCTTCCAATCGAACGGATGAATTTGCTTGCAGAGGCAGAAGGATTAAACGGCAAGGTATCCGTTCAATTCTTTCCGGGAAACCGGGAGGCTGATTTTCATGTCCTCGTCGAATTTGTCAAAGAGCTGAACGGCGCGGGAACGGATTATCATTTTTCTTTGACCCAGCAGTCGGTGAAGCTGCACAACAGTGCGGCGGATTTGATGATCCCGTATCGCACATTGCTCTGGCTGGGCGTTTCCGTGCTTGCGATCACGACAAGCGGCATGATCGGCGCGTTTATTCTGATCCTTCACCGGAGGGAAAAAACAAACGCAGTCTCGGTTGCATGCGGCGCGACATATGCGGGACTGTTTGCAGAGCTTTTAGCGGAGGCCGGCGGCGTGATCATGGCGGGAACGCTGATCGGAGTCGTCTGTTCCGGTCCGTCGGTATCACGGGTGCATATTGCTGCGCTCTCCATGACGGGAACCATGCATGGGGAAGCAGTGTTTGCATGTCTCGGAATCAGCGCATTGTCGGCAATGATCATCTGCGGCTCAGCCACATTGCTTGTAAAAGGAAAGCAGCTTGCCGGGGCATTGAAAGAATCATAGATGATATATGAATTTTCAAATAAAATCATACAATCTATTTGAAAAGGACGGGAGGGCAGAGTCAGATGGAATCGTGTTTGCTGCTGAAAGAGATTGTAAAACGGTATGAGAGCGGAAAAAAGAAAAACCATTCCGTGACCGAGGCGCTCAGAGGCATCAGCCTGAATATTGGGAAAGGGGAGTTTGTAGCAGTCACGGGGCGTTCCGGCTGCGGAAAGAGCACGCTTCTGAATATTATGGGAGGTATGGACAGGCAGACTTCGGGAGAATATTTATTCTGCGGACAGAAGATCAGTGATATGAATACCCGTGAACTGGCACGGTTCCGCAATCAGAGCATCGGTTTTGTGTTTCAGGCGTTTTATCTTGCCAAAGAGCTGAATGCCGTAGATAACGTTGCAATGCCGCTTGGCTATGCACATGTGAAGTACCGGGAGAGGAAGAGACGCGCGCAGGAGGCGCTTGTATCCGTTGGGCTTGGCAGTAAATTTCGCGCTTATCCGGCGCAGCTTTCAGGCGGGGAACAGCAGAGAGCGGCGATTGCACGGGCGATCGTGAACCATCCCGGGGTCCTGCTGGCTGACGAGCCGACAGGCAATCTGGATCAGGAGAACGGGCAGAAGATCATGGATCTGCTGCACCGGCTGCACAGGGACGGAATGACGATCGTGATGGTGACGCATGATCTTGCGCTCGCAGAGCAGGCGGACCGCATGATTTATATGGAGGATGGCAGGCAGAAAAAGGAATAAGCGGAGCCGTGCAGCGCTCAATATGAATGAGCGGAGAAATTTTATAAAGAGTAAAGAGATTTAAGAAGAACCTTAAGTGAACTTTCCACCCAAAATCAGACCAAAAACCTAACGGTTGGAGGTCAGTTCACGGCGGGTTCTTTTTTTGACTGTTATTATAAAATCTATATAAATATCAATAAAAGTGGCAGAAAATATGTTCTGATTGCAAATAATTCTATTTTATAGTGAGAAATACCGGTTCTGATGTGTTTATATAGTAAAGGACAAAAAAGTCATGTGAGACGGACGGATCGCGGAAGTCCGCGCAGGAGCGGTGAAAAAGGAGAGGAAAGCAGTGAAGCAGGAGCAGGGATGGAATCAGAAAATAGAGGCGTTGTATCGTGAGCATCGCGACTGCTTATACCGAGCGGCATATCGCATTCTCGGACGGCGGAATGAGGCAGAGGATGCGGTGCATACCGCGTTTGTCCGGCTGCTGCGGATGAGGGAACATTATGATGCGCTGACACCGGACGAACTTTATTACATGGTGATCTGCGTTGTCAGGCACGCAGCATTGAATATGCTGCGCGATGAAAGGAAACGTCAGAGCTGCGCGCTTCGGGAGGAAATCACGGTGACGCCGGAGAGACGGGCGTATGATACCGGTATGTCTGAACCGATACACAGACCGGAACAAGGGGATGACGCGCAAAAAGAAAAGGTGCGGGAAACGCTTTCCCGCCTGCCTGAGGAGATGTGCAGACTGCTATGGATGAAATATTATGCGGAAATGAGCGGACAGGATATTGCGACGGCGCTTCATATTTCGCGCCATGCGGTTGAGATGCGGCTGCACCGGGCGAAACGTGAGCTTCTAAAAAGAATAAAGGAGGATGAGGATCATGACAGAGGGAAATAAGAAAGAAACGGAATGGCTGAAAGAAGTATTGGGTGATTATGCGGAAAAAGAGCTGGAGAACATGGAAGGGATAGATGACAAAGCAGGCGGAGGGGAGGATGCGCGGAAGCCGGGGGCGCGGCTCGATACAAAAATGAAGCGGATGTTTTGGTATTACGGCGGAGGAAGAAGAAAACTGACTGCGGCGGCGGGCGTTTTCGTATCTTTGGCGGCAGTATTGCTGCTTGGATATGGTATTCACGGCATGCAGGCCCGGCGGGGGCGGACGCCTGATATAGATACCGCGGGTGTTAAGCAGGAGGTCTATATGGATTATTATGGGGAGGAGGCGGCGATTCCCGATTCGGAAGTTATGAGTCAGGGTACGAAGGACGGATCCGCACCCACGGAATTGGCAGAGCTTCCCTTCAGACAATGGAGTGATTTGAAGATCCACACCGACGCGGATCAGGCTGTCAGAAATTCCAATTATAAGAGCTATGGATATTTGTGCACGGGAGACAATGGCATGATCTACTTTACCGATATGGAGGAACGTGCGATCTATGGAAGCAGAGCCGACGGAAGCGGACGTATCAGGCTGGCGGACGGGGCAGGAAATTATTTGCAGGAAAGGGACGGCAATTTGTACTATGTCGCTCTGGATGAGGGCAGAGCCATCATGCGGCTCAATATTGCGTCTAAGGAAAAGACCGTTCTCTTTGACAAACCGCACGGAGAGTTTGTCCTTACCGACGAGGGACTTTTGGTCAATGCGGAGGGCGGTGTGTTTTTGCTGGGATATGACGATGGAGCGGTTCATACAATTGAGGCGATGCCGAATACGGACTGGCAGCCGGCGCTGTTTACCGTATCGGAAGATTATATTCTTTTTAATGCGGTGCAGGCGGCGGATGCGGCCTATTATATGCAAGGCTATCTGCTTGGTTATGACAGGACCGGACAGGAGGTGTCCTATCTGGGGAATACAATGATGCGTCCGCTTGCTGCAGGTGATTATCTGATCGCGGTGACGGGCAGCAGTTATAAAGAATCGACCCTTCATGTCATGGATATGATGTCGGGTACGGATACGGATCTGGGCGTATGGCCGTATGACGGGTTTGTGAGCGACGGGGAGTCTGTTTACTATACAAGGGGAAAGATGCTTTGCCGCTACAGGGACGGCGTGAACGAGGAGCTTATAAGACTTGATGAATATGAGGGCGGGGACGCGGAGGGTTCGCCGAACCGTTATCTCTTTCTGGCAGGAGAGTATCTGTACTGGATGACTGAAGTTCAGATAACGGAGGACGGGGAATTGAAAGAAACGATCTATGAATGGCACAGCATCAGCCTGACAGAATAATTTTTTCGAAAAGAATAACAATTTTACCGCTAATGTATTTTCATTCTTTGGCAGATACGCTATAATGGACAGGAAGAAACAGGAATTACTTATATGAAGGAGGACGGCGTCATGCCAAAAAAGACGACAGCAGCGGGCAAGGGATTTGACAAAGAATTATTTAAGCGCAGCGTGCTTTACAATGTAAAAACTCTGTATCGCAAGACGATGGAGGAGGCGACTCCCCAGCAGATCTTTCAGGCGGTTTCCTATGCGGTAAAGGATCAGGTCATCACGAACTGGATGGATACGCAGGAGGAATATGAGAAGAAAGACCCGAAGATCGTATATTACCTCTCGATGGAATTTCTGATGGGCCGTGCGCTTGGAAATATGATGATCAACCTGCAGGCATATAATGATGCGAGAGACGCGCTTTTGGAGCTTGGCGTGGATATCAATGTGATTGAGGATCAGGAGCCGGATGCAGCGCTTGGAAACGGCGGTCTCGGACGTCTGGCTGCATGCTTCCTTGACTCTCTTGCCACACTCGGATATGCGGCATATGGCTGCGGTATCCGTTATCGTTACGGTATGTTTAAGCAGGAGATCCGGGACGGATATCAGGTCGAGGTTCCGGATAACTGGCTTGTGGACGGTAACCCGTTTGAACTGCGCAGACCTGAGTATGCAAAAGAAGTAAAATTCGGCGGTTATGTGGCGTGCCGCGTGGATGAGAACGGAAGAAACAATTATTATCAGGAGAATTATCAGGTAGTAAAGGCAGTTCCGTACGATCTCCCGATCGTCGGTTATGGAAACGGTATCGTCAATACGCTCAGAATCTGGGATGCGGAGCCGGTTGACTGTTTCCGTTTGGATTCCTTTGACAAGGGCGATTATCAGAAAGCGGTGGAGCAGGAGAACTTAGCGCGCAACATTGTGGAGGTGCTCTACCCGAATGACAATCATTATGCAGGCAAGGAGCTGCGCTTAAAGCAGCAGTATTTCTTCATATCTGCATCCGTGCAGGCTGCGGTTGCGAAGTATATGAGGGCGCATGACGACGTCCGCAAGTTCTACGAAAAGGTAACGTTCCAGTTAAACGATACGCATCCGACTGTTGCGGTTGCGGAGCTGATGCGTATTTTGATGGACGAGTATTATCTGACATGGGACGAGGCGTGGAATGTGACGACAAAGACCTGCGCATACACGAATCATACGATCATGTCGGAGGCGCTTGAGAAATGGCCGATCGAGCTGTTTTCCCGTCTGCTTCCGCGTGTGTACCAGATCGTCGAGGAGATCAACCGCCGCTTTATTCTTCAGATCGAGCAGATGTATCCGGGCAATCATGAGAAGGTCCGCAAGATGGCGATCATTTATGACGGTCAGGTGAAGATGGCACATTTGGCGATCTGCGCAAGCTACAGTGTGAACGGCGTTGCAAGGCTGCATACGGAGATCTTAAAGAAGCAGGAGCTGAAGGATTTCTATGAGATGATGCCGCAGAAGTTTAATAATAAAACAAACGGTATCACGCAGAGACGTTTCCTGCTGCACGGCAATCCGCTGCTTGCTGACTGGGTGACGGCGCATGTCGGTTCGGACTGGATCACCGATCTGCCGAAGATCAACAAGCTGAAAGTTTATGCGGATGACGAGAAGGCGCAGCAGGAGTTCATGAATATCAAGTATCAGAACAAGGTACGTCTTGCGCAGTACATTTTGGAGCATAACGGAGTTACCGTTGATCCGCGCTCTATCTTTGACGTACAGGTAAAGCGTCTGCATGAGTATAAGCGCCAGCTTTTGAATATCCTGCATGTCATGTATCTGTATAATTGCTTAAAGGACAACCCGGCAATGAAGTTCTATCCGCGCACGTTTATTTTCGGCGCTAAGGCGGCGGCCGGATACCGCAATGCGAAACTGACGATCAAGCTGATCAATGCCGTTGCAGATGTCGTGAATAACGATGCTTCCATCAATGGAAAGATCAAAGTCGTATTTATCGAGGATTACCGTGTTTCGAATGCGGAACTTATTTTTGCAGCAGCAGATGTGTCCGAGCAGATCTCTACAGCCAGCAAGGAGGCGTCCGGAACAGGTAACATGAAGTTTATGTTAAACGGTGCGCTGACGCTTGGAACAATGGATGGCGCTAACGTGGAGATCGTCGAGGAAGTCGGGGAAGAGAATGCGTTTATTTTCGGCTTAAGCTCCGATGAAGTCATCCGCTATGAGAATCAGGGCGGCTATGATCCGATGGAGATCTTTAACAATGATCCGGACGTCAGACGGGTTCTGATGCAGCTCATCAATGGTACATTTGTGCAGGATACCGAGATGTTCCGTACGCTGTATAATTCTTTGCTGAATACGCAGAGTACTTCAAAGGCAGATACGTACTTTATCCTAAAGGATTTCAGGGCCTATGCCGATGCGCAGAAGAGGGTCGAGGAGGCATACAGAAATGAATCCGGATGGGCGAAGAGTGCGATTCTGAACGTGGCATGCACAGGTAAGTTTTCGTCAGACAGGACCATTCAGGAATATGTGGATGATATCTGGAAGCTTGATAAGGTGACGATCAAGAAATAGCTTAGGACTTGCTATAAGACAGGACTTGCCGGGCGGCAGGAACGAAAATAAAAAAACGAACCGGATGAGGAGTTTCCGCATCCGGTTCGTTTTTTGCGACATATCTGAGTATTTGGGCTGAGCTGTCTTAAGACAGTTCTTTTGCCCTGATAACTGGAAGCTTTTCTCAGTTCAGACTGATCTGCAGCCGGTTAAATACTTCCTTTGCCGATTCTTCCGATACCGTATTGCCCAAAAGAACACCTGTCTGGGAATTTTTGATCAGAATCGCGTAATTATATTCGGAATTATTGTAATTCCACATAAAATATTCGATCGTATCCGTGCTGCCGTTTTCCAAAAGACTGGCATTCTCATCTTCCTCGACCGCGCCGGCATACATCTGATAACCGTCCGCATTGATGAAACTGCCTGAGGTGAGAAGCTGACCGTCTTTGGAGATTTCAAACGGGAGGTCGGAAGTAAGCTGATAATCATCGGAAGTGTCAAGCTTTATATCGACCGAGTCTCCTGTCGAGACATTGTAGGTATATGTCATATAAGTATGGACGTTTCCGCAGCCTGATAAACAAAGGACGCAGAGCAGTGCTGCCAATATACGGCAATACATTTTTTTCATAAGATCCTCCATTCCGCCTACTGTGGCAGGGTTCTTCCGCTTAGAACCCTCCTTATCTTCCTAAACGGGCGAATCGCGAAGATCCGCAATTTTCTATGACAGCTTTGCACCGCACTTATTGCAGAATGCCATACCGGTGGATACTGCCTGACCGCATTGCGGACAGAAACGCTGTGCGGCGTTCTGCGGCTGTCCAAACGAATTGTTCTGCATCTGAGGCTGCCCGAAGGAATTGCCCTGCATCTGTTGCGTCTGGGCGCCTGGATTGCCCTGCTGCTGCGGCTGTCCGTAGCCATTGTTTTGCGGCGCCGTAAACTGTCCTGCCGCAGGATTTGCGTAAGGCTGTGCGCCGCCGGATGCTGCCCTGGCAGGGGCCGGTGATGCCTGGATCGGACCTTCTGCTTTTGCTTTTCCAAACAGCTCCTTGAACTTTGAAGAGAGGCCGCAGAGCTTGTCATAAAGATCAAACGTGATCTGGGTGGAAGGTGCGACTTCCATGTAAGATACCATCATTTTTACGAGCATCCAGCTGTCGATGAATGCGGCTTTGATCACGATTGCGATGATCAATGCCAGGATCACGCCTGCAAACATATTCCATCCGGCAGCGCGGAAAATAACGGCAACCAGACCAAACGGAACGATCCATGCCGCAAATGTGCCGAGGATGACGATCAGAGTCGTAACAGCGGCGTCCTTTAACAGCCTCTTGGCATTCTGAAAATAGATCACGACGCCGTCGCAGGAAGCCTGAAAAGCGCCTTTTTCTTTATTTAAGAAGCAGTAACCGAGGCAGCATTCGTCGACATAGCCAAGTGCGATACCGATAAAGGTCTGGAGAATGTTGGTGATCTGCGCCATACCGGGTACGGCGTCAAGCGCGCCGCCGATCTTGCCGATAACTTTTTGGAGCTGTCGGACGGCACCGCCGACAAGCTTGTCAACAACAAAATAGACGTTACTTGCGGCAAAGCGGGATTGCACCATCTGTTTGCCATATTCAAACTGGTTTTCGGGAAGTACGCCCGTTGTGACTGCCGATGCGATCACGGCGACATGTCCTGCCTTGATCATATAGCCAAAATAATGCATGACGACCTTGTAAATGATGTCAGTCAGAACGACCCATACAAGAAACAGGATGTAAAGACCGGCGCCGCCGAATGCGGAACCGAGCAGCATACAGAGCGCGAGCAGGATGACCGAAGCGACGGTGACGGCGGCGCCGAGGCCGAGCTTCAGCCAGACGAATTTCATTGTTCCGAGATAAATGTCTTTTGCTTTCATGTAGATCCTCCATAATTGAGCGTTAATAGTAGTATATCGCTGGTCTGGCAAACGCATGGCAGTTTGCTCAGATCTCCTGGATACCGCTGCACAATCCCCTTTTGATATTCTCAATGATACGTGAAATATTGTCTAATGTATGTACGATTGACTGCATCCGTATCATTTCGGATTCGTCAATGATACCGTCGCGCATGATTTCGACCAGATCGTCGGATATCTGCTCCATATCCTGTGCCGAACCTAAAAATTCAAGGACAAGACGGTCAAGGTTTGCCGGAGTACCGGCAAGGGTATCATCCTTTAACAGATAATCAGTCGTAACGTGAAAAAAATCGCTGATAGCAACAAGCTTGTCGATTTCGGGATAGGAAACACCGAGTTCCCATTTTGAAATGGTCTGGCGGCTGACATTAAGCCCCTCCGCGAGAGCTGATTGTGACAAATTAGTCCGGCTGCGCAGGATATATAGCTTTTCAGAAAAACTCATGCCAAAATACCTCCTGTGGTAGCGTGCAGAGTATAAATAA
>RYVZ01000017.1 GCA_003979345.1 Lachnospiraceae bacterium
AGATGTGTATAAGAGACAGGATCTCAAATGTCAGCATGACGGAATTGGCATCGCCGCGCACGATCCTGCCGATCTTTGGGATCTCCGGCGTCTTTTCGGTAATTTTGATGACTTCGTGTTCGTCAATCATGGAGGAAGTTTCGCTGGTCTCATGTTCGCTGGTCATTGCAGAAGCTTTCATGATCTTATGCTCGTTGATCCTGGCGGAAGTCCCGTTCACGGTTCCGCCTGAATCTGTAGAATTTGTGATGTTCATTGGTTCACCTCTTTTCGTACTTTCCGGTTGTCAATTCATACCTGATCGATCTTCATGTCCTGTGCCTCCCTTATTGGCACAAATGAAATGCCGCTGTTTCGGGATATTTCTGCTTTTTGCGCAAAAAAAAGACCACTCACTGTGGAAGAATCCGCATGCTGTGAATTGGTCTTAATTTTTTATGGATTGCATCTTTTGCAGGGGACATAGCCCATTGCGATCACATCTTCCCTGCTTCCGGAGTAGAAAAACTTATTGCGTTCCGACATATCCAAAACACTGTCACAGTAGGGATAGTGGAATTTTCCGGTGTTGGTATTCAGCACATAGTCTGCATCGGGAGTGACTGTGGGGGTGGAGGGCTCGCTTTCGTTATCGGTATTATTTCCGGGATTCGCGATGCTGCCGTCTGCGGCGTTAGAGCTGCCGGGCGAATTGTCCTGACCGGCTGAATCGCTTCCGCCGTTTGCAGGATTTCTGCCTGCGGAATCGCTGCCGCCGTCCGCATGGCTTTCTCCGGTCGCATAGTCAATGATGATTCCGGGCTGTACATTATAGACAAAAACGTTAAAGCAGACTCCGGCACCGCTGTCCTCGACGGACCATGCTTCCATCAGAACGCCGTCCGCGACAAGGTTGCCGCCGCGAAACATCGGCGTGACGCGGTAGAGGACGTGATTGCCCGTATCCCGCACATAGTCGCCGACCGTCTCTTCAAAGGGAAGCATCCCCACTGCGTTAAACATCCGTGTTCCGGTGATCAGGTTGCGCTCGTTTGCATTTTCTCCGGCAAGCTGGAAAGCGATCAGGTGACAGCGGTTATAAAGATAATTGCCGTCTATGCCTTCATATTTTACCGTATGCCATCCGCTCGGACGGATATGCCCGATTGCCCCGCGCTCCTCAGTCGGCATCAGATCGCGTCCGATATTGGCGTAGGCGGCACCGCAGCGCCCAAGGCTGTCTAGCACGGAATAGCGTTCAAAGGATTCCGGTGTGCTGTCTGCGTTTGTAAAAAAAGGAACATTATCGTTAATTGTGGTATAAAGTCCGCCGGAGTAAGCGGGAATGTCGTCAAGCGTGCATGGCGGTGCAGGGATGTCTGCATCGCCGGAAGGCGGGGACGAGTGAAGTTCAGCGCTGTCCGTGCCGATATCCGCAGGAGCTTCCGTTGAAGATGACGGGAAGTCGGGTGATTCGGAACTGTCGGAATGCAAGGTGTCCGGAGCGTTCGGCTCTGCGGATATGCTGCCGGAGCCTGACTCGTCTGAGCCGCCGGATATGTTGTTGGGATTCGGGTTGACTGAATCTGCGGACATGCTGTTGGGGTTCAGACTGCCTGAATCTGCGGATACGCCGCCGGAATCCGGATCGTCTGAGCTGCCGGATACGCTGATGTCGGTGGTGACCGATGTTCCGGCAGGAGACTTTGTGCCGCTGACCGGAGCTTCCACAAGGATTGTCAATATGACCGGAACGGCAATGATCACTGCGATGATCGGGAGCAGGATGATGGCGGATATGCGGTTGGATTTCTTTTTAGATGATTTTCTCATAGCATCATTATATCAAATTAGAGGTGTGGTCTTCAACTGGAATCTGTGTTTTTGTTAAGAGGATTTGATGCAGGTGGGGCAACATACAACTGTGCGTAATGTACCGCACAACTGCGAATAGACTTTGCGGTGCAGTCTGTGCTAAAATGGACAAGGACGGGTGTTTCGCTTTTTACGTGTAAAGATCCGGGCAGCCGGACGCTAAACCGATGAATCTGGGGAAACACCGCGAAGGGGGGGGTATACCAATGCAGGAACGTATCATCAAATGGATTTTGCTGGCAGTCTTTGGACTGATTATCTTACTGTTATCAGTGACGCCGGTTTTTCGGGGCAGCAGGAAACAGCGGGAGTATCAGAAAAGAGGAATGCGCATGCTTGCCGTGCCGCGGACTAGGGTGATGGTGCTGCCGGCGCTTGGCATTTTTATCATGGGATTTTTGGGACTGTTCTCATATCTCGCGATTTCTGACGGCGCGTGGGAGGAAGCGGGCGACATGATCCTGCTGTGTCTCGGCATCGGGCTTCTGATCCTGATTTGCGGATTTTTTGCCGGATACTGTATGCAGAAGCGGCACACGCTTTATGACGACGAACAGATATTGCCCGGTGAGCCGTTTCGCCCATACAAAAGGCTGACATGGCGTGAGATTTCCCGCATGGAGATCCAAAATCAGGACGCGTTTTCCTTATATGACAGGAACGGTGTAAAGTGTGTTACCGCGACGGCAGATCTGACCGGATATCATGATTTTTATGAGACGGCGGTGCGCTGCTGTAAGCCGGAATACACGGCGGCTGCGGGCGGCGGCAGTGCCTATCAGCAGACGTATAGTACGTTTTCGGGAGAGGGCATGCTGCGTTACCGGACCGGTGAATATATCGTGATGCTGGTGATCAGCCTGCTGATGGCGGGCATGATCTTTGTGATGGGAATCGTTTCGGGAAAAGACATAGCAGAGATGGGGGCATGGCTGCTTTCAAAGGAAGGTCTGGAGACGAAGCTTTTGGTGGCAGGACTCATTCTGATCAGCGTCGTCATGCTTATTTATACGAGCCTGCAAAAGATCACTTACGACAGCAGGCAGATCACATTCTCGCGTTTTCCGAAAGGCAGCGAAAGCGTTGGCTGGAACGAAGTGACAAGAATTTCTTATTCTCCGCAGCCACGGGACCGGAGTATTACTCTGCACACGCAGAAAAAGAATTATACGGTCAGAGAAAGGCAGTTCCGCAGGGGATTTTCGGAACTGGTGCTGGAGCTTCAGAAACGGTACGGCGCTCCGAAGCAGGACGGCGTCAGGTAGCAGAGAAGCGGCGTGGCGAAGGCAAGGCGACAAGAAGCAGAACGCCGGAGTGAAATCACAAAACAGCAGGACAGTGAAGCAGCAGGACAACAGACGGAAAGGATATCAAACGGCATGGAAGATTGTCTGACATTATTTGAACGGGAAACGGCGGCATGGTTTCGTAAGACACTGGGCGAACCGACGCAGGTGCAGGAGCAGTCGTGGGGCGCGATCGCGGCGGGCGGACATGTGCTCGTATCGGCGCCGACCGGAACCGGTAAAACCCTCTCGGCGTTTCTTGTTTTTTTGGACAGGCTAAAAAAACAGGCGGAGGAGGGGACGCTGAAGCAGGAATTGCAGCTCATCTATATCTCGCCGTTAAAATCACTTGCCGCCGATATCCGCGAGAACCTGAAAAAACCGCTTGCCGGCATCGGCGGGGAAGAACTTGTCACAGTCGGCATCCGTACCGGGGATACCGATCAGAGCGAGCGGCGCAGGATGGCGCGCAGGCCGCCCCATATCCTGATCACAACGCCGGAGTCGCTCTATCTCATGCTCACGGGCAAAAGCGGGCGCAGCGTGCTTACGACGGCGCGTGCGGTCATCGTGGACGAGCTGCATGCGCTGATCGACACGAAGCGCGGGGCGCATCTGATGCTGTCGCTCGCGCGGCTGGACGCATTGTGTGAAAGAAAGCTGCAGCGCATCGGTTTGTCCGCGACGATTTCACCGCTTGAGGATGCGGCGGCATATCTTGCGCCGGAACCTGTATTTGTGGCGGCTCCGTCCATGCGCAAGGACATTCGCCTTGAAATACTGGGGCCGTATATGGATCCGGATAAAAAAAGAACGGATTCGGTGTGGAAAGATCTGTCCGAACTTGTTTATCAGTATTGTCAGGGGCAGCGGAGTGTGATCGCGTTTGTCGAAGGGCGGCGTTATGCGGAAAAATTGTCATATTATGTTAACTTAATCGCAGGGGATGATTTTGCGCGCGTCCATCACGGAAGCCTGTCAAAAGAACAGCGTGCCGAGACGGAACAGGCGCTTAGGGAAGGGAGACTGCGTCTGCTGTGCGCGACGTCTTCGATGGAACTCGGCATTGACGTCGGGGAGATCGACCGGGTGCTTCAGGTGGGATGCCCGCGGACGGTTTCGGGTACGATGCAGAGACTCGGACGCGCCGGGCACAATCCGAACCGGACAAGCGTCATGTATCTGTTTCCGAGAACTGCGGCGGAATGCGTGCTCTGCGGCATGACGGCAAAGATGACAAACGAGCGGCGCGTGGAGCGGATGAATCCGCCGGAGGGCTGTCTGGACGTGCTGGCACAGCATTTGGTCTCAATGGCGGCGTCAGGCAGTTATGAGGTGGACGAAGTCATGAAAATTCTGCCGCGCGCGTGGAATTTCCGCAATGTAAAAAAAGAAGATGTATGCGCCGTACTCGCGATGCTGGCAGGGGATTATGAGCATAAAAAAGATATTCCGGTGCGCCCGCGGCTTTTATATGACAGAATCCATGAGACCGTGGAGGGAGACGCTTACAGCAGGATGCTTGCGGTCTCGGCAGGCGGCACGATTCCCGATAAAGGGCTTTATACCGTCCGCACGGAGGACGGGGTCAAGATCGGAGAGGCGGATGAGGAGTTCGTCTACGAGACGCAGCTAGGGGATCGGTTTCTGCTCGGTTCCTTTGCATGGCGGGTCATGCATATCAGCAGGGATACCGTGACCGTGCGTCAGGCGCCGACCGAGGGCGCGCGGGTTCCGTTCTGGCACGGGGAGATCAGGGGAAGGGATAAAGAGACAGGAATTGCCTTCGGAAAAATTCTGGCGTCCCTGCAGGAGGCGGAGGAAGACCGCAGGCTGGCGGAGGCGCTTTCGGAGCTTGGATTGGATGAGGCGGCGGTCTCTCTTTCCGGGGAGCATATCAAAAGACAGATTGCCGCGACGGGCGGTCTGCCGACCGATAAGACGATCATTTTGGAGCGATTTTACGACCGTTCGGGAAAGGCGCAGCTCATGGTGCATTCGGTATTCGGGCGGCGGGTCAACGCGCCGCTTGCGCTGCTTGCGGCGGGACTTGCCGGGCGTGAGCTTGGCGAGAATGTGGAGAGTGTGGACGATGAGGACGGCTTTTTATTGTATTCCTACGGTCAGAAGCCGCTGCCGGAAGGACTGCTTTACCGGCTATCACCCGCGCATGTGTCGGAGACGCTTGCGGCGATTCTGCCGTCCACGTCTGTATTTAATATGGCGTTCCGCTATAACTGCGGCAGGGCGCTGATGATGGGTGTTCGAGGAAAATCCAGACAGCCGCTCTGGATGCAGCGGCTTCGGAGCGCGGAGCTGCTCGATTCGGTCGTGCGCGAAAAAGAGCATCCGCTCATCCGTGAGACGAGGCGGGAATGCATGGAACAGTTTTGGGACGTGGAGGGCGTGAAGGAACTGCTGAATCAGATACAGGCTGGCGAGATTTTGGTGCGCGAGGTTGAAACGGAAAGCGCATCCCCGATGTCGCTGCCGCTTCAGTGGGCGCAGGAGGCGAACGTCATGTATGATTACGCGCCGACGCCGCGCGGGATCCATGAAGCGGTAAAGGAGGAATTGGAGGAGGCGTTAAAGCGTCAGTCGAATCTGATTCTGCCGGGAGAGGAGGAGCTTGCCGCGGTGCAGGCAAATGATAAACTGCCGCAGGACGAAAAACAGCTCCATACGCTTTTGATGACGGAGGGCGATTTGACGGCGGGGGAGCTTGCCGTGCCTGTCGAGTGGTTTGAACAGCTGGAGAGTGAGGGGCGTGTATGCTATTTAGAGCAGGGACTCTGGATCGCTGCGGAGCAGGCGGAGACGTATCGGGAAGCGCTGACAGAATTCGGATGGCAGCGGAAAAGAGCGCCGGAGGAAAGCGGTAGCGCTGCATTAGGGGCAGCAGGGGATGCATCGGAAAAGCCGGCAGATGCGACTGCGCTGACGATTGACGGCAGCAACAAGCCAACGGGGGATTGCAGTCAGCACGAAACGGACTGTGGAGATACGGGCGGACAGCACGCCCGTGAAGCGGCGCAGCAGATCGTGCGCCGTATGCTGCGCTACCGCGGCGCGTCGAGCGTCGTACAGGTCGCGGAGAGATACGGATGGGAAGATGAGGAAACGGAAGGACTGTTAAACGAGCTTTGCGAACGCGGGGAAGTCGTGTTTCAGGAAGGGCGTTACTATCATGCCGTGCTCTATCAGCGTGCAAGGACGCGGACGGTCAAAAACCGCCGTGAGGAGATTGCCACGGTGGAGCCGGCTGCCTATGCAGCGCTGCTCCTGTCGCGCATGCAGAGACAGGCTCCGCCCGAAGAGTGCGTGCGCGCGGCGCTCTCCCTGTTTGCCGGAGCGGCGTTCCCGGCAGCGGCTTGGGAGGAATATTTGCTGCCCTCAAGAGTAAAAGGATACCGGGAATCGTATTTGGACGCCGTGCTATCCGAGGGAAGCTGCTTCTTTCGTATGGAAGAAAACGGCAGGGTATGTTTTGAACAGGCTGACCGGATCGATTGGGATGCGGGGCCGCAGATTCCGTGGGATTTATTATCCGAACAGGAGACAAGGATGACGGAGGCGCTCAGTAAGCGCGGCGCGAGCTTTGCACAGGCGCTTGGCAGCGTACTGGACGGGGAACCGGTCTACGACGTGCTTCTTTCCCTCGTGGAAAAAGGAATCGTCTGCGCGGACAGCTTTGTTCCGGTGCGCCATGTGTTACAGAGGGGAAGTCTGCAAAAGGCGAATGCGAGAAGGCGGTTCGGGGCGCACAAAAAGCTGATGCAGGCGGGGCGCTTTGAACTTGTGCGAGCTGCAAAGCCGTTAGCCGTAAAAGAGCAGATGGAGCGGTGCTTTGACCGATATCTGATCCTGTGCAGGGAGACAGCCGCGGCGTTCGGGCTTTCATGGCAGGAGGCACTTTCCGTTCTTCGCGTGGCGGAATATACCGGCGAAGTGCGGCGGGGCTATTTTGTGCGGGGACTTTCGGGCGCGCAATTCATACGAGCAAAAGATTTTGAGAGCGTGACGGCGCTGCTTCGCCGTCCGCTTACGGAGACAGTCTGGGTGCATGCCGCAGATCCGCTGCAGCCATGGGGAAAACTGCTTACCCATGAGGATGGCAGGGCGTTTCTCAATGTAACGGGAAGCGCTGTCGCGATCCGCGGCGGAAGACCGGTCATGATATTTGAGAAGCAGGGAAAATCTTGCAGTGCTTTTGAAACTGCGGGATTGGAGGATGTGTTATTCTTATTTGTAGAGGAGTTCCGGCGCGGAAGGATTTTTACAGGGCGCAAGCGGATCGTGGTCAAAGAGTACCTGCAGGATTTAGCCGCCGTGTTTGAGAAGTGCGGCTTTGTGAAAGAAATAAGGGATTATGTGTTGTACCGGTGAGAACGCCATCGATTTTTTGCGGTAAATAGCAGGTTTTGCCGCCTGCGGCAAGCTCGTCAAGCATTACAACTTCCTGCGAAGTTCAAAGTATACGATGTTTTCAAGCTCATAATATTGTCTCCTTTGTTGTCGGTATATGCAAAAACTGCCAAAAGGAAAAAAGTTTTTACCGGATTTACGAAAAAATTTACCGACCAACGCGGATGCGCATCGCGAAGCGTGAGCATGTGGGGAGCACATGATACCGCGCCCGGCGAAGCGGGTGTGCATGGACTTCCGCATGATCGCGAAACGACTATGGTAATATGTCGTCAGATATATTATACGGCATGCAGCTTACCCCGTCCCTGATGCAGCTTACCCGAAGTTTTGTTGACATTTGAACGGGCGGCGGTATGATGAGGATACAGCATCGGTTCTATGAGTCAGACATACGGGAACCCGGCTGTTACAAAGAGGACAGATAAGGGGGACGGCATGGAACCGATCATAGAAATCAAAAATTTATGCAAACGCTTTGGCGAGATCAAAGCGGTCGATCACCTCAATTTCAAGGTGAAGAGAGGAGAACTGTTCGCGTTTTTGGGCGTCAACGGCGCCGGAAAGAGCACGACGATCTCCATGATGTGCGGGCAGTTAAAAAAGGATGACGGCGAGGTCATCATTGACGGAAAAAATCTTCACGACCATTTGGACGAGATCAAGAGCCTGCTCGGTGTCGTATTTCAGAATTCGGTGCTTGATCAGCAGCTCACGGTATTGGATAACTTAAAGAGCCGTGCGGCACTTTACGGAATCGGCGGGAAGACATTTGAAAGCCGGCTTGCAGAGCTGTCCGGACTGTTGGAACTGGACGGGCTGATGAAGCGTCCGGTCGGAAAACTTTCCGGAGGTCAGCGCCGCAGGATCGATATTGCGCGTGCAATCTTTCATAAGCCGCAGATTTTGATCTTGGATGAGCCGACGACGGGGCTTGACCCGCAGACGCGCAAAAATGTCTGGGAGGTCGTGGAAAGTCTTCGTAAAAATGAAAATATGACGGTGTTCCTCACGACCCATTATATGGAAGAAGCAGCAGAGGCGGATTATGTCGTTATCATAGAAAGCGGAAAAATAGCCGCAGAGGGAACGCCAATCGACTTGAAAAATCAATATACAGGTGATTTTATCACGCTTTACGGCGCAGAGGAGGCGGCGGTAAAGGCAATGGGACTGCCCTATGAAAAAGACGGTAACGCTTACCGGCTCTCCGTTCCCGATACGGCGGCGGCAGCTAAGCTGATCATGGAACATCCTTCGGTATTTACGGATTTTGAGATCGTCAAGGGAAAAATGGATGATGTGTTCTTAAACGTGACCGGAAAGAGAACAGAGTAAAAAAAGAAAAAGACCGCAAAGCGGTCTTTTGCAAAGCGGTCTTTTGCAAAGCGGTCTTTTGCAAAGCGGTCTTTTGCAAAGCGGTCTTTTACGAATTTGTGCCTGCGGCTCAAAGTTCGCAGGTTGCGGAAAGGTATGGTTATTTAGTATGAAATTCAGGGCACTTACTGTCAGAAATATAAAATTATTTTTTAAGGATAAAGGAATGTTTTTTTCATCGCTGATCACGCCGATGATTCTGCTTGTATTGTATGCGACGTTCTTGGGAAAAACATATGATGATAGTTTTAGCCAAAGTATGCCGGAAGGATCTGTGCTTCCGGAGAGTGTGATTGGAGGACTTGTCGGCGCGGAGCTGGTCTCGTCAATCTTAGCGGTATGCTGCGTGACGGTCGCATTCTGCTCCAATATGCTGATGGTGCAGGATAAGGTAAGCGGCTCGCGGGGCGATTTTACGGTTGCACCCGTGAAGCGGTCCGTGCTGTCGATGAGCTATTATGCGGCGACAGTGTTTTCCACACTGATCGTGTGTTTTGCGGCGCTGGCTGCATGCCTGATCTACTTAAAATCGGTCGGCTGGTACATGACGGTGTCAGACATTCTGCTGATGTGCGGAGATACGGTACTGTTGGTGCTGTTCGGTACGGCGCTCTCCTCTATCGTCAATATTTTTATCAGCACACAGGGGCAGATCAGCGCGGTCGGAACGATCGTCAGCGCGGGCTATGGTTTCATCTGCGGTGCGTATATGCCGATCTCTAATTTTGGTTCTGGGCTGCAGAAAGTGCTGTCGTTTTTGCCGGGTACCTATGGCACTTCATTGATCCGCAATCATGCCATGCGCGGTGTGTTTGCAGAAATGGCAGAAAACGGCGTCACGGAGGAGGTTCTTAACGGGATCAAAGAAGCAGTGGACTGCCGACTGTACTTTCTTGATAGGGTAGTGACCATGCCAGTAATGGTGATGTGGGTTACCGTTTCAGTCGTGATCCTGATTGCGGTCTATATTCTGTTAAATGTCGTGAAGGAAAGGAAAAGCGTCTGACGTGAAGATTACGATAGAAGCGCTGCCGCCGGGCGGCGAGGAAGAAATCATCATTCGTGCCGATCAGCTCGATGAGCGCATCATGGCGCTGATACAGGCGATCAAGTCACCTGCGGCAGATACCGGTGCAAGCCGCTTCGCAGGCGGCGGTGACTTTGGTCAGCCTGTGGGCGGCTCTGCTCCCGCGACTGACGGGCATACGGGTGGTCTGGGCGGTCCGGACGCGGATACGGGGCGGTACACGGGTAGTATGGATTCGGGAATCGGCAGGCATACGGGAGGTTCCGATTCAGCCAGATATGCAAATGGTCCGGATTCCGGCAGACTGACGGTGTTCCGCGAGGGTGGTGGTATCTGCCTTGTGGAGACGGCAGAAATCTATTACTTTGAGTCGGTGGATGACCGGGTATTTGCTTATGTCAAAGACGACGTTGCCGAGGTGAAACAGAAGCTGTATGAACTGGAGGATCGGCTTGCGGGAGGAGATTTTATCCGCATTTCGAAATCCATGATATTGAATTTATCGAAAGTAAAGCGCTTTGCCCCTTACATGGGCGGGCGCTTTGAGGCGTTGCTGGAAAATGGCGAGAAAGCGTTGATCTCGCGCCAGTATGTGCCGGAGCTAAAGAAAGTGCTCGGTCTGTAGGAGAAGCGCATGTGGACAGCGGCGCGTGTAAATGGTCGTAGGGTCATCTGACATATTAAGGATGAAAGTATTCCGTTTTCTGAAAACGGGGTTTCATCTGCTGATGCATGGACGGGGAAATGGTGCGGGACATAAGGTATTTGATTTTCAGGAGAAACAGGGTGATCAATATGTGGAAAAAACGAATTGGAGAAGCAGTAAAATTTTCAGTAGTCATTTCAACGGGAACGCTGATCGCGACGGCATTCTGGTATCTGATTACGTTGATTTCCAACGGCTGCGACATTCTTTCAGCGCAGATTCCGTATGTGACGTTGTGGGAGATTCTTGCCATTGGAATTGTGTGTGGCTTTGGCACGGAGTTGATTCTTCATGGCTGTGACATGCCGCTTAACAGATGGGTACGCCGGATTTTCCTGCACTATGTTTTTGTGACAACCGTTGTTTTGGTGTGCGGGTATTTTTTCGGCTGGTATAAACTGAGCATTTCCGGCGTGTTTTTGATGTGTCTGACTTCGGCGGCGGTCTACGTGTTTACGTTTTCACTGCGAGGAATCAATGACGGAAAGACAGCAAAGAAGATGAACGATAAGCTGGAGGAACGGAAGAGGATGAAGAAATAGGATGAAGAAATAGCAGATGTGTTTAGGATATTTTTAGAAATCCTTTACAAATTCATTAGCACTCACCTCTTGACAGTGCTAACAATTGGTGGTAAAACATAGGTATCAAAGGAACGGAGGCGATGAATGAAGCGCAAGGAAGCTGATTTCTATGGAAATGATAAAGGTAACAAGGCAATGAAAGCATTGTAATGAAAAGATTACAATGGAAGCGCTGTAAAGGCAACAGGGTATCACGATCTTCTTAAGAAGAAGACGTAAGACAGAATGGAGGAATGACTTATGTTAATGCCCAGCTTATTTGGAACAAACGGATTCGACCGCGCACTCGGAACTTCTCTAAGAGGCGGCCGCGAAATGATGAGTACTGATGTGAAAGAGACGGAGAACGGTTATGAGGTGATCATGAATCTTCCGGGTTTTGCGAAAGAGGATGTCAAGGGCGAGATCAAGGACGGCTACCTCACAGTTACCGCGACGACGAATACAAGCAAAGATGAAAAGGACGCGGAAGGCAAATATATCCGCAGGGAGCGCTACAGTGGTTCGTGCAGCAGAAGCTTTTATGTCGGTGAGGATGTGACGCAGGATGATATCAAGGCGAAGTTTGAGGACGGCACCCTGAAGTTGTCGATCCCGAAAAAGGAACCGGAACAAAAAGAAGAACAGAAGCGCTATATTGAGATTGAGGGATAAAGGGGGGAAAAGATAATGTGGATGCCTTCATTATTTGGTGAGAATTTGATCGACGACTTTTTTGATGATTTTTTTGATGATCTTGGCGGACGCGCGTATATCACAACGGCGAAACCGGAGGGCAGAAATCAGAAACCGGCACAGAATGTACAGCCTGAAGGACTGATGCGGACCGATATCAGGGAGACAGAGGATCAGTATCTTCTTATGATCGATCTTCCGGGATTCAAAAAGGAAGACATTCAGGTAACGGTAGAAGATGACTGCCTGACCATTGCTGCAGCCAAGGCAGCTGCGGCGGAGCAGGAGAATGTCCGCTATCTGCGCAGAGAACGGTATGCCGGACCCTTAAAGAGAGCGTTCTACGTCGGAGAGGGCATTGAGCAGGGTGATATCAAGGCTCAGTTCCAGAACGGCGTACTTCGGCTGACCATTCCAAAGCAGAAGCCGCAGGAAGTCGTGGAGGAGAGTAAGTATATTGCGATCGAGTAAGCGCGCCGCTGTTTGCTTACAATAAAGAAGAAACAAATAAAACCCGTTTTTGTAAGACAGGAAAACCCGCTTTTGGGGACAGAGAATACGGATCAGGTATTTCTCTGGCACCGGAAAGCGGGTTTTGTTTGCGTTTACGGCTGCATTCCGATATACTGAAGGAAACAGAACGGAGATAAGGAAATGTGTGGGAACAGAAAAGAAACGATCCAGTTTGGCATGCCGACGCTGATCGAACTCTCTTCTTTGGAAGAAACGTTCAAGCTGTGCCGGAAGCTTGGACTTGATTTTGTGGAACTGAATATGAATCTGCCCGATTATCAGGCAGATAAATTGGAAGAAATTGAAGCATTGTTGGAACTGAAAGAACGTTACGGGATTTATTACACGATTCATCTGGATGAAAATCTGAACATCTGCGATTTTAACCGTGCAGTCGCGCAGGCATATACGGATACCGTGCGCCGCACGATCACGGCGGCGAAGAAGCTTGGCTCCCCGATTCTGAATATGCACATGAATCATGGGGTCTATTTTACGCTGCCGGAGCGGAAGGTGGAATTGTTCGCGGTGTACGGCAAAGAATACCGGGAAGCATGGACACAATTCCGGTGCATGTGCGAGGACGAGATCGGGGACTTTGATATCCGTATCTGCATCGAGAATACGGACGGCTTTCGGGATTATGAAAAAGAGGCGATGCAGGGTCTGCTTGAGAGTCCTGTGTTCGGACTGACATGGGACATTGGCCATTCCCACAGCGTCGGTAATATCGACGAAGCGTTTCTGATGGAACACGGGGACGAACTGCAGCATTTTCACATTCATGACGCTTTGGGTGAAAAAAATCACAGGGCGCTCGGTACCGGAGAGATCGATCTGATACAGAGACTGCAGCTTGCGAAAGCGCATCATTGCCGTTGTGTTTTGGAGACCAAAACGGTGGAGGGATTAGAAGAATCGGTCGGCTGGCTTTGGAGGAACTGGAAGGAATCGTGTGAAAAATATTTCTAATGCAGTAAATAACGCTGCCTAAGAAGTATTAAATTTCACATTCTTATTTGAGCCGCCAAGGCGGAATGGGGATTAATATGAACCGGAGGAAAATAGCAGTTTCCATCTTATATGCGGTGCTGGCGGCGGTATTCTATGCGCTGAATATGCCGGCATCCAAATTGCTGTTAAAACATATGGAACCGACGATGTTGGCGGCTTTTCTGTATCTGGGAGCCGGGTTTGGTATCGGTGCTTTATTTTTGTTTCACCGTCATGAAAATGCAGAGAACCTGACAAAAAAAGATCTGCCCTATACGCTTGGTATGATCGCGCTTGATATTGCGGCGCCGATTCTGCTGATGTACGGTTTGTTACACACAACGTCGGCGAACGCTTCGCTGCTCAACAATTTTGAGATCGTTGCGACTTCCTTGATTGCGCTGTTTGTGTTCAAAGAAGCAGTCTCGAAACGTCTGTGGCTTGCGATTCTGCTGATCACCATATCAAGCTCGGTTCTTTCCGTCGAGGACTTGTCCGGTCTGCATTTTTCATGGGGGTCTTTGCTGGTATTAGCGGCAGCGGTCTGCTGGGGTCTGGAAAACAATTGCACGAGAAGTATTTCATCCAAAAATACCTATGAGATCGTGATGCTGAAAGGGATTTGTTCAGGTTTGGGTTCGCTGTTCATTGCTCTTTTTACGGGGGAGAGCCTGCCGGGGATTCCTTTTATCGGAATTGCGCTTATTTTGGGGCTTGTCGCTTACGGACTGAGTATCTTTTTTTACATCAAAGCGCAGAGTGTGCTGGGTGCAGCAAAAACAAGCGCATATTACGCGATTGCGCCCTTTGTCGGTGCGCTGCTGTCATTTCTCTTCTTAAGAGAAGCGCTGACGCTGCGCTATGCCGCGGCATTTCTGATTATGGCAGCAGGTACGGTGGTCGTTGTATGGGAAACGCTGCAAAGTCCGGCATGAACTAGCTGCTGTGCGGGACAAGGTGCAGGTACTTCCTGTCGATTTCCCGCATATCATATCATAAAACCATGAATGGAACCTGTTTATGTCTCATTCAAATCGAATCTTTCCCGATATGGAGGCATATCTGTGCGCATACCGGCGTATTTTGGAGCAGATGACGGAAAAAATGACGTGTGCGAGGCTGTCAGACAGCATTTCCGGCAATTTTATCGCACAGATGATTCCGCATCACCGCGCGGCGGTAGAGATGTCCGAGAATCTTTTGAAGTATTCGTGCTTTGAACCGCTTGTACGGATCGCACAGAATATTATCCGCACGCAGAAGCAGGGCATTGCCGAGATGGAGCGGATGCTGTGTGACTGCCGTGAAAAGACAAACTGTCCTAATGAAGTCTGCCGCTATCAGGATAAGATAGATTGTATTATACAAACGATGTTTGACGGGATGAACAATGCAAAGACCGGAAACTGCATCAATGCGAATTTCATGCGTGAGATGATCCCGCACCATGAAGGAGCGGTTAAAATGGCAAAGACAGCGCTGCAATATGACCTTTGCTGCGCGCTTGTTCCGGTTCTTGAGGGAATCGTGAAGGAGCAGGAGGAAGGAATCAGGGAAATGGAAAGGCTTCTGATGCAATGTGGCTGTGAACGGTAAAAGGAAGACAGATCAAAACATTGCCTGACAACTCAACAGCAACGGAACCGTGAACGCGGATGTTTTATGTAAAAAGAATGATACAAACGCGGGCTGCCGTGCTATAATGACTTTGGTCTATGGCATGGAAGCCCGTGTTTTTTGATTACCGTAGGGTGTTTCGCAATCGCCTGATCACAAAAACGGGAAAAGGAGTGTGCACACGGAAGATGACTGAGCATCAGGCAATGGAATATATCGCAGAACTTGCGCGATATGGAAGCGTGCCGGGATTAGATAGCATCCGGGAATTATGCGGGAGGCTGGGTGATCCGCAGGAGAAGGTTCCCGTTGTCCATATCGCCGGCACGAACGGAAAGGGATCGACGCTTGCCTATCTGACTGCGATCCTGAAAGAGGCAGGGTACCGTGTGGGAAGCTATTCTTCTCCGGCGGTCTTTGCGTATCGGGAGCGGTTCATGATGAATGGAAAAATGATCGCCAAGTCTTTGTTTGCAAGACTTCTTAATCGCGTCGCCGGAGCAGCGGAAGAAATGGCGGATGAAGGGTATGCCCATCCGACCGCATTTGAAGTGGAGACTGCGCTTGCGTTTTGTTTTTTTGTAGAAAAAAAATGTGACATCGCGGTTGTGGAGACCGGCATGGGAGGGCTTCTGGATGCGACGAACCTGATCCGGAAACCGCTTGTCAGTGTGCTGACGTCGATCAGTATGGATCATATGCAGTTTTTGGGAAAGACGATTGCGAAGATTGCGGAGCAGAAGGCGGGAATCATCAAGGCGGGATGTCCGGTCGTCAGCGCCGCACAAAAAGAAGAGGCTGCGTGCGTGATCGCGCAGGAGGCAGCAAAAAAGAAAGCACCGCTGTCTGTGGCAGATGTGAAAAATGTATCCGGTATCAGGTACGGAATCCAGACCCAAAGCTTTCATTACGGCGGATACCGGAATTTGAAGATCTCTCTTGGAGGCGTCTGGCAGATCGAGAACGCGGTACTGGCGGCGGAGACCGTGCGTGTGTTGAACGGGCAGGGAGTTTCAATCGGAGAAGATGCCTTGAGACAGGGACTTGTCTCGGCACAATGGCGGGGAAGGCTGACTATTTTACAAAAAAAACCATATGTGATCGCAGATGGCGCGCATAACGCGGATGCTGCTGAAAAACTGGCACAGTCCCTTTCTTTTTATTTTACAAATAAATCGAAAGTCTTTATAATGGGAGTGTTAGGCGATAAAGACTATGAAGCGATCGTGAATCGGATGGCGCCGCTTGCAGAGCAGATCATAGCGGTGACGCCGCCTGAAAATCAACGGGCGCTGCCAGCCTACGAACTTGCGCAGGAAATCAGAAAGATCAACGAGCATGTGACAGCGGCGGATAGTCTAGAGGAGGCGGTTGAGATGGCGTATCTGTTGACGCCGCCGGACGGCGTGATCGTCGCATTCGGTTCCCTTTCCTATCTTGGAAAGTTAGAGCAAGTGATACGGAATCGCGGAAAGCGCGCAGGTGTCGGTGGAACATGAGACGCAGGCAGCTGCAGGCAGGAAAAAGTATCATTGACCAGATTGGCCGGCATAGAACGTGATGCAAGAGTGCCGGTACATTGAGAAGTAGAAGCAGATGAACGTTGATACCCTGATAAGTACAGGCAGGTGAACGTTGATGCCCCGGCAGGTATAGGCAGATGAACGTTGGTACCTTGGTAAGTACAGGTGCATAAATGCTGGCGTCTTGATCAGTACTGGTACTGGGACGCTGGTATATAAGTTGTATAGGACGGACTTGGGAGATGACGGCATGGATAAGGAAATGATCAGGACGGCAGTGGAGATGCTGCTAAAAGGAATCGGTGAGGATCCGGAGCGGGAAGGTTTGAAAGAAACACCTGACCGTATTGCGCGTATGTATGAGGAAATTTTGGGCGGAGCAGGAGAAACAGCCGCGCAGCCATTGTCAAAAACTTTTCATACGGACAGCGCTGAGATTGTTTTGGAGAAAGATATCGTTTTTTATTCCATGTGTGAGCACCATATGATGCCGTTTTTTGGAAAGGCACATGTAGCATATATTCCGGACGGTGAGGTCGTGGGTCTCAGCAAGCTTGCGCGTACCGTGGAAATCTATGCCCGCCGTCTGCAACTACAGGAGAGGCTGACCGCGCAGATTTCCGATGCATTAATGGCTCATGTGAAGTGCAGGGGCGTCATGGTGATGCTGGAGGCGGAGCATATGTGCATGACGATGCGCGGAGTGAGAAAACCGGGTTCCCAGACTGTTACGATCGCAAAACGCGGTGCGTTTGCCGATCGGCAGGAACTTGAGCGTACCTTTTTTGCAATGCTTGGAAGAGCATAAAGCGAAAGGGATCGTTATGTCTGTCGGAATATAAAAGCAGGAGAGGGAGTGCCCTGCATGTGAGAGTATAAAAGGGAGAGGCATTGCGATGCCCTTCAGGGCGGGCTGCTGGAGACGGAACGATCCTTGTCCGCAGAGCGTGCCCCGCTGGAAACAATAGAGGAGCAGGAATAAGCAAAATGGCAGAAACACACATTCCTGTTTGCTTTTGTGCTTGATCTGATGATTTTGCTTGCCGTGACAGCGACGGCTATGTGCAATTGGAATATTGTTTCTTTTCTGACGGAGCCGGGTGGCTTTTCATTCGGATTTAAGATTCTGAAAAGCAAAATCATGGGAGTTGGCATGAAGCCGTGAAGAAGTGGGAGGAAGAGGAAAAGAGAAAGAGGAAAAGAAAAAGAGGAAAAGAGAAAGAGGAATAGGCAAAGAGAAAGAGGGCTGTCAATGGAAAGAGTCAACCGGATTTTATCAAATCCCGCATATCAGGAAGCGATTCGTAAGAATGAAGAATTAGAGAGGGACAGGCGATACTGTCATCATGATATGGCGCATTTTCTTGATGTGGCGCGTATCGCCATGCTGCTTGCAGTGAAAGAAAAACTTCCAATATCACAAGCCCAAAAGCTTTCGGTTTCACAAGCCCAAGAGCTTTCGCATTTACAAGTTCAAGAGGTTCCCATTATGGAAGCTCTTGTTTACGCCGCCGCGCTCGTACATGACATTGGCAGATACCGTCAATATGAAGACGGGACGCCGCATGAACAGGCAAGCGCAGAACTGGCGCCCAAAATACTTCTGGAAAGCGGATTTGATCAAAAAGAAACAGATGTTATTGTTGATGCGGTGCGCAGCCACAGGAATGAAAACATTGCAGAGGAAAGAAGCCTGCGCGGACTGTTATATCGGGCTGATAAATTAAGCCGTGCCTGCTTTGCATGCTTTGCGCGGCAGGAATGTAACTGGAGTGCTGATAAAAAGAACATGCAGATTGTGTTGTGAAGCTGCCATTGCCCAGGCAGATGGGGAGATTTTTATGAAGATTGGTAACAGGGAGTTTGATACGGCGGCGCATACTTATGTGATGGGGATCTTGAATGTGACGCCGGACTCCTTTTCGGACGGTGGAAAATGGAATCATATGGATGCGGCGCTGAAGCATACGGAGCAGATGATCGAAGAGGGGGCTTCCGTGATTGATGTGGGCGGTGAATCGACAAGACCGGGATATGAACCGGTCAGTGATGAGGAGGAAATCGCCCGTATCGCGCCAATGATCACACATATTAAATCAAGATTTGACATACCGGTCTCGCTTGATACCTATAAAAGTGCGGTTGCGGAGGCAGGGCTTCGGGCAGGAGCGGATATGATCAACGATATCTGGGGACTTCGTCACGATGACAACATGGCGCGGATCATTGCTGACAGCGGTGCTGCATGCTGTCTCATGCATAACAGGGATAAAGCGGTCGATACCGGTCAGGTGAAAAATGATAAAAGTTGTGTGGATGTCAGCCTTTTTTGGGAATCTGTGCTTGTTGATCTGTCGAAGAGTGTGCGCATTGCAGAGGAAGCAGGCATTGCGCGCGATAAAATCATACTTGATCCGGGAATCGGTTTCGGGAAGACTTATGAGCAGAATCTGCAAGTGCTTCACGATATGGAAAAATTACACACGTTTGGTTATCCCCTGCTGCTCGGTGCATCGAGAAAGTCGGTGGTTGGTCTGACGCTGGATCTGCCTGTGAATGAGCGATTAGAGGGGACGCTCGTGACGACGGTTCTCGCGGTCATGAAACGCTATTCATTTGTCCGTGTGCATGACATCAAAGAACATGTGCGCGCGATCCGGATGGCGGAGGCGGTCAGGGACTGCGTGTGATTGGCGGCGGAAATTGCTGCTTTGCAGCGCAAATCCGGCACGGGATGCGCTTTCATCAGCGTTTCCCTGAAAAGCAGACGCAGCATGGAGGATGAACATGGATGAAATTCGGATCTCAGGACTTGAAGTATATGCCTATCATGGCGTATTTCCGGAGGAAAACAAGAAGGGACAGCATTTTTATATCAATGCCGTGCTCTATACGGATACAAGAAAGGCGGGAAAGACTGACGAGCTTTCCGATTCTACACATTACGGGCTTGTCTGCGAAGAGATGGCGCGTGCAATGAAGGAACAGTGTTTTCATCTGCTGGAACGTGCTGCCGAATATGTGGCGGAGCGCGTTCTGCTTACATTTCCGCTGATCCGGGAGATCGAGCTTGAAATCTGTAAGCCGGAGGCGCCGATCGCGCTGCCGTTTTCGAATGTGTCCGTGAAAATACGACGCGGCTGGCATACCGTCTATCTGGGACTTGGTTCTAATCTTGGGGATTCCGGACAATATCTCAAGACTGCCTTGGAGAAGCTTTCGGCATCGAAGCAGATCAGGGGAGTAAAAAGCTCTGAATGGATACGTACAAAGCCTTACGGTGTGGAAGAACAGCCGGACTTTCTAAATGGCGCGGCTGTCATGGAAACGCTGTTTACGCCATGGGAGCTTCTTGATTTTTTGCATATAGTGGAAGCAGAAGCGGGACGTGTGCGCAAAGTGCGCTGGGGCGCCCGTACATTGGATTTGGATATTCTTTTTTATGATGACCGGGTGATCGACAGCGAAAATCTCACGATCCCGCATATGGACATGGTAAACAGGGAATTTGTACTGGTGCCGCTTGCCGGGCTGAATCCGTACCTGCGCCATCCCATAACAGGAAGAACCGTGCAGGAGATGCTTAAAGACCTGCGGGAGAGGGTATAACGGTTTTTATGGATATATCTGGTCGGTCAATTGTTTCCAATATTCCTGAAGTTCATCCGATACACGCATAAAATAACGGCCCACTTTGTCCTTTTCGGTTCTTCCGCCCATGCTTAAGACAAAGAAATACAGATCATCCTGATATTGGTATATGACGACCTCTTTATAGCTGTCTTCATAAGCGGCCCTGATAATGATGATCGTCGGCCGTCAACGGCTTTCTGAGATCACGGTATCCAGTGCGGCGCGAAATTCTTCGGGATAGTCAGAACCGATCTCGCAGTGATACATGGTGATATCATCGCCGTAAGCGTTAAAATACAGATATCTGCTTGTCAGACAGAGATTGTGGTAGACGCCTTCGGCAAGTGTTACCATGCCGGAGCCGTCCTTGTTGATTCTTTTTAGGGCGGGCGATTCACGATCCACGGTCTGATAGAACACATAATCGTCGGAAACATTGAAGAACTCGACGCGGTCCGTTGTCAGCGTTTCTACAGTCCCGGACGTAAGTTCCAGCCTTGAGAGCGCGTAATGCTGCGAAAGATCCATGTAGTAGATCCATCCGTCCGAGTACATCGGATTCCACAGGCTGCCGTCAAAGATGCGGGTGATCTCATTTGTTGTCGTGTCAAGGCGGTAGAGATTATGGTCGTTTGTTGTGCCGTGGAAATAAATACTGGTTCCATATCCGCAGGCGGGATTTGCGATATAATCCGTTACCTGTGTATCATCCTGCCCTGAGGTGCCGATCCGGTGCATCGTAAAGACCTTTGAATCTTCATAGTATTGAAAATAAATGGAATTGCCGGCAAGCAGCAGGGTATCGACTGTTCCACGCTTTAAGCAGGTCAGGTTTTTGCCTTCCGTTGTGGATCGGTAAAGACCGGTTGACTTCAACACGCTCCCCAAGTCTGAGCCGTTGCGGTTATCTTCCTGAAAATAATACAGATGGCTGCCCGCAGCATTTAAGAAACGGATGGTCTGATTATTGAGTTTGCGAATGCCGGATTCATCGGGAGTCATGCGGTAGAGTGTGCCATTGTCGTAGAAGTTGGCAAAGTATACGACACCGTCGGCTTCACAAAAATAACCACCGTTGTTTAAGTTGCCTGCCGTGTTGCCGATCGTGTCGTCGGGATATGTTTCTATGCGTTCCTTCAAAAGATATTTTGGAGCCATCAGAAGACCTAAAACGAGTATGATTATGAGTATCACAAGAACAGGACGCATTTTTTTCATAAGGAAGCCTCACTTTTCACATAAAATCAAAGATTTTATTATAAAAATCTAATTTTTATCAATGATATTATACTCCTGCCGGCTAAAATCGGCAAGAAGAGAAAAAAGCTTCTTGTTCAACCTTATAATTAGGTATAAAATAAGAAGAAAACGTAAGGGACAGGGTCGGTAGTGCAAATGCAGAAGGATTTGGGTGAATTACGGAATCGGATTGATGAGATCGACGAGCAGATCGTTGCGCTGTACGAGGAGCGCATGGAGGTCTGTAAGGGGGTTGCGCAGTACAAGATCGCGAATGGCAAAAAAGTATTCGATCGTGCGAGAGAGGATGAAAAACTCCAAAAAGTAAGCGGTCTGACACATAATGAGTTTAACAGCCACGGTGTACGGGAATTGTTTGAGCAGATTATGTCCATGAGCCGTAAGCTTCAATATCAGATGCTGGCTGAGGAAGGCAGTACGGGAAGGCTGCCGTTTATCGACGTGGACCGTCTGGATACGGCGCGGGCGCGCGTTGTTTTTCAGGGAGCGGAGGGTTCCTATTCGCAGGCTGCTGTGCGGCGCTTTTTTGGGGAGGACGTGAACAGTTATCATGTTGAAACATTCCGCGACGCAATGGCGGCGATCGAGGAAGGGAGTGCGGATTATGCGGTTCTGCCGATCGAGAACTCGACGGCCGGCATTGTCAGTGAGATCTATGATCTGCTCGTGGAATTTGAAAACTATATCGTCGGTGAGCAGATCATACCGATTGAACACTGTCTGATGGCGATTCCGGGCGCTGAAGTGTCCGACATCCGCACGGTATATTCCCACCCGCAGTCATTGATGCAGAGCGCCCGCTATCTGCAGGATCATCCGAACTGGAAGCAGGTCAGCTTAAAAAACAATGCGTTCGCGGCGAGGAAAGTGGCTGACGAAGGCGATAGGACACAGGCGGCGCTGGCAAGCGCTTACGCTGCAAAGGTATACGGGCTTACCGTGCTGGAGCAGGGCGTTAACGACAGTAATAACAATTCGACGCGGTTTATCATCGTAACGAACCAGAAGATATTCCGCACGGATGCTGATAAGATCAGTATTTGTCTGGAGGTACCGCACAAGAGCGGTTCGCTTTACCATATACTGTCCCATTTCATCTACAATAATCTGAATATGACGAAGATCGAGAGCCGCCCGATTGAGGAGCGGAGCTGGGAATACCGCTTTTTCATTGATTTTGAAGGGAACCTTTCGCAGAGCGCCGTCAAAAACGCACTGCGCGGTCTGCGTGAGGAAGCGCGCAGCATGAAGATTCTCGGAAATTATTAATGTCTGTGTATATGCCGGATAATGAATATCTCCAAAGGCGGCATGGGAGGTTAACATGAAAGAACAGCAGTTATTGATCTATAGGGGAATCTTGGAGCATTCCCTCTTTTTATCCATGGCACGGCTTGTTCACCGCTATGAGAACCGGGACAGTGAGGAACTTTCCACGCTGGCGGCGGGCTGTGTGAGCGGACTTTTGGCGTATGCGGCGGAGCATGGTTTCTATGGAAATATATGGCATTGTTATCTGACAGACCTGCTCGTGAACGATGAAAATCCATACAGCATGTCATGTGAGATCACCGGCAGCATCACGGGTACGCTGGATAAAGCGGCGGAGCATGATCTTGAAATATTGAAGGAGTGCTTTTCTTATGATTTTGGTACGATGATGAGGCGGCTTTCCGTGTCGGAATTTTCAATGGTGGAGCAGTTTGAGCGAAGCGGGAAGGAAGGGCATGTTTATAATACAAGGATCCGGGACCGGATATGCGGTCTTGCACGATTGCTTGGCGCCTGTCAGTCGGCCCGGGAGATGAAAGAGGTTCTCACACAGTTTTATCAGGAATATGGTGTCGGCAGATTTGGACTTCATAAGGCTTTTCGGGTGGAAGAACAGGAAAATCATACATTTATTAAACCCATATTAAACATTCAACATGTTCATTTGGACGATCTGATTGGCTATGAATCAGCAAAGAGGAAACTGATCGATAATACTGAAGCGTTTGTATCGGGGCGCAGCGCGAACAACTGCCTGCTGTTCGGGGACGCGGGAACGGGCAAATCTTCCTGCATCAAAGGAATCCTGAATCAGTATTATGACAGAGGGCTGCGTATCATTGAAATTTATAAACATCAGTTTGGACACTTGAACGAAGTGATATCCCAGATCAAAAACCGAAACTATAAGTTTATCATATATATGGATGATTTGAGTTTTGAAGAGTTTGAAGTGGAATATAAATATCTAAAGGCAGTCATTGAAGGCGGACTGGAGAAGCGCCCTAAAAATGTACTGATCTATGCGACATCCAACCGGCGGCATCTGATCAGGGAAAGCTTTCGGGATAAGGAGGAGCGTGACGAGGAGCTTCATACAAATGATACAGTGCAGGAAAAACTATCGCTCGTATCACGGTTTGGCGTGACGATCTATTTTGGTGCGCCCGATAAAAAAGAGTTTGAGCAGATCGTTCTTGCGCTTGCAAAGCGTGACGGGATCGCCATGCCGGAGGAAGAACTTTTGGCAGGGGCAAACCGTTGGGAACTTTCACACGGGGGCAGATCAGGGCGCTGTGCACAGCAGTTCATAGATTATCTTTCGGGAATACCGACAGAGTAAAATGAAAATGGAAAATGCTTTTGACGACGGATCAGAGTGTACGTCGCAGCGCGCGAAAGGGGTAAAAAATGGAGGTCAGGACATTTTCTGCGATTGATGTCGGTTCTTATGAACTGGCAATGAAAATATTTGAGATTTCCAAAAAGAATAAGCTGCGGGAAATCGACCATATCCGGCACCGGATCGATCTCGGCACGGACAGCTATGCATCGGGCAGGATCAGTTACGAGAATATGGACGAACTCTGCAGGGTGCTGCGGGAATTCAAGGATATCATGAAGACATACGGGGTAAGCGCGTACAAAGCGTACGGGACAAGCGCCGTGCGTGAGATGCGCAATGTACTCATTGTGCTGGATCAGATCAAGCAGCGGACGGGATTGGAGATCAGTGTGCTCAGTAATTCGGAGCAGCGTTTTCTGGATTATAAGGCAATTGCGTCAAAAGGTGAGGATTTCAACCGTATCATTGAGGAAGGTGCGCTGATCGCCGATATCGGAGGCGGTTCGATCCAGCTTTCTCTTTTTGAAAAGGATACGCTTGTGACAACGCAGAATATGCGCCTCGGCGTGCTGCGCCTAAATGACAGCCTGCAGAGGCTCAATCCCAAGCGCACGCAGGTTCATGAGCTTTTGCGGGAGATGATCGACAATCAGCTTGCTGTTTTTAAGAAGCTGTATCTGAAGGATACGCTGATCCGGCATATTATCGTTGTGGATGATTATATTTCGATGATGCTGCAAAAAAGAGTGCTGGGCGGACCTGCACCGGGATATGTGGACAGGGAGACCTACGGACAGTTCATGGACAGGGCGGATCACTATACTAAGGTACAAATCGCCGAATACCTTGGAATTTCCGAGGAAAACAGCAATCTGCTCTATATTTCGGGCGTGATCACGGCGCAGGTCATGGAGATCTGCGGGGCAGATATGATCTGGGCGCCCGGCGTGACACTCTGCGACGGCATTGCTTACGAATATGCGGAGCGCACAAAACTCATATCGTTTTCCCATGATTTTGAGCAGGATATCATCGCATGTGCAAAGAATATCAGCAAGCGGTACATGGGGAGCAGGAAACGGAGCGATACACTGGAGTCCATTGCACTTACGATCTATGACAGCATGAAGAAGATTCACGGTCTCGGAAAAAGAGAACGGCTGTTATTGCAGATTGCAGCGCGCCTGCACGACTGCGGAAAATATATCAGTCTGAACAACGTCAGCGAGTGCTCCTACCATATCATCATGTCCACGGAGATCATCGGGCTGTCCCATACGGAGCGCGTGATCGTTGCGAATGCCGTAAAATACAATCATTTGGAATTTTCAACTTATGGAGAGCTTTCGGAGAATGAGAACATTGATCATGCTGTGTATCTGGTGATCGCGAAGCTGACGGCGATCCTGCGCGTTGCAAACGGGCTTGACCGCAGCCATAAGCAGAAATTTAAGAATATCCGGGCGCAGCTAAAAGATCAGGAATTGCTGCTGTCCGTGGATTCCCCGGCAGATATTACGCTGGAAAAGGGATTGTTCCGCAACCGCGCCGATTTCTTCGAGGAAGTATTCAGCGTCAGACCGGTCATTTCGAAAAAACGGGGATAGGAACAGGAGAACAGGAGTATGGCAGAAAAAAAGGAAATCGTTGAAAAGGATGGTCTTAAAAATCCGGCTTATTATACAAACAGGGAGTTGAGCTGGCTGTTGTTTAACAGGCGCGTGCTTTCCGAGGCGAAAGATAAGCAGAACCCGCTGTTTGAACGGTTGAAGTTTTTGAGTATCACTGCGTCCAATCTGGATGAATTTTTTATGATCCGTGTCGCCTCCTTAAAGGATATGGTAAACGCGGGATATAAAAAGACCGATATTGCGGGATATACGCCGAAGCAGCAGCTTGCTCTTTTGGAAGAAGAGACGCATGAGTTGGTAAAAGAACAGTATTCCGTGTATAAGCGCGCGCTGGTGCCGCAGCTGAAAGCAAACGGACTGCGCATCATTGAACATCACGAGGAACTGACCAAAAAAGAGGGGGAATACATTGACCGCTATTTTGCGGATCATATCTATCCCGTGCTCACGCCGATGGCGGTGGATTCGTCGCGGCCGTTCCCGCTGATCCGCAATAAGTCCTTAAATATTGGAGCGCTCCTGCAAAAAAAAGGAGAAAAAGAAGAACTGGAGTTTGCGACTGTCCAGGTACCGAGTGTGCTTTCACGGATTGTCCTGCTTCCGTCCGAGAATGAAAGTACAAGCGTTATCTTATTGGAGGAGGTGATCGAGCGGAACATCCGGCAACTGTTTCTTAATTATGATATTGTCTGCGCACATCCGTTCCGGATCATGAGAAATGCAGATTTAACAATTGAGGAGGATGAGGCGGAGGATCTGCTGAAAGAGATTGAAAAGCAGCTAAAGAAGCGCCAATGGGGGCAGGCGATCCGCTTAGAGGTCGAGGAGGACATGGATGAACGACTCCTTGCGATCATTGGGCGCGAGCTTGCGATCAGTACGGAGGAGATTTACAATATCAACGGACCGCTGGACTTAACGTTCCTGATGAAAATGTATGGGATGGAGGGCTTTGACGGGCTGAAGCGGGAGGAATATACACCGCAGAACCACCCGCTGCTGCCGCCCGATGCGGATATCTTTGAGCAGATCAAGAAAGGGGATATTCTGCTGCATCATCCGTACCAGTCTTTTACACCGATCGTTAATTTTATCAAAACAGCGGCGAAGGATCCTGATGTGCTTGCGATCAAACAGACGCTTTATCGTGTCAGCGGTAACTCTCCGATCATAGCGGCGTTGGCGCAGGCGGCGGACAACGGGAAACAGGTTTCGGTGCTTGTGGAGCTGAAAGCGCGTTTTGACGAGGAGCATAATATTGTCTGGGCAAAAAAGCTGGAAAAAGCGGGATGCCATGTCATTTACGGTCTTGTCGGCTTAAAGACGCACAGCAAGATCACGCTTGTGGTGCGGCGCGAGGAGGACGGCATTCGCCGTTATGTGCATTTGGGAACCGGTAATTACAATGACGCCACGGCAAAAATCTATACGGATACGGGACTGCTCACCTGCAACGAGGAGATCGGGGAAGATGCGACGGCAGTATTCAATATGCTTTCCGGTTACTCGGAGCCGCTCACATGGAATAAGCTCGCGCTTGCCCCGCTCTGGCTGAAGCAGCGTTTCCTTTATCTGATCCGCAGGGAGACGGAATTTGCGAGGAGCGGCAGCAAAGGGCATATCATCGCCAAGGTGAATTCACTTTGCGACCGTGATGTGATCGAGGCGCTGTATGAGGCGTCCTGCGCGGGGGTAAAGATCGAACTGATCGTGCGTGGCATCTGTTGTCTGAAAGTGGGGATCCCGGGCGTCAGCGAGAATATTCAGGTACGTTCCATCGTCGGCAATTTTCTGGAACATGCAAGAATCTTCTTTTTTGAAAATGGCGGAAGAACGGAGATCTATATGGGCAGTGCCGACTGGATGCCGCGGAATTTAGAGCGGCGCGTGGAGATTCTGTTTCCAATAGAAGATGAGGAGCTAAAGGCGCAGGCACTCCATATACTGGAGTCCCAGTTAAAAGACAATGTCAAGGCGCATATCTGCAAGAGTGACGGCAGTTATGTCAGGGCCGAACACCGCGGCAGGGAAGCATACAGTTGTCAGGACGCATTCTGCAAGGAGGCGAAGGAGACCGCCAAAGCCGTGACTGCGGCGGAGGAGGGAAACGGGCGTGTGTTCATACCGGAGATGCATGGCTCCGGGCTGTAGGAAGTGCCGGGGAGCGTTCCGGAGTGCCGGGGAGCTGTAGCAGGCAATAGTCCGGGAGTTGTATCAGGCAATTGTCCTGGAGTCGTAGAAAGAAAAGGAGAACCGGCCTGACTCAGGCGGGGAAAGAACAGGATAAAACAGTGGAAATACAAGAAATCAACAGACGATTCCATATCATTTTGGCCTCCGCATCGCCGAGGCGCAAAGAGCTTCTTACACAGATCGGGATGACCTTTGAAGTGATGAAGAGCTGCGGTGAGGAGATCATGACGAAAACCGAACCGAAAGATGCCGTCATGGAGCTTGCTGCGGCGAAGGCAGAGGAAGTATTCGCGCGCTGTGAGGCGGGAGAGACGGAGTATGGTGACGGTGAGCAGGAGAGGATCATACAGGGGGATCACGGCAGCGGTTCTCCAAACGGTCAGCACCGGTATGGCAGGGAACGACTCATTATCGCTGCGGATACGGTAGTTGCGGCGGACGGCATGATTCTTGGAAAGCCGAAAGATGAGGCGGATGCGGTGCGCATGCTGACGATGCTGCAGGGGCGGACACATCAGGTCTATACCGGAGTCACGCTTTTATCTGCCAAGGGACAGCGCACTTTTTATGAGTGTACGGAAGTGACGTTCGTGCCGATGACGAGGGAGCAGATCGAAGAATATGTGCGCACGGGTGATCCGCTTGATAAGGCGGGGGCCTATGGCATACAGGGATGCTTTGCGGCATATGTGAGCCGTATTGAAGGGGATTATTACAATGTGGTCGGACTGCCGCTCGCGCGGCTGGTACAGGAGATTGGGAATCTGGGTCATGCGGCGCAGGATGAAGAGATCGGGAAAAAGGCGCCGCAGTCCGTTCAAAGAGGCAGTGCGGACTGTATTCGCCTTGTGGCAACAGATATTGACGGTACACTGGTCAAAGATTCCTCACCCGAAGTATATCCGGAGATCATTCAGATGTTCCGGGATTTGAATGCGCGGGGAATTGTCTGCTGTGTGGCGAGCGGAAGGCAGTATCACAGCATTCGCAGGATGTTTGAGGGGGCGGGGGAGAATATTGTCTATATCGCCGAGAATGGAGCGCATATCGTGTATCGCGGCAGGACGCTTTCGGTGACGGATATGAAAAAAGAACAGGCGCATGAGATCATCCGCGAGATGCGCGCGTGCGGGGAAGGCTATGAGTTTGTGGTGTCAACGCCGGAGGGAAGTCTCTTAGAGAGTCGGGATGATTCGTTTATCCGCCTGATCAGGGACAGCTATCACAATCAAATGGAAGTTGTACCTGATGTATTGGAAAATGATCCCCAGATCATCAAATGTGCCATGCATCATAACGGCAGCGTCCGTCAGGTGGCGGAGAAAGAGCTCATTCCGCGCTGGCATGGGCGCGTCAAGGTATGTATGGCGGGCGAAGAGTGGATCGACTTTATGGATGCGGCGGTTGATAAGGGAAATGCGATCCGCTTTGTTCAGGATTACTTTGACATTGGCTGTGAAGAGACGATGGCATTTGGAGATAATGAGAACGACATCGGCATGATGAAAGCGGCGGGAGAGAGCTATGCAGTGGAGAATGCGTGTAGTGCCGTGAAGGAAGCTGCGAAATATATCTGCCCCGGTTATACAGAAAAGGGCGTGTATCAGGTATTGCGAAGGATGTTACAGGAATAGGCGCTTTGCGATGATCCTGAAATGATAAAAACAGAGGAGGAAACTGTTATGAGGATTTATGATGATCAGGTACTGGATGTTTTTTTGGAAAAACAGGGTCAGCTCTTTGACGAGCGGGTTGCCGCGACGAGGGAAGAGGCAGAGGAATTTTTGGAGGACTGCATGGCGGTCGTTGTTGATTCCATGAAAGAGGTGCTGGAATATTTCGATGAGGAGGGCATGGATATGGAAGGTGCCGGAGAAGAAGAAATGCGAAATGCCTCCGAAGTGTTCGAAATCGGTGACGGGCGATATTTAATTGTAGAGGGCTGAGCAGGATCTGCGCATGAGGCTGGGACACCGTGATTCATGGATATGTGCATCATACAACAATACAAAATGGTGTATCATATGGAATAAATATAAAATGAAGACTTAACAAATGGGAAAACCGAGGGAACGGTGAAACGATCATAAAATAATCATGAAAAGAAGTGTCCGATCAGGTCACAGATGCCGTCATGATTATTGTCGTGTGTGGTCACAAAGTCCGCGTGTTCTTTGACGAGCGGATTTGCGTTCGCGACCGCGCAGCCTAAGCCTGCCGCATCAAGCATGGAAATATCGTTGGATTCGTCGCCGATCGCAGCGGCATTGGAAAGCGGTATATGAAGCATGTGGCAGAGACTTTTTACGGCGTTGCCCTTGCCGGAAGCGATTGGATAAAACTCCAGATAGTATTCATTGGAAAATACGGCAGTCACGCGTTCGGACAGCTTTGCAAGCACCCTGTGCTGAAGCTCTTTAAGAAGCGCATGATCGGTAAGATGAATGGAGATCAGTTTATAGGGTTCCTTTGTCAGCGCAGACGGAATGTCAGTTACGATGCGCGCTGGAAGGTGAATATGCGTGCGGTAATAAGTAAGTTCCGTGCGGTCGCGCTCAAAGAGGATCGTGTCGTTCTCATACGTATGGCAATGGATGTTAAGTGCATGGGTTTCTGCCAAGATGCTGCGTACATCATCCATACAGATCGTATGTTCAATAACGGGTGTGTTTGAGTCACAGTGCCAGATTAGGCTGCCGTTGTAGGCTATGATATAAGAATCGGGGAAACACAGATCAAGCGCCGTGCGTACTTCAAGAACGCTGCTTAGCGGGCGCCCGGTCGTAAAGACCAGCGTATGTCCCTGCTCATTCAGCGCGTAAAGCGCTTTTTTTGTGCGTTCAGAAATTTGTTTCCGGTCATTTAACAGGGTTCCGTCCAGATCGGTAAACAGGATCTTTTTTGGCATGACAATCTGCTCCTTTGTAAAAAGATGTGGCTTATGCACGAGTCAAGGCTGCCTTCAGATCATTCAGAATCGTTTCCGGTATGAAAAGATGTCCGTAGCCTGTACCAAGCTCCAGATTCGGCTTGGCTTTGCCGTGGAAATCGGAACCGCCGCTGTATAAAAGTCCGTGGCGGGCGGCGAGCCGTTTCATTTCACGTTCTTCGGAGGGCGTGTACGTGCTGTAGATGCATTCCATGCCGACGAGCCCGGCTTTTTTTAGTTCCACGACCAGCTCATCCAAATGTGCGTCGCTCATGTGATACAGTATCGGATGTGCAAGAACCGGAATTCCGTGCGCTTTTTTGATCAGTTCGACTGCCTGGACGGGCGTGATTTTTTCACGGGGTACAAAATAACGGGTGTGATCGCCGACATAGCGATCAAATGCTTCGGAAAGGGACTGCACATAACCGTGGGAGAGCAGATAGCGTGCATAATGAGCCCGCGTGATCACACTTTCAGGAAATTCCGCCTGCAGCTTTTCAAATGAGATATCAATGCCTGCTTCACGCAGATTGCTGCACATTTTTTCATTGCGTACGATGCGCGAATGCTGGAAAACATGCAGCTGTGCAAGGAAATCCCTATTTTGGTGGTCGATGTAAAGCCCGACAATGTGAATATCCTTTCCGTGATATTCTGAGGAAAGCTCTATGCCGGGAATGACTTCCAGTCCGGGATGGGCGCCGGCCGCATCAATTGCCTCTGTAAGGCCGTCAACGGTATCATGGTCGGTCAGGGCAAATGCGCAGAGCCCTTTCTGCACAGCGAGTTCTACAAGTTCGGACGGCGTCATGGAGCCGTCCGATTTATTGGAATGAACATGCAAATCCACAGGTTTCACGAAAGCAGCGCTCCTTTCCACTGGAAATTGATCTTAACCGATTGCGAAACACCATATAACAACGTAAATCATTGTGCAAAATATACAATCCAAACACTTTATTTGGGTGTTTCGCAATTGCATGGAAATTCATCAAGTGTTTCCGGGTTGCTCCCGGTCGTTCTTTTTTTACGAATGATCATGGCACGATGATTAGCGATTTACTTCACAGATCCTGCCGGATCAGTTCTCGTCCTCCTCTTTGGAGGAATCTGCGTTGTATACCGTACGTTTTCTCGCCATCTCATCACTTGCCAGATATTCGTCATAAGTCGTGATCTTATCGACAAGTGTTCCTTCCGGTAACAATTCCATGATCCGGTTTGCGGTCGTCTGTACGAACTGGTGGTCATGGCAGGAGAACAGGACGACGCCCTTAAACTTGATCAGACCGTTATTGAGTGCTGTGATCGATTCCATGTCAAGGTGGTTCGTCGGTTCATCGAGCAGAAGACAGTTTGCGCCGGAGATCATCATCTTACTTAAAAGGCAGCGTACCTTTTCCCCTCCTGAGAGGACACGGACGCGTTTCACGCCATCGTCCCCTGCAAATAACATCCTGCCAAGAAAACCGCGCACATAAGTGACGTCCTTCACAGGGGAATAACCGGTCAGCCAGTCTGTAATTGTTAAATCGTTATTAAACTCCTGTGTGTTATCTTTCGGGAAATATGCCTGCGACGTCGTGACGCCCCATTTGTAGCTGCCCTCGTCCGGTTCCATTTCTCCGGAAAGGATCTTGAACAGCGTCGTGATCGCAAGTTCGTTGCTGCCGACAAAGGCAACCTTGTCTTCATGATTTAAGATAAAGGAAACATGGTCGAGCACCTTTTCCCCGTCAATCGTCTTTGTGAGGTTCTCAACCGTGAGTACTTCATTGCCAATCTCGCGCTCGGGTCTGAAATCAATATACGGATATTTGCGGCTGGAGGGACGGATCGTATCGAGCTCGATCTTTTCAAGGGCGCGCTTTCTGGAAGTCGCCTGCTTGGACTTGCTCGCATTTGCGGAAAAGCGGGAGATGAACTCCTGCAATTCTTTGATCTTTTCTTCCTTTTTCTTATTAGCCTCCTTCATCTGGCGAATGAGGAGCTGGCTCGATTCATACCAGAAATCATAGTTGCCCGAATAAAGCTGGATCTTGCCATAGTCGATATCAGCGATATGGGTACACACTTTATTAAGGAAATAGCGGTCGTGCGATACGACGATGACTGTATTCTCGAAATTGATTAAGAACTCTTCCAGCCATGCGATCGCGTCGAGATCAAGGTGGTTCGTCGGCTCGTCGAGCAGCAGTACGTCCGGATTACCGAACAGTGCCTTTGCGAGCAGGATCTTTACTTTTTCGCTGCCGTTTAAGTCACTCATCTGAGTGTTGTGAAGCTCCGTGTCGATTCCAAGACCGTTTAGCAGCATGGCGGCGTTGGACTCTGCCTCCCAGCCGTCCATTTCGGCGAACTCCGCTTCAAGCTCGCTTGCACGGATGCCGTCTTCATCGGAAAAATCTTCTTTTGCATAGATCGAGTCCTTTTCCTTCATGACCTCATACAGGCGTGCGTTGCCCATAATAACGGTATCCATGACAGAATACGAATCATATTTGAAGTGATCCTGTTCCAAAAAAGAAAGTCGCTGCCCCGGAGTAACGGAAATATCTCCGTTCGTTGTCTCCAGCTGTCCGGAAAGTATCTTAAGGAACGTAGACTTACCCGCGCCGTTTGCCCCGATCAGACCGTAGCAGTTACCTTCGGTGAATTTGATGTTAACATCTTCGAAAAGCGCTTTCTTACCTACACGGTACGTTACATTGTTTGCACTGATCATTTTGAATTCCTCTGTTTTCTTTCTTGCTTGATTTTTAACATTGACGTTTCCATTATACATAAAAGAAGAAAAATTTCAACAGCAAAGGGCGCTGCGTGAAAAGATGTTGAAAAAATACACAAAAAAGCTTCTGTATGATAAAGAAATGTGTTATAATTAACAAAATATTTATTTTTTATGTCTATAATCAAGAATACGGTGGAGGAACATTGCAGATGGAAACAAAAAAAAGTGATAGCAGAGTGGGATTTTTTCACTCATTAAAATTTAAGATCATGGTGCTTGCGGAGGTGTTTGTCATAATTGCGGTCGCAGGATGTATCGTGATCGCACTGCCGAAAAGCTCCGGGCTGATCAGGGAGCAGGCGCGCAGTTCCATGCTATCGCTGACGAAGGCGTCTGCAAGAACATTGGAATATGAGATTTCCGATGCGGGAGGAGAGATGCCGGCTGAGATGCTTGCCGGTGTGCTTGCAGATTCAAAACTGGATGGTGTCAGCAGTTCGTATTCTTACCTTGTGGCGCGAGACAGCACCATGCTCTATCATCCGACACCGGAAAAGATCGGGCAGCCTGTTGAGAATGCGGCTGTCAAACAGATCCTTGCAGAGTTAGACAGGGGGGTCGTGCCTCAGCCGGACGTTATTACATACAATTTTAAGGGTGTTATGAAATATGCGGCGTTTGTTGTTCTGGACAATCAGTCCATTCTGGTCATGACGGCGGATGAAGACGATGTCCTTCGCGGCGTATCGGAAGTCAGAGTATGGCTGATCGGCAGCGGCGCGGTCTTAGTTGTGATCGGTATTGTATTGAGTCTGGCGGCAGTCGGATATATGCTGAGGGCGCTTGGTCTGATCACGGGCATTATACGGGATACCAGTGAGTTTAACTTTACAAAGAACCCGGCGAGTGCCAAAATCGTAAAGAAAAAAGATGAAATCGGTCTGATGGGACGTGCGATCCGTGACATGCGTGCGAACCTGCGTACGATGGTTGGCGATATTGAAGGCGTGAGCGTACAGATCACGAGTAATGTGAACGAGGTGAAGGCGATCTCCGCCGAGATCAACAGTAAATGCACCGATAATTCTGCGACGACACAGCAGCTTGCGGCAGGCATGCAGGAGACGGCAGCGACGACCGAGACCATCAATGGCAACATCGGTCATATGAAAAAAGAGGCTGAGCAGATCAAAAGTCTTGCCACGGAAGGGGAACGTCTTGCCAGCGAGGTAAAACAGCGCGCAGAGGGCTTGAAACAGACGACGACGGAAGCGACAGACAGAACCGCAAAAATGTATCAGAGTATCAGCGAGAAGACGGAACAGGCGATCGAGGGGTCTAAGGCCGTTGAGAAGATTAACGAACTGACGAATGCGATCATGGCGATCTCGTCCCAGACGAGCCTGCTTGCACTCAATGCATCCATTGAGGCAGCGAGAGCGGGAGAAGCGGGCAAGGGCTTTGCCGTGGTTGCTACGGAGATCGGTTCTCTTGCCAGCCAGACGTCTGAGACGGTCGGAAGTATCAATACCATTGTTGCGGATGTGAATCATGCAGTTTCCACGCTGGCAGAGGCCCTGCGGGATACCGTAGAATTCCTTGATAAAGTCGTATTAAAAGATTATGAGCAGTTTGCGGAGGTCGGAGATCATTATTATACCGATTCCGAGGGATATTCCTCAGGCATGTCGACGATCGAAGAATCCGTGATCAAGCTGACAGATACGATTGCCGAGATCGCGGGAGCGCTTGACGGCATCAACTCGACTGTCAACGAGTCTACGATCGGAGTAACCGATATTGCAGATAAAACAACAAATGTTGTGGAACAGACTGTTCAAAATAATGAGCTTGTAGAAAATTGCATTGAGACGGTTGAAAAGCTGAATGAGATTACGAAAATATTCCGAATTGACTGACTTGCAGTTCAAGTCTAAAGTGGGGAGTTTTACGAGTTTACCGGAATGGAGATAAGAATTTACTATGGGTGCAACGATTAAAAATTTTCTGAGGTCGCTCCGCAGAAAAATGAACGGTGACGAAATCATCGAAACGAAAACAAAAATGCGCGTTTTGGTGGTCATTGTGATGGCAGTGCATCTGCTTTACATGCAGTTGTTTACGATGTGCGCGGTATTTCCGCTTGTCATGTATAATCTCGTCGTACTTTCGCTATATATTCTGCTTCTTCTTGCAGTGAGATCGGAGCAGAGTACACTCGTTTATTCACTCACATTTGTGGAACTGGTGTTCAACGCGATTTTAAGCACGATTATGATCGGATGGGACAGCGGGTTTTTCCTCTGTATCATTTGTGTCGTTCCAATCAGCTTTTATCTGGCGTTTTCAGCTATGAAGTCCAAGCAGAGAATACTGCTGCCGTTGATGATCACGCTGGTTACGTATGTTTTATATGTGCTTTTATACAGATATGCACTGGCGCACAAACCGCTGATTCCGGTCGATGAGGATCACATTCCTGTTTTGTTTATGGCGAATACGTTCGTTGTTTTTTTCCTGATCGGTGTTGTCTCATTCAATTTTATTATTGAGATGCTGGATTCCACGAATGCATTGCTCAAAAAAAACGAGAATCTGGGGCATGCAGCGCATGTAGACCCGTTGACGGGACTCTTAAACCGCAGAGGAATGGAGAAGCATCTGGAGGAGGCACTGAACATGGCGAAACTGAAAGGTTCCCTGTTCAGTGTCATTATGGGAGATATTGATAATTTTAAGCGGATCAATGATACGTACAGTCATGAATGCGGGGATCGTGCGCTGATCCATGTTGCAGATATCATGAAAGGTGCGATCCGGGCGGGAGATGTGGTGTGCCGCTGGGGCGGTGAGGAGTTTCTGATCCTTGTGCAGGGAAACGGGGATATCGCCCGTATGATCGGCGAACGCATCCGCCAGACGATCGAGAATCATTCTTTTGTGTATAAGGAAGACGAGATCCGTTTTACAATGACTTTTGGTGTATCCGCATATGTGCCGGGGTTTGCGATGAACACGATCATTAAGCAGGCGGATGATAAGCTTTATGAAGGAAAGACGAGCGGCAAGAATAAGGTAGTTCTATAGTAGATATCACACAAAGTTCAGGAGGCGTTGTGCGGAATATGGAATATCACAATCTTTCTTTTGACAAAAGAATCAGTGAAAATATCAAAAATTACAGCTTACACAAGCTTTATGATCTGGAACGGATAAAGGAGTATCTGGCGCGCCTCTCGGCACTATGCGGTGCTGAATATCTTTTGACGGACCGGCATGGCGCCATTGCAGTGCGTTCGGAGGGATTTAGAGGGGAAGTTCCCGATGTTGCAGCATGTCCCGGAATGAAGATCCGTGTAGCGGATCGTACCATAGCACATCTGTATGTGCAGGCGCAGGATGGTGCGCATCATGCAAAGGAGCAGACAGAGCAGCTTTTTGAGATGACCGCATCCCTCTTTTCGGCATATGGGCAGGAATGTTATCTGCATAAAGAGTTGGATGAATACAGCAATGAGTTGGAGCGCCGGCTCGAAAAAGAGAAATACCTCGTCACACACGGCGACGAAGAGGATGTTCTAACGGGGACGCTTAACAGATCCTATTTTGATAACCGCAGACAGACCATTGACCGTTCCGAGGTCGTGCCGGTGGCGGAAATCTGTATCAATATCAATGACTGGAAATACGCGTATGACCATTTTGGCAATGAAGAGAGCGACAGACTGATCCGTGTGATCGCCGAAATGATCAGGCGCAATGCAAAAGAAGAATATGTGATCGGCAGAACGGATGGGGATGTGTTTACGGTACTGATTCCTATGGCAGAGCCGGGAGAGGCGAAAGATTACTGCGAACGGATATCAAAAGAATGTATGGAGTACGAGGATGCCAAGCTTTCTCCGTCAGTCGCATATGGGATCGTGACGAAGTACAATGTGGAGCAGAAGCTTGATGAGCTTTATTCCGACGCCGAATATGAGATGTTTGACTTGAAATATCAGATCAAGAATGCCCCGGGTTATCAGGAACGCTTACGGCGTGCTTTAGACGGGCAATAAAATAACGCAGACAAACGGGAGAGAGGGCTTAGGAAACGATCATCGGATCAGTATTTCCTTAGAAAGATACGGCTTCAGAAGCAGACGTGTTGCGCGCGCTTTGAAGCTGTATTTTTTTGTCCCGGCTTCTATTTATAAAGAAAGTATGAAATATACTTTTTATGGAAAAAATAAGAAAACAAGAAAAAACAAAAGAAAACAAGAGAAAATAAGAGCATATAGTGTGCTATTTGCTATTTTAGCGCTTGCAAACACAATGTAAAAAACATATTATAAGCATTAGTTTTAGCACTCAAATGCAAAGAGTGCTAACAAATAAAATCATTCGACATAAGGAGGCTTTATCATGAAATTAGTACCGTTGGGCGACAGAGTCGTACTGAAGCAGTTGGTTGCAGAAGAGACAACAAAGTCCGGTATCGTGCTGCCGGGCCAGAATAAGGAAAAGCCGCAGCAGGCGGAAGTTCTCGCAGTCGGACCGGGAGGAATGGTTGACGGCAAAGAAGTGAAGATGGAAGTCAAGGTTGGCGATCAGGTCATTTATTCCAAGTATTCCGGAACAGAGGTCAAGATCGAGGACGACGAGTACATCATTGTAAAGCAGAGCGATATTCTTGCAGTGATCGAGGCGTAAACGGTCCGGAAGCATGTGTACGCAGGCAGTCTGGAGATGCGATTGAGGCGAAAGAGCCTGGGAAGCATCATCCATGCATAAATGGCTTGGTAATCAGCGGCAGGGCAATGACAGAACGGTCAGACTTAAAATAGCGGGTGCAGAGGGCGGTCTGCTCCGGACATCCGTGCATAGAATCAATAGATCAGGAGGAAAAGACGATCATGGCAAAAGAGATCAAATACGGCGCAGAGGCGCGCAAAGCATTAGAGAGCGGTGTCAATCAGCTTGCGGATACCGTAAGAGTGACGTTAGGACCGAAAGGAAGAAACGTAGTACTGGATAAGTCCTACGGCGCTCCGCTTATTACAAACGACGGTGTGACGATCGCAAAAGAGATCGAGTTAGAGGATGCGTTTGAGAACATGGGCGCACAGCTCGTAAAAGAAGTGGCAACAAAGACAAACGATGTTGCGGGCGACGGTACGACGACGGCAACCGTGCTCGCACAGGCAATGGTGAATGCCGGGATCAAGAATCTGGCAGCAGGCGCGAACCCGATCATCTTGAGAAAAGGTATGAAAAAGGCAACCGACTGCGCAGTCGATGCGATCGCAAAGATGAGCTCTAAAGTAAACGGCAAGGAGCATATCGCGCGCGTGGCTGCGATCTCCGCAGGCGACGAGACCGTCGGCAATATGGTTGCAGACGCGATGGAGAAAGTATCCAATGACGGCGTGATTACGATCGAGGAGAGCAAGACGATGAAGACCGAGCTCGACCTTGTGGAAGGTATGCAGTTTGACCGCGGCTATATTTCGGCTTATATGGCGACCGATATGGATAAGATGGAGGCGGTTCTTGACAATCCGTATATTTTGATCACGGATAAGAAGATTTCCAATATTCAGGAGATCCTTCCGCTCTTGGAGCAGATCGTACAGTCCGGCGCGAAGCTTCTGATCATTGCAGAGGATGTGGAGGGCGAGGCACTGACGACGCTCATCGTCAACAAGCTGCGCGGTACGTTCAATGTCGTCGCAGTCAAGGCGCCCGGCTATGGTGACAGAAGAAAGGCAATGCTCGAGGATATCGCGATCTTAACGGGCGGAACCGTGATCAGCTCCGACTTGGGCTTAGAGTTAAAAGATGCGACGATGGATCAGCTCGGCCATGCGAAGTCCGTTAAAGTGCAGAAAGAGAATACGATTATTGTGGATGGCGAAGGCGATAAAGCGGCGATTCAGTCCCGCATCACGCAGATCAAGAATCAGATTGACGAGACGACTTCCGACTTCGACAGAGAGAAGCTTCAGGAGAGACTTGCGAAGATGGCAGGCGGCGTAGCGGTCATCCGTGTCGGCGCGGCAACGGAGACCGAGATGAAAGAAGCAAAACTCCGCATGGAGGATGCGCTCGCAGCTACGAGGGCGGCTGTGGAAGAAGGTATCATCTGCGGCGGCGGCTCTGCTTATATTCACGCGGCAAAAGAGGTTGCGAAGCTTGCAAAAGAGCTTTCCGGCGATGAGAAGACCGGTGCGGAAATCATCTTAAAGGCACTGGAAGCGCCGATGTATCACATTGCGGCAAATGCAGGTCTGGAAGGCAGCGTCATTATCAATAAAGTTAGCGAATCCGAGGTCGGCGTCGGCTTTGACGTTCTCAAAGAGGAGTATGTGGATATGGTTGCAGACGGGATCCTCGATCCTGCCAAGGTAACGAGAAGCGCATTGCAGAATGCATGCTCCGTTGCCAGCACGCTTTTGACGACCGAATCCGTTGTGGCAAATATCAAGGAGGAAACACCGGCAATGCCTGCAGGAGCAGGCGGCATGGGCGGTATGATGTAAGATAAGTCCGGCTATTGAAGCAGCCAGTCTTATGCAGAAACAGGCATAGACTGGCTGTTTTTGTCTTAACTTCTGCATCATCCGCCGTTGTCACTGGAGATACGAACGTTGATGACGTATGTAGAAAAATCGAAGCCATGAGCGTCTGATCATTCTTTGTATAAAAAGGAGTGGATCGGATGTCCTGCCGTTCTTTTTTTGTCCAATATAGACAAAATCAAAAAACTCTTTTTGGTGATTATAGAAATTGATGTGTGTCAGCAATGGTGTTATAATGTGCTTAACTGGTTAAGCAAACGATGGCATCATATTTTTTTACCCATGTGCTTAACTGGTTAAGCAAACAGAAAACGGGAGGAAAATGTATGCAGTCCGTCACAGGCGGCTGCGGGATGCAGGAGGGAAAAGACGATGAAAAAACGAAACATGAAATGGAAGGCAGCTGCACTTTTGACCTGTCTCTTTGTTCTGGCAGGATGCGGAAAAGATGCCGAAAAAACGGACGGCGCGCAGAATGATGTGGGAAATACCCAGAATGAGCAGGATACGCAGCAGGGAAATCAGGACACAGATCAAAATGACGGGCAGGACGGTGAGACGGGGACATTTACCGTGACGTTCTATGACAACGACGGCACGACCGTGTTATCGACGCAGGACGTGGCAAGCGGGGAGACGGCGGAGGAATATACACCGGAGAAGGACGGTCAGCTTTTTATGGGATGGTTTGGAACCCCTTCTCACACGCATGAGTTTGATTTTTCAACGCCGATCACGGCGGATACCAGCGTATTTGCGGGATTTATGGAAAATGTCGAAGATACGAGAACCTTTGCAATCGTGGGAAGCGGTACGAGCCCGCTGATGGCGTCGTCAAGCTGGGGAAAAGTCATTAACGACGAGCATTATATGACCAAGAGCGAGGACGGGAATGTCTACACGATCACGCTTGACTTATGTGAGGGCGACGAATTCCAGTTTGCGATCGATACTTCATGGTGCAATCAGAGAGGCGGCGGTTATCTGACCACGACCGAGCTTGACGGTACAGCCTATTTCACCGTATCGGGCGGACTTTCCGACAGCACGTTAAAGTCTAATATCAAATGTGCAGTATCGGGAAATTATACATTTACACTGTATACGTATCCGGGTGCGGATGTCTATGACACCGAGGCAAGCACTTATTCCGAGGAAACAAAAGAAAATTACAATTCCAACCCTTACGACCGTATCGAGTGGACTTATAACGGTGAGATGGCAGGTGAGATTCAGGAGTCCGTGACGACTTACTACATCAAGGGTGCCGTGATCACGAACTGGGAAGACCGCTATGACGAAATGTATGAATTCAAAGAAGAAAACGGGATCCACACGCTGACGATCGACTTAGAAGAGGGGGATGAGTTCCTGCTCACAACGCTTGTCACGGTCGGCGATACTTCCGGTGTCGGAAATGAGTATGTACGATACACGAATATCACGGATGAAGCGTCGCTTGCGCTTGTAGACAGTACGGCAAATGCGAATATCATCGTGAAGCAGTCGGGTTCCTATACCCTGACTTACGATCCGGCGTCTACGGTACTGACCGTTGTGCTGAACTAAGAAAGCGCTGATTAAATCGAATCACCGTTTCCTCAGTGTTGCAGCGGATGCAAAAGAGTCTGCGCATCGCACAAACTCTTTCGAAGGATCAGCAGGCGGAGGATTGTTCCGGGATGAGAAGCCTTCCAAATGTTCCAAAAGGACTTCCGCCTTCGGCAGAAGCCAAAAGGACTTCCGCCTTCGGCAGAAGCCAAAAGGACTTCCGCCTTCGGCGGAAGTCCTATACAAATACAACATGGTCGCGGTCCGGAACACGGTTTAAGGCGAGCTCCATACAGGAATATAATTGTTCCATTTTTAAGTGAAGATCGCAGGGCAGGCAAAATGCCGCGCTTCCGGTCAGGGAGCGGAGGCTCGCCTGATGATAACAGAGATTGCCGTCCGGCAGCGCCATTTCATCCGCAGCGAAGCAGACATGCGGAAACGTGTCGAGGACCAGAGTGCGGATCGCACGGTTATTTGGCTCAAGACAGATGTAAGTATAGTTGTCTGTGCCAAAATGCGCATCAGCCTGAGCTTTCAGAAGCTGATAATCCGTGCAGATCTGGAAAAAGATCTGAAACGGCGTATCTGTCAGAAGATCTAATCCGATCAGGGGGATGAAATTTTTGTCGCCGATCTCACTGAAGAAATCAGCGGTATCATCAAAGCATATAATGGCGTCGGCATAATCGATCTTAACGCGTTCTTCATGATTCACGATCAAAAGATGATATTCATGTTCTTTTAATACATCGCTGAGCGCCTCGATCATGGAGAGCTGTTCGCACCGCTTATAGAGAAGTTCTTCGCGGCGCAGATATAGTGCGACATGGAACGTTTTATTTGTCGCAAGCGATTTTGCAGAAGGGTTCGGGCTGTAACCGAGAAGATTCACAATCTGGAGGACTTTTTTCTTTGTTTCCTCACTGATGCGCTGATCTTCACGGTTGTTGATTACATAGGATACGGTAGCCGCTGATACGCCTGCCATTTTTGCAATGTCTCGAATGGTATATTTTGTATGCATAGTTTCATTATGTACTGCAAAAGAATTTTTGTCAATTTTAATATCAAAGAAGTTTTCATGATAATGCTGTCAGGGGCGTTTTGCGGCTGCCCAAGTAAGTTTACGAAGAGAGAGGAGCATGGCCATCGACATGAATGAGCAGGCAATCTTACATATTACGGAGTCCGGCTATTGTTATGCCAGGAGCGGGCATTGCCTTGTGCTGAGACTGCGCGTGGACAGGCGGGATATGATCGACCGTGTGGAGGTCATATACGAATGTAAATATCGGTATCAGGAGAATCAGAAACATCTTTTCATGGAAAAAAAATATGAGGACAGATTGTTTGCTTATTACGAATGCGAGATCATGCTGTCCGACTTAAGGACCGCTTATGTGTTCCGCATCTGGCAGAAAGAGGATGCATGGTACTTTTCTGAGGACGGTCTGACAAAGGAATATGATTTTTCACTCGGCTATTTTAATTTCTTCCAGCTTCCCTACATCAATAAAGCCGACCTGCACAGGGAAGTGGAATGGATGCGGCAGGCAGTTTTTTATCAGGTATTTGTGGATCGCTTTTACAGGGGACTTGAGGAGAAAGACGAAAGTTATATCAATCTTCCGTGGGGAGGAAAGCCGCTGCCGAAAAGCTTTGCCGGCGGTGACATATTGGGAATCACGCAGAAGCTTTCCTATATCAAAGAACTTGGAGCGAATGCGCTGTACTTAACTCCGGTGTTTACCTCTATCTCCAATCACAAATATGATATCTCTGATTACTATACGGTAGACCGGCAGTTTGGGTCGAACATGGACTTAAAAGAGCTTGTCAGACAGGCGCATGCATGCGGCATGCGGATCGTCTTGGATGCAGTGTTTAATCATTGCAGCGACCGGCTTAAGCAGTTTCAGGACGTCCTGCAAAAAGGAAAAGCGTCGGCCTATTATGACTGGTTCCTGATAGACGGTGAAAAACCCGATCAGGAACAGATGAATTATGAAGTGTTTTCTTTTTGTAATTACATGCCGAAACTCAATACTTCCAATCCGGAGGTTCAGGAATTTTTAGCGGATATTGCGGTTTACTGGATCAAAGAATATGATATAGACGGATGGAGACTGGATGTGTCCGACGAGGTATCCCACGATTTCTGGCGGTTGTTTCGAAAGCGCGTGAAGGCAGCAAAGCCGGATTGCATCATCATTGGTGAGAACTGGCACAATGCTAATTCTTTTTTGCACGGGGATCAGTACGACAGCATTATGAATTATGCGTTTACCAAGGCGTGTATGGATTACTACGCATTCGGTGCGTTTGATGCGAAGCAGTACGCATGGAAGCTGAACGAATTGCTCATGCGTAATACCGGTACCGTGAACCGCATGATGCTGAACCTTTTGGATACGCATGATACGGACCGTTTTTACTCGCTTGTCGGGAAAAATAAGGACCGGCTCTTATCCGCTCTTGCAGTCCTTTGCATGTTTGAAGGCGTGCCGTGCATTTATTACGGAACTGAGATTCCGACAGAGGGCGGATACGATCCCGATAATCGCAGATGCTTTGACTGGGATGAGAGTCATTGGGACTATGATCTGAGGCAGCAGCTCAAAAAACTGCTGGCGCTCCGTAAACAGGAGAGTATCCAGTGCGGGGAGATCCGCGCGGAGGAAGAAGGCGGATTATTCCGGTTAAGAAGATTTCCGGCAGTTGGAAATCATGGGATGAACGAAAGCAGCGGTTGCGGGGATCATGATAGGGACAGCCGGATGGACGGCGGCGCGCAGGAATGGGTTCTGTACGCGAATGAATCCGGTGCGGCACTTCCTGTTACGGTGCAGGGCGAAGTGTATGCGCAGAACCGTTTCGATGATGGTATGCTTGAGTCGGACGGATATGTCATCATAAGAAAGAGTGTCGGACAGGATGTCAGGAAAGCACAGACTTAAACATGGTATGTAACGGCATCACAGGATGATCTGCAGTAACATGGACAACAGGAAAGATGATGGATAACGAGCATTTTGATTAGGCAGGAGGGACGAAATCATATGAGAAGAAAAAGATACAGATTTCTTGCAGCGCTGTTGTGCGTCGGTCTGCTTGCAGGCTGCGGCGGAAATGACGGCGCAGGAGGCGACGGGAATCAGGGCAGCGGGACGCAGGACGGACAGAACACGCAGACGGACGGAAGTGCGGGTCCTGATCTGAGTAATATTTATTCTGGCGAGCTGGAACAGAATGTGACGATCCGCGTGCTTGAGAACGATACGGCGATCGAGCAGGGATATTTTCAGGAACTGATCGATGCGTTCAATGCGGCATACGCCGAATACGGTATCGTTGCGGTGGATGCCAACATGGACCAGTACAGCAACTTAGCGGACGACGGCCCTTACGGATACGGTCCGGACGTACTGTATCAGGCAAACGATGTATTGATGAAATATGTGGACGGTAAGCATATTTATCCGATTCCGGTGCAGAACTTAGAGTGCTATGCACAGATACCGGAGCGCGCATGGGAAGCATACCGCAGGGAGATCGACGGCATAACTTATCATATGGCGGTGCCGGTAAACGTGCAGACCGGAATGCTGTACTACCGCAAGGATCTGCTGCCGGAGGATTGGGAAACCGCATGGGACGATAATGCAAACGGCATTCCGGATATGGTGGAAAATTGGAACGATATGTACAGATTTTCGCAGCAGCGGATGGCGGAAAACGAGGGACAGTTCGGGTATATGCGCTCCATGTATGATGTTTATTTCTCTTCGGGTTTCCTGTTTTCCTATGGCGGCTATGTCTTCGGAAACAATAATACCGATCCTTCCGACATTGGTTTTTCAGCAGGAGATTCGTGGAAGGGGGCGTCGGTCCTCTTACAGCAGTCCGAGCTGATGAACGAGGGCTGTATCGATGATACGATCACGGTGAATGCATACAGCAAACTGGCGGACGGAACGTATTTTGCCACTATGACGACACCGGATGTGTATACGCTGTTCTTAAAAGAGCTGATCCTTGTATATAAGGCGCAGGGGATGGACGACGAAGCCGCGAGAGCGCTTGCGGAAGAGAACCTTGTGATGACGCAGGTGCCGATGCTTCCTGCAAGTGCCGATTTAAGCGAGGAAGATCCGGAGCTGATTCCGCATAAGACGATGGGCGGCGTGAACGGTTACGCGATCAGCGCTTATACGAAAGCGCCGAATGCCTGCCTTGCGTTTGTGGAATTTGCGACAAGCTATGACATGGTCATGAGAAGATGTGAGCTTTTGGGAATTGCGCCCGCAAGAAGCGATGTCGCACAGAATCGCGGCGGCACATCGGAGCTGATCTACCAGAGGCTGGAAGAGGGAAATGTGGTGCTCATGCCGTCCGTTACCGAGGTCGATCAGATTTGGACGCCGGCTCAGTCGTTCTTCTCCGATCTGGCAAAAGACGCGTTCCGCGAGCCGGGCGAAAAGAAATATGATGATCCCGAGAAGATACAAAACGGGCTTGCACAGGTTGACCAGCAGATTCACGACGCGATCTTTACGCTATCGGGACAGTAAATGATACACAGTATATATAAATCTCATCCGGAAAGACAGGATATGAGGAGGGGTTTCTTTGAAAATCAGAAAAAAGAAAAGAGGATCGGACGAACGCAATTCGTTTCCCAAAAAGAAAAAGCCGCAATCCGAAAGTCTGCGCATGATAGTGAAAAACGGGAATAAACAAGTTCGGGCGAGTATGTGCCTGATGGGGTTAGGTCAGCTTCTGTATAAACAGATCGGTAAGGGTATTTTGTATTTATGTGTGCTCGCACTGGCGGTATTCTATTTTGTAAAAAGAGGATTCGCTGATATTGCAGGTCTGTTTACTTTGGGAACGAGGGAAGCCGATACATGGCTCGGCATTGAGGGAGACAATTCGGTCGTCATGCTGTTAATGGGTATTCTATCAGTGATTGCCGCAACTTGTTTTATCCTATGCTACATTGCCAATATCAAGGATGCATACGAGACGCAGAAGCGCGCAGAGAGGGGCATAGCGCCTGCAACATTCCGGGAGGACTTACAGCAGTTTCTGGACAGAAAATTTTATAAGACCGTTTTGTTCCTGCCGATTTTGGGCGTCTGCGTGTTCAACATCCTCCCGATCATCTTTATGATCGCGATCGCGTTTACTAATTACGGCGGGACGATCGTGCCGCCGAAGCTGGTCGACTGGGTCGGGTTCAATAATTTTGTGAAACTGGCGACACTTTCGCAGTTTTCACCGACGTTTCTGAAAATATTGAATTGGAACATCATATGGGCAGTCATTTCCACGGCATTGAACTATTTTGCGGGATTGGGACTTGCGCTTTTGTTAAACAAGGAATGTGTCAAGGGAAAGGCGCTTTGGCGCGCTTTCCCGGTGCTTGCCTATGCGGTTCCGGGATTTATCACACTGCTCGGTTTCAAATTTATGTTCTCCTATGGCGGACCGATCAATCAGATCATTACCGGTATGGGGAACAAGGCGGTCGGATTCCTGGATATCGACGCAAAATGGATCGCGCGTATCATCGGTCTTTTAGTTAATGCATGGATCAGCGTGCCTTCGATCATGCTGCTGGCGACCGGTCTGTTGTCAAACCGTGATGCGAGCCAGATGGAGTCGGCGAAAATAGACGGTGCGAATGCATTTCAGCAGTTTCGGCATATCACGCTGCCGTTCGTACTGTTTTCGACCACGCCGGTCCTGATCTCGCAGTTTATTGGTAATTTCAATAACTTCGGTATCTTTTTCTTCCTAAGGGGCGGGTTATACATAGACGGTTATTTTTTGGCAAGCGATACCGATCTGCTCATCAACTGGCTGTATAACCTGTCCATCAATAATAACTATTACAATATCGGCGCAACGATAAGTTTGGTCATCTTTGTGATCACGTCGCTGATTTCCCTTTCCATCTATACAGGAAGTGCATCTTACAGAGAGGAGGATACGTTCCGATGAAAAGCAGGAAGAAATTAAGGGTCATGGATTCGGTCGTCACGCATGTGATACTGGTTGCAGTATGCTTTATCTTTTTGTTTCCGTGTCTCTGGCTGATCCTGGCGTCGTTTAGCAAATCGGGCTCGATCTACTCCTTTGACGGCTTTTTCCCAAGCGAGTACAGTCTTGATACGTTCCGGATGCTGTTTACGGACACGGAAATGTATAACTATCCGAGGTGGTTCCGCAATACGCTCTTTATTGCGACGATGAGCTGCCTGATCGGAACGTTTTTAGTCATACTGACCGCTTATACGATGTCGCGCTTCAAGTTCCGCGGCAGAAAGGCTATCATGAAGACGACGCTCGTGCTTGGCATGTTCCCGTCCTTTATGGGAATGATCGCCGTTTACATCATTATGACGCAGTTTGGGCTGATCAATAAGATGTGGGGACTGATCCTGATCTACAGTTCGGGCGCGCCGATGGGATATCTGACTCAGAAAGGCTTTTTTGACACGATACCGGGGTCCATCGACGAAGCCGCGCGCATTGACGGCGCGACAAACTTTCAGGTATTCTTAAAAATCAATCTGCCGATCTCAATGCCGATCATTGTTTATACGGCGCTCACAAGCTTTGTGTTTCCGTGGAGCGATTTCATTCTGCCGAAGCTGCTGCTCAAGGAAAAAGATCTTTACACGGTGGCAGTCGGATTGATGAGCCTTGGAGAGACGGAATTTGCGAGGTTTGCGGCGGGCTCCGTGTTCATTGCGGTGCCGATCGTCATTCTCTATTTCTGCCTGATGCGTTTCCTCGTGGACGGCATGACGGCGGGCGCGGTGAAGGGATAAGCGAAAGGGATACCTGCGTTAGCCGGGTGAAGGGATAAGCGAAAGGAATACCTGCGTTAGCCGGGTGGAAGGATAAGCGGGGGAATGCCCTGCTTTGGCTGCGGTGACAGAGTAAACGGATGCAACTTGTCGGTCAGGCGTGTCAACGGAATCAATGTTACTGTGAATGGAAAGATGATCCGATACGGATGGAAGAAGCCGCCCGTACCGGATCATTTTATGATATTGCACAAGTCTTTTCATGAAATCAAAGGTGTTAAACAGCGAAATCAAAATCTTTTATGGGAGGTCTTGATTCTGCGCGGTCACTTATACTATAATAGTTATACTTGTTTCTAAAATAAAAGTCCGTGCGGCGGCACGCAGGGCTGATCATGAATGGGGGCAGCACAATGAAGAAGCTGGAAGAATATGTGGTAAGTATTCCTGATTTCCCGGAGGAAGGAATCATATTTCGTGATGTGACAAGCGTACTGCAGGATGCAGAAGGGCTGCAGCTTGCAATCGATACGATGCAGGATCTGGTAAAGGATCTGGAATTTGATGCGGTGGTCGGCGCAGAGTCCCGCGGTTTTATTTTTGGTACACCAATTGCCTATAATAAGAAAAAACCGTTTATTTTGATCCGCAAAAAGGGTAAACTTCCCAGAGAGACGGTTTCCATCGACTATGAGCTTGAGTACGGGACGGCGACGATCGAGATGCACAAGGACTCTATTCAGAAAGGGCAGAAAGTGTTGATCGTGGATGATCTGATTGCGACAGGCGGTACGACGGAGGCGATGATCAAGCTTGTGGAGCAGCTTGGCGGCGAGGTGGTCGGGATCGTCGTGCTGATGGAGCTTGCAGGGCTCAAGGGCAGGGAGCGTCTTGCCGGATATCGTTTAGACTCCGCGATCCGGTATGAAGGCAAATGAGTTTCCTTTAGGAAACTCATTCAAAGGAATGTTTCACATTCCTTTTGGAACGCGAAGCATTCTTTTAGAATACTGGCATTCTTTTAGAGTGTTTATCGTCTTTTCGGGATTTTGACAGTCAATACATTCAGAGATTTTTCTCATGCAGGACTTTGCCGCGAGGTTGGCGGCATCATTCATGGTTAATGACAGCAGGTGGTGAGAATGACGGAAGAAAACAAGCAGGCAGTACAGCAAAGTGAAGATTTGGTCCGCGTCGGAACCGTTTCGTTGGAAGGATACGCCGACATGGAGAAGAAACCGGAACTGGTGATCGACGACGGGCGTATCGAGGCGATACGGGAGTTTCAGAGCCCGGAGGAACTTTACCAGAATCTTCTTGTGCGCATTCAGAAGTATCACCCGACGACGGATTGTTCGATGATCGAACACGCCTATCAGCTTGCTTATGAGGCGCATAAAGACCAGGTGCGGAAGTCAGGGGAGCCTTATATCATTCATCCGCTCTGTGTGGCGATCATTCTTGCCGATCTGGAAATGGATAAGGAGACGATCGCGGCAGGACTTCTGCACGACGTGATAGAAGATACGAATTACACCTATGAAGACATCCAGCGGGAATTCGGAGACGATGTGGCGCTGCTTGTTGACGGTGTGACAAAGCTTGATAAACTTAAATATAAGGGTGGCAGCGGAGATAAACTGGACCTGCAGGTGGAAAATCTGCGGAAGATGTTTCTTGCGATGGCAAAGGATATCCGCGTCATCATCATCAAGCTTGCCGACCGGCTTCACAATATGCGCACACTCGAATACCAGAGGCCGGACAGACAGCAGGCGATCGCGCGCGAGACACTTGATATTTATGCGCCGATCGCACAGCGGCTTGGTATTTCAAAATTGAAGGTTGAATTGGACGATCTTTCTCTTAAGTATCTGGAACCGGACATTTACTATGATCTGGTAGACAAAATTGCGATCCGCAAGAATGTGCGGGAAAAATATATTCAGACGATCGTTGATGAAGTCAGCGAGCATATCCGCAACGCCGGGATCAAAGCGCAGATTGACGGGCGTGTCAAACATTTTTTCAGTATTTATAAAAAAATGAAAAATCAGAATAAAACGATCGATCAGATTTATGATCTGTTTGCGGTCAGGATCATTGTGGATACGGTGAAGGATTGTTATGCCGCGCTTGGCGTCATTCATGAAATGTATAAGCCGATACCGGGGCGTTTTAAGGATTATATCGCAGTGCCGAAGGGAAATATGTATCAGTCGCTCCACACGACGCTGATCGGAAAAAACGCGACACCGTTTGAAATACAGATCCGCACTTTTGAGATGCATAAAGCGGCGGAATACGGCATCGCGGCGCATTGGAAATATAAGGTCGCTTCAGACGGTAAGAAGATCGACGATTCCGAGCAGGAAAAGCTGACATGGCTCAGGCAGATTTTGGAATGGCAGCGCGATATGTCGGACAATAAGGAATTTATCAATCTGTTAAAAAGCGACCTTGATCTTTTTTCGGATAATGTATACTGTTTTACACCGTCGGGAGATGTCAAGAGCCTTCCGGCAGGTTCCACACCAATTGACTTCGCGTACTGCATCCACAGTGCGGTCGGCAATAAAATGATCGGTGCGCGCGTCAACGAACAGCTTGTGACGATCGATTATGAGTTGAAAAACGGGGACCGCGTTGAAATCTTAACATCCCAGAATTCCAAAGGACCGAGCAGGGACTGGCTCAATATCGTAAAAAGCACGCAGGCCAAGAGTAAGATCAACCAGTGGTTCAAAAGTCAGTTAAAAGACGACAATATCATCAAAGGCAAAGAGCTCATGATGGCTTACTGCAAGCAGCGCTCCTTAAATACAAGCAATTTGATGAAGCCGGAATATATGGAGCGCATCATGCGCAAGTATGGATTTCAGGATTGGGATTCCGTGCTTGCCGCGATCGGACACGGCGGCTTAAAAGAAGGTCATATTGCGAACCGGATGCAGGAAATGTATGAAGCCGATCATCAGAAAACGATGAGTGATGAGGAGATCCTGAATGAGATCCGGACCAATAATGAGCAGAGCGCGTCGAGACCGCATATGCAGAGCAAGGGAAAGAGCGCGATCGTTGTCAAGGGGATCCATGATGTCGCCGTGCGGTTCTCAAAATGCTGCTCGCCGGTACCGGGTGACGAGATCGTTGGCTTTGTCACGAGAGGGCGCGGCGTATCCGTACACAGGACGGACTGCGTAAACGTGCTGAATCTGCCTGAAATTGAACGCCAGAGGCTGATTGATGCGGAATGGCAGGGGACAGAGGCGCAGGAGGGATCGTATCTGGCGGAGATCGTGATTTACGCGACAAACCGAAGCGGATTTCTCGCCGATGTATCGCGGGCGCTGACGGAACGCAATATTGATATCCGGTCATTAAATACGCGCACGAGCAAAACGGGCAGGGTAACGATGGAAGTATCGTTTGACGTCTCAAGCAGGGAAGAACTAAACAGGATAACCGATAAACTACGCACGATCCCGAATGTGATTGATGTGGAAAGGACAAGGTCATGACATTAAAAATAGGCAGAATGGTGATGGGCGCCGTTCAGACAAATTGCTATTTTGTATATGATGAGGAGCAGCGGGGCGCGGTGAAGGATGCGATCGTGTTTGATGCGGCTGATCAGGGTGCAACGATCTATCAGCGCCTGAAGGCAAAAGGATTCCATGTGGCGGCGATTCTTTTGACCCATGCGCATTTTGACCATATCTGGGGCGTGCAGGAGCTGCGCGCAAAATCGGGTGCGAAGGTGTATGCCTTAGAGGAAGAGCGCCCCTTATGTGAGAGCGCGGACTTAAACGTGTCAGCCGACGCAGGAAGGGCATGCACGATCAAGCCGAACGAATATGTGAAAGACGGTCAGGAGCTGACGATCTCTGGTATGACGTGTAAAGTGATCGCGACCCCCGGACATACGGTCGGAAGCTGCTGTTATTATTTTGAGGAGGCCGGAATTTTAGTCAGCGGAGATACGCTGTTTGCGGAGTCGGTCGGAAGAAGCGACCTGCCGACGGGAAGTGCGGCAGAGCTTGTGCGCTCCGTAAAGGAAAAGCTGTTTGTGCTGCCGGAGGAGACGAAGGTATACCCGGGGCACGGTGACGTGACTTCGATTGGACACGAAAAGCAGTATAATCCGTTTTGTATGTAGTAAAATAAGATCTTTGATATTTCAGACCAAAATCAAGGATCTTTGGGAAGATGAAATAGGATCGCATATGTTGTGGAAAGATGCGTATTCCGCAGACTTGTGTCGTAGTCACAAATTTTTTCGAGTGTATAAAATTTGTACTGCTGATGGAGGAGTTGTATGAAAGGCAGCGCGGGGGTCATAGCAGAAACAGAACGATTGATTTTAAGAAGATATCAGGAGAGTGACCTGCAAGATCTGTTTGAATATTTGTCCGATCCGAAAGTGGTAGAGTTTGAACCGTACAAACCGATGTCGCTTGATGAAACAAAAGAAAATCTGGAGTGGCGGATCGGGACAGAGGAAATGATTGCTTTGGAATTGAAAAGCTCTCATAAAATGATCGGCAATGTTTATATGGGAAAACGGGAGTTTGATACATTGGAGTTGGGATATGTACTTAACCGCAATTATTGGAAAAAAGGGTATGCTGCCGAGAGTATAAAAGTGCTGGTCCGGCAGGCTTTTTCAGACGGGATCCACAGGATCTATGCGGAATGCGACCCGCTCAACAGCGGCTCATGGAAATTGCTGGAAGCGCTTGGTTTCCAGCAGGAATCACATCTTAGGCAAAACGTCTGGTTTTGGAAGGATGAAAATGGAAAGCCGGTCTGGAAAGACACGTATGTGTATGCGATGCTGAATGGGGAGCAGTAACCGATGCTTGGTTTCACTAAGGGAAATTTTTGCGACCGGAGCAGACATAAGGGAGCGCTGAATAAATCATCGATCATCCGGTGCACTTGGCGGACATAAATGGATTTACAAATCGTGTGGGAAATGCTTTCGTCAGCGTTACCAAAATACGGGAGAGGTATAAAATGCGGAAGATCTTAGCAGTTTTCTGTAACAGGGAAAACTTTGAATATGATACCCATGCGCTCGTGCAGTCTTTTTATCCGGAAAGACATGTAAAAGTGTTGCTGCCTGAGCGGTGGAAGGAACAGGGCGTTTCCGCGGATATCGTCATTACGATCGCGGACGGTCAGGCAGAAATGAAGTTTGCTATGTCGGAAGATACGCAGGAAGCGGCGGATGATGCGGAAAGTGCCGGCGGAGAGAGCAGAGCAGAGGATGGCACGGAAAGCATTCATGGAGAGTACAGAGCAGAGAGCGATGCGGATAGTGCCGGCATAGAGGACAGGGGGTCAGATGACATAGAAAGCGGCAGGATAGGACTGACGCTGAAAGTCCGTGAATATATGACGCCCCTTCCTGCGGATAAGGGCGGCGCGAAGGCGGTATGGAAGCGTTTCCTTTACGAGACGCTCTGCGCAGAGACGGGACGGACACTACCGTGGGGCAATCTGACGGGGATACGTCCGACCAAACTTGCCATGGAACTGTTAGAGCAGGGAGCGTCCGAAGAGGACGTCCTTCTTTTTTTGCAGAAGGAACATTATGTGAGTGAGAATAAGGCGGCGCTCTGTCTGGACATTGCGCAGCGTGAGAAAGCAATTCTTGCGCAGCTTGATCAAACCGACGGTTACAGCCTCTATATCGGGATTCCGTTCTGCCCGACGACTTGTCTGTACTGCTCGTTTACTTCCTATCCGGTGAGCGTTTGGGAGAAGCGGATGGACGATTATCTTGACTGTCTGGTAAAAGAGATTGACTATGTGAAAGAAGCGTTTCGCGGCAAAGCGCCGGAGACGGTCTATATCGGCGGCGGTACGCCGACGAGTCTTTCACCGGAGCGTTTAGAGCGTCTGCTTTCTAAATTGGAGAAGACGTTTGCACTTGAAGATGTAAAGGAGTTTACTGTAGAGGCGGGGCGCGCCGACAGCATCACGAGGGAGAAACTGCGCGTCATCAGACGCCATTGTGTCACGAGGATTTCCGTTAATCCGCAGACCATGAAGGATGAAACGCTGCGCATTATCGGCAGAAGGCACACAGCCGCGCAGGTAAAAGACGCTTTTCACATGGCGCGGGAGGAAGGGTTTGACAATATCAACATGGATTTGATCTTAGGACTGCCCGGCGAGGACGCGGAGGACGTGCGGCGGACGATCGGGGAAGTGAAGGCGCTTTTGCCTGACAGCCTTACCGTGCATTCGCTCGCGCTCAAACGTGCGTCGAAGCTGGGAAACTGGATAGAGGAAAACGGAATCGACATGCTTTCCAATACGGACGAGACGATGGAGATTGCCGCTGCTGGCGCTGCAGAAATGGGAATGCAGCCGTATTATCTGTACCGTCAGAAAAATATGTCCGGCAATTTTGAGAACACCGGTTATGCACTGCCGGGAAAGAACGGTATTTACAATATTCTGATCATGGAGGAGAAACAGACCATTGTGGCGCTGGGGGCTGGCTCCATCACCAAGCGGGTGTACCCGGACGGGCGCATCGAGCGGTGCGAGAATGTGAAGGATGTTGCGCTCTATATGGAAAAAATCGATGAGATGATCGAGCGGAAGCGGCGGCTGTTTGGGGAGGTTTAAGTGTTTCTTTATCCGTACCCAAGAAAGCATGGTATCTTCTTTTTGAAATGAAATATTCTCCTTCTATAGGATAGATTAGATTTGCATGATCTGTATATGGAGAACTTTCTATACAATGAACGTTCTCAGAACAGTCTGTTCCCGCCCAAAATCTATCATATCAGGTCGATGAACCTCTTTGAGTTGGATTACAGGCAGTTTTTTGCCCGGAAAACATCCGGTACCCTCTTTGAGTTACGGATACAATCCCGCATTGGATTATCCATATGATCCGCTGTTATCTCTTTGACGTCTTTTTGTTGAATGTCAATGACAAGTAATGCGCCTCTTTCTTCAAACTTCATAAGTTGCTGTTTCTTTCTGTTTGTTTTTATGTTTATATATTACAAATCCGAGTAACGCAATTAAAAATTCCGTTATGGGATAAGTAAGCCAGACGCCCGTCATTTTCCATAAGGCAGACAATAAAAACGCCATAGGAATAATCAAAACCAATCCCCTTAATATTGAAAGTATATGAGCAGGCAGCGCTTTTTCTATTGACGTAAAAAAGGTTGCTAGAATAATATTGTATCCAACAAATGGAATAGATATAAAATATAGTTTTAGACCCATTACGGAAATCTGCTGTAACGCCAAATTGTCCTCACTATTGAAAACAGCGGTAATTGGCTCTGCAAACACAAAAATGAGTAAATAAGCAATCATAGATACTGAGTGCATCGTGATCAGGGCGTATTTAAGTACCGCTTTTGTCTGCCTGTAATTTCCGACACCGTAAAAGGTGCTGACCAACGGCTGAATGCCTTGTGCGATACCTGTATATACTGCAACGATCACAAGTGAAATGTTTGCGACTACTCCATATGCGGCAACCCCTGTATTTCCCGCTAATTTTAATATAATTGTGTTAAAAGTGATCATTACGATTCCGGAGGATATCTGGGCAATGAAAGACGGAAAGCCTAATGATAAATCCTGCGCTATCACATATTTCCTGATTCTTGTTTTTACAAAATGGAACGTACTTTTCTTTTTGCCCCAGTGAGGAAGCATTATCAGAATGCTGATAATTGGAGATAATACTGTGGCAAAAATAGCGCCAAAGATCCCCATTTTCATTGGAAAAATGAAAATATAATCTAGTAAGATATTGGCAAAGCTTCCAATCAACTGAGCGATCATGGGAAGCTGCGGACTGCCGTCGTTTCTGACAAAACAAAGCAATACATCGTTCAATATAAACGCAGGCGCAAACAGCAGCAGCCAACGCAAATAAGTAGTCGTCATTTCCAAGACGCTTGAATCTGCGCCAAAGTGCATTGCTATTTGATGAGAGAAAAAGAAACCAATCATGACAAATGCTCCTGAAAAAATTAAGGCAAGATATATGGTGTTTGTATAAACCCGATCAACTTCAACCGTTCTTTCCTGACTTTTACAGACAGAAAATCTTGTTGCGCCGCCCATACCGAGCATAAGTCCCGTACCATGTATAAAGTTATATACCGGGATTGCAAGATTTAATGCGGTAAGACCGTTTGTGCCCAAGCCCTTTGATACAAAAAATGTATCAGCTAATATATAGCAAGATACTCCCAATGTTCCTAAAACACTTAAAATTGTATAGTGGGCAAAATCCCGCATACAAGACTGTTGCTTCATATGTTCATGCACTCCTAAAACAAAAAAATAGCGTCAAAGCTTTCTATCTTCAAAGGCCTAACGATAGAAAGTCTGACGCTTAACTCCTTACCCGGCGGCAAGAAGTGCGATTCATATTTTTTATATTATATAATCCAAAATTGGAAAAATCAATCTCAAAGTTTCTTTTGTTTCTGTCATGATCCGCTTAAAGCGGAGGACTGCTCTTTTTTGTAGATTAAAGGAGATACCCCGTAATATTTTTTGAAGGTTTCGCAGTAATAGCTGACTCCGCCAAAACCGTATTCGTAAGCGACTGCTGCGATATTCTTATCCGCTCCAAGCAGTGTGGACAGGCTTTTGCGTAACCGCAATTTTGTGAGATAAGTTATGGGAGTATCGCGCAGATACCTCTTAAAGAGAAGGGAGCATTTGCTTTTGCAGCAGGCGCCGGACAAAGCGATGTCCGCAAGAGTGATGCGTTCCATATAATGCTCTTCTATAAACGTTATCATATTTCTGACGGAGGCCAGATCGGAAGATTCCGGTGCCCGGGCAGTGTTTTCCACATCAAGATGTTCATACAGTGTCTTCATGATTGTAAAATAGTCTTCCACCAATTCAAAATAAGACAGGGAATCTGTCTTTTTTTCACCAAAGGAATGATAAATATGTTCCGGCTTTTCCATGACGGAAGCCATCCAGCCGTACCGCTTAAGATACAGGTAAGGATAGGCGGCATTTTCCGTAATGGGCTGCCCTCCGCTAAGTCTATCAATCTGCCGTTTACATTATAGGTCATAGCTCCCTTTTTGATCAAAATGAATTCCAGATCTTTATGCCAGTGGCTGATGGAAGAATAGTCCGGGTAGGAAGTAAGAAAGCCGTACACCACATAGGCAGGAAACAGGGGATTATTATATGCGACTGTTTCTGAAAAATCCGGATTAAAAACTGAGCAGGGTCTTGTTTTGTTATCCATAAAAGTATCCTCTAAAATGGAAGATTGTTATATAAATATAAAAGATACTGAATGATTTTATTGCAAAAATCTGATATTGCCAAATAGAGATAGTCTATGTGCAGACAGATAAAATCATATTTGAATGTGTGGAACAGATATGATATAAAAAAGAAATGGAGGATTAATATGACAAACAGAGAGCGCAGAGATGCGGGCATGGCTTATATTTCAGACGATACTATTTTTGAGGAACAGCTTGTATGCAGGAAGATCCTGCAAAAGCTGAATTTTATGGACCGTTCCGATTTTGCGGGAATCAGGGATACGGTAAAGGAGCTTTTTGGAAAATCCGAGGATGCTTTTGTGAATCCTCCCTTTTACTGCGATTATGGGAAACACATTGAGGTTGGCAGGAATTTCTTTGCAAATTATAACTGCACACTTTTGGATGTGGCAAAAATTAAAATTGGCGACAACTGCCAGATGGCTCCCAATGTGGCAATTTACACGGCGGGGCATCCCGTTCATCCGGTCAGCCGTAATTCTGCGTATGAGTACGGCAGGGAAGTGACAGTGGGGGACAACGTATGGCTTGGAGGTAACACGGTAGTATGCCCCGGCGTCCATATAGGTAACAATGTGGTGATCGGTGCGGGCAGCGTGGTGACGAAGGATATTCCGGACTGGTGCATTGCGGCGGGAAATCCGTGCCGGGTCATCCGAAAGATTACGGAAGAAGACAGGCGGAAACTATTTCGTGATGAGGAGATAGACGAAGAGGCATGGCAGGATATTCTCGAACGGATGGAATTGACATCATAGGTAATCTGTGTTAGTATAAGACCGATAGTCGGTCGATGCGATGCGGCAGGAGCGTACAGGATATGCGGGTTGTAAAAGAGGCAAATGAACGAAAAAACGAAATATTAGATGCAGCCGAGCGGTTGTTCGGATCAAAGGGCTTCGACCATACAAGCACCAATGATATTCTAAAGGAGGTCGGCATTGCCAGAGGCACGCTTTATTATCATTTTAGCTCTAAAGAAGAAATACTGGACGCGATGATCGAGCGCATGACGGGACGCCTGATCGAGAAGGCAAGAGCAATCGGGGCACAGAAAGACATACCGGTGTTGCAGCGGCTTACCATGATGATTCTTTCGCTGAATGTGGATGATGCTGAACTTAATGCTAAACTTGGCAGGGAACTTTTAGCGCAGATGCATAAACCGGAGAATGCGCTTATGCACCGCAAGATGGAAAGGAGCCTGTTTGACGGTATCATTCCGCTTCTCACGGAGCTGGTCGAAGAGGGCGTTGCGCAGGGAGTTTGTCAGACAGAGTACCCCAAAGAGGCGGTGGAAATGACCTTTTTGTATGCGAGTACGGCGTTTGACGATCTGATGGAATATCGCAAAGAAGAAAGAGAAAGGAAGATCACGGCGTTTATTTATCATTTAGAACGGCTCTTAAACATGGAACGGGATAGCTTGAAAACGACAATGCTTCCCATATTTTGCAGGAACGACGGACAGGAAATATCATAGAATTTTGTGAAAGGAAAAAGAAATAGAAGGAACAAAAGATTCCGGTGAATCTGTGATTACAAATCAAATTGGAAATAGATTCATCGGAATCGTAAGTTTCTTTATTTTATAACATATAATCGACAGGCAGACGGTCGATACGAAATATGACAAGGAGGGGTACACAATGCAGGAGGTAAAGACAGAGTATCGTTATGAGAGTATTACGGAGTATGACATTGACGAGCCGAAACGGTATGATATGAAATTCGGCAGTACGAAGCAGCTCGTGCTGATGGGCTATGAGGGGGAAAAAATACGGGTCCTTCTGGCATCCGATACGCTTTCCACGATTCAGAATGACTGCAAGGTCAGGATTGACAATATCAGGCGGCGGATTGACGTGGGGGTGATATACCAAAACGGGATGTCCGGGAAAGATGCAAAAGAGGCGGTCAGTATTTTTGTCTGGATTCCGGCGCCTTATATCGGAAAAATAGAATGCGCAGCCGATGCGGAGCGCGTAGAAGTCCGAAACTTAACGTGCGAAAGTATTGAGCTTGATATGAAGACGGCGGTCGTCAGGCTCGAAAACGTCGCGGGAACAGTGGAGATCAATTGTAATCTGGATATGGAAGTGTTCTGCCTCTCCACATGTGGGGAAATCACGATCAATCAGGTGTCGGCTTCCTCGAAAATCTATGTTCCGGAGGGGACGCCGTTTACGGCGGCGGCAAAAGGGATCGGTACCGACATTTTCTACGAGAAAGACGGAATGCAGACGGCGGATTTCAGCACTCCCGATGCGGAAAATCATATTGAGCTGAACGGATTAAAAAGCAGACTTGCCATATGCCGGACAACAAACAATCAGGGCGGTTTATAAAGGATGACGCGTATGACCAAAAACAGCATGAATTGAAAACAACATAAAAATAGAAAACAACATGAAAAGAAAGGAAACAAACAATGAATCATTTAGACAAAATTCAAAAAGGAATGAACGTATTGCAGATACTCTCTAAGATTCTGCTGATCGTGGCTTATATGGGGGCGGCACTGACGCTGGCCGGAGGGATACTTGTGGCAGCAGGCGTATTAAACACAGAAAATCAATTTCTTCACTTTATATCAGATATCGCCGGAGTCACAACAGATCAGCTTACCGGCATTCTGATCGCGGCGGCGGTTTCCATGCTGTCGGGCGGAATCCTTGCAACATGCGCGGAGCGCTATTTTGCCGCGGAGCAAAAGGAGGGAACGCCGTTTACAAATGCGGGAGCCGACAGGGTAAAACGGCTTGGTATCCTTACCATTATTATATCGCTCGTTTCCGTGTGCATCACGGAAGGAATCTATGAAGCGATCCGTCTGGCGGACTGGAACAAATTTGACGATGCGGGCGGCGTTTTGATCGGAATCTGTCTGATCCTGCTTTCCGCGGTATTTCGTTATGGCGCGGAACTGGAGCAGAAAGACCATTCATAAAATTTGCGGATCGATTTCCGGGAAGATATGGCTGCTTAGCCAAAATCGAAATCATGAAAATCGGATGGTGAAAGCTGCCTAAAAAGAACGATTGAAAGGAACAACATGGGGGCATCTATGATCGGCCTGCTGGAAACAGCGGCAATCGCAGTCAGCGGGTTTTTGGTAAAAAAATATGTGTTTTTAGAAGCGGATATGGAAGAAAAAAAGCAGCGCATCTTTTATTGGATCAGCCTGCTTTTGACTGCCGCGGCGTTTTTGGTGTTCGGAAAAGATACCGCTTCCCTGACCGCCGTTTTCCTGATCGGTCTCAATGTTTTGCTGGCAAGAAAAAAGGGACGTCTGTGGGCGCTGTTTTTGATGGTGCCGCTCACGGGCATCATTAACGGTCTTTTGGCGCCTCTTCTTCTTGTGCCGCCCTATCTGCTCTCTCTGTCTGGGCAAAGAACGCTGCTTTATCAATATGCGGTTTACGGAGCGTTCTTTTTACTTGTGATCCTTTTTTACGTGAAAGGAAAAGCATGGCGCAAATGGTTTCGGGAGAATATGCAGTACAGGAGCCTTCGGAGATCAGAAAATGTCCTGCTATGGGTGATCGGTATCGTCATGTTCTTTTTTTCGAATGAGCTGGCTGCGCAGAAAGAGGCGGGGCAGTTTACCGCATTTGCGGGGGGAGAGGCTTACGCGCACAGCCTTGCCGCTTTTATTGCGATCAGCAGTATTGCGGTATTTATTATGGCGGTCACGATCATTGTGCTGATCATGCAGGGAAATAAACGTTCTTTTTATCATGAACAGGTTTCGGGCATGCAGTCCGGCATGATCACGCTGATGGCGGAGATCGTGGAGAACAGGGACGACAACACGGGCGGGCATATCAGGCGCACAGCAGCTTACGTGGAGAAGATCGCGAAGGAGTTAAAAAAGCAGGGCGCATACAGAGAAATCCTGACTGACAGATACATGGAGGACATGATCGTGGCGGCGCCGCTTCACGATATCGGAAAAATACATATTCCTGACGCGGTGTTAAATAAGCCGGGCAGACTGACCGAAGAAGAGTTCGCGGTTATGAAAACGCATACCACAGCAGGGCAGGAGCTGCTCTTGCGGGCGAAAGCGGAGCTGGGAGAATCGGGGTATCTGAATACGGCGGTGGAAATGGCGGCGTATCATCATGAATGGTGGAACGGGAAGGGGTATCCGTATGGATTAAACGGGGATGAAATACCGCTCTGTGCCCGGATCATGGCAGTCGCGGATGTCTTTGACGCACTGACACAGAAGCGCTGTTATAAAAGCGCGATGCCGGCGGAAAAAGCATATGCGATCATCCGGGAGGAATCAGGCGCGCATTTTGACCCAAAGGTCGTGGAAGCGTTTTTTGCCGCGGATGAAATTATGAAAGGATCTGACAACGAGCATTGACATAACAAAGAAGTTGTGATAAAGTACCTTCAATAACATAAGAAAAGCGATGACGGAAAAGAGTAGTTTAGATGGAAACATCCAGAGAGAACAGCACTTGGTGGAAGCTGTTTATGTGGAAATCAGACGAAAACCATTCCAGAGCTGTAATGCTGAAATGAGTAAGTGTTACCGTATGCCTGCGTTAAAGGATAGGATTTGATAGAATCTGAAGTGAAAAGTTAAGGTGGAACCGTGCCGAGTGCACCCTTAAGACGATACGATTATGGTCTTATGGGTGCTTTTCTTATGTTGTTGCCAAATAGTTCAAGCAAAAAACGAAAGGAGCAACAAATTATGAAGGTTCTACGAAAAAATGGAGAAATTGTAGAAGTAAACTTTGAAGAACAGGAGGGCAGAAAGGCATTTTGGCATACAAGTGCACATGTGCTTGCACAGGCAGTAAAACGCTTATATCCGGAAACGAAATGCGCAATCGGTCCGGCAATCGAAAATGGATTTTATTATGATTTTGAATTTGACTTTTTATTTACAGAAGAGCATATAATGGCAATCGAAGCAGAAATGCGAAAAATCGTAAAGGAGTCTCTCTCTTTGCAAGTATGTGAGAAGTCAAAAGAAGAAGCTCTCAGCTTTATGAAAAATGCAGGTGAAAAATATAAAATTGAGCTGATTCAGGAGCTGGATGATGCAGAACAAATCAGCTTTTACAAGCAGGGAGAATATGAAGAATTTTGTGCGGGACCCCATATTTCTAATGTGTGTCAGATCAAAGCGATCAAGCTGTTATCAGTGGCAGGAGCTTATTGGAAAGGCAGCGAAAAAAATCAAATGCTTACAAGAATCTATGGCATATCTTTTCCCAAAGCGGCACAATTGGATGAATATCTGCATACGGTTGAAGAGGCAAAGGCAAGGGATCACAGAAAATTAGGAAAGGAACTTGGAATATTTACGATTTTTGAGGAAGGACCGGGATTACCGGTATTCCTGCCGAAGGGATTGATATTGAAGAACCTGCTGATTGATTATTGGAGGAAGATCCATCGCAGAGAAGGATATGTTGAGATTTCTACACCCATTATGCTGGAAAGGAGACTTTGGGAGACATCCGGTCACTGGGATTTTTATAGAGATGCCATGTACTCTCTTAAGGTTGAAGATGAAGATTATGCAATCAAACCAATGAGTTGTCCGGGCGGAATGCTGGTGTATAAACTGGAACCGAGATCATATAAGGAGCTTCCTATGAGAATAGGAGAATTAGGGCTTGTGCATCGTAATGAAAAGTCAGGAACATTGCACGGTCTTATGAGAGTACGTTCATTTACGCAGGATGACGCACACATTCTGATGACAGAAAATCAGGTAACGGATGAGATACAGGGTGTTATGCGTCTTATAGATGAAGTCTACAAGAAGTTCGGTTTTTCATATGAAATTGAGCTGTCAACGAGACCGGAGCATTCCATAGGAAGTGATGAGGACTGGCAGCTTGCTACAAAAGCTCTGGAAAAGGCAGTGCAGGGAATGGGCAAGTCTTATGTAGTAAATGAAGGAGACGGTGCGTTTTATGGACCGAAGCTTGATTTTCATCTAAAAGATTCTATAGGAAGAACATGGCAATGCGGAACGATCCAGCTTGATTTCCAGCTTCCTCAAAGATTTGATATTGAGTATATTGGAGCAGACGGAGAGAAACATCGCCCGATCATGCTGCATAGAGTGATATTTGGCTCCATAGAACGCTTTATTGGTATTTTACTGGAACATTATGCGGGGAAATTTCCGGCATGGATCGCACCTGTGCAAGTTAAGATTCTTCCTGTTTCCGATAAATATAATGATTATGCCAGGAAAATTGAGCGGATTTTGGAAGAAAATGACATCCGGGCAGAAGTGGATGTCAGAAGTGAAAAACTTGGATATAAGATCCGTGAAGCACGCATGGACAGGGTGCCGTATATGATCATCACGGGCGAAAATGAGAAAAATCATAGGTCTGTATCCGTGAGACAAAGAGATGCGGAGATCGATAAACAGGACATGGGAGAAATGAGTATTGAACAAGCGGTCAATCTGGTAAAGAGAGGGATGACGGAATAAAAGCAACAAAAATAGAAAAAGAAAAACGGCGGTGCAGTCAAATGCGTTTGCCGTTTTTCTCTTTCTATGGTGATTATATCACAGAAGACCGGCAAAAACAAGACTGTTTCTGTCAGCCGTACTTGTGATAAACTGTCAGAACAAAACAGTTTGGAGCGCGTGTATTGCGGTCATGGTGCGGGAAATAGCAGGGAAGCGGTTCTAAAACGGAGGGATGTGTTGTGATGGGGGATCAGCAGTCGGAAAAAGCATACGAGGAAAACAGATTAAAGCAGACACTGTCTCTGGCGGCGGAGCAGTTAAAGGCGGCAAAAGAAGCGGCAGAGAGAACAAGATCCGAGATCATGGAAGCAAAGGAAGAAATGCGTGAGGATGCGACGCACGGTATCATCAGCCTTTCGAGTACGGAGGATTTTGAGGCGATCGTGGAGCTGAGCCAGTACCAGAACCCGATATCAAGCCGGATCGCTGACTATGAGGGAAAAGAGCATCAGATCAGACTGCTGGAACGCATGATGAAGTCGCCGTATTTTGCACGGATCGATTTTCTGTTTGAAGGAGAAGATGAAGCGGAGGAAATCTATATCGGGCGGACCTCGCTGAAAAGAGGGAATACACAGGAGATGGAAGTATATGACTGGCGCTCGCCGGTTGCGAGTGTGTTCTACCGCTTTATGACCGGGAAGGCATTTTACGACGCACCGGGCGGGCGCATCAAGGGGGAGGTTACAAAGAAACGCCAGTACGAGATCAAAAACGGGACGCTTGCGTATTTTTTTGACGCGGATGTGGAGATCGTCGATGAGTTTTTGAGACAATTATTATCACAAAATACCACGGCAAAAATGAAAGCGATCGTCGAAACCATCCAGCGGGAGCAGGACGCCGCGATCCGCGATATGGAAAACGATCTGCTGATGGTGCAGGGCGTTGCGGGAAGCGGAAAAACTTCGATCGCACTGCATCGTGCGGCGTATCTGATGTATCAGGGACTTCAGAATAAGCTTGCGGCGAATCAGATCATGATCATTTCACCGAATAAGGTGTTTGAACAGTATATTTCGGGCGTTCTGCCCGAACTTGGAGAGGAACAGGTAAAATCCGCGGTATTTGACGATCTGCTGCGCGGCATCATCCGAGAAAAAAAGATACAGCCGCGAAATGAATTTCTCGAAACACTGTTGCTGCGACCGGACAATGCGGAGACGATGAAAAAAAGCATCCGGTTCAAGACATCGGAGCAGTTTCGTGCGATCCTCGACCGGTTTATCAGCGATATCCCTGACCGGTGGATGAGACTGGAGGATGTTTTTTATGAGGGGAAATGCGTCGCGTCAGGGCGCATATTGAAAGAAAGACTGAGAAAGTCAGCATCGGGCGGAGGCGGAAGAGCGCAGGTTCCGTTGGGTGTCAGATTGGAACAATTGGAGGAGTATGTCTTAGAGTGTGCGTTCGGCAGTACAAATAAGCGCGGCGTCCGTGCGGAAATGAGCGCGGTGAGACAGGAAGTACAGAGAATGTTGAAATTAGATATACCGGCATTGTATTTCCGGCTGTTTCAGGAGGAAGATTATGTTTGGAAACTGATCAATAGGGCAGAACGGGGCGCAGGTGCATCTGAGAGCACGGAGGTTATGTTAGGACAGGAATTACGTGAGATCCGTGCATACACATTGCAAAACATGGAAGCGGGAAACCGCCTGCAATATGACGATGCGATCGCGGTCGCGTATTTGTACCTGAGGATATTCGGTACGGAGGAATTCCGTATGATCAGACAGGTTGTGATCGATGAGGCGCAGGATTATTACCCGCTGCAGTACCGGATATGTAACCTGCTGTTTCCGAAAGCAAAGTTTACGGTACTCGGCGACCAAAATCAGACGATTGAAAAGCGGGAAGATTCTCTTTTTTATGAACGGATAGCGGGCATTTTGGATCATAAGACGTCTTCGATGGTCCTGCTCAATAAAAGCTTCCGATGCACCAATGAAATCCTGAATTTCAGTTTACGGTTCCTGCTCGGACAGGAGTCTGAAGCTTGTGGACCCGAAATTAAGAGCTTTAACCGCAGCGGCGATGAGGTCGTGGTCGCTGCGGCGGACAGCGCGGGGGAGCTGATAGAAAAGATTACGGAAGAGATCGAAATATGCAGGGAGCATGGTTACGGTTCGGTCGGTTTACTTTGTAAAACGGAGGCAAGGGCTGCCGGACTATACCAAAAACTAAAACCCGTGACTGACGTCCGGCTTGTCAGAAGCGGCAGTGTGCCGGACTTGCAGGGCGTGTTCCTGATCCCGATTTATATGGCGAAAGGACTTGAATTTGATGCGGTCATCCTCTGCGACGCGGATAGCGGCAATTATTACGATGAGGACGATAAAAATCTGCTTTATGTCGCATGTACGCGGGCATTGCACAGACTCAGCGTGTTTTGTGTGAAAGAGCGCAGTCCGCTTTTATAGGAAGCCTTATGATCCGGAAAAGCCGGTCATTTTTCTGGTCTGCCACGGCAATATCTTGAAGAAGCCTGAGAAAGCCTGTAAATCCAATGATTTTGCGGAGTGAAAAGGCGCTTACTACATTACTATTAAAAGTCTGATGGCTGACACTACAAATGCGGTTAGCTGGGGGTAATCAAAAGAGAAGGAACCAGTCAGAATGGGAAGTGGATGATCATGTAAAATTATAATTTTATGTGTCTCTAAAATGAACTTGGAATATTACAACTGAAAGAATATAAAAGCTAAGATTTACTGCTGTCAAAACTATAAGAAGCGGTCAAATCTTGATGCAGGAATGGGGAAAGAATTATGTCGGTGTGCTATTTTGAAAATAACTATTATAAAAAATAGTACGCGAAGTTAAAATAAAATTTTTCTGAACATCATTGACAGTGATGTATATTTCCGTTAATATAAGCATATAAATAAGTCAGTGATATCACTGATTGGGCTGGTCGAAAGACCCTGGTCCACCGAACGGCGGGGAATTTCCCCGCTATTTTTGTTAGGGAAATCTGAGAGGAATGAAGGAAGTAATCTGTGGCTGAAAAGATTTTAAGTGTTTTTATAGATGAATCGGGCGATTTTGGGCCATATGATTTTCATGCGCCATTTTATCTGGTTGCAATGGTTTTACATAATCAGGATGTGGATATTAGCAAAAATATTGATGATTTGGAGAGTCATTTGACAAACATTGGATATAGGCAGCACGCTATCCATACGGGGCCACTGATCCGCAGGGAATCCGTTTATGCCAATGACCTTATAGAAGAACGAAAACGACTTTTTAATGCGTTATTTAATTTTGCACGTAAATTGGATTTCCATTATGTTTGTGCAAAAATAAGAAAAGATGAATGTTCGGATGTAATTACGTTAACGGCGAGAATATCAAAAGCGATTGCAGGAATACTTAAGGAACATCAAAATTTTTGGGAACAGTTTAACTGCATTATCATCTATTACGACAATGGACAGATAGAACTTACCAAAATTTTGACTTCTGTTTTTAATACGCTTTATGCCCATGTAGAGTTCCGAAAAGTGAAGCCTGTAGATTATAAATTGTTTCAAGCGGCTGACCTGATCTGTACGATGGAGTTACTTGCGGAAAAAGCAGGATCCAACTCATTTTCGAGATCAGAGCAGGAATTCTTCTGCTCAGTACGTGACTTTAAAAAGAACTATCTTAAGCCGTTATTGAAGAAACATTTATAGGGAGCAGGTGTGTTGGAATGGAGAGGGATATTGCCGATTATGCGAAAGACGGCAGGCTGACGGAACCGTCAGACGGAAAGCGTTATGAGTGGCCCAAAATGATTGATGCGGTAAAGGCGTTAGGCAGACCGCTTACGGACGAGGAAGCCGAGCAGTACCGGGTAAAATAGCATGGCACGGCAAAACAGCAATTTGTCGATTTGTTGAATTGCAAATAGGGGGGCAAATTCCGCACAGGTTGGGTAAAAGGGGTAAAAAACATCAAGATCTAACAACGGCACAGGGTGCAATCTTAAATTGATGCCATAGGAATTTTGGTACTCGCAGGCGAAAGTATTGAAAAAATGGCTTAAAATCAAGGGATTTTGAGGTTTGGTGGGGTTCATCACGGTGGGTGGTGGGCCCCCTATTTTTGTGTTTTTTTAACGCCGCTGAAAAGGTGGCGATTGGGGCAAAATTATACTATCACGCAAAAGTCTGGAGTTTTCGTGATAGTATAAGGGTTTCCGTGATAATATACAGAGTTTCCGTGTTTGTATATGAGTAAAGCGGTAAAATTGAATGGATAAATGATGATGGGTAAAACGGGCTGTTTCGGCAGTCCTTCTTCTTATGTCTTAAGATTTCACAATTCATTTCTTTACATTTCAATTTTCACAGATATTTTTATAGTGGTTTAGAAAATAATAAGTTGGAAAGCAGAGTTAATATGCTTATGCGGCAGTTTGCGTTTGTGCTGCCTTGCAGGGCATCCCATATCGGACGAAAGGCGAAAAGCTTTAGACCTGTTTTTGGATTTTTATAGAAAAGAAAAAGATTTCGTTCCCTTTCAAGTAGGGTTTCGTTCCCTCGCGTCTGACTGCGTCAAAATTCTGCCGATATAAGTAGAAAGCGAACTTTCTACAGTAAAAAGAACTGACCGTGGGGAAGCTAATGCGGGGGTGAGGAAAGCACTCGCATGGGAAATGAATTGCAGGTGATGAGATTGAATATAGCCATATGTGATGATGAGGAAATCATCCGTAAACAGATAAAGGAACTGATAGAAAAAGAAAGGCCGGGCATATGTGTCGGATTATACGGGACAGGGGATGAGCTGCTTGCCGCCGGGAAGCAGTTTGATATTGTGTTCCTTGATATACAAATGGAGGGAACGGATGGGATTGAAACGGCGAAAAGGCTCAGACAGCGCAGCAACTTAAAAGACGCGGAAGATACCATACTGATCTTCATAACGGGTATCAGGGAGTATGTTTTCGAGGCGTTTGACGTGGCGGCGTTCCACTACCTGTTAAAGCCCATTGAGGAAGATAAGTTCCGGGAGGTATTCCACCGGGCAGAACGGGAGCTGGAAAAGCGGAAAAGCAAACGGCGGGAAACGGTGTTCATAAAGACGAGGAACAGGAGTTTTTCGCTGGAAAAGGACAGCATCTTCTATATCGAGAGCAGGGGGAAGAAAGTGGAGATACATACCACGGGGGAGACCATAGAGGCATATGCGTCCATGAATGAAATGGAGGGACAGCTTGGAGGCGGGTTCTTCCGCTGCCACAGGGGGTATCTGGTGAACATGGCATATGTGGCGGAATATGACAGTGGGAGCATTACCCTGAATAACGGCGGGTATATTTATCTGGCCAAAGAGAAATACGGGGAGTTTGTGAAAGCCTATCTGCGGTATCTGAGAAACGGGGTGAATGCCGATGGCTGAATATATCATGAGAATGCTCAGCATTCCGCTGTATTTATTTGAAGGGTACTGCATTCAGTTCTTTTTTGGCAGGTTTGCGGAACCCAAAATAGGCAGATTAAAAAATGTGCCGTGGGCGGTTGGGATTGTATGGATTGTGATACGCATTGTTAATGGAACTTTATTCCATGATACAAACGGTGCCACGCTGATTGTAAAATTATTTTTTTCCACTACTATTTTATTTATCTTCAGTATGAGCTGGTATAAAGGGAATATCCTGTTGAAAATTTTTTTAGTCATCCAGTTCATTTCCATACATGAACTGGCATTTTGGGCAGGATACAGTTTTCTCTATATTGGGAACTGGCTGATAGACATTCTGATACATGGAGCGGGCGGCAGTATGGCATCGGTGGGATATTTACCTGTTATGGCAGGTGGATTGGCCTGCTTTTCCGTGACGCTGGTTGAAGTAATAGGAGGTGCATTGCTTTTTGTTTCTGTCAGGAAGATTGCAGCAAGTTATCGATGCAGGGAAAAAGGGAAGATGGGTAAGGAGATAGTTTTTTATCTGCTTCCTGCTGTGGCAGGGATATTGATAGATGTGCTTGTCTCCTTGCTGATAGTAGTGGTTGAAGATGATGTTGCAGTAGTGTTGTACAAAAGACATCCGGTACTATACCTTATCATTCCTATGATAGCCCTTGTGCTGCTTGGAGCTATCGTGTTCAGTTTCCGTATTTATCAGAACATGGCAGCTCTGCAGGAAGAACGGGCGGAGAAGATAATACTGGAAAACCAGATCGCGCAGATGCAGGGTTCCATGGTGGAAATGGAGCATCTGTATGACGGGGTACGCTCGGTCAAGCACGATATGAAGAACCACATGGCAGTCCTGCAGAACCTTATACGGAAAAAGTATAGTGGGGAAGATGAGGAAATCCGGCAGTATTTTGAGGGTATGTATCAGTCGGTGGAACAGCTTGACAGCAGGGTGCATACGGGCAATGCAGTCAGTGATGCGGTGGTGGGCAGCAAGTTCCGTTATGCGGCAAAAAAGGTAAAAGGAATTAAGCTGGATGCAAGGGGTTTCATGCTTTCAGATGCCGTTACGATAAAGGCTTATGATATGGGGATTATTCTGAACAACGGGCTGGACAATGCGATTGAAGCCTGCATGAGAATGAGGGAGAAACAGCCGGATGCAGACGCCTATATCACGATCCGGTCTTTCCGGGCAAAGAATATGTATTTTATAGAGATTGAGAACAGCTTTGATGGTACGGCACTGTTCGACAGGGACAGCGGCTTTCCCATATCAACAAAAGAAGATAAGGAGGTGCATGGAATAGGGCTAAAGAATATCAGGAAATGTGCAGTAAAATATGGCGGCGATATGGACTGTATTGTAAAAGGCAATAGAT
>RYVZ01000043.1 GCA_003979345.1 Lachnospiraceae bacterium
TATACCGCGCCGAGCGAAGCGAGTGTGCATGAACGTAGCATGATCGCGAAGCGATTATGGTATAATGACCGATAGGCATGATTTTTTTGTCTGTTCCATAACGGAAAAGCGCAGGGAAAGGAGCAGTAGTATCAGAATGAGAGTAGAAGATGTGAAAGCGTACGAGGTTTTGCAGGACAGAGAGATTACGGACCTGAATTCAAGAGGGTATCTGCTGAGGCACAAGAAGACGGGCGCGCGTATTGCGCTTTTAAGCAACGACGATGAAAACAAGGTATTTTATATCGGCTTCCGCACGCCGCCGACGGATTCGACCGGTGTGGCGCATATCATCGAGCACACTGTGTTGTGCGGTTCGGAGAAGTATCCGATCAAAGATCCGTTTGTAGAGCTTGTCAAAGGATCGCTGAATACGTTCTTAAATGCCATGACTTATCCGGACAAGACCGTCTATCCGGTTGCAAGCTGTAATGATAAGGACTTCCAAAATCTGTGTGACGTATATATGGATGCGGTCCTTCATCCGAACATTTATAAGAATGATCTGATCTTTGCGCAGGAAGGCTGGCACTATGAGCTGGAAGATGCGGACAGCGAGCTGAAATTAAACGGTGTTGTGTACAGCGAAATGAAAGGAGCGTTCTCATCACCGGACGGAGTATTTTCCAGAGAAATCTTTAGTTCTTTGTATCCGGATACGATTTACGGTGTGGAATCGGGCGGCGATCCCGATGTGATCCCGACGCTGACGTATGAGAATTATCTGGAGTTTCATCGTACTTATTATCATCCGAGCAACAGCTATATTTATCTGTATGGTGATATGGATATGGCACAGAAGCTTGTATGGCTGGATGAGCAGTACCTTTCCAAATATGATCATTTAGATGTGGATTCCGCCATCGGATTCCAGAAAGCATTCGGCAAAGGTGCGGTCCGTGAGATTGAAAAGCAGTATCCGATCACGGATGCAGAATCCGAAGAGAACGCATCCTATCTGTCATACAACTGCACATTGGGGACAAGTTTAGACCAAAAGAAGCAGCTGGCATTCCAGATATTAGATTATGCGCTGAGTTCAGCGCCGGGTGCACCGCTAAAACAGGCACTGACGGACAAAGGGATCGGGCAGGAGATTACGAGTTCGCTTGATAATGAATTGTTACAGCCGTATTATACGATTGCAGCCAAGAAAGCGGATTCAGGACGAAAAGACGAATTTCTCGCAACGATCCGTGAGACGCTTGACGGACTGGTGAAGAACGGAATTGATGAAAAGTCGCTGCGTGCGGCAGTGAACAATCTGGAGTTCAAATACCGCGAAGCAGATTTTGGTTCTTTCCCCAAAGGATTGATCTATGGTCTGCAAATGTTGGGAAGCTGGCTTTATGATGATAATGAACCGTTCATGAATGTGGAGATCGGCGATGCATTTGCCTTTTTGCGCGAGCAGATCGGAACAGACTATTATACAGAGCTTGTGCGCACATATCTGTTGGAGAGCGAACATGCTTCTACCGTAACGCTGAAACCGCAAAAGGGTCTGACGGCAAAAAAGGACAAGGAGCTTGCAGATAAGCTTGCGGCGTATAAGGAATCGCTGAGCGCGGAGGAGAAGGAAGCGCTGATCGCCCGCACGAAAGCGTTGCGCGAATTTCAGGAGGCGGAAGATAAAAAAGAGGATATTGAGAAGATTCCTCTTTTAACAAGGCAGGATATTGATCCGAAAGCGTCAAAGCTCGTCAACGAAGTGCGTGATGCAAACGGAACGAAGGTCTTGTATCACGATGTGTTCACAAACGGAATCGGATATGTCCGTTTTGTTTTTGATATGGGGAAACTGCCCTCGGAATTATATCCATATGCGGGACTGTTGAAATGCGTGCTTGGAAATATTGATACGGAACATTATTCCTATAATGATCTGAATAATGAGATCAATATCCATACGGGAGGATTCCAGACCGGTATATCGATCTATCCGGATCAGAAAGAACCGGAAACATTTAAGATCATGTTTGACCTGCGTATCAAGGCATTTTATGACAGTCTGCCGGAAGCATTTACGTTGATGACGGAACTGATGCTTCGTTCGAAATTAGGGGATAGTAAGCGGTTAAAAGAGATTTTGGATGAGACGATTTCACAGCTTGAAACTGCTATGATGAGCGCAGGGCATGCGTTTGCTGCCGGGCGCGCGATGGCTTATTATTCCAAGACGGCGCTTGCCTCGGACATGACGGCAGGATATGATTTCTATTGCATGATCAAGGACTTAAGCGATCATTTTGAAGAGCGTCAGAACGAACTGACCGATAAACTTGTACAGGTGATGAAGTCTCTGTTCCGTCCGGAGAATCTAATGCTTGATTATACGGCGGAGGAAAAAGGGTATCAGCTTATCCCGCAGCTGCTTGCCGCTGCGGTGCAGGAGCTTTATACAGAACCGGTGAAAGAGGGAAGCTTTGATAGTACGCCGGTTAAGAAGAACGAGGGATTTTTCACTGCCGGAAAAGTTCAGTATGTATGCCGGGCAGGTAACTTTAGGACCGCGGGACTGCCTTATACGGGAGCGCTTCTCGTGATGCGTACGATCATGAGCTATGATTATCTGTGGTTCCAGGTGCGTGTAAAGGGAGGGGCATATGGCTGCATGACGCTTGTGAAGCGCTGTGGAGATGCCTGCTTCGTATCTTACCGTGATCCGAACTTACAAAAGACCGTCGAGACTTATGATGGCGCCGTAGAGTACCTAAAGGAATTTCAGGCGGATGAGAGGGGAATGACAAAGTATGTGATCGGTACGATGTCCGAACTGGATATACCGCTGACGCCTTCCATGAAGGGGGCGCGTTCCCTGAATGCTTATCTGAGCGGATATGGTGATGAGGAGCTCCAGAAAGAACGCGACGAAGTGTTGAACGTGACGGTGGAGGATATTCGTGCACTTGCAGAGTATATCAAAGCAATGCTTGACGGAGACAACATCTGCGTGGTCGGAAACGAGGACGAGATCCGGGGGTGCGAAGAGCTGTTTATGAACATGGGGAACCTTGTAAAGTAACAGGATGTGAAAGTTTTGGAAAGATTCGCGGCTGAGGAATCCTTTATGAAGTACCGGATAAGGGACTGATATTTGACAGCAGGTTTTATGCAGGGCATAAAGCCTGCTGTTCATGTCATATTTGTATTACCTGAAACAGAATAGATGGACAGGAAAAGTAGAAACTTTAGATAAAACGGAAAGTAAAGAGAGGAAACGATGGATACAAAACAGTACAAATCTGGTTTCGCGGCGTTGATCGGGCGCCCGAATGTTGGAAAATCCACGCTGATGAATACATTGATCGGACAAAAGATCGCGATTACTTCGAATAAACCGCAGACAACGCGTAACCGGATACGGACCGTCTATACAAGCGGGCAGGCGCAGATTGTTTTTTTGGACACACCGGGAATCCATAAGGCAAAAAATAAGCTGGGTACTTATATGGTCCACACTGCTGAGCAGACGCTTTCAGACTCAGATGTGATTCTGTTTCTTGTGGAGCCCTCTGCTTATATCGGCGCAGGGGAACAGCATATCATCGAACAGTTAAAACGGGTACATACGCCCGTTATCCTGGTTGTCAACAAAATTGATACCGTTAAAAAAAATGATCTGTTTGCAGTCATCGATGCGTATCGCAGACAGATGGATTTTGCGGAGATAGTACCAGTATCAGCGTTTCAAAATACAAACACGGACGAACTGCTTAACTGCATCATCAAATATCTGCCATATGGACCCGCATTTTACGACGAGGACACCGTGACGGATCAGCCGGAGCGGCAGATCGTGGCAGAACTGATCAGAGAGCAGGCGCTCCGCATGCTGAGTGAGGAACTTCCGCATGGCATTGCGGTAACGATCGAAAGCATGAAAAAGCAGAAAAAAGTTACGGAGATCCATGCGACGATCGTGTGTGAGAGAGACTCCCATAAGGGAATGATCATCGGAAAAGGCGGCGAAATGTTAAAAAGGATCGGCTCGCAGGCACGGGTCGGAATTGAGGATCTATTGGGACGGCAGGTGAACTTAAAGCTTTGGGTGAAAGTGAAAAAAGACTGGCGGGACAGCGATTATCTGCTTAAAAATTTCGGCTACAGGCAGGATGATTCTGAATAGAAAGAGTTTCCTTGTGTGAAATTTCCGAAGATTTTACCGGTGATTTTTAATGAAACAGAATCGTATCCTATGTGTTAAAAAGAGTCCTGTCTTCGCATAGAAAAAGGAAAACTGCGTACGCTAACATTATGTCCGTCAGCGGATATAAATGGGGAGAACGGGGGCGCAGAAATGAGGCAGGACGAGTGTTGGGAGCGGTTTGTGAAAAGCGGAAGTGTACAAGACTATTTAGGATATTGCGATGTAAGAAGCAGGGCGCAGGAACCCGCAACAGACGGGAGAACGACAGAATATGCAGGATTTTCTGACAGTTACGGGGATGGTGCTAAAGACGATTCCTGTAGGCGAATATGACAGGCATGTATGCATCCTGACCAGGGAGTGCGGTAAGATCACGGCGTATGCCAGAGGAGCAAGGAGGCAGAATCATCGTCTGCTGGCAGCGGCAAACCCGTTTTGCTTTGGCGAGTTTAAGCTGTATGCGTCAAGGAACTCCTATAATTTATCAGAAGCAGCGATCAGCTATTATTTTGAAGAATTGCGTATGGACGTCGAGGGTGCTTGTTACGGGATGTATTTTCTTGAGATAGCGGACTATTATACAAGGGAAAATAATGACGAGCGGGAGATGCTCAGGCTGTTATTTCAGTCGCTCAGGGCACTTTGTAAAGAAACGCTTCCGCGCAGGCTTGTACGCTATATTTTTGAGCAAAAGGCGATGGTAGTAAACGGGGAGTTTCCGGGTATGCCCGCAGACGGCGGAGTTTATCTGGAAGCGACAGAGTATACGGTCGGGTATGTAACGTCGATCCCTATCGAAAAATTATATACTTTTGTGTTAACGGAAGAAGTCTTGGAGGAATATGCCTCGATTATAGACGGCTGCCGGAGGCGCTACATAGACCGGCATTTTAAGAGCCTTGAAGTATTAAAAGAACTTGAAAAAAGTGAACTGTAATGGTTGGCAAAATAAAAAAGATATGATATTCTTTATGTGTTTTTGAAGCAGTGTTTGAAGCATTATTAGAAGAGCAGGAATGATAAATAAGAATGTATAGGTATCAGACATGCGTCTGTGTCTGCAAAATCACATTGCGGACATCATGGAAAGCGCATGAAAGAAACATGGAATCGGGTGGGAAGCCCGGCGAGTCGGTCACTGTGATACTGCGCCCAAACAGACGAAGGCAGCAGTTAAGTCAGATACGTGGACTTATACAGTTGTTTTTGCCGGAACCGAAAACGACGCATAAAAGGGTCAGGTTTTGAGCCGGACGTTATCAGACAGGTTAAATCTGAGACGCTGCGGCAGGGCGTGGTTTACTTTGATGTGTGAAAGGATGTGTTTCCGGTAAGATGCGGAGAACACGACACATATCAAAGGAGGAAAAATAAAATGGGTAAATCAGGATGGAGAGCATGGGTAAAGAAGGCGACGGCGCTCCTTGCACTGACGGTCTTAACGGGAGCACTTGCCGCATGTGGAGGTAAAGACGAGGGTAAATACAAGATCAAGGTGGAAGTCGTGGATGATCAGGGAGATGTTAAGAGCTATGACGCTTCAACAGATGCGGAAGTATTATATGACGCGCTGCTGGAGATCGATGGTCTGACACTGGACGGGTATGATTCGGATTACGGCTATTACATAACGGCTGTCAATGGTATCACTGCTGATTATGATACAGATGGCGCTTACTGGTCTGTTTATGTGAATGGTGAGTATGGTTCTTTAGGCGTTGATTCGCAGCCTGTTGCCGACGGCGATATCTATCGTCTGGCATATGAAGTATATACGGCGCAGTAAAACGGGAAATGGTCTGTCCTGGGGAATGGCGCTGAAAAAGGAGGCGGCAACCGCCTCCTTTCCATTATATGATGATACAAAGGAAATGAACCGGTGAAAAAAAATCACAGACAACACATGGATAATAAAGCGATTGCGACGGGCGGCATTCTTTCGGCAATGTGTCTGCTGCTATGTGTGTTCGGTGTATGGGGCTGGATGCATACAGTGCATGAGCACGGTTGGATGTCTGGCAGCGGAAAACGGACGGAAAAGATCACGCAGGACAATCTTGTTGAAACGATGCAAGGAATCTTATCATGGCAGTGTGATCAATATCATGTTTCCGATGTGCAGGAACTTTTGGATATTGCTTACGCGGAGCGTGCAGGCAGTGGAACTGTGCAGACTTATGTGATGGGACTTGGAAGCTTTACACGGGAATATGATTACACCAGTTATTTACAGAGTGTGCAGGCCTTGATCGCTGAGGGAGATATCAAGGGTATTTCCCTGCAAAAAACAATGGTACTCTTCTCTGTATTGCAGGCAAATGATTTGCAGCCGTCAGTTCTGACAGAATCGACGATTGGGGAACAGGGCATCATGTCTTATGTTTATGGACTTCTCATGCTTGAGGGAAGCTCTTATGGAGGAAGTTCTTATGGAGAAAACTCTTATAGAGAAAGCTTCCCTGCTGGAAGTACATGGACAAGAAGTACACTCATCGATGAGATACTCTCAAAACAGATGCCGGACGGCGGCTTTGCAGTGATAGGAACAGAGGGAGACGTCGATGTCACAGCCATGACGCTGCAGGCATTAGCGCCGCATTACCGGAAAGTGAAGGAATCCGGTTTTGATCCGGCAGATGGCGGGCAGAACTGTATTACGGCAGAAGAAGCAGACAGGCTTATTTTGGCAGTGGAGAGGGCGATTTCTTTTTTGTCGGAGAAGCAGCTTGCGACGGGGGACTTTGAAAACCGCGGGACACCGAATGCGGAGAGCACGGCGCAGGTGATCATGGCACTCTGTGCGTTAGGCAGGGATCCGTGGTCGGACGAACAGTTTATAAAGGACGGCAATACGCTGGCAGAAGGGCTTTCGGATTACCGGTCTATAGATGGCGGGTTTAGCCATACGGCAGGTGCAGTAGCAAATGATATGGCGACTTCGCAGGTATTTGCTGCATTGTCCGCACTTTACCGCATAAGCCAGGGAGAATGTTTCCTGCTAGATTTCGAAAACTATGCAGGTGCGGGCAGTATCGTCGAACAAGGTCCGAAGGGCAGGGGCGATGTGCGGGCGGCTCTTCTTCTTTTTCTTTTGGCAGCGGACTGCGGCTATCTTGCATATCTGTGCTTTCAGAAAAAGTTCAGCCTGAAACGGTTGTGCAGTATCGCTCTTGTCACGGCATTTTTGGCTGCGGCTGTCTGGCTGGTCAGGATTCAGACGAGGGAGGAATATCTAGGGCAGAATACAGCAGGATTTGATGGGGAAAATGTCATTACCGTGTCCATGGAGATCCGCTGTGATACGGTTGCCGGCAGAGAGGAATATCTTCCGGCGGATGGTGTGATCCTGGCAAAGACGGAAATGTCCGTGAGTGAGGGTGCAAGTGCGTTTGATTTGTTGAATGAGGCGGCGCGGGCATATGATATCCCAATAGAATATGAGGGCACCGCGGCGGGAGACGAATTTGCTTATATTGAGGGAATCGGGTATCTTTATCAATATGATTTCGGGGAACTGTCGGGCTGGGTCTTTCTGGTAAACGGAAATATTCCGGACACAGGCTGTGGCTCTTATGTGGTCGGAAACGGGGATGATATCGTCTGGTATTATACGGTAGAGCTTGGAAAAGACATAGAGGGCAGTTTGACGGATTGATATGGATATGGACGATTAGATATGAGCGATATGGATATGGGTATCGGTTGGATTTACATGGCGAACCGGAACTGAAATACCGTATAACAGAAAAATAACACCCGTAAAGGAAAGGAATCATATGTCTGAAAGTCAACGGCTGCTTATGCGGCTGCATCCGGTCACGATCTTGTGCTATATGAGTGCTGTAATGGGAATCGCCATGTTTAGCATGAATCCAATGATACAAGGCTGCTCGACCGTGAGCGCGTGCGTGCTTTTGCGGATATTGTCGGAGCGCATTGCATGGAAGCGCATACCTGTGTTTTTATTCTTTTGCGGGGTCATTGCCATGCTTAACCCGCTTTTTTATCATAACGGGATGACAGTGCTTTTTTATCTGAACGGGAACCGGATCACCTTAGAGGCGGTGCGCTATGGTCTCTGTACGGCGTGTATGATCGGCGGAGTGTTTTTATGGTGCTGCAGTTTATCAAGGATGTTTACCGGAGACCGGGTGCAGTGCCTGCTTGGGACGATATCGCCGAAAGCGGCGCTGATCTGTTCCATGGCGCTCCGCTTTTTGCCGATTTATGTCAGGCAGATGGAAAAAACAAGGGCACAGCAGCAGATTCTGGGTCTATATAAAGAACGCACACTGATCGACAGGATCAGGGGGAATCTGAGAGTATTTGCAGCGGTAACGACATGGGCGTTTGAGCATTCCATGCATACGGCGGACTCCATGCAGGCACGCGGGTATGGTGCGCGAAAGCGTACGCAATACCGGAAGCAGCGGTTTGGGAGACTGGATGCGGTGTTGTGCGCGATCATTGCAGTACTGTTTATAACGGTCGTTATTGAACTGGGGCGCGGGAGCATAGCCATGCGCTTTTATCCGGTAACGGATATGTTGCCAATCGGCGTGGAAAGCGTCATCACATATGTCTGCTATGCGGCAGTCTGTATGACCTTGCCGGTAATGTTGATCGCAGCACGGAAACAATAACGGACGATTTCATAACAATAGTTACTGCTTGAAATAATTGAATGATATTCGATTGAAAAGGAGCAGGGATGGAATTATATCGGGTAGCTCATTTGACATTTGCATATCCAAATTGTGAAATAAAGGACCTTCATAAGGGTATGAAAGAACATAAAAAGCCGGTTATACACGACTGCTCTTTTCGGGTGGAGGAAGGGAGCTTTGTGACTTTGTGCGGCGGGACGGGCAGCGGTAAGACGACATTGCTGCGCCTGCTAAAAAAAGAACTCCAGCCTGCCGGAATGGTGGACGGGGACATCGATTACCGCGGCAGTGCGCTTGCTGATTACGCGTACGGGGACACTGCGGCGGAGATTGGTTTTGTCATGCAGAATCCGGAGGATCAGCCTGTCACTGACAGGGTATGGCATGAGATGGCGTTCGGGTTGGAAAATATGGGGACAGCGTCTGAGGAGATCAGACGGCGCGTTGCGGAGATCTCAGCTTATTTTGGAATCGATGATTGGTACGAGAAAGAGGTGGACGAACTTTCAGGAGGACAGAAGCAGCTTTTGAACTTAGCAGCAGTCATGGTCATGCGTCCGCGCGTGCTGCTTCTTGACGAACCAACTGCGCAGCTTGATCCGATTGCGGCACAAAACTTTATGAACATTCTCGTACGCTTAAACAGGGAACTGGGAATGACGATCATATTAGCCGAACATCGTTTGGAGGAGGCGCTTGCCATATCGGATCAGGTGATCGTGTTACAGGATGGAATGATATTCCGTCAGGGGACACCGCGGCAGATCGCTTTGTATGTCGAAGAGACGGAAACAATCTACGAGGCGATGCCGTGCGCGGTAAGATTATTTCGTTCTCTCAATGATAAAGAAAACATAACAGATGTTCCGATTACGGTCACACAGGGCAGGAGATGGATGCGAAATCGTTATGCACCAGCTAGGGAAAGCGTTATGCAGATGCAGAATACAAATGGAAAAGATGTATATACAAAAATGTCATCTGCAAAAATGTCATCTGCAAAGAGACAAGAGGACATAAAGCCAGCTTTAGAGTGCAGGAACATTTGGTTTCATTATAAAAAGACACGCGATATTATTTGTGGCATATCCTTTCAGATGCAACAAGGAGAAATCGTCAGCCTGTTTGGCAGTAACGGATCGGGAAAGACGACGCTGCTGCATGTGCTTGCAGGCATTTCGAAACCAAATGCGGGAGCTGTACATGTCTTAACAGAGCGGGTCGGATATCTGCCGCAGCAGGTGGAATCGTTATTTGTTGCGGACACAGTTGAGGAGGAGCTTCGTCTGGCTGGCGCTGAACCTTCCGTGCGGCTTGCAGAATATGGTCAGGTTCATCCTTATGACTTAAGCGGGGGCGAGAAGCAGCTTCTTGCGTGGGAAAAGGTGTTGGCGGGTAAGCCGGGACTGCTTCTTTTGGACGAGCCGACGAAAGGACTGGATGCGTCGGCGCGAAGGGAAGTGGGTGACAGGCTGCGTGTGCTAAAGAATAGCGGTGTGTCGATTTTAATGGTAACACATGATATCGAACTTGCAGCGGCAGTCAGCGACCGGTGCGGCATGTTGTTTCGGGGAGAACTTTTGGCGCTTGACGGGACACGCGCGTTCTTTCATGGCAACCGGTTTTATACGACAGCAGCAGCGAGAATTTCACAGGATCTGTTTAACGATGTACTGACGGAGGATGAGCTTATAGAGAAATGTCTGATGTTGGATGAACCGGGAAGCCGCTAAGCTTGAAAAAAAGCGGGGCAAAAGGAAAGTACAAGGCAAAGAAAACGTGCGGGACAAGGAGAAAGTGAAAGGGCGGTGAAATGTGGAACGATCATCAGTAAAAAAAATCATATCTATCTTTGTATTGCTGACTGGAAGCATCCTTCTTTTAGTGCTCGGTCTGGTCGTCTTCAGGGAAAAGCGCTATGCGTGGATTTCCTTTGGGATCGCGGCTCTGTCCTGTATCGTCATTTTGTATGGATTTGACCGACGGCACACGCATATCAGGAGAGTCGTGCTGATTTCTGTCATGACGGCACTTTCTGTGGCAGGGCGTTTTTTGTTTGCTGTTGTTCCGGCATTTAAGCCGATGACGGCGGTGATTGTTATGACGGGGATGTACTTTGGTGCCGAAGCAGGATTTTTGTGCGGCGCATTTACAGCAGTATTGTCCAATTTTTATTTCGGTCAGGGTCCGTGGACGCCGTTTCAAATGGTTTCCTTTGGCACCATCGGTCTGTTTGCGGGAATCTGTCATAAGCCGTTAAAAAGAAGTGGGATCGCGCTTTCTTTTTATGGAATATTTGCGGGCGCACTTTATTCTTTTATCATGGATATATGGACTGTTTTATGGAGTCAGTCCTCCTTTGACCCTGAGTTGTATCGGACGGCACTTCTTACAGCAGTTCCGTTCACAACGCTCTATTGTATATCTAATGTTATTTTTCTTTTACTGATGAGGCGCCCGCTTGGGACACGTCTGGAGCGGGTGATTACGAAATACGGCGTCTGAACGGTAAATTTTCATATGCGATAAGTAAGCGCATACGGCATAAATTTTAGGTTGAAATACCATACTTTTTTATATATAATAAGAAGTCAGTTAAAGCTAGGAGAATTGTTGGATGAAAAAGAAAAATCCCCATATCTTGAAAAAGTATGCGATCATCCTCTTTGCTGCGTGGCTGCTTGCCGGATGCACACAGACCGGAGAGCAAAGCAGCGGGGAAACGAAAAAGACGGAGTCCTTTACAGCGGATACCAACACTGTGATCCTGACAAGGGAAAACGGACTGATCGGCTATATCTGCGAGGAGTTTGACGAGAGTCTTTATAATTTTGCCGATTTTGAGAAAATGCTGAATGAGGCGGTGGAAGATTACAACTCCCAGATGGGTGTCGGCGGCATAGAGGTCAGAGAGTGTGCGCTTTCGGATGGTCTTATCCGAATTTCGATTTGCTATGCGGAGGCAGAGGATTATGAAAAATTTAACGGCGCACAGTTTTTATATGACGAGACGCCCGAGGAAGGCGCGCGGCGTTTTACACTTCCTGCGAATCTGCCGTTAGTGGATGCACACGATCCGGGGAATACGATCGCGCTGAGTGAGCTTGATAAAGAAAAAGGTTACCGTATACTGATCACTGACGATGATTCTAATATTCGAATCCATGGCAGCGATATTTATTATATCGGAGAGGGAGATACACTTGTGGAGGACGGAGAGGTCGCGACATACGGCGAAGCGTCCCTGCATGTGATCATTTATTGATATTACAGATCAGAAGGAGAAAAGACATGGAAAAAACAATGGAGAAAATCGTTGCACTGTCCAAGGCGAGGGGCTTTGTTTATCCGGGTTCAGAGATTTACGGCGGTCTTGCAAACACTTGGGACTTTGGAAATCTCGGTGTGGAGCTCAAAAATAACATCAAGAAAGCATGGTGGCAGAAATTTGTCATGGAGAGCCCTTATAATGTGGGAGTTGACTGTGCGATCCTGATGAATCCGCAGACGTGGGTTGCATCCGGGCATCTGGGCAGCTTTTCCGATCCGCTCATGGACTGCAGGGAGTGCCATGAGAGATTCCGTGCAGATAAGATCATTGAGGACTTCGTGGCGGAGCAGGGCATGAAGCTTGACAGTTCCGTGGATGGCTGGAGCCAGCAGCAGATGAAAGATTTTATCGAGGAACATAACATTCCGTGCCCGACCTGCGGCAAACATAATTTTACGGATATCCGTCAGTTTAACCTGATGTTTAAGACTTTTCAGGGTGTGACGGAAGATGCTAAGAATACGGTATATCTCCGTCCCGAGACGGCTCAGGGAATCTTCGTGAACTTTAAGAATGTACAGAGAACCTCCCGCAAAAAGATTCCGTTTGGTATCTGTCAGGTCGGTAAATCATTCAGAAATGAGATCACACCGGGTAATTTTATTTTCCGTGTGCGCGAGTTCGAGCAGATGGAGATGGAGTTTTTCTGTGAACCGGATACGGATCTTGAATGGTTTGCGTATTGGAAAAAGTATTGTATTGATTTCTTAAAGAGTCTTGGCATGAAAGAGGAAGAAATGCGTGTGCGCGATCATGATCCTGAGGAGCTTTCCTTCTATTCCAAGGCGACTACGGATATTGAATTTTTATTCCCGTTTGGGTGGGGAGAACTGTGGGGAATCGCGGACAGAACGAATTATGACCTGACACAGCACCAGACTGTTTCGGGTGAGGATATGTCCTATTTTGACGACAGTAAGAATGAGAAATATATTCCCTTCGTCATCGAACCGTCGCTCGGCGTGGAAAGACTGTTTCTGGCAGTACTCTGCGGCGCTTATGACGAGGAAGAAATTGCAGAGGGTGATGTGCGTACAGTTCTGCATTTCCATCCGGCGCTGGCTCCGGTGAAGATCGCCGTACTGCCTCTTTCCAAGAAATTAAATGAAGGGGCGGAGCCGATTTTCGAAAAGCTCAGCAAAAAATATAACTGTGAGTTTGACGACCGCGGAAATATCGGAAAACGTTACCGCAGACAGGATGAGATCGGGACGCCGTTCTGCATCACCTATGATTTTGATTCCGAGACGGATCATTGCGTGACCGTGCGCTTCCGCGATTCGATGGAACAGGAGCGTGTCGCGATCGAGAAACTGGATGAATATTTCAGTGATAAGTTTGACCTATAATGTTGATATATCAAATCATTTTTGATTTCTTACAAAATTGTCAGATTGACGTAAGATGATGCGATGGTATCCAATACAGCCTTTTTATAGAATAGACTCAGGCAGGGAATTCCGTCCCGCAGGGGGCGGCACACGACAGGAGGTGATTCTATGAAAAGGCTGTTGCACTTTGTAGGTGTTGTCATGATACTGCTGACGCTTACGGGTACGCTGATCATCGGTCATTATGTGATCTCGGGGTACCGGATGTATCAGGATGCCGTGTTTGTGCAGAGTGTTGAGGAAAAAGTAAATGAAATCAGGCATGCGGAAGATTACATAACGTTTGACGAAATTTCAGAAGAGTTCCTTGATGAGCTGATCTGGCGGGAGGACAGAAATTTTTATCGGCATTCCGGGATTGATCTGATGGCAGTGATGCGTGCCGCATGGCACGATCTGCAGGAAGGACGGTATGTGGAAGGCGGCAGTACGATCACGCAGCAGCTTGCCAAGAATCTTTATTTTACAGGGGAAAAGCGACTGGAGCGCAAGATAGCGGAGCTGTTTGTGGCATTTGATTTGGAGCAATTATTTACAAAAGAAGAAATATTGGAATTATACTGTAACGTGGTCTATTTTGGAGAAGGCTGTTACGGGATTGACGAGGCAGCGCGGCACTACTATGGCGTGACAGCGGATGGGCTGGATGAAGAACAGGCGCAGGCTCTTGTGTACACATTAAAATGTCCGGTCTATTATAATCCTAATGCGCGCCTGGCGGCAGGACAATGAATCGATTCATTCAATTTCGAAGCTTTGTGCGGCACCAAAACCTGAGCATTCGCCGCTGCCTAAAAACGGTCGGCATGAGGGGTATCAGTTTGAAAACAGAAGAGATGGTGATATTCATCGGTGTTATCGGGACAGGGATTTTGATCATGGTTCTTATTATATGGTTTGTAAGCACATATCACCGGAGAATGCGGCGGGCATTTCGGGAGCCGGCAGAAACGAGCGGGACGATTTTGGACATTCATGTAAAGCGGGATTATGTTCATCATCCGGAAGCGCCAAATTATGAGCCCTATGTGATCATATATTCTTACTATGCCGGAGGCTGTATGCATGAAACAAGCTTTGAGTGCTCCAACCGAAAGATTGTGCATCCATTGAAGACCGGTGACAGGATCGTGGTGTACTATGACAGGCAGAATCCGGATAATGCTGTGGCAAAGATGCAGACGGAGTGGGAGAAATCTATGTGGTGGAAAATGCTGCTTGGCTTTGCCGTGATCATAATTCCGGCTGTTATCATTACGTATTATGTGACAAATCATACCTAAAGTATGGAAGCATTGGCGGATGTTTTTAATAATGTTTCAAACATTTGAAGCTTAAAATTTTCAATTGCGAGATTTGTGTCTGCGCGCTGCAAAGCCATAAACGTCAAAGCTATAAATGTTTAAGACATTTATGGCTAGACACAAACTTGTTTATGCGCAAAAAGCAGCGCAGAAATGGAGACAACTATGAAGAAGAAAAGGAAAGGTTTGCGCTTGGTCGGATTCTTGGTACTGGTTTGGGGTGTAGTGATTTTGCTGCGCAGATCCGGTAAAGATATCCGTATCAGAGATTATTTATGAAATTTCATAAATTTTGCCAAAAAATTGTCAGATATAAGTGGAAATATATACAAATTTGTGGTATAATTTACCCATCCGTGCAGGGAAAATAGATCCTGCATCCGGGCGAAGGAGGTTCGGCCGGTTATCATTATAATGTTCAAAGGGGGACATGCAGAATGGCAAAATGGGTTTACCTATTTAAGGAAGGCAACGCAGATATGAGAAATCTTCTCGGCGGCAAGGGCGCGAATCTTGCCGAGATGACAAATCTGGGACTTCCTGTACCACAGGGATTTACGATCACGACAGAGGCTTGTACGAAGTATTATGAGGATGGCCGTAAGATCAATGATGAGATCATGGGACAGATCATGGATTATATCGACCAGATGCAGGAAATTACCGGCAAGAAGTTTGGCGATAAAGAAAATCCCCTTTTGGTATCCGTCCGCTCCGGCGCGCGTGCGTCCATGCCCGGCATGATGGATACGATCTTAAACCTCGGCTTAAACGAAGAAGTTGTTGAGGTTCTTGCCAAGAAGTCGGGCAATCCCCGCTGGGCGTGGGACTGCTACCGCAGATTTATCCAGATGTATTCCGATGTCGTCATGGAAGTCGGAAAGAAGTACTTTGAAGAACTAATCGATCGTATGAAGCTGGAGCGCGGCGTGAAGCAGGATGTAGAGCTGACCGCAGATGACTTAAAGCAGCTTGCGGATCAGTTCAAGCAGGAATATAAGAGTAAGATCGGTAAGGATTTCCCGAGCGATCCGAAGGAGCAGCTTGTCGGAGCAATCGAGGCCGTATTCCGTTCCTGGGACAACCCCCGTGCCAATGTATACCGTCGTGACAACGACATTCCGTACAGCTGGGGTACAGCGGTCAACGTGCAGATGATGGCATTTGGCAATATGGGCGATACGTCCGGTACCGGCGTTGCATTTACGAGAAATCCGGCAACCGGTGAGAAGCAGCTGATGGGTGAGTTCTTATTGAACGCACAGGGCGAGGACGTCGTTGCAGGTGTCCGCACGCCGCAGCCGATCGAGCAGCTCAAGCAGATCATGCCGGAGGTTTACGAGCAGTTTACGGAAATTTGCAATAAATTAGAGAACCACTACCGTGATATGCAGGATATGGAGTTTACGATCGAGGACCGTCATCTGTATATGCTTCAGACGAGAAATGGTAAGCGTACGGCAAAGGCAGCATTAAAGATTGCCTGCGATCTGGTAGATGAGGGAATGATCGACGAGAAGAAAGCTGTCAGCATGATCGACCCGAGAAACTTAGATTCCCTGCTCCATCCGCAGTTTGATTCCTATGTGATCAGCAAGGCGGTTCCGGTTGCGAAGGGACTTGCGGCTGCACCGGGTGCGGCATGCGGTAAGATCGTGTTTACTGCAGAAGATGCCAAGAGATGGGCTGCGAAGGGAGAAAAGGTCGTTCTTGTCCGTTTGGAGACTTCTCCTGAGGATATTGAAGGCATGAAGGCGGCGCAGGGTATCCTGACCGTGCGCGGAGGTATGACAAGCCATGCGGCAGTTGTTGCCCGCGGTATGGGCGCGTGCTGTGTATCCGGCTGTTCTGCGATCGCCATGGACGAAGCGCATAAGATTTTCCGCATTGGGGAGCAGGAGTTCCATGAGGGCGATATCATTTCGTTCGACGGTACGACCGGAAATATCTATGACCGTGCGATCCCGACCGTGGATGCGACCATTGCGGGTGAGTTTGGACGCATTATGGAGTGGGCGGACAAGTACCGCACGTTAAAAGTCCGCACGAATGCGGATACGCCTGCAGATGCGCGGAAGGCAAGAGAGCTTGGCGCAGAAGGTATCGGCTTATGCCGTACCGAGCATATGTTCTTTGGCGGACATCGTATTGACGCATTCCGTGAGATGATCTGTTCCGATACGCTCGAAGAAAGAGAAGAAGCGCTTGCGAAACTGTTACCGCTTCAGCAGGGAGATTTTGAGAAGCTGTTTGAGGCGATGGAAGGCGACCCTGTTACCATCCGTTTCCTTGATCCGCCTCTGCATGAGTTTGTTCCGACTGAGGAGGAAGATATCAGGAAGCTTGCAGATGCCAAAGGCAAGACGATGGATGAGATCCGCAAATTTATCGCAACGCTGCATGAAATGAACCCTATGATGGGACACAGAGGATGCCGTCTGACTGTTACGTTCCCTGAAATCGCGAGAATGCAGACGCAGGCAGTTATCCGTGCGGCGATCAACGTACAGAAGGCGCATCCGGAATGGAGTGTAAAGCCGGAGATTATGATCCCGCTGATCGGTGATGACAAAGAGTTAAAATATGTCAAGAAAAACGTGGTGGAGACCGCAGACGCAGAAATCGCAGCGTCCGGCATCGACTTAAAGTACGAAGTCGGCACGATGATCGAGATTCCGAGAGCTGCGCTGACCGCAGGCGATCTTGCGAAAGAGGCGGAGTTCTTCTGCTTTGGTACGAACGACTTGACGCAGATGACATATGGCTTCTCGCGTGATGATGCGGGCAAGTTCCTTGAGGCATATTACAAAGCGAAGATTTTTGAGAACGATCCGTTCGCAAAACTTGACCGCAACGGCGTTGGTCTCTTAATGGAGATGGCGATCAAAAAGGGCAAGGAGACAAGACCGACGATCCACTGCGGTATCTGCGGTGAGCACGGCGGCGATCCGTCCTCCGTTGAGTTCTGCCATAATATCGGACTCGATTATGTATCCTGTTCGCCATTCAGGGTACCGATCGCAAGACTGGCAGCGGCACAGGCGGCTATTTCCAATTGATGCCATAGGAATTTGGGTACTTGTAGGCGAAAGTATGGAAGAATGGCTTAAAATCAAGGCTTTTAAGGCTTGGTGGGGTTCATCACGGTGGGTGGTGGGCCCCAACTTTTTTTGTGTCTGGATGCCGCTGATAGGATGGCGATAAGGGCAAAAATCGTACTATCAGGCAAAAGTATACTTTCACGCAAAAGTCGGGGGTTTCCGTGATAGTATAAAACGGAAAGGTAAAAAGGAGTAGGATATTGGCGGTTTTAGGTGAAAAGTGTATTGGTTTGCCGGAAAATGCTGTGGAAATATGGGGGATATGATATAAACACGGAAACGGCTTGGAGTTTCCGTGATAATATGGAGTTTTGCGTGATAGTATACAGAAAAATTGAAAAATGGTAGCAGGGGGAAAAGGGCTGTTCGATAGCTCCTTTTTTGCTTTTCACTCCTGAAAAATAGTCGTTTCGTGCCACTGGGTAAAAAACAGATAATTTCTATTGTTGGAGAGCGTGGAAGTCCACGACGGCGGCTCCTGCATTTCCGGTTTCTTGACGGCACGAAGTTGGAAATCGACACGGAAGAAGAATAATGCAGAAATATAGCGGGGCGGTCTTGTGCCGCCCCATGCTTTCTGTTAAAATACATTTATGGGGTACTGCCATAACGGTAGGCGGCCAGTCCTTCTTCGCAGAGGGACTATCCCTCTGACAACGGGTAAAACCGGGAAAGGAGGGATTGCTTATGAGTGACTATGAACTGCTGACGGTTGTTCTGATGATTCTTGGAATCATCGTTTCGATCTTGATAGCGTACATAAACACAAAAAAGTAACCGCCCCCAGCCACGGAATGCGGTTACTTTTTTAGCAACTAAATTCTAAGGGCTGACCGTCTATCGGCAGTATTCCCTTTTGTGCTTTTATTGTAACAGATTCCCTCGCAGATGTCAAACGCCGAGGGGCTTTTTTCGGCTCCAAACGGCGGTGAGGGGGTGTGTTGGGGAATATTATAACCCGGATGGGCTGCGCTGGCAAGTATAAAAGAATGTTTGTGACTATTGAAAAGAATGGTCAAGAGATAAAAAATAGAACAATTAATAATTCAATAAAAAAATAAATTTGAACTATTGACAACAAAAATGGACTGTGATATTCTATGGTCAGTTGAACGAGACGGAGGAATAAATATGAATGAAGAAATTAAAGTTCATCCGATTAAATCTTGTAAGGACTTTGGTTTGGCAAAACGGAATTTTGAGGAACTGACAAAAAAAATCAGTTCGTTACAGTTAGATTTGGAATTGGATGATGAAGAAACACCTAAACTAGAGAGTGGAATTGTGGATATGGAACAAAAGTTAGAGGAGCAGAAACAGATCATTAATGGATTTATAAATGCACAAGCAAACTACGATTCCAAGTTTTTAAGCAGTAATCTGGATTGTTTGCTAAAGAGACATGGCCTGCGGATTTCTGACCTTGAAGAATTATTAGGTGTAAGTGCAGGATATGTTTCCAGGACTGTTAATCCAGATTCGAAGAAAAGATTGTCTGTGGATATTGTTTGGAAAATATCGGCGATTTTTCAAGTTAATGTCGATGATCTTTTAAATATTGATTTACAGATTCCTATCCAATCTCTGTGTGATGTAATTGCCTTTTTTAAGAAATTGAAGCAGGAGACCGATGAAGCAACAATTCATTGGAACAATCAAGGTAATAAGAAAGAAGATCATGTAGGAATATTTTTCAGAGAATTGGAAGAAGGCGGACTGGACGGAACGAAGCGGTATAAGTACGCTCCAGATGGGAATGCAAATGAAACAAAGGCTGTAGGGCTTACGGATGACATTTTTTCCGCAGAAACCAGTATAGGCCAACTTTATCTTTTGCCGCTTGAAGATCAATTTGGTGAAAAGGGATATGAACTGTATCGTTATACAGGCAGGGAGGATTATAATCAAAATTACTATGATAGTGATGGCCCAGACCTAGAGTTGATTTGCTCAACTTTTGATGATAAGAGTAATATATTGAAGGGAAAATGTGATGAACTTTTTAAATCTGTCAAGTTGCATGAATCAGATTTTGTAATATCTGAATCGGCAAAAAGTTTGATTGATAGGTATTTAAATCCTAAAAAGAACAATGCATCGGATGGTTTTATGAATATACCAGATAGCATTGACGAAGAATTGCCATTTAATTGAGGAGGTGTTATGAATGGAAGGGATAAAAACCAAAGGGGTAATCAAATGCCCTTGCTGCAATAAGGGGAAGATTTTAGCGTATGAAGATGCTGCAGGAAAATCCTCTATTCAATGTAGCAAATGTCATACATTTTTGCTGGTGGATTATGATAAAATGACCGCAGAGCCAACTTTGCGGGAAAAAGAAGTTTACAAAATGGTTGTGAATGAATAAGGGAATGTTTGCTGACTGAGCAACAGGGCGTCAGATAGGACAGCCACTAATAGCCAGAGCAGATTATTGGGACAGGGTATAAACCCTGCCAGATAATTTGTTCTGGCTATTTTATATGTGCAAAAAGGATATAGGACAAGCCATGCAGAGGATATTTAGATTATTATGAGAAAGGATGGGGTGAATATGGCAGACTACATTATTCGATTATTGGGAGGAGTTGATAAATTTCTTTCTGCGCTGATTGTATTTATGGTAATAAATTACATAGCAGAAATGCTACTTGTGATCGTGGTGGAGGAGAAGCGTTCCAATGTGTTTTTGCTAAAGAATATGTTTAAGAAAGTAGCAATATTTATTTTAGTGATTGTCTCCAATATTGTAGGTACAATCATTGAAAGCAGTTATGCAATTCGGACGACAGTTATTCTGTTTTACATTTCAAATGAAGGGCTTGCTATATTAAAGAATATCAATCGGCTTGGAGTGCCGCTTCCTCAAATATTGGTAAAGATGCTAAATCAGATAGGGGATGGGGAATAACATAGTTGCAGAAAAGTACCCCCTTATTATAGAAAGAACCCATTCCGAAATGGGGTGGGGTAAGAGGGGTAGCGCATGGGGTAAAAGCTGTCTCTTATACACATCT
>RYVZ01000044.1 GCA_003979345.1 Lachnospiraceae bacterium
GAGATAATATAGAAGAGATAAACAGAAAAAGGTAATGTTAGGGATGGTATGGAGGAAACGCAGGGATGGTTCGGATATTGCTTTGGCTGATTGCGTTATTGTTTTTTGGGACATACCGGATTCCCGGTCCGTCCGTGCTTCCGGAGAATCGCAGTGATCCTGTTCCGGGTGACGGGGATGCTTATATCGCGCCTGCGTTCGGAGAGGATTCTTCCTGTATGCAGTCCGTGGGGGAGGCGTGTTTTCCCGTGTTTGTTGTGTCGTTTCCGGATACGGCGTATCGGTCGAATATGGTCGGAAAAGAGGAACTGGAAGAATGGCTTTTTACCGGTGAGGACAGCGTCAGCGCATATTATGATACGGCGTCATACGGCCGGCTGCATTTAGACGGAGATGTTTGGTTTTATGAGGCGCAGCAGGAGATCGCTTCCTATGAGAATGATTACGGGTTTGAAGAACTCGTGATGGAAGTGCTCACTTATTATGATGAGGAGATCGATTTTTCCACATATGACCGGAATGGTGATCATATCATGGATTCGCTTGTGATCTCGGTGCCATCGGGCGGTGATGTGGATTTTTGGTGGGGATGTCAGGCGACATGGTACCAGAATCCGGAATTTTGTGTGGATGGAATCTCTGTACGGCATTATATCATCAATGATGAGCAGCCGTATGAGAGGGAACGCGAGGTATATCAGGCGACTGTGGAGCATGAACTTGGGCACTGTATGGGTCTGCCGGATTATTATAAATACAATTCCAAAGATTGGGAGGGATTTCACGGTATTGCGGGAATGGAACGGATGGATGATTCCGAGGGGGATTTCTCACAGTTTTCTAAATTGATGCTGGGATGGCTTACCAGGGATCAGGTGCAGGTCATGGACCCGGATGCGCAGAGTGCATCCTTTCTTCTGCCGCCGGCACATGAGGGCGGGTGCGCCGTTATCTTTCCGCAGGGCGGGCAGTCCCGTTTTGACGGTGAATATTTTTTGCTGGAATATAATACGCCGGATGGAAATAACGAAGGTCTTTTTTCTGATGAAGATGCAGGCGTGCGGATTTTTCATGTCGATGCAAGGATTGAGAGGGATTACGATGGGGAACCCTATTATCGCTATGAAAATTTCAGTTCATACTATAATAGTTCGGATGAGGGGATCCGGATTCTAAAGCTGATCAATGATGGAGAAGGATTTTACCAGACCGGAGATACGGTCCGATACGGGGAGGCATCGGATTTCGGGTGGTATACAACGGCCGGTTCGCTGAAAGACCCGGAATTGTCGATCCGGATCGGCGCTGTTACGGAGGAGGGCATTACGATCGAAGTGATTCGGGAGTAAGAGCCGTACGCTCATGAAAGCAGACCGGGAGAACGGAAAGCGGACCGGCTATGCGTCAGGAGCGTGACCGACGGTATTCTTTTGGCGTAACGCCGTATGCTTCTTTGAAAAGTGAATAAAAGTGTGTGCGGTTTGTAAATTTGAGAGCGGCAGCGATGGCGCTGATGGAATCGTCGGATTCTGTCAGAAGCAGCGCTGCTTTTTTCATGCAGAAGGACATGCCGTAGTCATACAGACACATATCTGTGAATTTGTTGACGATGCGGTTTAAGTAGTCTCCGCTGTAATGCAGGCATTGTTCGAGCTCCGTACGTGACATGCGGCCGTCACTTTCCTCAAACAGCCGGGTGATGCGCGAAAAGAGCAGAAAATCACTGTTGGTATCAAGGCGGACATTGGTGCAATGGTAATACTTCGGCAGTGACAGATAGGATAAAAACGTACATAACAATCCTTTGATCTGATGCGAGGCGCCAAATTCCGGATGAAGAAGCGTGTGGATCATCTTTTCTGCCACGGTATGGAGATGTGCGGCATGAAGATGGTTCTGATATGCCGGTATGAAATCGAGATAGGCCCGTATGCCGGGCTCTTTTAAGTCGTTAGAAATAAAATGGTACAGGCGGCTGTCATAGATTTCTTTTTCATTAGGGAAAAGAGGATTCTGTGCAGAGTCAAAAAGCTCCGTGATCATATCGGGCGACAGACCGATGAACAGCACGCGGCTTTTTTCGTGATAATATTCCATGTGACGCAGATTACGGTTGATCAGGCAGCAGGAACCGGCGGTATAGTGATATTCTTTTCCTTCGATTTTTTGAATGATATTTCCTTCCAGTACAAATACAAACTCAAAAAAGTCATGGAAGTGCGGCGCGTTTTTGGTATAGGAGTTATTTTTTTGTAAAAGAGATTCCTGATACATGACCGCCTTTGTCGCGGACAGGGTAACGATATTGACATAATCTTTGGGATCCGGACCGTTACAATATTCCAATGTCAGTTGAAACGGCACGTCCATATGGTAAAAACGGCTGAAATCGCTTTCGCCGTTCTGTACTTTGATTGAAGAATCGCGGCTGTCTAAAGCGCTCAGCATATCTAAACCGAAACGGTTTTCTGTCATGGCTGTTTTGTCCTCCTCCATACCCTATTCCCGAATATGATACAAAAAAGGGCTGTATATATCGTTTTGCGATATTGCTACATAAAATAGGAATTTTCTATAATGATTCCGAAGGAAACAATGATTTGAAACGGTGAAGGATTGTTGTTTCCCAAGGTATAGGATCATTATAAATAAAATCTTCACAAGAGTAAAGAAGTCAAAACGGGAGGTCTACAATTTTATGAGAAAACGATTTTATGCGAAACTAACAGCCGTATGTTTAAGCATCACCCTTTGCGGGGCAGTATTGGCGGGATGCGGATCAAAGGATGCGGATTCTTCCACCGGAGCGCAGACGTCTACGGAAACACCGGCAGATGATGCGCAGGGTGACGGAGCACAGACGCAGGAGCCGGATGTGTCGGAACCGGATTCGGGTGCGCAGCAGCCGGAGACGATCGAAGTCACGACGTTTCCGCTGCCGTCAGCGTCGGAGGAGTCTGAAATTTTCATTAAGCCGATTGACGGGATTTCTGACGACTTTATCCGCGGAATGGACGCCTCCACCGTGCTTGCTGAGGAAAACAGCGGCGTAAAATACTATAATTTCGAAGGCGAGGAACAGGACGTTTTTATGACGATGGCGCAGGCAGGCGTCAACTATATCCGCCTTCGCGTATGGAACGATCCCTATGATGAGAACGGAAACGGATACGGCGGCGGAAATAATGACCTTGCCACGGCGGTCGAGCTTGGTAAGCGCGCGACAATGTATGGCATGAAGGTGTGCATTGATTTCCACTATTCGGATTTCTGGGCAGACCCCAAGCGCCAGCATGCACCGAAAGCATGGGAAGGCATGAGCGTGGAAGAAAAATGTGACGCGCTCTATGAATTTACGAAAGAAAGCTTAACGGAGCTCTTAAATGCCGGCGTGAATGTCGGTATGGTACAGATCGGAAATGAGATCAATAACGGCATGTCCGGGGAAAAGGACATTGCAAATGTAGTGGAGCTTCTGCATGCAGGAAGCCGTGCGGTCCGCGAGATCTCCGAATCTTTTGGTCAGGACATTCAGGTCGTTGTACATTATACACGGATCAACCAGCCGGATGAGATCGACAATTTGGCAGCAACGCTTGCGGAGGCGGGATTAGACTATGATATTATGGGATTATCCTATTATCCGTTCTGGGACGGCACGAATGAGAATATGCAGGCCGTTGCGACAAATATTCAGGAAAATTACGGCAAAAAGGTTATGATCGCAGAGACATCTTATTGTTATACTGCGGAGGATGGAGACGGATGCGGGAACAGCTTTAAGGGTACCGACGATCTGGTTGAAGGCTATGCGGCAACCGTACAGAGTCAGGCTTCCATGATCCGTGATATCTGCGAGGCGGCAAATGATGTCGGTGTGCTTGGTATTTTCTACTGGGAAGGAGCATGGGTTCCGGTTGGCGAGGCGACTGTGGATAATTCTGCAATCTGGGAGAAATACGGAAGCGGCTGGGCGAGCAGCTTTGCGGCGGATTATGACCCTGAGGACGCAGGATTGTATTACGGAGGCTGTGCGTGGGATAATCAGGCGATGTTCGACTTTGACGGACACCCGCTTGCATCATTGAATGTATTTAAGTATCTGCGCTACGGTTCGACTGCGCCGCTTGCAATCGATGATATTCCAAAGGTTTCCGTTTTGTGCGATGTGGGCGGGGCGCTTGAACTCCCTGAGACGATTCCGGTCATTTATAACGACCGCGCTGCGAACACGGAAGTTCCGGTCGTATGGGATGAAGCGCAGATCGCCGCGATTGATACGAATGTCGGCGGAGACTATGAGGTGGCGGGAACGCTCGAGGACGGAACGGAAGTTATCTGCTATATACAGGTAATCATGATCAATCATGTTTTGAACCCGGGGTTTGAGGATGCCGACACTTCCATGTGGAAAGTGACTTACGCGGGTGAAAGCAATCCGACCGATTTTCAGGTAAAGGCGGACGATGCATACAGCGGAGAGACGTCGTTTCACTTCTGGTCGGCGGATTCTGATATGGAATTTTCGATCGAGCAGGAATTTACGGACTTAGAGCCCGGAACGTATCAGCTTACCGTTTATGCGCAGGGCGGTGATGTGTCTGCGGATTCCTCAATGGAACTGTATGCGGTCGTGAATGGGGAAGAACTGACGGAGCCGTTCATGGTGACGACATGGGTTGATTGGAAAGCGCCGACGATCACGGATATTAAAGTGACCGACGGCACGCTGATCATCGGCGTTCGTATGAAGTGTAATGCGGCAAGCTGGGGAACAGTGGATGATTTTACATTGAACAGGGTTTCTGATTAGAAAGTATTGAACAGATTGTGGGGGGATTGATAGTCAGGCGGGTATACTGTTGTTATGCCCGCCTGATGTTTGTTTGCAAATTTGTATAATAAAATCTTTGATGTTATTTAAGGTACGCATTAACTCAATATAAAAATACGCAATTGCGTAAAAAAATGCCTAAAATTTTGAATAGAATTTTAGGCACGACTCGTATATACACTCTATCACATTTCAAAATAAAAGTCTAGTAATCTTTCTTTTTTTCTTTATAATTTTTTATAGGCTATTTTCTTATGCGGATGATCTTGAGAATCTTCTTACGCAAGAGGCTGAGACGGATATGTAAAGGAGGAGACCGATGGACGCGGAACGGATGGAGGAGCAGAGGCATTTTGACGATTGCAGGGAACTGATACTGAAAAATACTGCCGGGTATGAGGCGGAATTTGAGGAGCGTCACAAAAAGACACAGGAACTGTTTCGCATGATGCAGGGCGGCGACGTGGAGCTCTACAATCAGATGATGACGAGCAAGAGTTTGGAGGATCATGCGGCGGGACAGCTGAAGAAAAACCGCGCCGCGTATGAGAATCCTTATTTTGGCAGGATCGATTATCTGGATAATGAGACCGAAAGCAGGGAAAAGGTTTATATCGGAAAAAACGGTGTTTTTCGCAACAAGACCGACGTTGTAGTCGCAGACTGGCGTGCGCCGATTTCCAGCGTTTATTATGAAAACGAAATCGGTGAGGGATGCTACCGTCTGCCCGAGAGCGGCTCCGGCGGCGACGAGGAGGGAGAGGAGATCCCCATCTGCCTGTATCTGAAACGGACTTATGACGTGGAAAAAGGAGTGTTGAAGGGCTATTATGACAGCGATGTGGCGGCGAACGACGCGCTGCTGGTCCAGTATCTTTCCCAAAACAAAGACGCGGTGCTGGGGGATATTATCGCGACGATCCAAAAGGAGCAGAATGAGATCATCAGGGAGTCTCCGTTTAAGAATATTTTGGTGCAGGGGGTGGCGGGAAGCGGCAAAACGACGGTGGCGATGCACCGCATTTCCTACATTCTGTATAATTATAAAGAGCGCTTTACCTCCAATGAATTCTGCATCATCGGAGGCAACGATCTGCTGCTTTCTTATATTACGAGCGGACTGCCTGAACTCGATGTCCATGACGTGAAGCAGAAGCGCATGGATGCCATGATCACCTATTTGCTAAAAAAAGAATGGACCAAAAAGCAGAAACTGATCGCGCCGCTGCCGGATGCGGAGCTGCGAAGCCGCATGGAATTTATCTTGACGCTGGAGCGGTGGCTGCTTCGTCTTCGAAGACAGAAAGTAACGGCAAAGGAATTGAGAGACCGTGAGCTTGGAGTCATTTTGACGGAGAGCAGCATCGAGCGTCTGAGGGAAGAGACATCGGAGTACAGTATTTACCGGCTGCTTGTCACTTTGGATGAGCGTGTGCGTACGAAACTCAAGTTTTTGAGTCCGGATGGTGAGAAAGAGTATTATCAGAAAAAATGCAGGGAATATAAGCAGCATTATAAAAATCAGGCGGTAACCCAAAGTGTCTGTGCACTGTATCAGGAATTTCTCACGGATTATGCAGAGAAATTTCCCGGAACGATCGATCTTTTGCTTCATGAGCAAAAGTCGGCCGCAGGGGAGTATGATGTCTATGATGCTGCGGCAATGGTATTGATCTATTATCGCGTGAAGCAGAAAAAAGAGGATGAGGAATTCGGCCAGATTTTCATTGATGAGGCGCAGGATTTCGGCGCGCCGGTTTATTATGTGCTGCGCAGGGTGCTGCCGGCATGCTATTTTACGATCATGGGTGACGTCTCACAGAATATCAATTATGAGACGGGTATGAACGACTGGGAAGATATGAATAAATGGGTGCTCACGGGGAAAAGAGACACGTTCCGGCTTCTCAGAAAGAGCTACCGGAACACGATCGAAATCTCGGAGTATGCGGGTAAGATTTTGGAGAGAGCGTCATTCGGACGCTACCAGATCGATCCGGTCATCCGTCACGGCATACCGGTGCAGGAATATTCTTTATATGATGAGACGGCGATGTACGAGCGCGCACAGGGAATCGTGAAAAACGCCAGAGAGAAGGGATACGGGAGCATCGCGGTGATTTGCGGAAGTGACGCGGAGGCAGAGTGGATCGGAAAGTGGCTGGAGGGTGTGACGATCCTGCCTGTGCAGATGACAAAGGGGCTGGAATTCGACGTGGTGCTTTTGTGGAACCCGCCTGCCGAAACCGACAGCATAAAGACAGCGAAGCTTCAGTATGTCGCGGCGACGCGGGCGCTGCACGAGCTGCATGTAATGAGGATGGGGTGAGGGAGAAGACTGGGGTGGATTGGAAATAGTACTATGGGTACGATCGGAAGACACTCGCTTTTGATCACGCCCGAATATGGCAACGTATGCCCTTATAACTTTGGCAGCCGCAATTCTTTTTTTCTATGAAAAGAATCGCTCATTTGAGAGGAATCTGCAAGTTTTATGCTATGCCAAAACGTGAGGTATGGTCAGTGTTTTTATGAAAGCATATCCCCCAAAATAAGTCGCAGAAATGTACGAAATGGATTAGGAAAGAAAAGATCACCGGCACTGCAATCGAAGTGAATGCGACGGATTTTTCTTATCAGAAGGATAAGATGCTTCTTGAGCAGATCGACAAATTTATGAAATGACGCAGGGCTTTGCGTATGAGAACGAATGGCAAAGAGAAAGACAAAAAAGACAAGGATAACTAGGAGGGTTCAAATATGTTATTGATAGAATATCCCAAATGCACCACATGCAAAAAGGCAAAAAAATGGCTGGATGAGAGGAAGATCGCTTATACGGACCGCCACATTGCGGAGGACAACCCCGCCTATGAGGAATTGAAAGAATGGTATCAGAGAAGCGGACTGCCATTAAAGAAGTTCTTTAATACAAGCGGGGTCTTATACAAAGAAATGAACCTAAAGGACAAACTGCCGGGCATGAGCGAGGAGGAACAGCTCAGGTTGTTGGCAACGGACGGAATGTTAGTGAAGCGTCCGCTTCTGGTGATGGAGCATACGATACTTGTCGGATTTAGAGAAAATGAATGGAATGACGGACTGGCTTTATAAAAAGATGGCATTGCGGTTGATAAGTGTGAAGGAAATCACTAAGCTCGAAAATACATCGCTAAGTGATTTTAATCTTCACACCGAAGAATGCGAAAAGCACGCAGATGGGAGCAAAGATGAAGTAAAAGCAGAACAAGAGGGGATAAAACGGAGGAAAACCAAATGTTTCAGATTGATTCTTATATCGAAAAGCTACTGATGCTTTTGAGGGAAGAATTTGGAGAGCGTCTTGTTTATCTGGGACTGCAGGGAAGCTATCTCAGAAACGAGCAGAATGAAAACAGTGATATTGACATCATGGCAGTCATCGACGAGATTAAGGTTGGGGACTTGGAACGATATCGTGATATTCTTATATATGTCGGTTATTATGAAAAGTCGTGTGGGTTTATCTGCGGAAAAAAGGAGCTTGCTCATTGGAACCCGTTGGAAATCTGCCATCTGCTTTACGCAACGAAGGATATTTACGGAACATTGTCTGAATATGTACCCCGATATACGGCGGTTGATATCAAAAATTTTGTCAAATTAAGTGTTGGTAATCTGTATCATGAGCTGGGACACCGCTTCATTCATGCCGATCGTGAAAAAAGCAGATCACATCTGCCGGGGACCTATAAACAGGTATTTTTTATCCTTCAGAATTTGACCTGCCTGAGAACGGGTGTATTTTATGGTACGAAATCGGAATTGCTTTGCGTGCTGGAAGGTCAGGATAAGGATGTATTGGAGGCGGCGATGAATCTGCAGAGCGGGCAGGAGTTTGATTTTGAATGGGCGTTTGAGCTGCTGTTTTCATGGTGTGGGAATACGCTGACGCGGCTGGATGATGCGGCAGCGTGACGTAAGCAGGAATCATCAATGACAGGATCGAGGATCGGCGTGAGAAACTTTGAAATACCCCAGGCATAAGATGCTGATACTGAAATCTGACCGGCAGGACTGTAAATATCAGTCTGCCGGTCAGATTTCAAGTGCTACATGAGGTACTTTACAGATCCGGAAACCGATACATGAGGTTCAGGCAGTCCGGAACACGTTCATCCACATATCCGGTATCCTGAAAACCTATTTTTTGATAAACACGGAGTGCTGCCCCGGCGTTTTTATTGACACATACTTCTACCTGATCGTAGTGATGTTCTTTGGCAAGTAGATCGAGGATCAGCCGCAGCGCCTGAGTGCCGTATCCTTTGTTCTGAAAACGATGGTCGATCATAAACTGCTGTAAGTCGTAACATGCGGGTTCTTCGTCCATGTCCCTTACAAGCGTGACGCCGACTGCGTGTTCCCCGTCGGATATGCCGTAGACCCTGGCATTGCAGGAGCGGTAAACATAGCCCCTCGCAAGAATGCCGATCGGGTTGGCGAGAAAATGTTTCTGATCTTCTGCAACGCTTAGTGAGACGATTTCTATCCAGTTTTGTTCGGTCACATCAACTAATTGAATCATTTTTTGAAGCCTCCTTCCCAATTGTAATGTAAAAATAATTTCAAAGCAACGATTTTAACAAAAAATATTTTGAATAAAAAATTACGAAAAACTTCTTGACCCCTACGTTACGTCATACCATATGATGAGTTTAACACGAAGGAGGCGCTGTGATGATGACAGTAAATGAAGTGAGTAAACTGGCTGGAGTGAGCGTGCGCACGCTGCACTATTATGACAGGATCGGTCTGCTTTGCCCGACGAAGCTGACGGAAGCGGGATACAGGCTGTATGACGATATGGCGCTGGAACGCCTGCAAAGTATATTACTGTTTCGAGAGTTGCAGTTTCCGTTAAAGGAAATCAGAGCGATTCTTGACAGTCCGGATTTTGACAGGAAAAAAGCATTGGATCAGCAGATCACCCTGTTGGAATTAAAAAAGGAGCATATCGAGAATCTGATCGACCTCGCTCGTGGAATAAAACTGACAGGAGTGAGACCACTAATGGATTTTTCAGCATTTGACACATCGAAAATTGACGAGTATGCAAAGCAGGCGAAGGAGATGTATGGACAGTCAGAGGCGTACCGTGAATTTGAAGAAAAAAATAAGAACCGCAGCAAAGAAGAATTAACTGCAATCAGCCAAAGCATGATGGGACTGTTTCAGGAATTCGGAGCGATGCAGACGCTTCCGCCGGAAGATAAGCGCGTGCAGGCTCAGGTAGAAAAACTGCGGGCGTTTATCACGGAACACTTTTACAACTGCACGCCGGATATTCTGAGATCGCTTGGGAAAATGTACGGCGGCGGAGGAAGCATGAGTGAAAACATCGACCGCGCCGGGGGAGCCGGAACAGCGGCATTTGCGGATCAGGCGATCCGCATATACTGTAAAAGGCAAGCTCCGGATCTGGCGGAATAAAGACCGCGGGACAAAACAAACGGGCGTCTGCCAAATACTTCGGTATGCGGCAGGCGCCTGCTTAATATTTGGTGGCAAGTATTGCCCAATATTGCGGTATACGGGCACTTGTCAATCCTGCTGGCATTGGGTATAATGAGGTCAGGCAGGATAAAGAAGCTGCTGCATCTGCAACGGAGGATATCCGGTCCCTGGAGAGGGACGATAAACATTACTACGATATCATACAAGGAGGAAATTAGAATGAATAAGGCGATTGCAGGGAATGGCGGAGGCTGTTCAAATACATAATATATGATGAATAGCCCTGCCCTTCTTTTCGGAAACGATGTGGAATGGAGGCAGTATGAGCTATGTCAGGGCGGATAAATTATTTTCACGGGAGATGATCGAGCTGCTTCAGGAGTACGCGGTGGGACAGACTGTTTATATTCCGAGAAAACAGGGAGAGAGAGCAGTCTGGGGAGAAAAGACAAAGCTGCGCAGGGAGCTTGAAGAGCGGAACCGGAAGATTTACAGGAATTATCTGGAAGGGGCAACGACAAAAGAGCTGGCAGTCCGGTATTATCTTTCGGTAAAGACCATCCAAAGGATCATTCGTTAGGAGAAATAGGAAGGAGAGCTCCGGCAGTCATGCACGGGAAAGTCTGTGCACGGTGCCGGGGTTTTTTGTATAGAGGATCCGGGAGCTCTTTTTTGTGAAAAAATGTATAAGGTTGCACAGCATGGCCATGCAGCGTATCATGGACGCATAGCCGGCTGTAAAGAATACGGACCGCCAGCTGCCTGATGCGTGACTGGCGGCTTGCGCGGATGACAATCCGATGAAGCTCATGAGCATTGCGCTGAAGCCGTTATGTCTGCCGCCGTTCCCGTTAGAGCGCATTGAAGAGATGACGAAACTCATGGGCGGAAGCGGAACGACAGGAATCTGAGTCTGACGGGCGTGCCGCAAAGAGGAAAGCTTATGAAGCGGCGGCAAATGATTATCAATCGGAAAAGCATGACGGTTATCAAATGCAAAGCAAAACGGCTGAAACGGTGGTAAACGATTGCTGAGCGGAAGACATAACGGTTATGGGGCACTAAGCAAAGCAGCTAGGAAACGCAAGGCAAAACGGTTACGTAATATCGGATCTCGAAAGCGAAAGACCCCGCACGGCGCTGACAAAATCGGCGACCTTCTGCGGGTCTTTTCCTGTACGCCCGTCGTACTCGACAGCTGATGAGACATCCACGCCGTCGGGGTGGATCGTACGGATGGCGCCTGCAACATTTCCGGGAGACAGACCGCCCGCGAGTAAAAAGAGTTTATCATCACGGGGAAGCTTATTCAAGATCGAAAGATCGAAGGTCTTGCCGCTGCCCGGTTCCTGCGCGTCAAACACATACCCTGCAATGTTATCACAGGCTTGAAAAGACGGGTATTGATCTAAGTCGTTGACGTTAAACGCTTTTAGGATCGGCAGATTTGCCGCGCGCAGCACTTTGTCTGACAGCCTGCCGTGTATCTGGATGAAATCAAAATCAAGCTTTTCAATTTCGGCGATCTCCGCAACAGACGGAGAAACGACGACGGCAACTCGTTTGATATCGGGACGGAGCGCTTCAAGGATGGAGCGCGCCTCCGGCAGTGTGCGGTTCCGTCTGCTTTTCGGATAAAAGAGCACAATTCCGGCGAAAGTGACCGGAAAGCGGTTGATGAGTATGGCGTCGTCCGTTGAGACGAGACCGCATATCTTGATGAAAACGGACATATCCAAACCTCCTATTTGATGCGTCTGCAGATCTTCTCACTGGCGAAAGTCTCTTTGCAGAGCAGGAAATCTTCTGAGCAAGAGATTTTTCGGGAAAGAGTTCTTTGTGCTGGCGGAAATCTTCTATATCATAGCATATCTTTGCGGAGTGATGAATCGAATCTTACAATTTTTATCTAGGATTATGCTATTATATCCCTGCGGAGTTGTGTATAGTAGAGAAAATCTGATTTGAGCAGGATGCTTATATGTAAGCACGAAACCTGGATGCAAGCAGGAAACATATATGTAAGCGTGATGCTTACATGTAGGCAGGGTGTGAAAGACACAGGAGGACGGCTATGCAGACACAGACGACAATTACACCGGTTAATCCAAACGCGCAGGAGGAGGTAAAGCGCGTGTTACAATATCTGAGTTCCATTGAGGGTAAGCAGGTCATTTTGGGACAGCATACCCAGACGATGGGGCAGGAGGAGCTTGTCTATATTTATCGGGTGACGGGGGAACTTCCCGCGCTTTGCGGATTCGAACTGCTGGCGTATTCGCCCAACATTAACGAAAAGAGCGACGAGGAATGCTTAAGCGAAGTGCGCGCGGCAGCAGGGACGCTGAAAAGAGCATGGGACTGGGCGTATAAGGGGGGACTCATTACCTTTACATGGCATTGGTTCTCTCCGCTCGGCGGCTGCCATAAGTCTTTTTATTCCGAGTGCACCGATTATGACGCCGACCTTGCCGTGACGTCCGGTACGCCGGAAAACGTCGCGCTTTTGTCCGATATGGACTATATGGCAGGGCTGCTCAGGCCGTTTTGCGATGCGCATGTGCCGATCCTCTGGCGGCCGTTTCACGAGTGTGACGGTGAGTTTTTCTGGTGGGGAAAAAAGGGCGCGGGCGCGGTAAAAAAATTGTACCGCATGATGTATGAACGTTATACAAACCATTTTCATCTGGATAACCTGATCTGGGTGTTTAACGCGGCGGATCCCGCATGTTATCCGGGTGATGATGTTGTTGATATGATCAGCCGTGATATGTACCCGGAACCGCATGTTCATACAAGCTGTGCCGCCGAATATGAGGAGTTGAAACTCCTGACAAAGGCGCCGAAGCTCTGTGCAGTCGGGGAGATCGGACCGCTGCCGGATGTGGATGCAATGATCAGAGAGAAGACCGCGTGGACGTATTATATGACATGGTCCCACGACTTCGGCATGACCGAGCGGTTTACCACAAATGAGGTACTGCGCCGGAACTATCAGAGCGGGAAAGGCGTGACTTTGTCGAAACTGCCGGAGCTGTACCATGTCAATGCGGAGAGATTTGCCGTGATGCCGGAGAAAAAAGAAGCATGATCGCAGAATGACGCGGAAAGTCAAATACTCTGCCGCAAGCGTGTCTGCCTGGCTCATTGCTCACGGGAATAATGAACCGGAACCCCGCATTCGGGTGTTTGTCACAGACACAGGTATACGACAAGCGGTATCGTCACAATAGAACATAAGGTCGTCAGGAAAACGCCCCGCGCCGCAAGATTTTGATCCGCCTGATATTCAATGGAAAAAAGTACGGCGGAGTTTGCGACCGGAAGCGACAGCATGATAAGGCTGACGTTTAGGAGCAGTTCATCATGGATGAAGAGGCAAAACAGCGGATACAGGCAGAGCGGAAGCAGGATCTGTTTTAGTACGATGAACGGGTACATACGCCAGTCGCGCAGCATTTCCTTAAGCTTCATGGAAGCGATGGAAGCGCCGGTCAGAAGCATGGCAAGCGGTGTTGTCAACCCGCCGATATACCCGACGACATTCACGACGGGGGACGGAAAGGGCAGAGCGGCAAAATACAACACAATAGCGAGTAAGGACAGTAAGATCCCCGGTGAAAGCAGCATGCTGAGCCGGGGTTTTTCTTTTTTCTCATTTCCGGAGCTGATGAGCAGAATGCCGTAGCTGAAACTGGAAAGGTTAAAGATCATATTGAAAAGCGCGGTATAGAATACTGCCTCCGTGCCGAGCAGTGCCGAAATGAGGGGAAAGCCCATAAAACCGACGTTTGAAAAGGTGGTCATATATGTGTAAAGCCCGCGCTGTGATTTGGGTGCAGCGATCAGGCGGGAGATAAGCCATCCGAAAAGCGGCAGGATGAGATAGAGAAATACGGCAGCCGCAAGGATCGTAAGAACTGTGAAAAGCGGGGCACGCTGTTCAAGTGTCAGGACCGAGTCAATAATCAAAAACGGCATTGTGACATTGATCAGAAGTTTTGTCAGCGCACGATTAAAATCCTCTGTCATGAATCCGAGGCGGAACAGGATAAAACCAGCACCCATCAAAAGAAACAAGGTAATAAGCTGATAAAGAATGACCTGAATATTCATAAGAACGTTTCCTTTCTTTGAAAACACTGATTCGTTCAGTACTTTCCAAACTTGCGTGACGCGGAAAAACGCGTATAATGAGAGTATGTCCGAAACTTGTGCCAGTAACGTATTTTATACGCTATGCCATAAGAATGCAACGAAAACATAGATATAACCGCATTTCTTCCTGAAAAAGAAGGGGCAGACCGGATCATCGGTAAAGAGTGAGCGGCAAAAAAGGAAAGAGGGAAACGATTGATGAAATATTGTGTGATAGGAGCCGGCGGGACCGGAGGCTGCATTGCGGCTTACATGATAAGAGCGGGGAAGGATGTCACAGTGATCGCGCGGGGATCACATCTTGAACAAATACAAAAGCACGGGATTTTACTCGAGACAGAAAAAGGAACGGAGACGATCGCGCCGGTATCTGCATATGAAATGAGCGAATATATAAGAATGTGCGGAACGGCTTCGGCGGAGGCGCTTCAGGAAGAAGCCGCGAAAGCTTCTGCCGAAAAAAGGTTGGAGCGACCGGATGTGATCTTTGTATGCGTAAAGGGATACTCGCTCGAAGGCGTCATACCATTTATCAGGGAGGTGTCAAAAAGTGATACGATCGTGATACCGGTCTTAAATCTGTATGGAACAGGGGAAAGACTGCAGAAAGAACTGCCCGGATTACTTGTTACGGACGGCTGCATTTATGTGGCAGCGCAGATAAAGAAGCCCGGGACGGTCTGGATGAACGGAACGATCTTCAGGGTGGTGTTTGGCGTGCGTGATCCGGAAGAACTGCGGAAGGAATTATTTGAAATTGCAGAAGACCTGCGTCAAAGCGGGATCGAAGCAGTACTTTCTGAAAACATCAGAAGGGACGCGCTGCAGAAATTTTCTTATGTGTCACCGATGGCGGCTGCCGGTCTATGCTACCATGCGAACGCGGAGCGGTTTCAGGTTACCGGAGATGAGCGGGACACTTTTGTCGCACTGGTCGGTGAGATCGACAGACTGGCAGTAGCAATGGGCATTGAATTTCAGATGGATATCGTAAAAAATAATCTTGCGATACTGGATGCGCTTTCTCCCGAGGCCTCCACATCCATGCAGCGGGATATTGAGGCCGGAAAGCCCTCGGAAATCGACGGGCTGATCTATGAGGTAGTGCGCTTGTCCGGGCAGTATGGAATAAAACTTCCGATGTATGAAAAGATGGCGGAAGCGCTGAAAGAACATCATGAAATCATATAGAAATATAGAACCATAACGCCGATTTCGCGAGGGTGCCGAAACCGTTACAAAAGACCGCACAGAATGACCGCATGGAGTCATCGCCCGAAGTCATACTCAGTGGTCATGCCGTGTGCGATATGTTATGCAGCGGAGCGGCGGACTCCCGTTCGATCAGCTTGGCGCGCATGACAGTACGGCTGATCGATACATGATTGATCAGGTTGCTTAGTACATGATAGGCGCCCTTGCCGAGATCAAGCCGATCCTGACGGATGGTGGTCAGCGGCGGTGTGAGAGAAGCCGCAAACGGCAGATCGTCGAATCCGATCACACTGACATCCTGCGGGACACGCACGCCGCGCTTCGTACATTCTTCAATGACGCCCTCGGCGATGCTGTCCGAGCAGCATACGATTGCTGTCGCTCCGCTTGATAAAAGCTTGGGAACATGATATTTTGCAGAATCTTTTACATAATGACCAAATGTGACAAGATCGGGATTGATCGGAATATGATGCGATTCCATGCTTGTGATGAAAGCATCATAGCGCTTTGTCGTGATCATGGAGTGCGGTGAACCGTTGAAAAATGCAATCTTCCGGTGCCCGAGCTTGATCAAATGCTCGACCGCTAAGTCGATCCCTTCTGCACTGTCGGTTTCCACCGAACCGACATACGGGTTTCTGTCAATAAAATTATCGAGCAGGACGGTCGGCACCTTGCAGGAGCCAAGCTGTCCCATCCACGGATCCTGAAGCGCAAAGCCGATCAAAAAAGCACCGCTGTAGCCGCTTTTTAAGAGATAGCTGTCATATTTGTTGCGGGTCTGGAATTCGGGCGTGATCGGGGAGATCGTAACGTCCCAATTGTCACGCAGCGCTACCTGACGAAATCCCAAAACAAGGTCATACCCGAAACTTTCCGGCGTATCGTAATTCATATTTTCAATAAAAAGAGCGAGCTTTTTATTCTCTTCTTTTTTCATCTTTTTCGTCTGATAACCCATTTCGATAGCGGTATCAAGAACAAACTGGCGAAGATCTTCGCTGATGTCGCTTGCACCGTTCAAGCCTTTTGAAACGGTGCTGATAGAAACGCCGAGCCGGTTGGCGATATCTTTGATCGTGGTTGCCATAGTATAAACACGCGCCTTTCTGTACATGCGGATCGCAATTAAAACATTATGCTATCATAAGTATAGTAATGTTAAGTAAAAAAATCAACTGATTAAGGTTAAAACGAAAATAAACGAAAAAAATTCGTGAAATACTAACAAAAATGCACTAAAAAAGTTGTGGAGTAGCACTAAATTGCGAAAAATTGCGCAAAACTGCTTGCATTATCAGGAAAAAAGTGCTAAATTTACATCAAGAACGAAAATAAACGAAAACTATTGGAAAAGGTTTTCGCACGGAAGGGTGCTATTTTCGAGGAGGAAGCAGAGTGGGAATGACATCGCTGACAAGAGGAGCCGGGGTTTTGCTTCCGGTAGCCAGCCTGCCTTCCAAATACGGAATCGGCACGTTCGGTAAGGCAGCATATGAGTTCGTAGATTTACTTGTGGATCTTCACCAGAGATACTGGCAGGTGCTGCCGCTTGGTCCGACGAGCTTCGGAGACAGTCCTTATCAATCGTTTTCCGCGTTTGCCGGCAATCCGTACTATATTGATTTGGAATTATTGGTAAGAGACGGGCTGCTTAAGACAAAAGAGATCGAGGCTTATTCATGGGGAGAAGATGACGAGGACGTATCATACGGAATTCTGTTCGAGAATCGTTTTCCCGTGCTGCGCAAAGCGTTCGAACGGTTTGATACCGGGAATGCATCATTCCGCAAATTTTGTGCGGAGCAGAAAAGCTGGCTTGACGGGTATTCTTTTTACATGGCGTTGAAAACGTTTTCGGGAAATGCCGAGTGGACGGCGTGGGAACCTGATATCCGTGACCGGAAATCGAAGGCGTTAGAGGAATACCGGATACGTCTTGCGGATGAAATTCTGTTTTGGCAGTTCTGCCAATTTGAATTTGATGTTCAATGGAGTAAGCTCAGGCACTATGCGAACAGCCGCGGTGTGCGTATCATCGGAGATATCCCTTTGTATGTTTCCATGGACAGCGCGGATGTGTGGGAACGCAGGGAACTGTTTCAGATAGACCGCAGTGGAAAAGCGGATCTTGTTGCAGGGTGTCCGCCCGATGCATTTTCGGATGACGGTCAGAAGTGGGGGAATCCGCTGTATGACTGGGATAAAATGGAACAGGAGAAGTTTTCATGGTGGCGCAGACGGATCAAGGCAAACGCCAAACTGTATGACGTGATCCGCTTTGATCATTTCATAGGAGTAGTCCGTTATTATAGTGTACCCGCGAAAGATGCGAATGCGCGAAACGGTCACTGGCGCAAAGGTCCCGGCAGAAAACTGACGGATGCGATCGCGGAATCGCTTGGGGAAAGCAGAATGATCGTTGAGGATCTGGGTGTCGTCGTTCCGGGAGTCAAACGTCTGGTACAGCGAACGGGATGGCCGGGCATGAAAATTCTGATGTTTGCGTTTGACGGTAATGCGGAGCATGATTATTTACCGCATAATTATTCCAATAGCAACATGGTTGTTTACGGGGGGACGCATGATAATGAGCCTCTTATGGGATATTTTAATGAAAAGTGCGAGTACGAACTGGCGTTTTTATACAAATATCTTAATATAAATAGTAAAGAGGATATTGTGGATGCGATCATCCGTCTGGCATACGGGAGTATTGCGGATGTGGCGATCTTCCAAATGCAGGATCTGTTGAAACTCGGCATGGAAACGCGTACAAACCTTCCTTCAACGATTGGGACAAACTGGCGCTGGAGGCTTGGCAACAGGCAGTTATCCGACAAACGCCGTGAATGGATCCGGACGCTTGCCATGGTTTACCGCAGATAATATATAGTGACGTTCCGTTCAGAAAAGAACCTAGGTTCTTTTAAGTATGAAATAATCTAAAGATTATTTCATACTTTGGGGGAGTAACATTCAGGATCGAAGTAAAATGCAGTAATGCATTTTATGATAAACAGATAACATGGCATGGTTTCCATGCCACAAAGAAAGTAGGAGGAGAAAGATGAAAAAGAAATTATTGGCAATGCTCCTCTCCGCAGCAATGGTATTATCCCTTGCAGCGTGCGGAGGCGGAGACGACAAGACGAACGACACCCCGAGCAACAATGACACACAGCAGGGTGCGGACAACAACACGCCTGCAGATGACAATCAGGGCGGAGATGACACACCGGCGGATGACAATCAGGGCAGCGCGCCTGCAGACATCGATTACGGCTCAGGTGTGATCACGATCTGGGTTGCAGAGAATGCAGTTGAGACGACACAGAAGCTGGCAGATGACTTCTTCGCAGCAAATCCGGCAATGGCAGGCTACACCGTAGACATTCAGCCGACAGGCGAAGGTGATGCAGCAGGTAACATGATCGCTGACGTAGAAGGCGGCGCCGATATTTTCGGTTTTGCACAGGATCAGCTTGGACGTCTTGTAATGGCAGGCGCTCTGACCCCGATCACGGGCGATTATGCAAACTTCGTTCAGAATGAGAATGCAGCGGGTTCTGTTGCCGGCGCAAAGATGGGCGATCAGATTTACGCATTCCCCATGACCGCTGATAACGGTTACTTCTTATATTATGATAAGAGCGTCGTTACCGATCCTTCTTCCCTTGACAAGATTCTTGAGGATTGTGCGGCAGCAGGCAAGAACTTCTACATGGAGATCAACTCCGGCTGGTATCAGACGGCATTCTTCTTCGGCGCAGGCTGCGAGCTGACATATGAATCCGACAGCACAGGTCAGCTGATCTCTTCGAACATCACTTATGCAACAGACAATGGTTTGAAGGCATTGAAGGCAATCATCGCACTTGCAAACCACAGCGCATTTGTAAACGGTTCTTCTTTAAGCACGGCAACGAATGCAGGCGCAATCGTTGATGGTACTTGGGACAGCGGCGCAGCAAAGGAGCTCTTTGGCGATAACTATGCATGTGCAAAGCTCCCGAGCTACACGGTTGACGGCGAGAACATTCAGTTAGGCGGCTTCTGCGGATTCAAGCTTTTAGGCGTAAAACCGCAGACAGAGCAGGGCAAGATGCTGGTATGTATGGCACTGGCTCAGTATCTGACGAATGCAGATGCTCAGATCACAAGATTTACTGAGTTGGGATGGGGTCCTTGCAACATTTCCGCACAGGGTGACAGCGCAGTTCAGGCTGATGAGGCACTTTCCGCATTAGGCGCACAGTTCGCATACATGATTCCGCAGGGTCAGTATCCGGATGCTTACTGGACAGATGCAACGAGCCTTGGCGATGATGCGATTGCAGGAACCTATAACAACATGAGCGACGAAGAGCTCATGAAAGTATTAGAGGACTTCCAGGCACTTCAGCAGTCCTATGTCACTCAGTAAGTTGCGGTACAGCTTTTGATTGGGATGGCAGAATAAAACACGGACAGGAGGGGGGCAACCCCCTCCACGTCCGACTTTCAGGCAGAAAATAGCAGCGCTTAGACGGGCGCGGAGCCGGAGGGGGTCAAGGATGGAAAAAAAGAAGAAAAGTCTTGGAAAAAGGATAAAATGTGTGCTAACGGCTCCTTTCAGGGACTGTAAAGAGATTGGACAGACGTTTGTACATGGGGATTGGAAGACCAAAGTATCTTTTCTCATTATGGGCTTCGGACCGTTGGTGAGAGGACAGATCTTACGGGGTATCGCATTTCTTGCATCCGAGATTGCTTTTATTTGGTATATGGTTGCATTTGGTGCGAAATATTTGAAAGATATCGGAACGCTTGGAACCGTACAGGGCGGCTTCGATGAAAATTACATTTATACGTACGGTGATAACAGCTTTTTGATTTTGTTATTCGGCATACTAAGCCTTTTTGTAATCGTGGCGTTTTTATTTGCGTGGAGACTGAATGTACGCGTGAATATGAATGAGGAGAAACGTCTAAAGGAAGGCAGAGCGCTTGCAACGATAAAGCAGGATTTTCATTCATTATTTGACGAGCATTTCGATAAGACTTTACTGGCACTGCCGGTAAC
>RYVZ01000045.1 GCA_003979345.1 Lachnospiraceae bacterium
ATACGTCAAGTGCTACCAACGTTCCTTCTTTTTTACAGGAAACTTCGCGAAACTTTTTTGTATACTTTTCACAAATATTTTTTTAACTGGTAAAAAGTGGTGCAAATATGTCGCAAATGCACAAATTAATCCGGTTTAACCTTGTGAAAACCGTGCAAAAATCTAAGAAACCGGTTACTTAAATTAGAATTGCCGTAGCGAAACTCCAATGCTATGCTTTCCTTGTAAACAATCAATCACCGGCAACAACAACAGAAAACAAACTGTTGCCATCACGTGACAAAGGAGGAGCATTATGACAAAGTCATTGAAAAAAATCGCGGCATTTTTATCCATGTTTGCGATGGCATTCGTTCTGTTTTTGCCAATGCAGGCAAAAGCCGATGAAGAACGGACCGCCCTGTTTGTCCAGGTTCCCGATGACTGGGAAAATCCCTGTGTATGGGCATGGGACGAGGACGGAAACAATGCATTTGACGCATGGCCCGGCGGAGAAGCCGAGGCGGATACCGCAAACGAAGGCTGGTATTACATTTATATTCCCGCATGGGCGAATCATGTGATCGTCAACGCTAATGAAGGTAACGTACAGACGGGCGAAATCCTGTTAGAAGGCGGCAACGCCTGGATCACCGTCGAGGATGCGGATAACGCCTCCGTTTCTTATGAAGCGCTGACTCAGGGAGATATCCCGGAATATGTGGAAAAATTCATCATCCACGCAAGCGTGCCTGAGAGCTGGGAATCGCCCTGCCTGTGGGCATGGTCGGCGCCCGACGGCACCAACGCGTTTGACGCATGGCCCGGAGCTCCATTCAAAGCGGACGGAAACGGTGGTTACACAGCCAAAGCTCCTGTCTGGGTCAACTCCATCATTATCAACGCAAACGACGGTTCCGTACAGACCGAAGATATTTCCATCGATCCTGCTGAGCTATGGATCACGGTTGCAGACGACGGCAGTTATGAATTTACCTACGACGATCCGAACGCTGTGAGCGCACCGGATATTCATGTGAACGTTATTGCACCTGCGGACTGGAGCGCGCCCTGCCTGTGGGCATGGTCGGCGCCCGACGGCACAAACGCATTTGCATCATGGCCCGGCGAACCGTTTGCCGAAGGCGAAGACGGCTGGCTTACCCTGACTGTTCCGGGCTGGATCAATTCTATCATCGTCAACGGCAATGAAGGCAGCGTACAAACATCGGATATTTCCGTGGAAACCGGCAAAGATATCTGGCTCGTTGTGACCGGCGCCGAAGAATATGAGCTTTCGTATGAAAAACCGGACGGCGTGACAGGTCCGGCAGACACCGCTCCGGCGGATACACCGGACGCAGACTCTGACGGCGGGCAGGATGCGGGTACCGATCCGGACAATTCCGCAGACCAGACCCCGGATGCTGATACAGATGCTACAGACAATGTAGGTGCCGGACAGAGTACGGATCCTGCTGACTCCGATTCCTCAAAAACCGGATTAAGCGGAGGGCTGATCGCACTGATCGTGGCGGCATGTGCAGTCGTTCTCGCTGTCATTGCCGGCGTGGTCGTGAAATTAAAGAAAAAGGGAAACAAATCATGAAAAAATTTATTTCACTCTTTTTAACCCTTACCTTATTTGCGGGGCTTCTGTGCGGCTGCGGCGGGCGCGGCCGCACATTGACAGAAGAAGAAAAAAACACCATTGTGATTTGGCACGATAAAGAGGATGCCGTTTCGGAAACATTGCTGAATGAGCTGAACCGTCTGATTCCCGACGTTGTCGTACAGCTCGAATTTAAGAGCAATCTGACCGAAGCATTAAAGATGGTCGGCAACGATCCGAACGCTGCGCCGGATATGTACTTCTTTGCACATGATAAGATCGGCGTCTATGCAGAAATGGGCATTCTTGCGCCCATTACCGATCTGATCGACCGGAATGTTCTGGACGCGTCCTATGTCGGTATGACGCTTGATGCCGCGACTTATAAAGGGGAGCTTTATCAGCTCCCCATCTACTTTGAGACTTTGCTTTTTCTATATAACCGCCGCTATATGCCGGACGATCAGGTCCCGGCTACGACAGAAGAACTCTATGCATATATGGAGCAGAAAACGCGCGGCGGACACTATGGATTTGTGGAACAGCACAGCACCGCCTATTATAGCGCGGGCTGGATTCACGGGTTTGGCGGCTATATCCTGAATGAAAACGGTGAGGCGGGACTGAATCTGCCGGAGACCATTTCCGCCATGGAATATCACAAAAAATTTGTCGAATGGATGCCTGGGGAAAGTGAATATGCAACGGTCAATACACTTTTTCAGGAAGGAAAAGCACATGCCACGATCGGCGGTCCGTGGCTCGTATCTTCTTCCCGTGCGGCAGGAATGGACCTCGGTATCGCTCCCATGCCCGTGATCGACGAGACAAACACTCCAATCTCCCCCTACATGGGCGTTCAGGGCGTTCAGGTACTCCGTTATGCCGCAGAAAATAAGACAGAAGCTGTAACAAAAGTTCTGAATGCCCTGATGCAGCCCGAAGTCGGCATCGCTTTGGCAAAGGTCAGCGGCTGCGCGCCCGCCGTGGAATCCTGCTATGAAAACGAAGAAGTAGTCTCGGACGACGTGGTCATGGCAATGCGCGAAACGGCACAGCACACCATTCCGATGCCAAACCGTCCGGAAATGGATATCATGTGGACCGTTGTTGCGGATATGCTGGTCAACATCAACATGAGTGGTCAGGATGTTTCGGAAAGCTGTCAGGCAGCCCAAACTAAGGCAGAGGACCTGATACGAAAAATGCAGTAAAAAACGATATACGCCAAGGTGACGCTATGAGAAAACACACGCAAAAAACGAAACATAATCTTTTAATCTCCTATTTATGGTCGGCTCCCTCCCTGATCTTGATCTGCCTGATCGTGATTTTTCCGATTCTTTATACCGGATATATCTCGCTGACCAACATGAATGTATACCACTGGTTCACATACGACCTGATCGGATTTGCTAATTATAAGGAAGCGCTGCTCGTGTTTGACAGCGGATTTCTCTCCGCGCTTCTCCTAACGGTCGCGTGGACCCTCGTCAATATGGTCCTGCAGCTCGTCATCGCTTATCTGCTTGCAAGCCTGTTAAACACAAAGGGTCTGCGGCTGCGGAATTGTTACCGGACACTGCTGATCGTGCCGTGGGCGATGCCCGGCTATGTATCCATCTTGTTATGGAAAACAGGAATGTTTAACTCCCAGTTCGGGCTGTTGAATCAGTGGATGGAAAAACTAGGCTTCTCCCCAGTCAGATGGCTCGCAAACGATACGTCGGCATTTATCTGCTGCACAATCGTCAATTTATGGCTGGCGCTCCCTTTCATGATCACGATCATTGACGGCGCGTTACAGAGCGTCGATCAAAGCTATTATGAAAGCGCCCTCTTAGACGGTGCGAACTGGACCCAGCGCACGCGCTATATCACGCTCCCAGCGATCAGGCCGATCATCGCGCCGTCCGTCATTATCACGATTTTTACGACGTTTAAGCAGTTTGACGTCATCTACCTGCTGACGCAGCAGGCAGGCGCAAAGACCGGCGCGCACATCCACACAATCCTGACTTATGCATATGAGAATGCGTTTATCACGAACAATTACGGTTACAGCTCCGCCGTATCCATGATCATTTTTGTGATCCTGATCGTCTTTTCATATGGGATCAACCGGAAGCCGAAGGAGGAGACATGATGAGAGCACGGATGAAGAAAAAACAGCGGCAGCATTGGAAACTGGTATTCGTTAATCTGATTCTGATTCTCGTGTGCTTCGTGACGCTGATCCCGATCCTGTATGCATTTTCCGTTTCGATCAACGAGCAGAACAGCCTGCTCGCCTCGGATTTCTCTTTTATTCCGCGGAATGTCACACTGCAGAACTATCAGAAAGTATTTACCGAAGAGCCTGTTGTTTTATGGTTCAAAAACAGCCTTGTGCTCGCCGTCTCCACGGTCATCATATCACTTGGCACAGGGATTCCGGCGGCATATATTTTTTCAAGACGCCGGTTCGCAGGAAGAAAAGCGATCCTGCAATTGCTTATCCTGTTATACGCATTTCCGTCCCTGCTGTCGATGACGGCGCTGTATAAATTGCTAAGCCCGATGGGACTGATCAATACAAAAACCGGACTGATCGTTATTTATACCGGAACGATGGCAGTATTTGCACTGTGGAATATGAAAGGGTATTTCGACACGATTCCCGTGGAAATCGAAGAAGCCGCAAAGATCGACGGCGCCAGTCCAGTCCAGATCGTTCTGCGCATCGTGCTTCCGCTCGCAAAACCGACGATCGCGGTCACTGCAATGATGGTGCTGATCTATGTGTGGAACGAGTATATTTTTTCTATCAACTTTATGACCGGCGAACAGACTTACACACTCGCCGCAGGTCTTTACTCGTTACAGGCAACCGAGACGAGCGGAAACTGGCCTGTGTTTGCGGCGGCTTCGCTCTTAGTGTCACTTCCCATCCTGATCATCTTTTTTGCATTACAAAAAAATATGGCATCGGGACTTACTTCTGGGGGCGTGAAAGGATAAAAAAAGAGTTTGCGGAACGCAAACTCTTTCAAAGAAATCCCAAAGGGATTTCTTTTGGAATCATCTTTGGGATTTCTTTTAGAATTACCCAAAGGGATTTCTTTTGGGGCGGAAGGCATCACTTTTGATAAGGAGAATATCATGAACAGAACTGCGATATTACATATTCCGATGTCGGAATATGCATACGGGACCGACGAAGAGCATGTAACGATCCGGCTTCGAAGCGCCAGAGGCGATCTGACGCGCTGTATCCTACATTTCGGAGACAGAGCATGCAGGCAGACACCGGTGATCTTTACGGCACAGGAAATGCAAATCTGCGCCTCGGATGAATACTTCGATTATTACGAAGCAATCCTCTCGAATCCTTATAAACGTTTGAATTATTATTTTGAGCTGTGTTCGGAAACAGAGCATATCCTGTATTACGGGGATTGTTTCATGGACGAATGCGTGGACGACCGTTCTGAATATTACCAGCTTCCCTACAATCACAGGGCGGATATCGTATCCGTGCCGGACTGGGCTAAGGATGCCGTCATCTATAATATTTTTCCCGACAGTTTTGCGACCGGACGCGCATATCTCTCTTGCTGTCCCTCACAAAAGGAGTTTGACGGCGAGCCTGTTCACGGAAAGCTCGGCGGCACGATAAAAGGGATTGCCGAAAATGTTTCCTATCTAAAAGAGCTTGGTATCAATGCCGTATACATCAATCCTATTTTTGCGGCAGGAGAATATCACAAATATGATCTTTTAGACTATTTTCACATTGATCCGTGCTTTGGGACAAACGAAGAGTTCAGGGAAATGGTTAAGCTTTTCCATGCAAACGGCATCCGCGTTATCATTGACGGCGTATTTAATCACTGCGGCTGGAAATTTTTTGCCTTTGATGATGTGGTAAAAAGCGGGGAGGCATCCCCCTACAAGGATTGGTTCTATCGCCTTTCCTTTCCGGTTATCAGACCTGAAAACGGTGATATTTACCCCGGCTATGAATGCTTCGGATACGAACGCATGATGCCAAAACTCAATACCGCAAATCCGGAAGTCGTCGAGTATTTCTGCAAAGTATGTCAGTACTGGTTAAGGGAATACGATATCGACGGCTGGCGTCTGGATGTCGCAAGCGAGATCAACGACGGCTTCTGGGAAGCTTTTCGCAAGGCTGCTAAAGAAATCAATCCCGACGCCATTTTGATCGGTGAAGTATGGGAGACTGCGCGGCACTGGCTGGATGGTAAAATATTTGACTCCGCGATGAATTATGATTTCCGAAAACACTGCCGCCGTTTTTTTGCGGAGGGAAGCATTGACGCCTGTGCGTTCGACGGCAGAGTGACTAACATGCGTATGCGCTACCGTGAGCAGACCGTCTATGCCCAGCTCAATCTGCTGGACAGCCATGACGTCAGCCGTTTTCTGTCCCTGTGCGGCGGCGACGCGCGGCGGTACCGTCTTGCTGTATTGTTTCAGATGACGTTTCCGGGAATTCCCTCTGTCTTTTATGGCGACGAAAAAGGGATGGACGGCATTTTGGAAGATGAATACCGCGCACCGATGAATTGGCAAAAAGAAGAAGACGGGCTATTTACTTTTTTCAAAAAAACGATACTTCTGCGCAGGACTCATACGGCGCTCAGACACGGAGCCTTCCGGACCCTGTGCGCAGAACGCGGAAGCAGGCTTTATGCCTATGCAAGAGAAACAGATTCTGATAGAATCATAATTGCGATAAACGCGGGAGATGCCCCCGTCCTGCTGCCGGAAACTGTCTATAACGAAGTCTCTTCAACTCCGGCTTCGCGGGGCATCTCACAGACCGCTCAGGCTCAGACACAACAGGCACTTCCGCAGACCGCTCAGGCATCACAGAGCGGAGGTAAAGCCTCACTGACCGGAGCGGCGGAAATTCTCTGGCAAAACGGACTTTGCGGGCAGGAGCTTGCGCCCATGGGCTGGGCTGTATTTCGGGCATAACGTTTTGAATAGCCGAAATGCATTTAACAAGTTTAACTAATAGAAAGGCAGGTGTCCGGATGGCAGCCACGATCAAGGATGTCGCACGACTGGCGGGTGTTTCCACTGCAACCGTCTCCAAAGTGATGAATGGTTCTTATTCCATTTCACAGGGGACAATCGACCATGTACGAAAAGCTATGGACGAACTGAATTATCACCCGAATCTGCGGGCGCGGAATTTTGCAAGGCAGAGCACCGGACAAGTCCTTTTTTTGACAACTCTGGGTGAAAACGCCGGATTCTCAAATCCTCATATGTTTGAGATCATGTCCGGCTTAGAACATGCGCTCGGAAACAAGGGTTATCTGCTCAGTGTCAAAAACATGACGCCGGAGCAGGCACCCGAATTTGTCAGGGAAGTGTTTGAGGGTAAGATGGCGGACGGCATGGTCATTCATGCCTCGGTAATCTCCAAAGCTCTCGACGATCTTGTAAAACAAAAAGAGATCCCGCACATCGTATTAGGTCAGCCTCATTTTCCGAGTCATTTCTGCTGGCTTGACATTGACAACAAACTTGCAGGCGAAATGGCGGCGAATTATTTATTGCAGCATGGCTATCAGTCCCTTGCCTTCATCGGCGGAACCGACGAAGATAAGATTTCCGCCCACCGGCTCGCAGGCGTCCTGTCCGTACTCAAAGAATACGATGTGATCGTGCCAAGATACCATCTGCAATATGGAGATTCCGATTGTGACAGCGGTTTTCAAATGACCGAACAGCTTTTACAAAACCCGAATATGCCGGACGCGATCATCTGCGCAAATAACTATATTGCCTACGGCTGCGTCAATGCGCTGGGAAAGCATCAGATTAAAATACCTGATGATATGGGTATTTTAACATTCGACGATTACCCGTTTTCAAGAATTTTGGAGCCAAAACTGACCGTGGTCAATATCGACGTTTACGATATGGGAATGCAGGCTGGAAAACTGATCCTGAATAAAATCAAAAAACCGAACCTGCAGATTCAATTTTTCTGCACGCTGCCTTCCATCACAGCGCGGGCTTCCACAAAAGAAATGGCGAAAGTGAATTTCCCCAAATAAAAACAAAGAGTCTGCATCTTACGCAAACCCTTTGTTCTTATCCAATAATCTCTTTTTCCTCCAAGAGAAATGCAAAAGGCATTTCCCGAAAGAGTTCTGCGTCAGCGGAACTCTTTTTGTTACTTCATAAATTCCTTGACCTGCCTGTAAATACCCTCGCCGTCCAATCCATACTTTTCAACAAGCGCATTCGCTGCGCCGGACTCGCCGAACACATCCTGCATACCGATCTTGCAGACCGGCGTCGGTGCGGCTTTACAGAGCGCATCACACACGGCGCTTCCTAATCCGCCAATCACGGAATGCTCCTCCGCCGTAACAACTTTGCCCGTCTTCTTCGCGCTCGCGATGATCAGCTCCTCGTCAAGCGGTTTGATTGTGCAGATATTGATGACCTCCGCACTCACACCGTCAGCAGCAAGCTTCTCCGCCGCCTCCAGCGCTGTCGCAACACAGATTCCGGTCGCAACGATCGTCACGTCCGTTCCCTCGCGGAGTACCTCGCCTTTTCCGATCTTGAACGAATATTCCGGTCTGTCATTGATGACCGGCACCGCGCTTCTTCCAAATCTTAAATACACCGGTCCTTCATGTTCAACTGCCGCACGAACAGCCGCTTTCGCCTCCACATCATCGGAGGGGCACATCACGACCATGCCAGGAATCGTTCGCATCAGGGCAAGATCTTCGTTACACTGATGGCTTGCGCCATCCTCGCCGACCGTGATTCCGGCATGCGTCGCACCAATCTTTACATTCAGATGTGGATATCCCACGGAATTTCTTACCTGTTCAAACGCGCGTCCCGCCGCGAACATCGCAAACGAGCTCACAAACGGAATCTTACCCGTCGTAGAAAGTCCCGCCGCAATTCCCACCATATTACACTCCGCGATCCCGCAGTCGATATGACGGTCAGGAAACGCTTTCTGAAACGTGCTCGTTTTTGTCGCTCCTGCAAGATCCGCATCCAGCACAACAAGATTCGGATAATCCTTGCCGACTTCTGCAAGTGCGTTGCCATAGCTTTCTCTCGTTGCTATTTTTTTCACATCTGCCATTATGCTTCACCTGCCTTTTCTAATTCCGCGTCGATCTTTTCAAGATCCGCCATTGCTGTCGCATATTCCTCATCATTCGGGGCTTTTCCGTGCCAGCCCGCATTGTTCTCCATAAACGATACACCTTTGCCCTTTACACTATGTGCGATGATCGCGGTCGGTTTTCCCTTCTGCGCTCTCGCTTCGGCAAATGCCGCGCGCAATTCATCAAAATTATGCGCATCCACATTGATCACATGGAAATTAAACGCCTCAAATTTCTGATCGATCGGATACGGTGAGCAGACGTCCTCGATCCTGCCGTCGATCTGCAGCCCGTTATTATCGACGATCACACAGAGGTTATCCAAATTTCTTGCCCCTGCAAACATGGAAGCCTCCCAAACCTGTCCCTCCTGAATCTCGCCGTCTCCAAGCAGTGTATAGACACGGTAATCCTTCTTGTCCATCTTTCCTGCAAGCGCCATGCCGACTGCCGCGGAAATGCCCTGACCAAGCGAACCGCTGCTCATATCGACGCCGGGAATATGTTTCATATCAGGGTGTCCCTGCAAATAAGAACCAAGCTTACGCAGCGTCAGCAGATCCTCAACCGGGAAAAAGCCGCGGTTCGCGAGGGTAGAATAATAGCCTGGCGCCGTATGCCCCTTTGACAAAACAAAACGATCTCTGTCCGGATCTTTCGGATTCTCGGGATCTACGTTCATCTCCTCGAAATACAAAAACGTATAGACATCCGCCGCCGAAAGCGAGCCTCCGGGATGTCCTGCCTTTGCGCTATGTACGGAAGACACAATTCCCTTGCGCACACGATTGGCAGCCTTGGCAAGTTCTAAATTTGTCATGTTATACGATACTCCTTTCTCATTTTTATTTGTCAAATCAAGCTGTTTCTATTTTAACACAGATCAAAAATAACGACAACGCGATTTTCATTTTTTCATAGCGGGTTCTTTTTAATTATGACTTTCAGACAAAACACGAAACCGTTATGAGGCGCCAGAACTATTACTATTACCATTTCCCATTTCTAATTCACGCTCCATCACAATGCGCTTCGGCAGATTGTCGTCGCTCCATTCCTCCTGCTTCCGTTCGCGATACATCGTCCGTACCTGCCTGAGTCTGCGCAGGCGATCCTCCATCCCCACATTGCGGATCACGCACTGTTCGATCTCCTGGCACAAATTCTTTTGCTTTATCCATGCACACCACTGTCTGGATGCCCCGCTGTCATAGTTACTGAGAAATTGATACAATTTATAGATAGAACGCGCCAAAAAAATCTGGACGATTCCCCAAAATAGTATCCGAAAAAAATCAGAAATGGCAGCGATTAACATAAGCAGGATAAATCCCTCGCCCTGCGTCCCGTTTTCCGCCTGCGAATAGAGCATGATCTGTTCCACTTGCAGCCTGTACATCAACTGGTACAGGAGATAAAAAACCGCCAGCATGATCAGGCTAAATCGCAGCGAGCGTTTGATCCCGTCCCATTTCTTCCGCATACCCTCAAGCTCACCGCCAGCCACAGCGACTTCGCTTTCGAGCTCAAAAATCTCAACGCGTATCTGTTCGATCGCTATCTTTTCCCCATAGATGCCGGCAGCCTGTAAAATATCCTCCTGAATATATTCCGTATACAATGCCTGCTCCTGCTGTTTCTGATACTCCATACAAATACCTTTCTGATCTTTCCCCTATTTATGCGGATCAAATTGGTTCAGCTTTCCGCATGCCCCACATATATTGTAAAAAAATATGCTCTTTCTTAACAATATGCCCCTGTCACAACACAAACACCATTCTCTTTTACGATCCGATACCCCGGCGGCAACGATCACTGCCACCCAAAAAATCCGCAGGCGTCTTCTTGTATATGCATCCGTGCTCCTTGCACTTTTTGCTGTCAGCCTATACTGGACGTACTGCCGCCGCCCCGCAAAAGAACACGAAAAGCTTGCGCGGCTTTCCTGCGATCTCATCGCATTTGAACTTTCAGACAACAGCTTAAGCCTGCATTACACTATGGCACACCCCGAAACCATTTCGCTGATAAGCAGTTATGGATCCGGTCCTGCGCAGGCTTCCCTGCCCGTCTATGGCGAACATACTGCGGCAGAGACTGAGAATGTCTATACTTCTTTTATGACACGTCTGTCGGATATTGATGTGCGCAGACTCACCCCTCATGATGTCTGGATCTACCGTATCTTAGAACAATCCATAAACGAAAGTCTCACCGGGCTGTCAATGCCCTTTTACGGCGAACCGCTCTCTCCTTCTTCCGGAGAACAGACTTCCCTGATGATCCTGTTTGCCGAGTATCGTATCGAATCCGTGGAAGACGTCAGGACATATCTTGATACGCTTTCCTGTGTCGGCAATTATTTTGACGGTCTTCTTTTGTATGAACAGCAAAAATCAGCGGCAGGGCTGTTCATGTCGGACGCCGCCGCCGTAAAAGTCATAGAACAGTGTGATACACTCTGCACAAAAGAACAACTTGCAGAGGGCAGGCATTTCCTGCAGACCACATTTCGTTCACGGCTGGAAGCACTACTCGCTGCCGGACGATGTAGCGAATCAGAATTGGAACAATATCTTGCTGAAAACGATGCGATTCTCACCGGAATCGTTGCCCCCGCATATGCCCGTCTTGCCGATGGGATATTTCTACTGAAAGGAACCGGCACAAACGGCGAGGGACTCTGCCGGTATGAGGAAGGCGCCCGCTATTATGAAACACGGCTTGCCTCTCTTACGGGGTCTTCACGTACCCCCGAAGAAATTATGACACTCCTGACAGAAAACTTTGCAGCCGATTATGATGCACTTTATGAGACAGCCTCTGCGCTTTCTGGCGCGCTTCCCAATCAGACTCAGGCACTGATGGCTGTACCGGAGCTTCTCGCAGATTATTCACCGGAAGAAATGTTAGAAGATCTGCGCGCACGCATGAAATCCGATTTTCCCGGGGTTCCCGACACCATATCGTACGAGGTTAAGCCCGTAGATGACGCGCTGTGTCCCTACACAAGCCCCGCATTTTATATGGTCCCCGCGATAGACTCTTTCCAAAAAAATAGTATCTACATCAATTACGGGGACGATCCCGACTCTCTGACGCTTTATACCACGCTGGCCCACGAGGGCTATCCGGGACATCTGTATCAAAATGTCTATCATCTGGGCGATATGAATGAACAATCTCTCATGCCTTTGGAAGGAATTCTCTCCTACGGCGGCTATGCCGAAGGCTGGGCGACCTATGTTGAGGATCTTTCCTATACTTATGCCGCGCAGTTGATGAGTGAGATTAGCGGCGGTTCCAGTCCACGGTCAGCCTCACAGCCTGCCGACTCTATGGAACCGATACAGGTTCCGGACTCCATGGAACCGTTGCAGACCCCGGATTCCATAGAATCACCACATGCTCCGGACCCCATGGAACCGTCGCAGACTCCGGATTCCATAGAACTACCACAGACCCCGGACTCCATGGAACCGTCGCAGACTCCGGACTCCATGGAACCGCAGGCGGTTACATTCTCTGAGGAAACGTTTTCCTTGCTCTGCGACTTTTACCGTATTGACCGGCGTATTCAGCTCTGCCTGTATTCCATGTTGGACGTTTCTATTCATTACTATGGCATGACGCGGGATGAAGCGCAGACTCTGCTCAATGCTTACGGAATAGATGACGCAGATGTCATAAACTCTATTTACGATTATATTGTGGAAGAACCGGTCAACTATCTGAAATATTATCTTGGATATTTAGAAATCATAACACTCAAGGAAGAAGCAAAAGAAGCCTGGGGAGACACCTATAGCGACATGCGCTTTCACACCGCTTTTCTCTCGTCCGGCCCCGCGCCATTTCCGCTTCTGCGCGAAGCAGTCTTAACGTTTGAACCTTAACCCTGCATCTGCTCCTTAAAGAATTGTATCATGTCCGTCAGGGCGCCTGCAAGCACCTCACTTTCATCCGGATTCAGGCGCCCTGCAATACGCCCGATCATCTGCTCGTGAAACTGCTTATGCGCACGATGCGCCCTTAAGCCCGCCTCCGTAAGAGAAACAAGTACGACCCTGCGGTCCTCCTCGCTGCGCACGCGATCGACATATCCCTTTTTTACAAGGCTGTTCACCGAAATCGTGAGCGTGCCCGTCGTTACCTGCAGCGCTTTCGCAACGCTGCTCATATTCTTCGGCTCCTCTTCACCGATCGCGTCAATGACATGTATGTCGTTAATCGTCAGATTTTGATGCTCGCCTCTCTTTAATGCCTTTTCCTCTATAATAAGAATATCACGAAAAAGCTGCACAAACAGCTCATTGAGACACTCCCTGATCTCCATCTTCAAACCATATCCTTTCCTGCGGACCGCTCCCCGCGCAGACCGCTCCTGCCCGCACGGCTTTTCCGCACAGACCATCCCTGCCCGCACAGCTTTTCCGCAGCGATCCCTTCACTCTCCACAGCGGCACAAACGCAACAGCCGTATACGGCGGCTGCACATATACGGCTGTTATTATAAATCATTTTCCTCTTAATTGGCAAGCATCATACGGTCATTTGCAAATTCTCCGCCGCTTGCTTCCTCAAATTTTCTTAACAGATCGCTCACATGCAGGTTCTTTTTTTCTTCGCCTGTCACGTCATAGATCACACGGCCCTCATGCATCATGATCAACCGGTTCCCATGCGCAATCGCATCCTTCATGTTATGTGTTACCATCATGGCGGTAAGATCATTGTCAGCGATAACCTTATCGGAAAGCTCCAGTACTTTTGCCGCAGTCTTCGGATCAAGCGCCGCCGTGTGCTCATCCAGCAGCAAAAGATCCGGCTTCATCAAAGACGCCATCAAAAGTGTGATCGCCTGCCGCTGTCCGCCTGACAAGAGACCCACCTTTGTTGTAAGTCTGTCTTCCAGACCAAGCCCGAACTGCGCAAGCTTTTCGCGGTACTTCGCGCGTTCGGCTTTTGTAACTCCCCACCTTAAGCCGCGATGCCGCCCGCGCCTCGCCGCAATCGCAAGATTCTCGTCAATCGACATCGTTGCCGCAGTTCCCGTCATCGGATCCTGAAACACACGCCCCAGATACGGAGCCCTCTTGTGTTCAGACAGCTTTGTCACATCCGTACCGTTAATAATGATCTTTCCGTGATCGATCTGCCAGACTCCGGCAATCGCATTCAGCGTTGTGGATTTTCCTGCGCCGTTGCCACCGATGATCGTCACAAAATCGCCCTTATTCAGCCTGATATCCACGCCGTCAAGCGCGATCTTCTCATTGATCGTACCCGCATTGAACACCTTATGCACATTTTGGATCTCAAGCATGTACTCAGACATTCCTTTTTACCCCCTTCTTTCCATATTTCCCCTTCAAATACGGAATCGAAAGGAATAACGCCACGATCGCAGCCGAAAACAGTTTCATATTTTCCGACGGCATCCTGAGCCAGATCACGACCGCATACACAATATAATAGAGCACTGCGCCGAACGCGACTGAGAGCAGCGTCCATGCAAACATGAGTTTCCTCTTTTCACACAGCTTCCCAAACAATACTTCTCCGATAATGACTGCCGCCAGTCCGATCACGATCGCACCGCGTCCCATATTGACGTCAGCCGCGCCCTGGCACTGTGCATAGAGAGCACCCGACATGCCGACAAGCCCGTTTGAGATCATCAGCGCTAATACCTTGATAAAGTTTGTGTTGATGCCCTGCGCCCTCGCCATGCTCTCATTACAGCCCGTCGCACGGATCGCCTGACCGATCTCCGTACCAAAAAACCAATAAAGCACGGCAATCAGAATCACGATTCCCGCTGTCAATCCTGCAAAAAAGATGATCCTGTCGCTGCCGCTCGAATTTACGTATCTGAGCGATGCAAGCAGCTTATAATTGTTAACACTGATCGCCTGATTCGCCGCTTTGCCGAGAATATTATAGTTGATCGAGTATAATGACAACTGTGTGAGAATACTTGCCAAAATGCCGGGGATTCCAAATGCAGTATGCAGAATTCCCGTTACAAAGCCCGCCGCCATCCCGGCAGCAAATGCGGCAAGCAGTGCGATCCACGGTGAAACGCCGGCTTTGATCAGCATCACGGCAGTCGCGCCGCCCGTCACCATCGAACCATCCACGGTCAGATCCGCGAAATCAAGCAGGCGGAATGTCACAAAAACGCCAAATGCCATAATTCCCCAGATCAGCCCCTGTGCAATACTGCCGGGCATTGCGTTCAATAATGAATTGAGATTAAGCGATAACAGCATGTCTCTACTCCTCAACTACGATTGCGACATAATCGTCAGGAATCGTAACACCTAATTCCTCGCAGATTGCCGCATTGTATTTCTTTGTCACATTCGGCGCATACTGAATCTCCATCGTGGAGATATCCGCACCGTTTACCAAAACTTCATATGCCATCTTTCCGGTTGCATATCCTATATCATAGTAACTGATGGAAAGCGTAGCAACACCGCAGCCTTTACAGATACCCTCTTCACCCGCGATAACAGGCACCTTTGCCGCAAGGCAGATATTATTGATCGCTTCCGTATAAGCCGCCAACGTATTATCTGTAGGGATATAGATCACGTCGCACTCCTGAACCGCTGCGCTCGCGATCGTCTGGATCTCATTGGAGTCCGCCGCCGTATACTCTTTATATGCAATTCCGTCTGCAGTCAGATATTCCGCAAATTTCTCTGCCTGATAAGCGGAATTGGGCTCGGCGGAACAATAAAGAATGCCGACCGTCTGCACATCGGGAAACAGCTCGAGCAGCATCTTCTCCTGTTCGTCGAGCGGCGCCAAATCCGACGTTCCGGAAATGTTTACGCCCGTTGCTCCCGTCCAGTCCGCAATGTCAAGCGCTTCCGCATAGTCCGTAATGGAAGTTCCCAAAATAGGAATATCCGCCGTTGCAGATGCCGCCGCCTGAAGCGGTGATGTCGCATTCGCAAGAATCAGATCCACCTTGTCCGCTACAAACGCATTACAGATCGTACCCGCGTTCGTCTGCTCGTTCTGCGCATTCTGAAAGACAAATTCCACATTCTCCCCCAGCAGTTCTTTTAGCGCATCCTCAAAACCTTTCGTCGCCTGATCAAGCGCTTCATGCTCCACCAACTGGCAAATCCCGATCACATATTTCTTATCTCCAGAAGCACTGTCGCCCCCTGATGTACTGCTTCCGTTTCCGGATGAGCTGCCCCCGTCCGATCCACAGCCGGCAAGCACGGACATTCCCATAACAGACGCCATCGCCAGTGCGAATAACTTTTTCCGCATTTTCTTCATCATAATCCTCCTCTATCCGCCTCCTGCGCTTTAGCACACGAAAGCATTAACGTGTTTAAGCTTTTTCTACTATAAAAGAGTTTACGAAAAAAGTCAATACGGATTCCGCTTACCAATTCATGAATTCCTTTATTTTCTGTGTGAGAAGCGCCGCTGTCTTTTGATGTGTCCGCTTACTCGGATGAAAGTCTGCGCCAATACCATCCACCTCATCCTGTTCCGGCAGCACCAGATACGCCGTCTTTACGTCAGGATGTGCGACAGCGAAACGCGCCATCTGCTTCTCCTCCTCCTCACACAGATTCTGCCCCAGTACGCCGAGCGTACAGAGGATCGCCGCCTGCGGATTCTTTCTATGTATCTCTTCTAAAAAAGCATAATACTTTTCTGCAAAGTAAGCCTGACGCTCCGGTATCTTTCTGACATAACTGTCGTCATTTGTCCCTAAATGAAGAACGACCAGTTCCGGTTCATATTGTGCAGTGTCCCACTCTGCAAGCGACAGCCCTAATCTCTCACACAGCCGTCTGTCCCGATACGGATACAATTCGGGCATCAGGATTTCTTCAAGCGGTTCATTCACATCCTCTGGCACCCAGTTCGTGATCACGCCGATACCGCTCCATGCCACAAGCTGATAATCCGCATTCAAAGCATTTGCGGTCAAAACCGCATAAGCCTCTTCAGGGTTTTCCTGAGATGTTGTAAATGTATCCTTATTTAAGACACCCTCGTTCCCGTACCCGCATGTGATCGAATCCCCGATCACTTCCATGCGATGGGGACGGGCAGGAGTCTTTATGATACTTATGTCATTTTTTACTTCCTGTGCCGTTTCATCCTGCCCGATATCTTTCCCGGCATCATCGTTCCCCGCAGCGCCATTCTTCACGGCATCCTGCCCCATTACATCTTTCTTCACGGCGTCCTGCCCGGCGCATCCGCCCCGCAGAATCTCGAATTCCTTTACGCCGACAAGCCCAAACGCCGCCTCAGACATTTTTACAAGCCGGAGCTTTACCCTGCGTTCCCGCTCTTCGTGAAAGATTACAAAGGTTTCCTCCGGTTTTGTCAACGCCTGACGCAAAACAGGCTGTTTCTGGTCATCCAGATAAACTGCAAACCATCCGAGATGGCACTCCTCCATTACGGTTTCATCCGTACACATTGTCACACTGATATGATCCGCAATTGTCTCAAATTCCAGATAGGAAGCCGAAAATCCAAGATAGAGGACGTCACGCATCTGCGTTGTCCTTCCCATGATCTTCATCGTCCTGCTGTCCGGCTTTACTTTCATTTTCACCCCGTCCTTTTCCTTTTTGCACTTCCGTGTTTTCCTTTGTTTCCCAGTGCTTTCTTAATTCCATACCCGCGCATTATTCGATAGATTTCAGCGACTCTGCCATGTTGATCTTTTGCAATTTGATATACATTACGCCATTCACCAGCATAGCAAATAGAAATGTAAGCGCGATACCAAATACATAAGACCACGGCGTGATCTGCACCTGAAAATTCACCGTATCAATATCGATCTTGTTCATGACAAAACGATGCAGCCAGACGCCGAGCGGAATCCCCGCGACCGCACCGATTCCGGTCAGGATCAGATTCTCCCGGAATACATATGCCGCCGTCTCGCCCGGATAAAAACCCAGCACTTTAATCGTTGCGATCTCGCGGATACGCTCTGTGATATTGATATTGGTAAGATTATACAATACAATAAATGCCAGCGCAGCCGCACAGAAAATCACAAGAACCACGATATAGTTAAGGCTTGACATCATACTTGTAAACCGCTGTTTCATATCTTCAGAAATCGTCATGGAAGCGGTATTTTCATGATTCATGATCCTTGCCCCTGCCTCATAGACATCCTGTCCTTCCGCTACATTGCACCACATATTCTTATATTCCGGTTTCCTGCCGATTTGGGTCTCATAGGTTTCCGCACTGATGTAAACATAATTAAACACATAATTCGTGCATATGCCGCTGATTTTGACCTGCAGTTCCCTCATATCCCCGTCTCTGAGCATCACGGTATCTCCAACACGTACACCCAGTTTTTTCGCATACTTGGAAGAAATGACCGCCTCGCCACCCCCCGGATAAGAAATGGCATTTCCCTTCTCGTCAAACAAATGCAGCATCTCTGTAATCTGCTCCGTGTCTTCAGGCACGATCAGGTCGACCGACTTTGTGGCACGATTATAGGAAACATCTACCGACGCCTGCATATAATAAAGACTGCTCTCCAGCATCCCCTGCGTATCTTCGATAAGTTCCTGTCTCTCCGTCTCATCCGGCGCCTCTCGAAATACGACAGCAATGTCATAAATCAGAATATGATCATACTGCTGCGTCACAACATCGGCAATGGAATCCTTGATGCCAAGTCCCGTAAGGAGCAGCGCCATACAGCCTCCGACTCCGAGGACCATCATAAAGAAGCGCTTCTTGTAGCGAAATACATTACGAGCCGAAACCTTATGCAGAAATTTCATTCGCTTCCACAGAAACGGAATATACTCTAAAAAGATCCGCTTGCCCGCCTTTGGCGCCTTCGGCCGCATGAGCTGCGCGGCAACGCTTCCAAGCTCAATACGACATGACAGCCATGTCGTACCGATAGAGCAGATCAGTGAAACAACAACTGATATACACGCAAGCGGCACATCAAGCAGATATCCGCTGCCTCCGACCGAATACATGATCCCGTATACCGTCCAGATCACGCTGGGAAACAGCCAGCTTCCGATTAAAAATCCAGCGATACAACCAATCATGGCCGCGCTGCCTGAATAAAACATATATTTTCCCATGATCGCCGCTTTGCTGTAGCCAAGCGCCTTGAGCACACCGATCTGCGTGCGCTGTTCCTCCACCATGCGGTTCATGGTCGTAATACATACAAGTGCCGCGACCAGAAAGAAGAACGCGGGAAATACATTCGCAATGCCTTCCACAATACTTGCATCATTCTCGAAGCTGACATATCCGATATTCTCATTCCGTGTCAGCACGTAAGCCAATGGTCTTTCCAGTCTTCTCAGCTCATAGACCGCATCATCGATCTCCTTTTGAGCGTCCGCTGTTTTTTCCTCATATTCAACAAGACCCTCCTCATATTCCGTCCACCTTTTATCGATCTCCGCCTGTGCCTCATGCAGCCGCACATAGGCATCCGAAATATCCCATAATCCATCCTGAACCTGCGCAAGCTGACTCTGTAACGATGCGCGCTGCTCTATAAGCGCAGTCAGGTTTGTCTGAAGCGTCTCTATTGTCTGCGTCACTTCCTGTATCTGCTGCCGAAACTGTTCCATCTGATCCTGCAATACCGCAAGCTGTTCTGGCGTCAGCTGGTCCGTTCCCTCCTGACCCTGCAGTGCCGCAAGCTGTTCCGGCGTCAGCTGGCCCATTCCCTCCTGACCCTGCAGTGCCGCAAGCTGTTCCGGCGTCAGCTGACCCATTCCCAACTGACCCTGCAGTGCCGCAAGCTGTTCCGGCGTCAGCTGACCCATTCCCTGTTGTATCTGCTCCTGCATCTGTTGAAGCTGGGAAAGACCTTCCTGTGCAGCTGCGAGCGCTTCTTCCAGCTGCTGTATACCATCATTGACCTGAGCGATTCCTTTCGTAAGTGCCGATTGTGCATCCGTCAGCTCCGCCTCCTGCTCTGTAAGCAGCTGTGTATTATCATTGATCTCCTGCTGCCCCTTCGTCAGTTCATCGAATGCATCGGCAAGCTCCGCTTCTGCTTTGAGGGATTCCTCATTTAATTTCTGCTGGGCATCATCGATTTCTTTTCTCGCATCGCCGACAATCGTATCATATCTGCGGTCATTCGCCGCATTGAGTTCATCCTCCATCTCATCCTGATGGGCATCCACTTCCTCTTGATATGCATCAGAATGAATCTCCAAATCAGAATTCAGTTTTACATAAAGCTCCGAATAATAATCAAAGTGAAATCCCTCTTTTGGCGCATAAATAAAACAGGACACAACGCCGTTGCCAACAGAAGTATTCCCCCTCTCAAAATTGAGATATGCCGGAGAAGAAACCGTGCCTACGATCGTATATTCCCGATAAGCAAGAAGCTCCAGCGTACTCTCGCTGTTATCTTCCGAAACATATAATTTCTGCCCGATGGCTTCCTCAGAAAAAGCACGCTCGTCAACCACGCACTCATCCGCAGCCTCCGGCATCCTGCCTGCACGCAGCTCCAATGTATTCAGATTCTGCGTGAGAGAATGCATATGCGCAACACGCACCGCCTCATCCTCGCCAAAAAGATAGATCACATCGGCAAAAACAGCGCCTTCCGCTGCCCGGACAGCTTCAAGCGCCGCAAACGAATCCACATCCTGCTGCTCCAGGCC
>RYVZ01000018.1:0-1933 GCA_003979345.1 Lachnospiraceae bacterium
TTGCGTCCTCCCCTGACAGCAGTTCTTCTTGGTATGATCCTGCGTCGTTAAAAGAATAAAGACTTTGGAAAAACCTGTCAAAGTTTCTCCAAAGTCTTTGATTCGTCAAAAAAGCGCTGACTGGCGTTTCCTTACAGAAGAAAAACCGCGTGCCAAAACAAAGTGAATGAAATCATGAATCAGTCAAGCGAGAACATTTTCAGCTTCGCGATCGTCAGCTTATCCACATCGAACGCTGCAACTCTGCCCGGATCATCCGCCATTGTCAGATCAACCTCCACATAGAAATCAAAGGTCTCTCTGTCAAGCAGTTTTGTCAGCGGCACATCAACATAGTAGCTGAATCCGCTGCGTACCTCATCATAGCGCACAGGCAATCCGGTATCCGCGCTGTAAGTGATAAGCCCGCCGTCACCTTCTGTGACATTGTTCGGAAGCAGATCTGCTTGAATGGTTACGGTCCCGGATTCCGTCCGGTAAGTGACCGTTTCGCTGCCTGCGGCGTTACCGATATAATACTTAATACTCAAATTCCGGGTTCCCTGTGTGATATTATTGTCTTTTACCTGATAATATACACGGTAGGTCCCTGCCGTCGCCTCGTCCACGCCATTAAACGGAATGCTCACACTCTCTAAGTCCGGTGCATTGACCGACCCGTCCTCCACAATGCGCACTGATGGATTCCGGATACCCGCATTGTAAGCAGCGACGAACGTATTGATAAACAGTTTCTTCTCATCCAGCGTGATATGATCCACATCATGACCGACTCCGCTGTATGTAATATTTCCCTTGTTATAAATATAATAGTTATTCCGCACATCATTCGGGGAGAAATCATAGATATCATTCCAATCCCCGTTATCAAGGCTCTTAATCGCGTACCAGCACACTACATCGCCTCTGCCGTCTCCGTCCCAGTCAGTATCCAGATCCAACTGATAATACTGCCCGTGCGTGCTTCCTACTCTGATCTCCTCCGGAATATCATACGGATATTGTGTAATAATGCCGCTGTTGACCCGGGATACTTCACAGGTCTTATCCGGATTCGCCGTGTCACGGTTCATATTATGGCCGCAGCGAAGCGGATCAAATCCATGACTCGCCCAGTCAAACATAACCATGGCGGAGTTCGTACCGGTGTACACCCATGTCGTTCCCTGTGTATGCGCCGCCATCATCGTCTGGTTCGTACCCGGTGCAAACGCGACATCACGGGTCGTTCCGCCCGGATGCGATGCGTTCCACTGGTAAGCACCGCTGGACGCATTATATGCAACTGCCGCCACACCACCGGTATTTCGGATCGGGCTTACCGCAACATTACTGTGCTTTACGCCATTCTCGTCCTCTGCATACCAGTCCACGGATACGCCAAACCGGTCCATCGCACAAAGCTCCCGGATACTCATACTAAGCGGCTGGCTGTTTCCTGTTGAGCAGGAAAAATCATCAACGGTAGAAAATCCGGAGTTGTATGTTGTATCATGCGTAAAGAGCATACTCTTTCCCATATCTGCATAGCGCAACAGCGCATCGATCGCCGCCTGGGAAGGAATAGACGGGATACTGTCGTGAAATCCGACGATTACCATGTCATACTGATACAAATTCAGATAATCCTTGCGTCCGTTGGGACCTGTCAGTTTACCGTCCACGCCGCCATTATCAAACTGCGGATCGTAACCGCTCTGCCCCGGCTTTAAGAAGCTGTGTGCAAAATCCCAATAATAAATGGAATCAAAATCGATTTCAAAATCGGGCAGTTCATTCAACAGACGGTACCACTCCCAATCCCTGCTTGCATCGGAAGTTCCATACTGGCCGGGGTTTTTCTTTTGCATCTCACCGTCCACCCAGATCTGGGCATCCCCGTCCTCTTCCGTCTGCTTTTCCAAATCCATCGCACTTGCCCACAGATCAGGGG
>RYVZ01000018.1:1943-58990 GCA_003979345.1 Lachnospiraceae bacterium
GATCAGGGGTGATCTGTAATACATGAATGATCTTCTTCCCCGTTTCCGGATTGACCTCATCACTATAGCCCGGCTGGACCGGTACTGCCGTCAATCCGGTTACCGAATCGTGGATGTGAGAGTTTCCATTCTGCGACACCATCAGCTTCCATCCGATACAGCCGACATAGCCATCAGGCAGCTCTCTGACCACCCGGTACGGCACTCCCATCTGAAGCTGGTATTTGCCACCCTGCCGCTCCATGATCTCACCGGTCTGTGCATTGATGACCGTGATATCGGACAGCTCCTCAGACGCCGTATTATAAATACCGTCACTGTTAGAATCAAGGAACAATTGAACATGGTAGCGCGTTGTCAATGGCGCCACTGCGCTCAAATTTCCTATCATGAACTCATAACTCAGATAATATTTTCCGTCCTCCGCCTTTTTCAGCATTGCGCGAGAATCGCCATCTATTCTTCCATACTCCGCATCAACCGTATCATAGCGGTAAGCTTCCGGCGCAGAATATAAGTTGAGTGTTACTTTCTGCTGATTGAGTGCCTGTACAAACGCCTCCGTATCTTTCAGCGCCCCGTTCCCGTAATCTTCAACGATCAGATTGGAATAACGCGGCACATCACTGCCGTCCGCTTTCCGATCAAAGGCCTGACGTACAAACTGATATATATAGGACGATGTATCAAGGATCCCGCGATAGCTTGCCGATCCCGTTGTATACCACACATCTGAACTGTTGATGATCTGTCCGCCTGCCGCATTCTGTGTCATAAATTCCGGCGCAAGAATGATCAGGCTTCCTCCGTCAAGATAATGGAACAGTTCTTCCACCTGTGTTTTCAAGATATCATTGCCGGATGTACGGAATCCAAGCGCCGTCTCATTGGCCGCCAGATGTCCCACATGTCCGCTCTCCCAGTGATGCGGTCCGATCCTGCCGCCAATATGCGTATAGAGCAGCCCGTTCATCTCCGTATCAATATCTGAATTATTTCCCCAGAGCGCATAGTTGGTATAGGATACCTCATCGATCCAGACTTTCTGATACCAGCCGCGTTCATACAACCGCTGTGAGGAATCATTTGTCAGATTGATTTCTTCTCCCCACTCTGAATAGGAGGACTTCCACATCCATGCAGAATTCTCGGCACTGCCGTTATCATACCAGTTTGCGCCTCCCTGCGGCGGTCCGTCAGGTCTGACCTCACCCTCGGTATAAACTGCGCGATTCTCACGCCATGCCTGAACACGTCCGTCATAGCTGTATTCCCTTGTGCCTTGCCAAAAAGGAGTTATTGATCCCGTATAGGGATGATCGGCAGGTACCCATTCCCAGCCTGTCTGTGCCGTCATAATGTACCATCGCTTTTCCGACACTTTCCACATCCAGTTTCTGCCTTCCGATTCAACCCAAATAGATTTGTCAGCACCTACATCCCAAATTGGAGAATCCGTTCTGACCCATTTTTTGTCTCCCGTCTGATTCGCAAGATACCACTTTCCGTCATGATACGTATAGTAATTCTGTTCCCACGAAACCGGCTGATACGGGTTTGCCGCTCCGATCGTCCCATCGTAAGAATCCGCTTTCACCCATTTGAAACCTGCCGGCTGGGTGATCCTGTTCATGATACCCTGATTAGCTCCAAAATAGATGACGTCATACTCCTCATAAATATCCAGTATCTTTCCGCAGAATTCCGAAGTCGTCATTCCGTCGATCGTAATCGCATCCGGATCAGTATCCAGTTTAGCAACGAAATCCTGTGCCCAGTCCTCGGCAAATTTCTTCTTTAATTCAAATTCGGTCGTTCCGGACTGACCATCATAATAGTAAGTGTAATCCCTGCAAGGCTGCAGTTCCAGTACACGGATTTTATCTTTATATATGATCGGATCATAATCCCTGTAATTCAGTATGTATGCAACCGCCGTTGCCGGAATCACATACTCGTCAAGAGACGTATAGGCACCACCGCTGTGCGCACGCTCATAGTTCTCTTTTTGGATCGCCTGATAAACTTCGGCAAATCCGGCATCCGTCACAGTATCCGTAAAACGGTTCTCAAAGTCCGCATTTGCCAAAGCCGGCATAGCGCCCGTTCTGACAACCGACTCTCCCTCCGGATATGTACTGTTCCTAAATTCTCCCCTTGCGTGACTGACACAATAAATATTGTCACGCACAAAGTTTCCGCTGTTTCGAATTGCTTCACTCGCATAGTAATTCAGCTGCTGCCATTCAGAGCTGCTAAATGCCTTCTCGTAACTCATGCCGTCTTCGCTGAGAGAGACATATGCTTCTGCAATATCCTCCTGACAAAGAATGGTCATCACTTTCTGAATATTTTCATCCACCTGATTATTGCGCACACTGCCGTCTAAAATCACTGCTAATCGTGCGCTTCTGTCCGCATTACATGCTCTTTCCAACAGCTTTTTGGCATTCTCCGTGGAAAATCTTCTGTTAACGGATACCGTGTTTCCCTCATCATCCAGCCATACGCCATCCGTGTTCAGATACACTAGATCTGCCCGGCTAAGTGCTTCACTCATTGACCAACCGGATTCGATCGGACCATAACCATACATCCGTTTATCAGAACCGTCCGCCAGATACGTGACAAGCTGAAGGTTTGCTTTACCAAAGTCTTTCTCCTCCAGTCCCATTACATAATAGCGGAACCAGTTGTTATTATGGATGCCGTCCAAAACATAGCCATACGCATTGCCGCTGCCGACAATCTGTCCGGCAGGAGACGTAGCTGCATACTCCCACGAACCAAGAAGCGTGATCTTGGAAGTGTCCTTCCCGTCATTTTCCATTTCAGCGATAATATCCGCTAACTTTTCGGGTTCAAAATCCAGTTCATCCCCTGCAGTACCTATCGTTACGCGGTTCCATCCGGTAAAAGTATAAGTGCCAATCAGATCATCCCCTTCGAAAACACGAATTTGTGTTCCCTGCTGATAATCCGCATTCAATTTCAGTTCAGAAAGGTCCCATTCCTGAGATGCCGGCAGTTTCGGCTCCCTGTCGAAATATCCCCCATTCGTCAACACGACGCCATTTGGAAGAATCACCTGACCGGTAAATTTCCATACATTACCGTCCTGTACCACACTTGGAAACACACCCTTGTCATATGAGCCATCCGGAAGTTCTATTCCCCAATCATAATAGATTGGGATTGAAACCGCCCTTGCTGCATAAAAGAGCCATTCAGCAACCAGCTCAACATTCCCATCCAGCATGATCTCTGCATTTTCGGGTAAGATCTCCCCCGTTCCGCTGATCTTCCACCCTTGAAACGTACATGTGCCGATAACATTCCCATTTTTATCCAATGCTTCATACGTATCGCCAACTGCGTAGAGGTCACTCACGATATAGTTTTCCCCGATTACGGCTTCTTCCTCTTCCGGACATTCAGCCTCCGGCTGCGAATCCATGCTAAATGCCTGTATTTGCGGCATCAGCACAATATCTTCCATGGTTGCTATTCCGTCAGGCAGCGTGCCTTCCTCCGCCTCTTTCAGTTCCCATCTGTAAGATACCGTCGCCCATTCTTCCTCTGATTCTGAATGATAGGACTCAAAGTTCCACTCGCCGGACAGTTCAAGATCTTCTGTAATTGCCTCAATTTCATTCAATATGTCATCAGACCCGTCACGATGCCAGCCGGAAAAAGTAAAGATACCCAGTAAGTCTCCATTATCGTCAAACAGGTAAAGCGTCTTTCCCTTTCCGTAATCCTGCCACAGAGTGTATGGCTCTTCTGTACCGCTTACTACTTCATCCTGATGTTGTGACGGATCAGCCAATGTATGGGGATGATTCCCATCCCTATCTTCCATCAGTGTATTTCCGGAAAGCAGTCCTTCCGGATCATTCCAGTCCCACGAATAACTTACAGTATAAGTTTCCCCCTCTGCATCCTCACCCGGTTCGGTTGGTTCCGGTTCTTCCGATGTATCCGTGTCCCCTCCGGGCGTAGTCGTTCCCGGTTCCTCCGGCGTAGTCGCTCCCCCGCCCGGTGTGGTCGTTCCCGGTTCCTCCGGCGCAGTTGTTCCCCCGCCCGGTGTGGTCGTTCCCTGTTCCTCCGGCGCAGCCGTCGCTCCGCCCGGTGTGGTCGCTTCCGGCTCTTTGGGCGTAGTCGTGCTTTCGCCCGGTGCAGCCGCCGCATCTGTCGGTACAGCAGGGGGCGTCACGGTCGAAACTCCTCCTGCACCAATTCCTGCCGGACTGGGACTCGGAGAAGGATTTCCCTCACCGACCGAGTCGGACTGTTTTGAATCCGACGCAGGCTCTAAGATATCCGCAACTCCTGCATTGCCAACTGACGCTACAAGCACACTGTGATTTTCGTCAAACTCCACATAGATCACTGCACGGGCACTGTCTAAAGCAGCCCCGTCCGGTGCAGACGCCCCATCCGGATTATAGTTTCCCGGCGCGTTTGAGTCTTCCCTGTTTGGTTCTGTTACAGGTGTAGGTTCTTCCTTCCCTGCTTCTCCTGCCGATGCATTGTTGTCTTCAGACCCGGAGGATGATGCAGGGTCAGTCCCTTTCCCCTCCTCATCAGAATATGCGGAATCCCCCGCAGCTACATTTGATGAATCTGTATCTGTATTATTTATGTCTGTATTATTTATATCTGTATCAGCTGATGATCCTTCCCCAGTCGCCGGCACATCTCCTGTTTCTCCGTCTCCCGGCTCAGTATCTTCCGGTACTTCCTCACCTTCCGGACCTGTCGGATCACCCGTCTCCTCCATTGACGGTTCATCTGCATTTTCAGGCACCGGCGGAGTCGCCTCCACAAGTCCTTTCAACACAGCGGCACCATTTCCAGCGGAAACTGCATCAAACCCGGTCTGCGCAGCCTCATCAGACGGCGCTTTTCCTGCATGAAACCGGAAATACAGATATCCTGTTTCATTCGTGTCATAATATCCCTGCTCTGCGATATCGGGATCCTGACTGTTCGGCGCATAAGACTCTGCCAGTTCCTCCGCAACCCCCCCGCAGCGCCGCTGGCGTCATTGTCATAATATCCTTGCCGGAGTTACCGCCATACGAATACTGACTGGCATCCAAACGATAAAATGCCTTATCAATATCAGGATTTTCACTAAGGTCAATGTATTCATAATAACCATTGACAGCCGCAGTCTCTTCGCCAATCCTGCGGTATCCTGCATCCAAAAGTTCATGATCCTCCCCATAGTCAGAATACGCCGTATCGACAATCTCATAGCGCAGCGGATAGGAATTCCAGTCATCCGTATTTCCCATTGTGAGCAATCCCCTGCTGTGAAGATCGTCCAACAGTTCGTCCATCGTACCATCCCGTTTCGCCGCCTCTTCATCATAAGGCTCTAACCCGCCCATCAGATAGCCCATGGACGACTCGCTGAAGTCATCCACGATTTCTACAACGGTAAGCTGCTGATTCTGCTCTATCATCTTCTGCAGACCGCTGAACGTCTCTCTTGCATGCAGCATCTGCTCATTTTCCGTAATGGCCGTTGCCGCTACCACGACTGCCAATACGCCAGCTGTGATCGTCCGTAATACACTCCGCGTTTTCTTTTTCATCGCTGTCTCTCCTTTCAAGGAAATCCTTCGACCGTTTCTATCTACTCCCACGATACGCCTCCAAACCAGCGCCGCATTTTCTCTATCCTGCCATGCCGGCTGTCGGTCCGGCTCCTCATTCCTGAACCGGATTTCTCTAACATGTATCCGACTCCGGACAGTTCTGTGAAACAACCTCATTTATCGGTTCCGTCTAGTTTACCACATTTATGATGACCGTACTGCGTACAGTCGCATTATCGATCAGGCTCACCGTTACGGAAAGCTCCTGCTCTCCCATGCTCTCCCCCGCCACGATCACCAGTTCCGAGCCGGTGCAGTACATAAATGTTCCGGACTGGCTTGAGAAAGAAGGCGTACTGGAAACAGAAAGCTCCAATCCCGTAGCTGCCAGTCCTTCCAACTTAAACGGTATCCTGCCGATCGTTCCGGCTGGAATGGTATACGGTTCCGTCTGCTCAAAAGTAACAGAAACTTTCGGCAGTACGATCGTCTGCACAACCGCCTCCGCAGAGGTTCCTCCTGCCGGAACCGCTTTTACGGTAATCGAGTAATCTTTCGTAAAGTCAATGTCCCGCGCCGTAGTAATCTGCCCCGTTGCGGGATCAATGCTGATCTTATCGCCCAATCCGTCGTCATCTATGATGGACCAAATAACATTCCGGCTTTCCCCGCTGACATGCAGCGTCGTGCCGCCTCCGCGCGTTATTTGATTACTTCCTGTCTCCGTCGTGATATGAGGTCCTCCCGATCCTGCCTCTCCCACCGTTACGGTGCATTCTCCGTATACCGGTGACACATCCGAAGCTGTCACGCGCACAGTCGCGCGCACAGTGATCACCGTTCCCGGTGTGACGCCGGAACTGATGGAAAGTACGCCGTCCGCACTGATGGAAGCTCCTGATACGACAGGTTCCACAGACCACAGCACTTCGCGCGATTCCGCATTTAAGTTCAGACCCGCTACCTGTGCCGTAAAATAGCAGCGCCCTCCCGCCGGAGGCGTCATCTCCCCTGTTGTCACAAGTACACTGCTGATCATCGGAACCACCACGCTCGTTTGACCGTACACATCGGTTCCCTTGGCGGTTGCTGTCACCGTAATAACCGCCGCGCTCTCATCCGGCGCCACAGTCAGCACGCCCGTGCTGCTGATCGTCGTTCCCGCAGAAACCGCTCCGTTAACTTTCCAATCCACTTCCTGTGACGCAGCAGTGCTTCCGCCGCTCTTGACGATCGCATGGAACTCAACGGAAGAGCCCCTGTTGATCGCAGGTGTTCTCGGCGAAATCTGAACCTCCGTGATCGTCTCTCCCCGATCCACATCATCATCCGGATAAATCTCATCCGGATTGTTTGATTCAAGAACATTGTTGCGAAGCGATATATTTTGAATCGTCTCGTAATGAACCTGACCTTTTACGACTTGAATCTTAATCGTAACCAGACGCTGTTTCTCCCCAATATGGGAAGAATCGGGTGAAAAAACAGTCACGCTCTCACCCATCAGATACCAATTGGAAAAACCGCTCTTTTCCGCGTCAGATAATTCCTCCACACTGCCATCCGTTACATTTTTCTCCAAATAATATACTTTGGCTTCTGTCCTGTCCCATGCGATATAATAAGCAAGGGACGTATTAAACACCTTAATATAAGCGTCCGCCGAAAAACCGCTCACGGCATCGGTAACCGGCGCGGCAGGATCTGAACTTTCGCAGGCATACACGGAACATTCCGCGTCCACGATCAGATTATCCAGCTGGCTTTCGAGCAGCTGCGCCTCCGTCTGTGCATCCACGCTTTCGCTCGTTTTCGTATACATCCTGGTCCCGCTTAAAACCAACTGAAGCGCCGCAAAGAGCACAATGGACATGATCGCAAGCGCAATGATAACCTCTACGAGACTCATGCCGTCATTGGCATCCGTTATGAAATTGCTTTCCAATTGTCTTCTTCTTTGCTTCAATGCTAATCCCTCAGATTTTTCCGCCATTTTGCTACAACCGCAATCCTTTCTGCCCCAAGTCCCCGTCTCAAAGCAGCAATCCCCTTTCACAGCCAAACACATCTTCCACTTAATTTCTTGACAAAGAAAATTTTCCGGTCAACGGTACGAGATCCAGCACATATTCCACACTACCCTGTGTAAAAATAATTTTCTTCCAATAAACATCGGTTTCCTTCGCCGGAGCTATAAGTCCTGTCGGTTCGGTATTTACCACTTCGTTAAATGTGCCGCCCGATCTGTCGAACGCGATAATGATCTCGTTTGTGCCATCAAGCGTTACCGTACTATCCGACGTTTCTGTCCCGACTCTGCCCTTCACGGCACTGACCGTCACTCTTGCATTTCCGATCTTCTCCGTCGTCCGTGCCTCATTTGCCGTGCCGCGGCCTGTTACGCTGTCCACATAAACCGAACCGTCGGCAGAAGTGTAAATACGAATATACACGTCATAAAGCGTTGCGCCCTTCGACTTACTCATTGCGGCAACCTTTGTCTGTGAAAGCGCCGACTGTGTCTTTGTCGCACACTCCTTTGCATATTTTCCATTCAAAAGCCCCAGCATACCGTATGCGCCGGCCCCGATAATGGAAATGATGGCGATCACCACGATCAGCTCCACCAGTGAGAATCCTCTCTCATCTCTCATAGACGCGCCAGTCCTTCCTAATCCTGTAAGAGTCCTTTCTTCGACTTTTCCGTCACCTAGTCTTTCTTCCAGTTCCGGTAAACGACCAGTTCATCCGTACCAACCACATCCGTTTCCTCTTCTCCCGGAGCCGGTGTCGGTGATCCGCCCGGTACGCCCGTCATGGATTTACCTTCCCAAAAGCATTCCAAAAGCTGCCCGTTATCTGCCTGAAGCGCAAGACTGACCGCATCCGGATCAGGTTCAAGCACCGCGCTGTTCGTTACAAAAATCTGACCGCCCGAAAGGATCATGCCGCGAAAGCTTGCATGAACCCATACATCCCCCGTTGCAATGATCACCTTAACGGCAGGATCCTCCGCCTCGTCATATTCATATACGCCCGTACTTGCGCCAACCACTGCTCCCGCGCCGTCAGCATTGTCGATCAGCAGCACCTTCTGACCGCCTGCTGCAGTCACCATCTTTGTATTTCCCCCGTCCATGTATTCACGTAGTTTCTGGACGTCAACAATATTTTCAAAAACGGACGCACGATCCAACTGATCCTGTGTCAGAGCCGCATAGTTCATCGTCAGATTGATATTGAGTGCTTTGTTCGTATTGGAATAGCGCTCATACTCCGCCAGCAGCGTCAGCACATCTTCCGATTCCGCTGACAAACTAGCGGGTTGTAATATAAACTCACCCGTGCTGTCATCATCATCGCCATAATCGTCATAATAGACGGCGTTCCCGGCAAGATTCAGCCTTTCAAGCGATGCCGGTACACGATACACTGTCAGATAATTTCTTAAGTAACTGTTTACCCAGTTTTTGTTTTGACTGTAATAGTCAGCAAAAAACGCATTTGCCTGCACTGCCGAATCAAAAGTCAGATAGTAATATACCCATGCATTGTTTCCGGTACCTGCCGCCTGATAAAATACCTTCTGCCAGGTCGCACCGTAATCACGCAGTGTCATAGGAACCGCCATGCCAAGTTCTGCTTTCGTCAAATCAACTTCAAGACTGCTTACCACCCCTTCGGCGGCCGCATTCCTCTGAAACTCCTGATACTGACTTAAGGAGATCGGGTTCGAGCCAAGCACGCACTCGCCATCAATATAACCCACACATTCGGGCGGAACCAGATATGCAAGCTGATTGCTTCTCACGGAAAGCGATTCCCCCATACGTACCGTCTGATTTCCCGATGTGTTATAGGATGTACCGTCATCTGAAACGATTGGTGTTCCATCCTCGGACACAAGATCACGCGGATCGTCCGGCACACCGTCTCCATCCGCATCCGTCGTGCCGATATACGCCTGACCCGCAAGTCCAAGCTGCGTCAGCGCTGACAGATCAAGTGTGATTCCTGTCCCGTTGATCAGTATGGAGCTGCTGTTCTTCGGTCCCCGCGCCGCCGTGGAAACACTTTGGTAACCGAAACCATAATATTGTCCTTTCAGAATCACCGAACTATTTTTACCATTCACAGTCAGGTCATCCTGCACATAGCTTTCTCCTGACAGATTCAATTCACTGGAATCTACCACAATCCCGTCCGCCCAAAGCGACGCATTTCCGCTCGTTACAAATCCGGCATCATAACTTCCATCAGGATTTTGGGTGCCCAGCACCTCCACATTTCCTCCGGTCACAACAACGTAAGCTCCACCGGCCTCCGCCGCCTCGAATCTGGCCCTGCTGTTTCTCACGGAAATCCCGTTTCTTCCGCCGTACACGCTTCCGCGGACCATATAAGTACCACCCACCGGAACAAGTGACTCATTTATGCCCAGATAGAGCTTTTTATCTGCGATCAGCGAATAAGAGAGCACGCCCGGAAGACTACTTTGCTCCTCAAATGTCATATTCGGTATCTTCAGTGCGATATCCGTAGTGATCACAGCCACATAACCACTGCCGTCCGTATAGGTCAGCCGCAGACCTTTGATCCAGACGCCGTCCGTATAAGCGACAAGAGATTTGCCATCTGCCGGTACCAACTCCAATTTTGCCCTGGAGCCATCCGAAAAAGAAGCCTCTCCCGCCGTCAGCACAATATCCCCGTGTTCATCTTTTATGATTCTTGATAAATAATCATACAACTGCTCCGGATTCAATTGTTCATCCCGGTCCGGATCCAGTTTGTCTTTCAGATAGTTGATATAGCGCGTCTGAAAGTTCGCGGTACGCAGTACTTCCCCGGCTTCATCGCCTGAATTGTAGTTCTGCATGATAAACAGGTATGCATCTGTATAGGCATTAGAAACCTCCAGCTCCAATCCTGCTTTGATCTCCTCCATAATGGTTTCTGCCGTATAGAAATTATCGGTCGAATGCAGCTCCGTTGTCTTGATCGTATAATTGACATATGTGGTATAGAGAATGATACTTGCCAATGTGCAGAGCAACAGCATTGCCACGATCACAACAACCAACGTAGAACCCCTGTTATCTTTATGAAATTGTCCGGCCTTTCTTCTGCTCCTGCTTCTATCCGGCATAATGCTCCTCCAAATCACAGAAATTCACATTTGATACATCTGTCCGCTTATCGGTTGGTATGTCCGTCCAATCGTGTAGTCGTCCGATCGTGCAGTCGTCCGGTTACCGGTTTATGCATCCGCCGATCCAACCATGCGGTCGTCCGGTTACTGGTTGGACAGTACGGCAACACGCGATTTCGTACTTCCGTCAAAATTTTCGTCGCAGGCACCCGCCTCATATACTTCAACCGTCACCAAAAACATACGAAACCTTTTCTCCTTGTGTACGGCGGAATTACCGATATTCAATTTCTCAGACAGTTCTGTATCCGTCTGTCTTCCACTGACATTTTTTGTACTTCCGTCTTCATATGCTTTGTAACTGTAATGATAAGTTGCTTTCACATCGCTGACCACGGGGTCAATTGCGGGGTGTCCTTCATCCGCAGCCAGATTGGTCCCGTAATTATGATAAATCCTTACAAAAGACCCCTGATCCTCATCAGCCCAGCGGCCTTCCCGTACCGTAATCTCGGGTGCGTACCGTTCTTCGCGCACATCCAGATCAGCCCAGGTCGGGCAGCTCTGCTTGATCAGATACAAATCAAACTCCACATTATCCGGATTCACAATTTCAATCTGATCTTTTCCACTGCCGTAACCCGCCGCATAATTCGGCTCATAACACAGGTAAACGCTTCGAAGCGCGTCCTCGCCTTCAAAGCGCTTTGCCCCACAGGGCTCTAACATTGCATCATCTGTCGGCTCCGGTTCTCCATTTCTCCAATATGCAACTTTCATGCTCACAACAATGCCTTCATCATCGCCGGTTCCTTCCCTTGTGATCGTAAGCTGTAATTTGCGGTTCACCTCTCTATGGATCGTATCATAATCCAGCCCGAACTCACTTCTTAATGATCCCTCTCCGAGTACATACAGGTAATCTTTTGCGCTGTTATACCCTGCCATTGCGACCAGTTCATAATCGTTAACCTTAGGGGCATCCGACTCATCTGCACGTGTATAAGGAGCCGGATCAATCGTCACTTTTATGTCAAAATCATACGCATCCTCATGGACATCCTTCAGCGCATATACATATTTTCCCTCATCTAACGCCCCGCCTCCGGAAAGCAGTACCCGCCCGTCCGGCGCTGCGTTCTGACAGATCAGAAACTCCGCATCCGGCGTCAGTGCCGGATCAAACTGTATCACGACATCTTCATAAGAAAATGCATTGATCCCCTCCATGATGTTCTCAGCAACAGCTGTTGCGCTCGCCTGCTTTCTCGCTTTTGCATTCGTGCGAGCCGCCGATACATAGACACGGCAGATCGGTACGGCGATGATTGCCAGGATGATCATCGCGATCAGTACTTCTAGCAGGGTAAACCCCTTTTGGTCAGCACCAAACGTCTTCTCCTGTTTCTTATGAAGTTGTCCGGTCCATTCCCGTGCATTCATACCTATCCCCCTATGTGCGCTTCAGCGCACATACCAATCAATATTTGAAAGTTTACTTTCAAACTTGCACCGTCCCACATCATCTTTATTGTCCCACCGGCTGTCTTACGTTTCTTCGTTCGCCATATTGATCCGATTCCTTATCCATCCGCAAGATCTCTTTATTCTATATCCAAGTCCTGCCCTTCCTCTGCCGACTCTCCTTCCGCAGTGTCTTCTACCGACGGTGCTGCCGGCTCCTGCCCTCTGATGACCGCGCCAAAAATACAGTCCACACCATATCCTGCAACACCTGTATTCGGAAGTTCATAACTCTTATCTGTTCCACTCATAGAATAATAGTTGATCGTCATCGTCCCGGTCAGGCTGCCTGTTGTATTGTCATAAGCCAGACTGACCTCGTCAATGCTGCGTATATCCGGATTCTCCACGATCAGTTTCACAATCTGCTTAAACTGATCATAGGTGCAGACAAAATTATTGGAAGAAGCCGCATTGCCAAGCATGATTCCGTCTGCACTATAAATCTGTTCCTCGTTGACCGTTGAATTCTGTGCGATCGCACCGGTAATATCCGTTATGCCCGCCAGAATGTTCTCCCTCTCTCCAAGCGGAATTTCAATATTCTGTGTGACCGGCGTCCCCACATAGGAAAAATAGCATCCAACCTGATTTTCCAGTTTGACCGCATACATGATCTCATCCTCCGTCAAAATTCTGGACGGAAACATATCCGCGACCGCTTCGCACAAGCCTTTCATCATTTCTGTATCGGCTATGTAACTGTTCTGCTTAAGCTGAAGCTCCTGAAGCGTATTGACCTCACTGCGCAACTGCCCGTTCTCAGCCTCCAGCGCTTCTGTTTTTTCATTTAATTTTTGTACGCCGTAAAAATATGTCAATGCGATAATAACGACGCCAAGCACCATGATGAGCACATTTACCTGTTGTTTTGTCACTTTCATGTGGTTTTCTCCTTTTTACTCGCCGCCGCCAATCTCGTCAATCGCCTCTTCCAGTTCTGCATCACTATCTGTGTTTCCCGCATCGGACGCTCCGCCGTCTTCCGGGCGGATGCCGTTTTCCGCGTTGTATTCGTTGGTATTTTCAGCGCTGCCGTCCGAATTGTCGTCCTCCGTCGATGCGCCCAGCATGCCCAGCCCTGAGAATGTGCCCTCCACACTGAATGTCACGCCCTGCCCCGCAATCTCAAGATCATTTTGTCCGGTCGGATCTCCACCGAGCGTCAAAATATCATTGCCGTTTACCAGTTCCGGCATCCCGTCCCCGTCCAAATCCGCAAATACAGCCTGCCTGTTGTCATAAATACCGTTAACGCTTAAGCCCCCAATGCTCGCAAAAGTCCGGAGCTGTTCAATACACTCAGCCGCTTCCTGCTTCGTCGCAACCGTCGCGTTCATCGAAAAGCCCTCTGCGTTGACATGCAATGTACTGATATAAAATGCATGGGGCATTTTTCGTTCCATTTCTTCGATAAACTCAACAAGGTAACGCGTTTCCAGCTGCGTCTGTCCGAATGCCGTAAACATGTATTCATATGCCTGTTTCGTTGCCGTATACTCTAAATAATCCGGCACATACTGCGCCAGTTCCTGTACCTGACTGCGATAACGGTCATTGTCCGCCGCCGCCTGCCTGTAAGGCAGATAGGCGATCACAAACCATGCGATTGAAATGATCAGACAGAGGATCAGCACCGATACTGCCAAAAGCGGCGTTAACGTCACCTTACCCTTTTCTTTCTTCTCCGCATCTTTCGACGGCAGGAAACCAAGCGGGGACACCGCCGCGCCAAGGCAGGCAATATATCCGCCAAATCCGGTCTCGCGGAATGCCTTTGCGATATTAAAACCCTCAGCCTTCGTCAGCACAACGATGCGCATGCCCAGCTCATTGGTCAAAAGCTTGCTCAAACCGCTGAAATCGCCGCCTAACCCGGTCAGATACGTCTTCTCGATCTGTTTTCCATAATTGCGCGAATTGTAGAAATCAACCACACGGGCAATGCCGCTGATCAGGGTCTCTAACACTGCAGTCGTCTGCTGCCTTGCAAGCGCAAACTGCTCGCCCTCATCCAGTTCACCCTCGTTCTCGTCAGGATCCGCAACGTCCATTCTCGCCCGCAGCGTCCGGTTCACGCATGTCTTTCTCCGCAGTAGTTCCAATGCCTGCTTATAGTCCAGTTCCCCATATGCGCGTGTATTGATCAGAGTTCCTACCGCCTCATCCACGCCGTAAGGAATGCTTCTCTGCAATATCTGCTGACCCTCCTCCAAAACCGTGATAATAGAGGACCGCTCATCGATTTTGATCACCATCTGAATGCCTTCTCCGCATTCTTTTTTGATGACCTGAAGAATACTGTTTCCACTATAGTCCATGGCTGCAAGCGTCAGCCCGCAGCGTTCCGCCAAGGTCTGATACCCCTCAAGAAGTGCATGCGGCGCCGCAAAAACCATCACCTTCCGCTGCATCTTATCTTTCTCTTCACCAACCATGCCAAGTGACGCGTAAGCAATCTCATACCGGCTGATATCCACCGGGAAATAATCGGAAGCGTTCGCGCGTACAACCGTTGCCACCTTGTTCTCCTTGACGTTCGGCAGAATTACTTCACGACTTGCGATCTTAGAAGACGCAACCGTAAAGATCACCTGTTTTGTCTTCATTCCGTTCGCCGCAAGCGCATCGGTGATAAGTGCCACCAATTCGTCCGTCACATTTAACTCGCCGTCATTCAATGCTCCCTCCGGCGTCTGAAGATTCACGCATCGGTAGATTTTGGGACTCTTTGCTTTGAAATCGGTCTCAATGATCTTAATCAGCGAATACCCGACCTCCATGCTCAGCACTTTCGCCATGTGTATGTTTCCCCTTTCAACGGAAATTTACTGTCGTATACAAAGCTATGGACTGCTTCGGCTATGAACTGTCGCCTGACAATCCACAGCTTCGCACACGCTGTTCTATTCCTTATAACATGCAAAAAAACCACAGTGAAAATCCCGTAGTTGCCTGCTGTCATAATTATTTATTAACTTATGAAAATAATCTCATATACCAGCCGATCAGGGAATCCCCCCACAGCAGAGCGATCCAGACACCCGCCGCCAAATAAGGTCCCATCGCAAGTACATGATCCGCTTTTGACACTTTCATCCTTGCAATATGTATGACAGATCCGGCAATACACCCGATCAAAAACGCAAGCACAATCTTCTTCCAACCGAGGAGCAGTCCGCAGACTGCCATCAGCTTAATATCCCCGCCTCCGATAGCACGCCCCCCGGAAAGCAGATACAGTATGTAGAGGAACACACTGACAGCAAGGAAGCCGATTCCCCACAAAAGCCAGTCACCAAGGTGCAGTGCAAGGTGAATCAGCCCCAGCGCCAGTATAAAAAGATTGATCCCAAAAGGAATCTCATAGGTCCTAAAATCGATTATGCCCAGCACTAAAAGCGCCGAGGTGAGTAAACAGTATAGTACTGAATCCACGTTCACTCCATTTACATAAAAGACCACTACATACAAGACTCCGTTCAGAGCCTCAATCAGAGGATACTGGACGGATAGCTTCTGCTTACATTTGCGGCATTTTCCACCCAGCGCGGCAAAGCTTACGAGCGGCACTAAATCATACCACTTGAGCTGATAGCCGCAGCCCATACAATGCGAGCGTATCCTCACAATATTTTCTTTTGCCGGAATCCGGTAAATACAGACATTGCAAAAGCTGCCGATCACGATTCCATATAAAAATATAGCGACGCCTAGCAGGATGGTTGATGCTGTCATAGGGTTTCTTCTGCCTTCTTCAATGCAAGTATACTTTCTACTGCATGTTATTGATTTTGTGACAATTTCATTGTCTGTCCACGGCGTCCGTTCAACGCTCGCGGCTTATCACTTGTGCCCGTGCACGTGCTCATTCATTTGTACCCGCAGCTTTTCAAGTTCGCGCGTAGGGTTACGCTTGCCTTCTTCCCTTTCGGGTCAGAGCACAAATAAATACTGTTAATGCTTCCCTGTAAACAAGCGTCCCGCTCCCGCAGAAAGTTGTCTTCGATCCTGTGGGAGCGGCGCTGCTTATGTTCTATAAAGCATTTTTCGATGGTAGATCTGTTCACTTATTCGGTGATCAGCTTTGTTCCGTCTGTGATATTAGTTGCAGGCGATGCACCAAGCGATGCATTATCCGTTACGTATGACTGCACATTGCCATTACTGTCTACAACAAAATGTATATAGATTTCTGTAACATCAGCGCTACCATTAGACCATTGAGATGACTTTAACTGTATCCTGTCAATTCCGGTTCCTGTCAAAATCGTTGACATTACAGTAGCATCGCAAACCCCCGAATCGGTTACTTTTGCTGCCGTTGTAGAAACCTTTACATAATGACCGTCCGGATTATTCGAGGTCTCCGGGTCAGCATAGTCGATCTGCACCGCACGAATGATCTGATCCACCGTATCTCTGTCCGCGGACTTTCTGGATCTCTCTACGAACTTTAAGTACTGCGGTGCCAATACCGCAATCAGGATTGCCATGATGGCAATAACGATGATCAGCTCGACAAGTGAAAAGCCCTTGTCATTCATTTTCTTCTTTTCCATATTCTTTCTCTCCTTTTTGATTGTGATTTCGAGGGAACTGCTGATCAGTCAGCAATATCCCCCCTAGGAGTCTCCCCCCTTTATTTAAGCAGCCCGCCCCTACTCGCAGACCGATTAAATCAAGTTTACAACAATTTACCGATTATCCGCAACCTTTTGTTGCTTCTAATTATACACCCGCCACATGAATATGCCAATAATTTTCAACATTTTTATTGTTTTTTGTTAATTTTGCACAACCAATTTTTTTTCTTGCATACAGGGAGCTGTCTGAGCTGTTGCGTTCGGAGCCTGGTTAAATTTTTGCATTACTCAGACTTCAATACCGCTCTACAACAAGAAAAAGAACCGCGCATGCAGTTCTTCCCTTGTTTCTATCTATCACAGCGTTATGCTAATTTTTCTTTCAAGCCTCTCACATCCGATTCCAGTATTCCAACCCGCAAAGTCAGCCTTTCTATTTCTTTGACCGGCTTTACTGCATCATCAAGATTCATCTTCAAATTCATGTGCCCTTCGGCTATCTTCATGATATGCTCCCGAAGCTCGTTCTCTATAAGCAGTTCAACATTTCTGACACGCCGCTTCAATTCCTGAATGTCTTCTTTCAAGCCGCTAATCTCGTTTCTTATGCTGCCGATCTCACTCTTTATTCTGCCCATGTCGTCCTTCATGCCATTGATATCTCCTCTAATATCTTTCATCTCACTCTCCAGAGCAGAAACCCTGATGTTCAACACGTTCATGTCTGTACGCATCCCGCTGATCTCGGCCTTTATTTCGCCAGCCTCTTCTCTCACGCCCGCGATCGCACTGTTTATATTATAGATTGTTCTCTCCAGATCTGAAACCCTAAGATCAAGCCTGTCAATCTGCGCATGCATCTCGTTGATTTCAGCTTTTATCTCTTTGATCTCTTCTTTTATCCCATTGATCTCTTCTTTCATCTCTTTGATCTCTTCTTTCATCTCTTTGATCTCTTCTTTCATCTCTTTCATTTCCTCCTTCATCCCCCCAACCTCGGCTTTTATCCCGTTGATTTCCTCTTTCATCTCCCTCAATTCATGCAGGATTAAATCAAATTTTTCATCAGTCGACATCACCTCCCTGCCATCTGCCTGCTCGACCATCCTGCCCATTTTCTTTGTGTTTTCCATGTTTTCCTCCGTTTCCGCGCAGGAGGAAACACACAGTTTCCCGCCTGCACTTTTGCTCTTTTTCCTGTCTGTTGAATTTGTCTGGCGAAAAGCCTTTGAAATGCTGCATGCCCGATGCGTCAGAATCCGCTGATCAGGCAGCTTTGTTCTGCCCGCGGACGCATCTTCCATGCGAAATGATTTCCGATACAAAAACTATAGCATTGACAATTTGTTATTGCAAGTATTTTCTACATCTATTTTATAACGCCTGTCTTTCGTAACGATCCATACATTTTCAATAAATGCTCTGAAAATGATATCTATCTTTCCGATACTGATATCTTACCGTCACTGACAGAAAAACACACAAACCGCGCCGTCGTCCCTTCCTTATACGCCCTCCGGCTCATTGTTTAAGATTGAAAAGGCGATGTTTGTCGCATGGTCCGCCACGCGCTCCAAGCCGGAGATAATATCAGAAAAGATCATCCCCGCCTCCGGCGTACATTCGTTGCGTGTCAGTCGCTCTACGTGAAAGCGCTGCAGTTCGCGCTCTTTTTCATCGATTGCATCCTCAAGATGCAGAATATCCTCCAAATGCTCTTCTTCTCCGGAAGAAAACATTTCGACAGAGAATCGTACAAGTGTATTTACCATGTCAAGCATTTCACCCATTTCACGCTGTGCACTCTTGCTGAACGTGACGCCCGTCTTCTTTCTCTGTACTGCTGCATCCGCCACGTTTTCCGCGTGATCACCGATCCGCTCAATATCATTCACCACATGGAATAATGCGCCGATATTTTTTCTGTCTTCGATCGGCAGCGTTGTCTGATTGATCTTCACAAGGTAGTCCGTAATGGCGTGGTTAAGGAAATTGATATTCTTTTCTACTTCATACACGGTTTTAATATCATCTTCATCCAGCGTAATGAGTGCATTCATAGCACGGTTTAAGTTCTCACCCGCCAAAAATACCATGCGCTCGATCTCCTTTGTCGCACCGACTACCGCAGTCGCCGGATTAAACACCGTATGATCGCCTATGTATTTAAGCTGATACTTCTCCCCGTCATCCACTTTCTTATCATCGCCCGGAATGATCAGATAAGTCAATTTTACAATCAAATCAGAAAACGGCAGAAGCACCAATACCTGTACGATCTTAAACAGCGTATGGGTGTTTGCCACAAAACGTCCCGCATTGCTGCCGGAAATTGCCAAAATCGCATTTTTGATCGGCTCCAATGCGATCTGTAATGCGGCAAACATCAGAATCGTACCGATGATATTAAAGGAAAAATGAATCATCGCCGCGCGCTTTGCATCCTTATTTCCAGTCATTGAGGTAAGGAGCGCCGATGTACAGGCTCCGATATTACAACCCAAAATGGTATACATACAGACCGGCAGTTCTAAAAGCCCCTGATTTGCCATCAGCAGCATGATGCTAACCGTCACGGACGAGCTTTGAATGATCGCTGTCAAGACCGTTCCGAGCAGAACAGCGAGAAATGGATTCGTCAAAGAAGCAAACAATTGCACAATATGGGGGTTCTCTTTTAATCCGCTCATAGCGATGGACATATTGTTAAGTCCTAAAAAAAGCACGCCAAACCCGACAATGATCTCCGCAAATTTGGTAATATTTCTATTCTTGGTAAACATGAGAAGAAGAACACCGATCAACAAGATCACCGGTGCGATCTCCGATAAATTAAAAGATACCAGCTGCGATGTGACTGTCGTACCGATATTGGCACCGAAGATCACACCTGCCGCCTGATACAGATTCATCAGTCCCGCATTGACAAAGCTGACTACCATAACCGTACATGCGGACGATGATTGAATAATTCCGGTAAACACAACGCCGACAAGCATGCCTGTCAGACGATTTGTAGTAAAAAACTCCAAAATAGAACGCAGCTTCGCTCCCGCTGCCTTCTCAATTCCCTCGCTCATCAGGCGCATGCCAAGCAGAAAAAGCCCAAGACCGCCTGCCAGCGCCAACAAAGTTCCTGCGTTCATTCGTGACATCCCTCATATGTTACCGTCCATTACGGACTGCCTTATGTATCCCTTACTTATATTAAAGGATAATGCAAAAATAGTCAATAACCCTGTCCGTAGGATGAGCCGGACAGACCTACCAAAAGGTCTTACACAGAACATGTCAGAAAATTTTTCCCGAAAAGTAGGCGTCCCCGTCGCACCGGTCTTTGGCCAGCTGCTCTTTGAGCGCTTCCACACTCTCAAACCGCTGTTCCGGACGCTTATAGGATAATAACTGCACCTCGATCATACTTCCATAGATTTCTTCTTCAAAGTCGTAAAGATAAGTTTCCACCCCCACGGCCTCCGCATCACTGACCGTCGGTTTTCTTCCGATATTGGTAATCCCCCTGTAAACGGTTCCGCCGGCAAGGACCCGTGAATAATAGACACCAAACGGTGGGAACAGCTTCCCCTCCTCGGGCAGCAGATTGACCGTCGGCATATCCAGTTTTTTTCCTAACTTCCGCCCGTGACAGACCGTCCCCCGAAACGTATAGGGTCTGCCAAGCAGTTTTTGAACCTGTTCCATATGTCCGGCGCGAACCTCATTGCGCGCCTGCGTGGAGCCGACCGCCATACCGCCGATGCAGACTTTATCGATCTCTGCCACCTCATAATCATACATCCTTGCATAGCGTTTCAAAAGCTCCATATCCCCGGCGCCCTTATGTCCGAATGAAACGTCCGCACCTGCCGCAATAACCTTCGCCCGCAGTTGTCCGACAAGCACCTGCTCAATAAACGCCTCCGGCGCCATCGCCGCTGTCGCCCGGTTCATCGGAAATTCCCACAATACATCGATTCCCATCCGTTCAAACAGCTCCCGCTTTTCGGCACGCGTTGTCAGCTCCTCCTGCTTTTCTCCTGAAAACAACGCATAAGGACTCGGATAAAAGGTAAAGACCACAGCGGCAAGCCCGTCTTCCTTCGCCGCAAGCACCTGCCCCAACAGCTTTTGATGTCCGACATGGATCCCGTCAAACTTCCCAATCGCAACACAGCTTGCCCTTTCCATATGAAATTGGGTATCGGTAATGATGTCCATATCAATTTCACCGTTGTCCTTTCTTTATCCGTCGTTTCGTTCTAAGCTACCATCCTGCATTGTCTGCAGCCGTTTCTGTTTCGTTCAAACTACCATCACGCATTGTATACAGCCGTTTCTGTTTCGTTCAAACTGCCATCCTGCATTGTCTGCTCCTGTTTCTGTTTCGTTCAAACTGCCTCCCTGCATCGTCTGCAGCCGTTTTTTCCTGCCTTAACTGCTGTCTACAATGCAAATATCTTAACCGGCTTAAGCATGAGGCTCTGTGCCTGAAAGACATAAATACCGCAAAATCTCCCGTCACTATGGTACATCCTCACCTGTCCGCCGTCCACAGGCAGGGCACTCTGCGCGCCTGCTGCGTCTTTGTCATTTACTTCTGCAGTATACGTACCCGCGATATATGCATTTGCAGCTTCTCCGGCATATGCATTCGCAGCTTCACCGGCACATGCATTCGCATCTTCTCCGGCATATTTATCCGCAGTACTTGCAATCCCCCCCGGTTTCAGATTCCCTGCTGTCCCTCGTTCCACACACACCGTCTGTCCGGCTTTCAGCGGATTGCCGTTATCCAAAAGCCGCTGTGCCTCCGGCCTCACCCGAAATGCCGGGAACGCAGAAAACACCATATCCACCGGATGGATACATTCAGCAAGCCTGCCTCCATCCCGGAGACTCTCGATCTGTGAGAGTGTGAGCGCTTTATCCAGTGTAAATTCCGAGACCCGCGTCCTCACAAGGCTCTGCATGCAGCCGCCGCAGCCAAGTTTTTGTCCGATGTCATGGCAGAGTGTACGGATATAAGTTCCCTTTGAGCAATGTACGCGCATTGTCACAAGCGGAAGTTCCATTTCCATGATCTCCAGTTTATGAATCGTTACGCGTCTCGGTTTCCGCTCGATCTCTTTCCCCTGCCTTGCCATATCGCAGAGCTTTTGTCCGTTCACCTTCAGAGCCGAGTACATCGGCGGAATCTGGTCATATTCCCCGACAAAAGACAATACCGCCTGCTTTACAAGCGCTTCATCCGAAACTGCTTCTTTGCTTTGCAGTACGGTTCCCGTCATATCCTGTGTATCCGTTACAATACCAAGCCGCAGAACGGCAAGATATTCCTTAGATCTGTCGGTCAGCATATCGCAAAGCTTTGTAGCGCTGCCGATACAGACCGGCAGCACGCCCTCCGCATCCGGGTCCAAAGTTCCCGTATGCCCTATCTTCTTCATTTTTAGGATGCCGCGCAGTTTGGCGACCACATCAAAAGAAGTATAGCCTTTTTCTTTGTATATATTGATGATCCCGTCCATGCGGCCTCCTTTCCTTCTTGATCCCGGCAATTGCCTGCGTCATGATCCTGTTTCCCTATGATACACCCGCTCATAACAGGTCCGGATACGTCCGTATCCGCCCGCCGTGGCTCTCACAGCTGTTTTGCGATCTCAGCGGACAGATTATTAACGACATCATGGAACGTACCGGTCATTGTACAACCCGATGCGCGCACGTGACCACCGCCTCCAAAAAACGCGGCGATCTTTGCAACATCCACGATGCCGCATGAACGGAGACTTACTTTATATGTAAGTGTTTCTGTTTCGTATAGGAAAATGGCAACCTCAACCCCTTTTGTGATGCGCAGCTGATTGACGATGCCGTCCAAGTCTTTCGGTTCCGCGCCATAAAATTCCATTGTTTTGCGGCTGACGCAGCCGACAATACATTTCCCTCCCATAAACGGAAAACTCTCTAAAACCGCCCTGCCCAAAATCTGATTCTGCACATAGGTCTTTTCATAAAACGTCTCATCAATGATCTTCGAAAAGTCAAAGCCATAGCTGATTAAGTCCGCCGCTATACGCAATGTCTTAGGAGATGTGCAGGAATAATGAAATACTCCTGTGTCATGGATCATACCGATATAAATTGCCTTTGCGATCTCGGCATCCATGTAGTCTTTTCCGATCAGTCCATAGATGAGTTCCGCAGTGGAACTGGCATCTGCGTCTATCATATTATCATCACCGCAGCCGTCCGCATTGCTGATATGATGATCAATATTGACCGTGTGCTTCGCCGAGCGGAAATAAGTTTCTGCTTGACCAAGACGGTCAACCGAACAATCTATCACAAAGACGACATCAAACGGCTCTCTTTGCGGAAACGCACTGTTGATCTCGTCATACCCGCTGATACAAGCAAAGATCTCAGCCGGTTTTTCTAAGAAAAGCTCCACATGTTTCCTGGGATATTTCTTTTTCAAAAAAAGATACAATGCCAGGCTGGAACCAACACAGTCACCATCGGGGCGGACATGCCCCCCGATGCCAATGCTCTGCGCTTTATCGCATATTTCTTCCAGTTCTATACTACCCATATTGTGATTACTCCTTATTTACCTCATCTATCATCTTTGACATCTTTACACCATAGGCGATCGACTGATCCATGATAAAGCGGATTTCCGGCGTGTTGCGCAGGTTCATCTGCTTTGCGAGCTGGCTTCGGATATAACCCTCCGCACTGCGCAGCCCCGCCAGTGCATTTTTTGCTTCTTCCTCGTCTCCGAGCACGCTGATCCATGCCTTGCATGTCTTTAAGTCAGGTGCAACCTCCACTGCAACCACCGAAGTCATCTGTGGAATCCTTGGGTCTTTTATTTCAGAGCGGATGATCTCGGCAAGCACACGCCGCACCTCTCCGTTGATCCTTGTGCTTTTAATGCTGTTTTTTTTCATAACTGATTATTGTTCCTCCGTGCTACTGACAACATAACATTCTACGCCTTCAAAAATCTACGCCGGACAAAACTTTTACATAATGCACAAAAGCACTGCGCCGCGCGCATTTTCAAAAGAGTTGCGCGTGGCGCAACTCTTTCATAACCTATAAAATCCGGCGTGAGCTTTCAAAGCTTCACAATCCCCGTCATTTACTATTATCTCGGAACTTCTACCATGATATACGCCTCTACCATATCCAGCTCTTTCATCTGATCGAAGCCTTCAAATACAAGTCCGCATTCAAATCCTTCTTTCACTTCTTTCACATCATCCTTAAAACGCTTGAGCGAAGCAAGCTCACCCTCGTATATCTGCTCTCCTTCACGCGAAATACGGATCTTACAACCGCGCTGGAAGCAGCCGTCCATCACATACGAGCCTGCGATATTTCCGATCGCGGATGCCTTAAAGATCTGGCGCACCTCGGCATGACCGATCACTTTTTCTTCAAAGACCGGATCTAACATGCCTTTCATCGCCGCTTCCACATCTTCGATCGCCTGATAGATTACTTTATAAAGCCGGATATCGACGCCCTCGCGTTCCGCACTTGCCTTCGCCTGTGCATCAGGACGCACATTAAAGCCGATAATGATCGCGGAAGAGGCGCTCGCTAAGCTGACGTCGGATTCGTTGATCGCACCGACGCCGCCGTGGATCACCTTCACGACAACCTCCTCGTTGGTCAGCTTTAAGAGACTCTGCTTTACTGCCTCCACGCTGCCCTGTACATCCGCCTTAATAATAATATTCAGTTCCTTCAGACTGCCTGCCTGGATCTGGCTGAACAGATCGTCAAGCGACATTTTGGCTTTTGTATCTTCCAGAAGTTTTTCTTTGTTCTGCGCAACGAATGTCTCGGCAAAACTCTTTGCCTCCTTGTCGTTCTCATGCGCAATGAAGATTTCTCCCGCATTCGGCACATCATTTAAGCCTAAGATCTCAACCGGTGTGGAAGGGGTCGCCTCCTTCACCCTGCGTCCCTTATCGTCGATCATCGCACGTACCTTACCGCTTGAAGCTCCTGCCGAGATATAGTCTCCAACCTGAAGTGTTCCTTTCTGCACAAGCACGGTTGCCACAGGTCCGCGTCCCTTATCCAGCTCGGCCTCGATCACAAGACCACGGGCGCGTCTGTTGACGTTCGCCTTCAATTCCAAAATATCCGCCGTCAAAAGAATGGTTTCCAACAGATCGGAAATTCCCGTTCCCGTCTTTGCCGATACCGGAACAAATTCTGTAGAACCGCCCCAGTCAACCGGAATCAGCTCATACTCGGTAAGCTCTTGCTTTACACGGTCCATATTTGCATTCGGCTTATCCATTTTATTGACTGCCACGATAATTTCTATTCCTGCAGCCTTCGCATGGTTGATCGCCTCAACGGTCTGGGGCATCACGCCGTCATCTGCGGCAACCACTAATACCGCAATATCTGTTGCATTTGCGCCGCGCATACGCATGGCCGTAAACGCCTCGTGTCCCGGCGTATCCAAAAACGTGATCTTTTCCTCATTGATCGTAACCGTATAGGCTCCAATCGCCTGCGTGATACCTCCCGCTTCCTTATCGATCACATTCGTCTTACGGATCGCATCAAGCAGGGAAGTTTTTCCATGATCGACATGTCCCATGACACAGATGACCGGCGGTCTCTTCGTCATGTCCTCGACGTTTTCCTCATCCTCTTTGAGCAGTTCGGCGATCACATCGACCTTTACTTCCTTCTCGCAGATGATCTCATATTCAATCGCGATCTCCTCTGCCTGTTCGTAGCTGATCTCCTGATTGACCGTCACGACCTTGCCCTGCAGAAAGAGCTTCTTCACGATCGCAGAGGGCTGCAGCTTCATCTTATCCGCAAGTTCTCTGATCGTGAGGGAATCCGGAAGCGTGATCACTTTGATCTGCTCTTCCTGCTCCTCCTGTTTCTTTTCGGGTCTGATAAATCTCCCTGCCCGTTTTCCTTTTAAGTTTTCCTGCTCTTCCTCATAGATCAGTTCTTTTTTGTTCCGCTTATCTTTCTCAATGCGGCGCTTTTCCTCATCACGGTGCTTTTCCTGTTCCTTGATCGATGTCTCGGGAGCAAACGAAGAGCCTCCTGACTGAGACTTTCTTCCAAATCTAGAGTCCTTCCCTCCATCGCCTCTTTCAAAGCGTTCATTATTACCGTAAGATCTCTGAGAGCCCTGGCCGCCGAAACCGCCCTGCCTGCCCGGCGCAGGTCTGCCATAACCGCCTCTGCCGCCTCCATCGGAGTTACGCGGGCCATCCTGTCGATAAGCCGGTTTTTGTCCGCCCGTGCCATAGCCAAAACCTCCCTGTCTCGTCTGACCTCTGAAACCATCCTGTCTGCCATTTCCTCCACGGTCGCCGCGATTATAGCCGCCCTGACCGCTACGCGCATGAAAGCCGCTCTGAGGCGCACGGTCAGTCTGTCCGGCACCTCTTTGGCGTTCCTGATCCGGTCTCTGCGGATAATTTCTGCCGTCACGACTGTCCCTGTTCTCCCTGCTGTCCCTGTTCTCCCTGCTGTCTCTATGATCCCTGTTTTCTCTGACACTATCCCTGTTCTCTTTTACTCCGTCCCTGTTTTCCCGCATTCCGGCTACATTTGCAGAAGTCTGCGCTCCGGCTGCCTGAGCGGACGGCACGGTCCGTCCCTGCTGCCCGTTTTCCGCTGCCTCCGCGCCCTCTGCCTGACGTACCGGATTCGGTCGGTTCATAGATCTTCTCTGATCCTGCCCTTTATTGGGATTTGCAACAATATTAACCGAAGGAGTCGGTGACGGCGGTGTTAACGGCCGGATCGGGCGGTTGACGACCGGTCTTTGTGCATTTCCGGCGTTTCTTCGGTCCGGTCCCGCATTATTATATCCGCCGCGCTGCCCTTGAGACGCTCCCTGCATCTTTGAATTATGAGGATTGCTCACCACAATGATCTTGCTCTTCTTCTTCGGTTTATCCGCGCCGGGCTGCCCCTTTGCAGCCTGAACCGTTTTATCTGATTCTCCGGAACCTTTCATCTTTCCTTCCTTACCTGCCTCCTGCTTCATCTTATCCGTACTCTTTACCGCACCGCTCTCTTCTGTTTTCTCTGTCTTCGCCTGTGCGGTTTTAATCTTCTCCGGGCTCCCCGCCACAGCCGACGGCTCTTTGACCACGGTCACGGATGACGGAGATTTTTTCCCGATTTTCGCTGTAAGCACTGCCGCCTGCTCCTCCGAGATCGTACTCATATGATTTTTTACCTCTATCTGATTCAGTTCACACAGCGTGATCAGGTCTTTACTCGGAACGCCCAATTCCTTCGCCAGTTCATACACCTTTTGTTTTGCCATACTATCTACCTCCGTATTCATTTCCGGTACCGTCCGTTGTACCTGCCTCCAGCTTCTGAATGATGGAATTGGCAATTCCTTCATCCGTGATTGCTAAAGACGCCCTCATTTCCTGACCGATCGCGTGCGCCAGTCCGTTCTTTGTGCCATATATATAGACGGGAACCCGATGATACGCTCCCATATCGCGAAACATTTTTTTGGTGTTGTCAGATGCATCCTCTGCCACAAGCACAACATATGCTTTATGCTCTTTTACCGTCTTTTCTGTCATGAACTCGCCGCTGACAAGGTTCCTTCCGCGTGCGGCTATGCCAAGCATTGATAATATCTTATTCTGCATCCTCTGCGCCATACTCCTTCATCAGACTGTCATATACGGTATCCGGAATGCTCATCTTAAAAGAACGTTCTAAACCCTTGTTCTTTCTGGCCTTCTTCAGGCACTCCATATCTTTACAAAGATATGCGCCACGGCCGTTTTTCTTCCCTGTCGTATCAAGGATCATGGTATCTTCCGGTGTTCTCAATACCCGCATCATTTCTTTTTTTGGTTTCATCTGCTGACAGCCCACGCACTGCCTCAATGGAATCTTCTTATTCATCCGCACCTGTTTCCGAAGTCCTATTCCTCATAGACTTCCTCTTGATCTGAGCCGCTTTCATAGTTTTCGTCCGCATATGCGCCGTCCTCACCGCTCTCTTCCGCGTATCCGCTGTCTTCATCTGCATATCCGCTGTCTTCATAACCTTCGTCATACGCTTCTTCTTCGTCTTCGTCGTAATCCTCGTCATACTCGCTTACATAGTCCTCGTAGCGGAAGCCGGGCGCATCTTTCGCCTGTGTCTCGCTCTTGATGTCGATCTTATAACCGGTCAGACGTGCAGCAAGTCTTGCGTTCTGTCCCTCCTTGCCGATCGCAAGCGAGAGCTGATAATCCGGTACGACCACCTTAGCCGTCTTTTCATCCGGATCCGCGAATACCGCAACGATCTTTGCCGGCGCAAGCGCATTCTGTATCAGATTTCCGGGATTTTCATCCCATGGAATAATGTCGATCTTCTCTCCATGCAGCTCATCCACAATGGAATTCACACGCTGGCCGTTTAATCCGACACAGGCGCCTACAGGATCTACATTCGGATTACTGCTATAGACAGATATCTTCGTACGGCTTCCGGCTTCCCTCGCAATGCCCTTGATCTCCACGGTGCCATCCTGAATTTCTGCGACTTCCGCTTCAAACAAACGCTTTACAAGCTCCGGATGTGTGCGGCTCACTAAAATCCTTGGCCCCTTCGGCGTGTTTTTTACCTCTAAAATATATACTTTTATATGTTCGGTCGGACGGAAATTCTCGCCCCGGACCTGCTCACTCTCATTTAAGATCGCATCTGCCTTACCCAGATTGATACTGATATTCCTTCCAAGATAGCGCTGCACGATACCTGTGACAACATCACGCTCTTTCTCATAGTACTGATTAAAAATAGCGCTTCTTTCTTCTTCACGGATCTTCTGCAGGATCACGTTCTTTGCATTCTGTGTCGCAATGCGCCCGAATTCCCTGCTCTTGATCTCTGTGCGGATCACACTGCCGGCTTCCGCATCCGGGCTGATTTCCCGCGCATCTTCCAAACTGATCTGTGTGACTTTATCTTCCACGTCTTCGGCGGTGGGAACAACTTCCTTTTCCGCATAGACAAAAAAATCACAAGTCTCACGGTCAATTTCTACCTTCATATTGTCCGCTTTGCCATAATGGTTTTTACATGCGGTCAGAAGAGAATTCTCGATCGCCTCAAACAGCGTCTCCCTGCTGATCCCTTTCTCCTTTTCCAAAATGTCAAGTGCTTCCAATAATTCCTTGTTCATGTCCCTTTCTCCTCCTAAAAGTCCAATGCCAGTCTGATCAGCGCCACATCCGAACGCTGAAACACCAGTTCCTCTTCCTCTGTGCCGATCGTCACTGTCTCCTTATCAAATGACTTCAGCACACCCGAAAACTCTTTCCTTTTATCGATCGGGCGGTAGGTTTTTAGTTCAACGGTTTCCCCGATGCTCTTTTGCAGATGCTGATCCTTTTTCAGCGCCCTGCCAAGCCCCGGTGAGCTGACTTCAAGCGTATAGGCTCCCGCAATAAAATCCTCTTCATCCAGTTTATCCGAAAGCGCACGGCTGACATTTTCACAATCGCCGATATTGACGCCGCCTGGCTTATCAATATAACAGCGCAGGTACCACTCGCTCCCCTCTTTTACATATTCCACATCGTAAATCTCACAGCCGAAACGCTCTGCGATCGGTGTGAGCAGCGTTACGGTGTGTGACTCATAGTCTCTTGTTCCCGCCATGACCGCTCCTTTTCCATCGGAACACAGAGTGTTCCGTGGAACATTTTTTGTGTTCCATACAATCGTAAAAGAGTGGACTTGCAAGCCCACTCTTTACCTTACCATATCAACCTTAATTAAGGTAGCATACTTTACCATAAAAATCAAGGGTTAATTTTTATTTTTCGCACGAAATCCCTAAGCGGAAGCACAAAAGAAGGCGAAACTGAGAGTTCATCGATTCCCATCCTCATAAATGTTTCCGTAAGCGCCATATCCGCTGCAAGCTCCCCACAGATGCCGATCCGGACTCCGTACTTATGCGCGTTTTCGGCGCTCATCCCGATCAGGCGGAGGACCGCCTCGTGATGCGGGTCCACAAACCGTTCAATATCGGGATTTAACCTGTCACAGGCAAGCGTATACTGTGTCAGATCATTCGTGCCGATGCTGAAAAAATCAACCATCGGCGCCAGACGGTCACTGATAAGGGCCGCTGCCGGTGTTTCGATCATGATGCCAAGTTCAACATTTTCCCCATATCGGATCCCCTGTGCAGCCAACTCCTCTCTGACAGCCGTACACACTGCCAAAATCTCTTTTAGCTCCGATACACTTGTGAGCATTGGAAACATAATTCCCAGATTGCCGAATACCGAGGCACGGTATAATGCCCTGAGCTGCGTCCTGAACAATTCAGGCCGTGTGAGGCAGATCCTGATCGCACGATATCCCAGCGCCGGATTCTCCTCTTTTTTTAATTGAAAATAGTCTGCCTGCTTATCTGCACCGATATCAAGCGTACGGATGATCACCTTTTTCCCCTTCATGCTTTCCAGCACGCGCTTATAAGCAATAAACTGCTTCTCTTCGGTTGGATAATCGGAACCTTCAAGGTAAAGGAATTCGGTCCTAAACAGGCCGATCCCTCCCGCATCATTTGACAATGCCGCAGAGACATCATCAATACTTCCTATGTTTGCACAAATGTCGATCTTCTTTCCGTCTCTCGTGACATTCTCCCTGCCCTTTAATTCCTGCAGAAGACGCTTCCTGTTCCCGTCTTCTTCTGCCTTCCTTACAAAACGCCTGCGCGTCTCCTCATCCGGTTCAAAAAACACCTCTCCCGAGAAGCCGTCCACGATGATCTCACCGCCCTCCTTAATAACAGACAAAAATTCTTTACCCACACCAAAGACTGCCGGGATATTCATGTCTTTCACAAGAATTGCCGTATGTGAGTTCAGGGAACCGCGCTCCGTCACAAATGCCAGTACCTTTTCTTTATCAATAGAAACGATCTCACTCGGAGAGAACTCCGATGCGCAAATGACCGCTTTGTTCCGGGAGATCGTCTGATCAGATGTCACTCCCGTCAGATTTCTGATCATTCTGTCAGAGATATCACGAATATCCGCCGCGCGCGCCCTCATATAACCATCTTCCATCGCCAGAAACATTTCTGAGAGATTGTCCGCGGCAGTGCTGACGGCATACTCCGCATTGACCTGCTGATCTTCAATGACCTTGCAGATGGCATTATGATAATCGTCATCATTGAGTAATATCCGGTGTATCTCGAAAATAGCCGCATCCGATTTGCCGGCTTCCTTTCCCGCCTTCTCGCAGATTTCCTGAAGCTGTGCGGTGGACTCTTTCATTGCCAGTTCCACCCTCTGTTTTTCCGCTTCCGTATCTTCAATATGAATACGTCTGACTGCTTCATCCCGTTTCCTGAAAATGGAAACCGTGCCGGCCGCAATCGCCCCATAAACACCTTTTCCCACAAAAGCCTTCATCATGCACTCCTCCCCTGAAACGGTCTTCCCATGCTAAGAAAGTTGCTTTAACAATTCAAAAATCTCATTTTTTTGTGCAAGTCCCTCTGAAAATGCGGTTGCGCCTCCCGCCGCCGCTCCCAGCTTTAGTGCATATCCATAGTCTCCCCGCTCCGCTCCGGCGAGAAATCCTGCCACCATCGAATCTCCTGCTCCCACAGAATTTATGACTGTGCCCCTGCATGCGCCGCATGTATGAAACGCACCGTTCTCATCTAACAGTAATGCACCCTTCTCCGCCTTTGATACCAGCACATTGGCCGCACCCATGCTTTTTAATCTTGCAGCATACTTTGCGATCTCGTCATTATTCTGCAGGGTTACACCGAACAGCTCTCCAAGCTCGTGATGATTCGGCTTCACCAGAAACGGACGGTATTTCAGCACGTTTTTTAGCAGATCTTTCGTCGCATCAACAACCGTTTTGATCCGCCTGTCAGACAAACGCTCCAGAATTTTTTCATATACATCCGCCGGCATACTGTCCGGAACGCTTCCCGCAAGAACTAGCGTATCTCCATCCTGCAATCTGTCAAGCTTTGCATAAAGCGCCTTTAGCTCCTTGTCACCGATCACAGGACCCTGACCGTTTAATTCTGTTTCCCTTCCTGCTTTTACCTTCACGTTGATCCTGGAAAAACCGTGGTCCAAATGGATGAAATCAGTCTCTATGCCTTTCTCCGCAATACCCTTTTCGATCGCCTCTCCTGTAAATCCCGCAACGAAACCAAGTGCTTTGGTACGCACTCCAAGCTCTTTCAAAACCATGGAGACATTGATTCCTTTCCCGCCAAAAAAAATTGCGGTCCTCTCTGCACGATTGATACTGCCTGTCATAAGCTCATCCATATGGACAACATAATCTATGGCGGGACTAAACGTAACTGTATATACCATCGTAAATCCTCCTTTGCCATCGGTTCAGCCGGAGAAACGCTGTTCAAAGCATTGATTCCTCTAAAAAAGCACGCCCAGTACCGGGCGTGCCTCTTCCGTTCTGTATTTGAGTTTTGAAAACTATGCAGTCTGCTCTGCTTCAAGCTGACGTTCTTTATTGATTCTGACAGTCTCCTCAAAATCAGCCCGAACTTTGGCAAAGCAGTCTAAAATCTTCGGCGAAAACGTTCCGCACTCTCCGTTTATGATCATGTCATACGCCTCGCCGATCGCATAGGCGTCTTTATAAATCCTCTTGCTGACAAGCGCATCATAGACATCCGCAATGGATACGATCTGTGCAGAAATCGGAATTGCTTCCCCCTCAAGCTTATCAGGATAGCCGCGTCCGTCAAAGCGCTCGTGGTGATAACGGCAGATTTCATAACAATACTGCCCATAGGTATCATCCCATGCATCCTTGATATTATTCAGCAATTCGCTACCCCTTGTTGTATGGGTCTTCATAATATCAAACTCTTCCGGCGTCAGCCTGCCCGGCTTTAACAGAATATTGTCGGGTATGGCAATCTTACCGACGTCATGAAGCGCGCTTGCCGATTCAATGATCCGCACTTTTTCGCTTGTCAGATTGTATTCCGGATGATCCTTCATAACCTGTTCCGCCAAAATCCGGGTAAAGGTCTTGACCCTCTTGATATGATCTCCGCTCTCTAAGTCCCTGCATTCCACGACCGTACCGAGAATATCAATGATCTCTTCATTATTCTTTTCCAGCTTTTCCGCCTGTTCTTTCAAAAGCCGGTACTGTTTGAGCAGCTTCTCGGTCTGCTGCTCCACACGCTCCTCCAACCGCTCTTTATAGACGAACAGATCAACAATGTTCTTTACACGCCTCTGGATCAGCGACGCCTCAAACGGCTTACGGATAAAATCGGACACACCGTAATCAAAGCATTTCTCTTCCGTATCCGCAGACTGCTCGCTGCTGATGATAAGCACGGGGATCTTTCCCATGAGTCCCCGCTCCCTCATTGCATCAAGAACTGCGAACCCGTCCACTTCAGGCATCAACAGATCCAGTAGTACCGCCTCGATATTTAAGTCCTTACGATCCAACAGTTCCAGTGCTTCTTTTCCGCCCGGTGCCTGCAGCACATCATAATCTTTTTCAAGAATTACCCCGAGTAGTTCTCTGTTCGTCTCCATATCATCAACTACAAGTATCTTGTTGCGCATCGAAATCCTCCCGTTTATGCACCTTTCTCATGTTTACACAGGAACTTCTTTTTTTATGCAGACTTTTCCCTGTCCCTGCGTCTTTGAAGTTCAGCCATTGGAATTCTTTTTCTCTTTTTCCATTTCTTCTGCCTGTTCTTTGAGGAGACGGTACTGGTTGCACAACGCCTGAGCCTGTATCTCGACCCGCTCCTCCAAATGCAGTTTATAGGCGAACAGATCGACAATGTTCTTCACGCGCCGCCTTATGATCGGCGCTTCAAACGGCTTACGTATAAAATCGGACACGCCGTACTCAAAACATTTCTCTTCCACCTCCGCAGATTGTTCCGCACTGATAACAAGCACGGGGATCTTCCCCATAAGACCCCTCTCCTTCATGGCATCAAGAACTGCAAAGCCGTCCATTTCCGGCATCAGCAGATCAAGCAATACGACCACGATATTTAAGTCGTTCTGATCTAACAGTTCCAGTGCTTCCCTGCCGCCCTGCGCTTTGACCACACCATAATCTTTATCAAGAATCTCCCCGAGCAGATCCCTGTCTACTTCAATATCATCTACTACGAGTACCTTACTACGCATAGAACTCCCCCCTTATGCATCATCATCCCGCTGGTTATCATGTGATAACGATCTGCTTTATAACTCTGTAAATCTCATTTTACCTCATGCGTCATATCAAGTCAAGGAAGATATGTTTTCCATCCAGCTCTTCGCGCACTCCGCAATATAGCTGCTCACTTCCTCTTTGGGAATCTGAAGCACGACCGCAAGCTCGCCGTAAAGCTGTTCTTCCGCCTGATGAAAATACCTCTCGTCAATGACCGGTACTTTCTTCCCACTCTGCACGCGCTCCCTTTTGCGTTCATACAGCGTCTTGATCATTCTGACAAGCTCTTTGCAGTCACAGGTCCGGATCGTCGCCTTATACTGTGCTTCCCGCTCTTTCTCATTGACGATCCACACAGTACTCAGTTTCGGAATCTCTTCGATCAGGTCATCCGCTTCCTGTTTCGTTAAGACCGGCCGCATAACCGTCTTGTTGTTATCAATAGGCGCATAGATCACCTGATCTTTTTGATAGGCGGGACGCAGCGTATAGTACTGCCGGTTTCTGTCCGCCACCGGAACCACCGGCGTTCCGACGCCCGCAACTCTGCACACTCCGTGATTTCCATACACGATCAAATCATCCACCTGATACATTTTCTCACTTTTCCTTTCCAATGAAACATCGATGAGCACTGTTTCCTAAATAAGCCCCCATAACAGAAAACGGGCGCCGCATGGATATAGTGCGCCCAACTATATTGTAACACTCAAGCAAAAAAAATGTCAGTATTGATTCATCGCGCAGATGATTTTCGGCAGAATGCCTCAGGACATATTCGGCTTCCATTGTGCAATATTGCCATATAAACGCCTGTCCACTGATCTGATCGCACAGGGCGCAATGCAGACTTTGCGGAAGGTCAGATTTTCCCTGAATCCTTTCATGATGTGAATTCTTCCAGATCCTCCGCCTCCAGTGTGGAGAGCAGGGATCTATCCGCATCTTTCTCGTTCACGACGCGCGACGCGTGATTGGCGATCGCACGCTCTAAGAAATTGCGCACATCGCGCGCGTTTGCAAAATTATCCGGTTTATTCGAAACGCGCCGTGAAAGGATCTCCATTGCGCGTGCTTTTGCCCGTTCCGACAGTACATACTCCTGCTTTGCGCACATGGACTCTAAGATTGCAAGCAGTTCACCGGCACTGTAATCCCCAAAATGGATGAACTTGTTGAAGCGCGATTTTAAGCCCGGATTCGAGGAAAGAAATTCTTCCATCAGATCGGTATATCCCGCCACGATCACGACAAACTCGCTGCGGTGATCTTCCATCGACTTTAGGAGCGTATCGACCGCTTCCTGTCCGAAGTCGCCCTCTCCCTTGCCAACCGTCAACGTATATGCCTCATCCACAAAAAGGATGCCGCCAAGCGATTCATCCACAATCTCTAAGACTTTTGCAGCGGTCTGACCGATATAACCCTTTACAAGACCGCCGCGGTCAACTTCCGTAAGTTGTCCTTTCGGCAGCACGCCGATATATTTATAGATCTCGCCAAGCATGCGCGCGACCGTTGTTTTTCCAGTACCCGGATTACCGGAAAAGACCATATGCTTCGAGACATCGGAGACCTTCATCCCCTGTGCCTTCCGCATATTCTGCACTTTGATCAGATTTACCAGACTGTTGACCTCATGCTTGACTTCCGTTAATCCGACAAGTCCGTTAAACTCTTCCATCAGCTTTTCTAGTTTTGCCGCGCGTTCTTCCTCTGTCTCATCCGGTTCCGTCACGGGTTCTGCCGGTTTGATCAGCTTTTCCGATGTCGTATAGAATACGGCATATTCTTTCAGAAAATCTTCCAGCCGCTTGATATAGGAGGTGTACTTCGACATCGTCTCCATGCCCGCGTCCTCATCATACCCCGCCAGCATGGTCTGCCCGAACAGTTTGTATGTATCCACCATGATCTGTGCCTTCTGCTGTTTATACGGATCGGGCATGATCTTGCGCGCCGCATCCGCCAGTACCGCATATTTAATCACGGAAGGAATGCGTTCTTCAAAATGATCGTCAATATTTTCACGGTATTTCATGGCGCGCAGATTTTTCGCCTCTGCCTTAATGCCAAGATACTCCGCGATCAGGGAGAGCTCCCGCTCCTCGAATTTTCCGTCCGCGTCTGCCAAATATACCGCAAATTTCAGCAATTCAAAATGAAAGCTCTCCTTTAAGGATATCGGTTTTCCCGCAGCATTTCCCACATTTGCATCCGTCATAACCCGACATATCTCATCCACTGTAGCGATCAGTTCTTTTAAGTTCTGCTGCTTCATGTCACCGGTTTCCTTTCTTTTTCGCACGCGCCTTTTATTTCTCTGTCGATTCCGAAGGATCCTCCTCCGGCCTGTTCTTATCAAGCCGCTGCACCATCCGCTTTAATTCCTCCATGCTGTCCTTAAAACGCCTGGAGGCCATGCCCGGATTGCCGCGCACGATCCGCCTGTTCCCCAGTTTACGCCGGGCGCTTTCCGCAATTGCCGCAGCCTGCTTACTGCGTTCCGAAAGCCACTGCTCCAGCTGCTCTTTTCTCTGTTCCTTTTTATGTTCCGACTCCTGCGCCCGCAAAGCATGCTCCGCATCCATGCGCTTCTGCCAGCGCGCAAGTTCTTCTTTAGCCTTCTCCACTTCCTGTCTTGCCTTATCCAGCTTAGCAAGCAGATCCCGCAATTCAAATGCCGCCCTGAACGATAAGATAAAGTCGATCAGCGCGATACTCCCGATCACGGACGCTGCAATGACAGCCGCCCGTTCAGAGAGTCCGCAGATCACCTGCTCCACCGGCTTATGCAGGATCTGCGTCAAAAACAACGTCAGAAATCCCCATGCAACGGAAGAAGAAAGGCAGATATGCCCCTTATATTGAAATCGTTGGTTCGAATAATCCCAATAGCGCACATGGAAGAGTGCCTCCATCACGGTCCCGGTTACAAACTCCAACACAGTCGCGCCGGCAACACCGGCAAAATAAATCGCGATCAGGTTATCCTGAAACGGCGAGGAAACAACAAGCATCATCATTGCACCGCTTCCGTAAATCGGCAGAAGCGGTCCGTTCATAAAGCCCCTGTTGACAAACCTCCCCTGTTTTCCCGATACATAGGAGCTTTCAAAGCACCAGCCCAGAAAACAGTAAAAGAAAAAAAACAGCAGCCATTGCGCAATCGTATAATGGACCATACTCATCCCCCAAAGCTGATAATGTCATCTTCCGGCGCCTTCACCGGTACAACGGAATGCGCGTGCAGGACCGGCCCTTCACCACGGTATCCGGCAAAATATTCGCATTTCACGGTCGCCGTAACTTTCACCCACTGTTTTTCTTTCAGCTCGTCCGCGTTCTCATAATGGCAGACATATCCGATAAACGCCATGTCATCCGCACAGCAGGTCATCGCCATTCTGCCCGGAATAAAATACCCCTTGGGAAATTTCTTCGGCTTCATGACAAGTGCCGGAAATACCACTGTTTTCCCGACATAACGCTCCAGATGATCCATGCTGTCGATATACCAGATGCCATAACCCTGATTATCGAGTTCCAGCACATCGCTTTTTAAGTCATACGGTAAGTCCTCCTCAAAAATCTGGCTGATCTCGCCGTCCTTCCCCTCAAAGACGATCTCTGCCTGCGGATTCACCGCCTTGATATTGCGCTTGTATGTGCCAAGTTCCTCCAACACGTCGTCGCAGCGGTTGAAAATGATCAGTTCCGACCCGCGCACGGCATCCGCGACAAGGGAGCGCATGTTATTATAGTACATCGGAAATGTCGCGGCATTGATCGTCGTGATCTGCTGTTCGACCGTCCAATGAAACGGAAGCTTTAAGTCCTTGCTGCTCCACATACCGTTATATTCGATCAGTATGCGTTCGGGATTCCATTTTTTCTCTAATTCGAGCAGATGCCCAGGGTTGAAATCTTCCTCCTTGTCGATCAGTTCCACAACGGTCTTCGTCTTTTTTAAGAGTTTGGGATCGTATTCCTTTTCCCCTTCCTCGCACAGCAGAAGGAGCGTCGTTCCTTTTGTACGAAAATAATCCTGCGCGAGTGTAAATGAGAGAAATTCCGTCTTGCCGCTCTCCAAAAAACCATTGATCATATATACCGGTTTCATGATCGTCCCACGTCCTTTCTTTGATTTTTCAACCTGGTTACTTTTCAAATAATTCTTTGAGGTGTTCCTCATTCAATTTAGAGCCGATCACACAGAACTTGCCCGTCACATCCGGTTTTCCTTCACGTACATTCTGCTCTTCGGGAACATAATCAAAATAGACCCATGCATTTCCTTCCCCTGCAACCATACCCTTCGCGCGGAGCACGATGCCATACTGCTCCTCCCTGTCAAGCTCGGTTAAGATATGCGTGATCTCATCCATGCTGTAGTGCGCCGGCGTCTCCATGCCCCAGCTCTGGAACACTTCGTCGGCGTGATGATGGTGATCGTGCCCCTCATGCCCGTGATGATGACAGCCGCATTCGCCGTCATGATGATCGTGCTCATGTTCGTGATCCCCGTGCCCGGCGTGATCGTGTTCCTCGTCATGATCATGATGACAGCAATGATGGTCGTGTTCCCCATCCTCGTCATGCCCGTCCCCGTCTTGGTCGTGATGGTGACAATGGTGATCGTGCTCCCCGTGCTCTTCATCCTCATCATGATCGTGGTGGCAGCAGTGATGGTCATTGTCATGATGGTGATGGCCATGATGGTGATGCTCATGCTCATCCTTATGTGCCATCAGCTCACGGATCAGCTCGTCTTTTAAGTCGGAGGAGCCTTCCATTGCCTTTAGAATGTCTTTCCCGTCGATCTCTTCCCAAGGTGTGGTAATAATGACCGCTTTCTCATTATGCTCCCTGATCAGATCGATTGTCTCCTGTAGCTTTTCCATCGCGATTTTACCGGTACGGCTGAGTACGATCGTCCCCGCATGTTCGATCTGATTGATGAAAAACTCGCCGAAATTTTTAATATACATTTTGGCTTTCGACGCGTCTACGACCGCAACTGCGCTGTCCAAAACCACATCGTCGCCCATATCCACATTTTCCACGGCGCGGATCACATCTGAAAGTTTACCGACGCCTGACGGCTCGATCAGAATCCGTTCAGGATGATAGGTCTCAAGCACCTCCTTAAGCGATGTCCCGAAATCTCCGACCAGCGAACAGCAGATGCAGCCGGAATTCATCTCCTTGATCTCGATACCCGCTTCCTTTAGGAAACCACCGTCGATTCCAATCTCCCCGAATTCATTTTCAATCAATACGACCTGTTCACCCGCAAACGCTTCTTTTAACAGTTTTTTGATCAATGTCGTTTTTCCCGCTCCCAAAAATCCCGAAAACACGCTAATTTTAGTCATAACATCCTCCTAATCTTTCCGGTTACCGCGCACGGCATGGCGCTCTGTCCGAAACAAATCTTTCTTTTTTGTATTTCTAATACTTTCTAAATTCTTATCATAACATCTTTATCAAAAAAAATCCATGTTGTTTGTCGAGTTTGCCCCAGGTTTGTTGTTTTTTTGGAGTGCTTCAGGTGATGTTTGGAGTTTGTCCGGCGAAAAGCCGACATATGATGTGACCGCATACATATAAGGAGCATCCCGCCGGGATGCTCCTTATGCAGAATATTTCCAATAATCAGGCTGTCGCCTTATTTAATCGTTACATATCTCGTAATCCGGCAGATCATACCACCGTCCTCATATTCAAAAAGGTTGCTCATCTCAAGATATTCATCTATTTCCTCCTGCGGCGCGTTCAAATCCCACTGCACATCCGTCGGTTTATCCGCGACATAGGTATATGTGCCGTCCTCCATTGCAACCGGCTCTCCGAATGCAGCCGCCGACGATATTTCGTGCAGGGCTTCCGCATATTCAATCGTGCAGAAGAAGATACTCCCAAGCCAGCCCCCCATAGGCGTCCCCCAAGCATCTTCCCGATAACTGGCGCGATGATACAGTGACAGCCAGCGTTCTTCCTTCTCCACGGAATAAAGGAACTTGCCCTCCCATGACTCCGGAAGCTCCACGATGAAATAGTCGGTTTCCACAATGACGCCGTCCGGCTCCAATACCACGCCGTATTCGTTTCCGACCGAATCATATCTAGCGTCCTCCTCTTCCGGCTCTTCCGTCACTGCCGGCGTTTCTTTCTCCGGCTCTTCCGTCACCGCGGGCGTTTCTTTCTCCGGTTCTTCCGTCACCGCCGGCGTTTCTTTCTCCGGCTCTTCCGTCACCGCGGGCGTTTCTTTCTCCGGCTCTTCCGTCACCGCCGGCGGCTCCTCCCCCGGTTCTTCGGATACCTCCGCACGGCTCCCGCACGCCCCCAGTGTACAGACTATTATTATCATTATCGCGATATACCATTTCTTTTTCATCATCAACCCCTCCTATGTGAAAACGTGCATAAGTCTGTTTCTCACGGCTTATGCACGTTTCCGTCATTCTCCCCTTAATAGTTTACCCGGTAGTAAGCATTCGTATCATTGATTGACAATACAACGTCTTTTCGGTCATTCGTATGTGCGGAAAATCGGAACGATACGCCATCATTCGCCGCGATAAAAACCACATGTTTGCCATTATTCATAGTCGCAAAATCCCCCACCCGCAATGCCGAATACGGAATCGGACACCAATAGCCTTTTCTCGTCATATAGGTATTCAACTCCGAAAAACTAATCCATGTAGGTTGACCCGGTTTCCATTCCGAATCCATCGGTATGCCGCCCGCGCATAAAATCTGAGACACAAAATTCGTACAATCCCGATGATCCGCCGCATAATGCGCATAATTTGAATTATACTTTGTCGTATCGACATAACTTCCGTCATTCCCATGCAAATTGCAGGATTTCGGATTGGACGTATACGTTTCTGAATACATAACCGCATTGAAAACGGAATAACCGTTTGCCATCAAAGATATTCCCGATGTCGCAGCCTGCTCGCAAATCTGCTCCATATAGCAGCCGCCGTTTTCTTGTAATTGTTCTTCACTCAGCGGGTACATTTGTTCCGCCGGAACATAATCCAGTCCGTTCTCAAATAAAAGAACCGCAGTTTGCGGAGACGCTTCATCATAAACTGCCTTAACAAAAAAGCGCAGCGTCTGTTCCGCTCCAATATATTGCGCAAGCATGTCATATTCGGAGTCTATTGCGCTATCCATGGCACAAACGGCGAAATCCATGGATGCCATGTCGCTTTGCGTCAAATCGACGTTTTCCGCTGTCTGTTGAACGGCTGTCCATTCGGAAACCGTATCCTCATAATAAGCTGTCATTCCCTGATAATAATCCAAATCTTCGACCCGCTCCGCCCGCAGCATTGCCGTTATTTCAAGCATAAACACTTCTTCGACGACGCCGTCCTCCTTGTTGTGTTCCACAAGCACTGCCGTATCTCCCAAAAAGTCATAATACTTGTCATAACCCTCCCACAAAAGAGCCACCGCTGTTTGGCGAACCGAGTCATTGACCTCACAGACCTCCGCCTCCTTTGCCAATACCGAAAAGCAATTGCCTGCGATGAGAATCATCATTACGATTGCAGCAATCCATTTTTTCCCCTTCATACCTTTTCCCCCTTCTACTGTATTTTTTCTTTGCCAGCAGTTCTTTCTGCAACGCAATTTTTATGGCGCCTTTATCCCCCTCCTGCTTTTTATGCTTCTTTCCCCACAGAAGCCCTTCCGAATTATGACTGCTTCGTTATTCACTTTTTCCTGACGCCACCGTCCTCTTTTCTATCTGTAGTGTCGTTGCTTTTTTATTATATCCGTCATATATGCGAAACACCATGACGTTTTCGGAAAAATCATCTCCCCGCCCGTACTCCCCCTGCCTGATTCACGAAACGGCAATTTCATAAAACTTCATGACTTCCGGTTCCAGTTCTGATTCTATCAGAATATTTTTTCTCAATACATTTTCTTCCGTTTCAACCGCTCCGCAAATGACCCCGTTATTTCCAAAAAACTCGATCACTTCCTGGTCAATCACAAAGTCCAGATTCAGGGGGGCTTTTTTGTCAAACAGAATCATGACTGCCTCTGAGTCCATTTGCGGATTTGCAAATTCGATATCACCGTTATCAAAGCTTACGGTGATCTCTGTATCACCGATCCACAATTTCGTATATCCTGACTCCCGTACGTTCCAGCTCAATGTGATTTCCGCAGGCTTGCCTTTTAAGCAGGTCTCGAATGTTTTTCCGCCTTTTTCCCACTCAGCGCAAAGCCGTCTGTATGCCGCAAACTCCCTTGGAAGATGAAAGCACATGTTGTATCCGCTGCCGGTCTTTAATAATGATAATTCCGCCGGAACCGTCATCAGTCCCCTGTAATTTCCACGGTCATTGGCAAGTCTAAGCCATGAGACGCTGATGACCCTGTCCTCCACCCCTGCATAGGTCTGTGCCGCATACGCCGTTTTTGTGCTGTATGCACACAATACTTCTGATTCCGGCGTAAACCGGTAACCGTCAAAATTACCGACTAGATAATATCCGTCCGCCGACCAGAATACCCATTTCTTTTCCCCGGCGGCATTATCAACAGATAATTCAAATAAATCAGGACATTCCCACATTTTTTCCGCAGAAAATCTCTGTGATTCTATCCAACGGAGCAAATCGACAGAACGGAAGATCGCAAATTCGAACTCGTCAAGGTAAAGCACCATGATATATGCGGCGCTTTCTTTATGATAGAAAACCTTCGGATCACGGTTCCCTCCCTTGATATGCGGAATCATGGTCCCGTCTATACGCTGTAACGTTTCTCCCCCGTCTGTGGATATTGCCAGCCGCTGTGTATGCTGATTACCGGCATCTATCGACCACTCATTGCTCCCGCCTGCAGCCGTATAAAAAAACAATAAGGTATCTTTGCCAAATCCCGCCGCATTCTCTTTATCCTGAAAGCCGCAACCGGAATAAATTGTCCCGTACTGATCGGGTTCCATTACCACAGGCCTGTGTTCCCAATTGATCAAATCTTTGCTCACGGCATGTCCCCAGTGCATATTTCCCCAAATAACACCATAGGGATTCCACTGATAATAAAGATGATACACCCCGTCCGCATACACCAGACCGTTGGGATCATTGTGCCAGCCAATTTCCGGTGCAAAATGGATCTGCGGGCGGAAAGGATACACATTCTGCACGTTTTCTTTGTAACAGAAGATGTTATAAAGCATCTCGTCCGGGACATCTCCCCTGATCTCGATATCCTGACCGAGATACCTTCTTACGTCCATTGATGTATAAAAATCGCCGTCCGTTCCCCCTAATTGGATATCAACCTCTTGAAACTTCGTATCCTTCAAATAAAAATGAAGCTTCACCTCCGGGTTTTTCTTGTTTACTCCCATCCATAAATATGGTTCTGAAATATGAAATATCATGCTCTATCCTCCATCACTTTTGAACATTTTTACTTTTTCATATCCTATTTTAGCATAATGTCATAACAGATCCGATCAAGATTCCTTCAACAGATCCCGGTATTCCTTGAGCACCGCGGCCATCGGCATACAAACGGTTCCCTGCTCATCCCCCGCAATGATGATTCCAATGAGCCGTTCATATTCGTCAAAAGCTCCGCCTCCGCTCATGCCCGCTTCAGCCAAACACTCATTTAAGAGCATAAAAGCGTTATAGTCGCTGATAAAAACCTCTTTTGCCTGAACGGTTCCCATACGATACTTCAAGAAATCTGATTCAGACATCCCAATCTGCACAACATTCTCACCCGCGCGCAGTTCCATGTAAGCGCGATCCGTGCGCACGACCGTCTTTTGACCCTCATCATTCCATACGGTCTCCGCCTCAAAAGCATTCTCCACAGATTCCGATTCCTGTTCCTGAAAAGGTAAGGACCGGTCTTTTTCAAACCATCCCCTGTACCGCATTCCAACACCTGTCGTAAGGTCCTTCCACGATACGTGCAAATATGCCAGATCATAGGACGCTGAATACCCGATGACCTGCCCGGTAGCGGAATCTGCTTCCTCTCTCTCGGCTCCTGCAAAGATCACCTCAGCCTGCACGTCATACATGAGCAGATGTTTTGCCGAAACGATCACCAGGCCATCCTCATCACAGGCGATCACAACACCGCTTCCCCAATAATCGCCACATATGATCTTAACAATACCAAATGAGGCGCTCCAGCCGTCATATGTTTTCCGGACAAGCTTTCCGCCCGCGGATCCGGAGACCGCCGTCTTCCTCCTTAAACCGCCGCCCTCCAAAAACACGACACAAATGCACAGCAATGCTGTCACGATCAGGACAGGCACAACAACAGAAAACCGTGAAAACACCGCTCCCCGTCCTTTCCCCGCTCTCTTTTCCCGCCTGTCTTTGTTCAACCTCATCCTGACACCTGCCTGTCGGAAACTGCTCCTTCCGCTGAAAACTGCCCCTTCCGGAAAATATATCTGCCCGCAGAAGAAACGCCTCAGTCAAAAGAAATCTCCTTCGTCCAAAAGAAATGTCAATTCCGGAAGAACTGCAAAAAACAGTTCTTCGAAAGACTTGCACTAACGCGCAAGTCAGAAAGAACACAAAGTGTTCGATTTAGACCGGAAAACAGCTCCCGCCCACAAATTCACGCACGATCGAATTATTCGGCAGCTTTTCGCTTGTGATGCCAAGGAAATAGCCGAGGAATTTTAACAGGCGTTTCGCCTCGTCATATTCCGGTTCCTCCGGTCTGATACTAAACAGCAGCGGTTCTGCAAACTGCTTCAATACGGCAAGCTCATATATGAGCGCCGAATTAAACATCGTATCCGCACTTTCCTGATATGGGAAAATATTCTCTTCCTCACCTCTGCGCACGGACTGCCACATCTGAATCGTTCTCTTGGCACTCGCGCCGCGCGTTCTCGCATCGCGCACCATACGGCGCAGAAGACGCCCGTCGGTGGTCGGGATCCGATTGTGTTCATCAATATTTAAGGTTGTGAGCGCACTGATATAAATTTTGTATTTACTTTCCATCGGCAGCGTATAGGAGAGTTTGTCGTTCAGACAGTGGATACCCTCAATCACGAGAATATCACCCTCGCCAAGCGTCTTATAGTTTCCCTTATATTCCCGCTGGCCGGTCTTAAAATTAAAGCTCGGCAGCTCCACGGTCTCGCCCGCGAGCAGACGCGTCATATCTTTATTAAACTGCTCCACATCAATAGCCTCAAGGCATTCAAAATTGTAATCACCGTTCTCATCCAAAGGCGTCTTCTCTCTGTTGACAAAATAATCATCCACACCGATCGGATGCGGATTCATGCCAAGCGTGCGCAATTGAATGGAGAGTCTGTGGGAAAACGTTGTTTTACCGGATGATGAAGGCCCCGCGATCATCACGAACTTGACGTTTCCGCGCTTTACGATTTCCTGCGCGATCTCGCCGATCCGACGCTCCTGCTGCGCCTCCTGAACAAGGATCAGGTCGCTGATATTCCCGTAACAGATCTGATCATTCAGATCACCAATCGTATCAATACCGAACAAGTGACTCCATCGGCTCGACTCCACAAGCGTATCAAACAGTTTTTTCTGAGGCGCGAACGGAACCAGTTCCTTCGGGCTCTCCTTATCCGGCAGATTCAGAATAAATCCTTCTTCATGGCACAGCACTTCATAATAGCGGATGTAATCGGTGTTCGGCACCATAAATCCATAATAGTAATCATGATAACCGTCAAGCGTATATACATTGATCGAAGAACTGCGGCGGTAACGGAATAATTTTTCTTTATCATCCATGCCATTCTCCGCGAACAGTGCGACCGCTTCTGCGGACGGGTACGTCTGTTTCAGGATTGGCAGCTTTGCCTTCGTCATCTCGCGCATTCTTTGTTCAATTTTCTTTGCAAGTTCCTGTGAGGGCGTAAAATTACCCTTCGCAAAAATATAATATCCCTTGCCGATCGCAAATTCTACTTTCAGCTCTTCGATATTTTCCGCACCGATCGTATCGGTCGCCGCCTTCACAAACAGAAAAACTGCGGAACGCACATAGGTTTTCTGCCCCATCGTCTCCGTGCGCTTTATTTTTTCGATGACACAGTCACGCTCCAGCGTTTTGCACAATTCACGCACCTTGCCATTCACCCGCACAAGCATTGCCTCGTCGCCCGGTTCTGCCTCACTCCCGCGCACGATCTCCTCATAGGTGATTCCCTGAGGATACTCTTTTTCCACCCCGTCCATGATTACAACACACATGTCTCTTCCCTCCGTCTGATCGTTCTATATTGTAAAATGAAATCAAAGATTTTAATACAAAAACTTTACTTATGAATAAAAAACCATGCTCCCGCCGGATTCATGATCCGTGATACCGCCTTCACCGTTTCTTTTTCTGCGTCAGTTCAAAGCTGAGATCGATCAGGCTTTTGATTTCTTCCGAAGAAATCGTATCATTTAGTTCTACACTGAGCCATCTCGTTTTATTCATGTGATACGCCCTGTGAAAGCCCGGACGCAGCACAAGCGAATCAATGAGCACCGGTTCCGATTTCATCGTCAGGATGTCCCGTCTTTCCCCGCTCTCATACCCAAGCTTATCCGCCGCAACCTGCATGATCAGTGCAAACCACTTTCCCGTTTCTTTATGACGCAGCACGGAAGAGTCAAAATCCTCCGGAAACGGGTGATCCGGCTCTGTCCGGTATGTTCTTTTGATATAGGTAAATACATCTTCTCTTGTCATGATCTCTCCGTCTCTTTCCGGTATATACTTCCATGATGATTTATGTCCGTGTGCCTCTGGCATATTTACCCCCATCTACCGCACCAGGGACTTAAGCAGGGTGCGCGCTTCCCGGCTTTCACACGGATAATCCGGCATCACATATTGATCCGGATTGGACTCGTCAATGCGATACCATTTCTTGGTGGAAATCTGCATCAGAATTCCGCTGTTCGGAAGCGAAAACAATGCCACATCGCCGTAACCGTCAACTGCGTTTGCAGACGGCTCGCCCACAATATACCCAAGTCCGTTGTCCTGTACGATCATGGCAAAATCCATCGCCGAGGAAAACGAACCGCTGTCCGTCAGCACGTAAAGTGTGCCGTCAAAAAGCAGATCCTTATTTTGTTTATTATTCACCCATTGGTCATGAAAGGCAAAAACAAATGCTCCCCACCGCCAGTCACAGGGCATGTCACGATACTTCTCCACCGGCAGATAGCGGATCAGTTCATTCGCGACCCGCGAATCCCCGCCGCCGTTTCCACGTACGTCAACTGCCACATTCTGAATCTGCTTTTCCCTGACTTCCTGAAACATTTCATGAACGCATTGCCTGTATTCATCGTTGTAATTACATTCTTTCAGCGTCAGAACCGCGAGCGAATGTTCCACGTCGATCTCATAATAAACAAACGGTTCTTCCATTTCTTCTGAAGGCGGCTCCTCCGCCACATCCCCATCATAAAACTGCGACATTGCTTCAAATTCTTCCCAAGTGACAAAATCAGCCGCAGTATAGTGCTCCGTCACACAGTCTCCCGCCTCATTTTCCCAAACATAAGTAAACGGTTCCTCATACTCGTAAAACCTGAGTGATGCGAGGCTTGCCAGATCGACATTGATCCACGCTTCCGACTCATAGCAATAATAGGGCGCAGCCGCCGTTATGATCTCCCCGACAGTCCTGCCGTTGATCGAATATACGCCGTATCCCAGCCGCCGTTTTTCTAAAAGATCCATCAGATACCGGTCCTCCGGCCAGCTGTTATAAGTCGTGGTATGCGCGTCATGCATGGGATGTAAGATGATCTGTACCGCCCGCCTCAGATCGTTCACCGTGATCGTCTGCATCTGACGGAGCGAGGCAAGCGAGGCATCATAGCGCTCCTTGATTTCCTGCGTCAGACCGTCCCGAAACATCGGATGGACTTGCTCTAAATGACGCATTGCCGCTAAGAGGTCCTCCTCTGCCTGTTCAAAAGTCAATTCCTCATCAAAATTTAACCAGACCGTATCAACACTCTTAAAGCTGTAAGAATCCCAGTAAGGGCAACAATAAGCCAAAACGGAGCTGAAACCTGTGACCAAAACCGCAAAAAGCGGGAGCACAATCTTTGTGACCAGTTTCGTGCGAAACAGAATCAAATATACCGTCATACAGGCAAGCGCCAATACACCGCAAAGTACGACGATCCATGCAGGAAAATTGACAACAAATAGATTGAGCGGTATCAGCAGAAACGTCAAAATGATCAGCAGCAATTGTACGAAGAAGCAAAAAAATTTGAATCCTTTTTTTCTCATTTGTTCTCTCCTTGTTTTGTGTTTGATGTGATCATATCCGCCCCTGCCAGATTACGATATCTTTATTGTAATACTTTCATCCCAAAGATGCACGCTTTTTCTTAAAAGCGCGCTCTTTCTTAAAATTGTGCAGGTACTTTCCGGAAAACACATTTCCTGCTATAATCAAATTTAAAATAAGGAGAATACGGCATATGAATCAATCAGAAAAATGGTTAGAATGGGCTGTTTCATTGCAGAGCATCGCGCAGGCGGGGCTTCATTACGGAAAAGACCCGTTTGATTTAGAACGCTATGAAGAAATACGCAATATCGCCGCGGAAATGCTCAGTGAAAAGGCAGAGATTCCTCTTGATACGGTCAAAGACCTGTTCTGCAACGAAACCGGCTACCAGACGCCAAAGCTCGATGTGCGCGCCGCTATGTTCAGCGATGAGAAGATTCTTTTGGTCAGGGAGACAAACGGTACATGGTCGCTGCCCGGCGGCTGGGTCGATGTCAATACTTCTGTTATGGAAAGCGCCGTCAAAGAGGTCAAAGAAGAAGCCGGTCTTGATGTAACGGTCGATACCGTGATCGCCGTACAGGATCGGGAAAAACATAATCTACCGGTCTACGCCAATAAAATCTGTAAGATATTTGTTCTCTGTTCAGTCACCGGCGGAAGTTTTAAGCCCAATGCAGAAACGACGGAAAGCCATTATTTCGGTTTGGATGAACTGCCATGCCCGCTCGCCGCAGAAAAGACGACGGCAGAACAGATCCGTATGTGCTTTGACGCTTATCATGCCGAACATTGGAAGACCATGATTGACTGATAAAGTCAACCATGGTCTTGTCGGTGTTTTCTATGAACAATTCATCGGGTGCTTTCTTTTTCCGCACTTTCCGGCATTTCATTGTCCTTCGTTGGCATACGTCATGAGTTAACATATGTCATAGATTGACATAACGTATTTGCTGTTCCTCTATCAACGGATAAACAGTCAGCCCCGCGGCATTTTTTTCCCGTTCAGTCATTTTAACTGCCGTGATCTGATTATTGGTATAGGTCTTATAATAATACGTTCCATTTTCTGTATTTGAACAGCAGCAATAGTTTGTGACGTCAGGTTTTCCATCCTCCGTGATCGTTGCACCCCGCACAAGGGAAACCGAGTCCAACACATGAAAAAACTGCGTGATCTGGCTGATCTCATCCTCCGCGCATTCGGAATTTAACTTATTAAACGCCGCCCGCACAAACCGAGATTCCGGGGATGTATCTCCCGGCAGTCCGATCGCTCCCATTCCTCTCCCATAAGTCTGTAATACGATACGGTCAGAAAAACGGTTGACCGGCTCGTTCGGCGACAGATTCAGATAATTGCGAAGATTCATCATCTGATAAGGAAACGGCGGATTATTGGTCATAACGCCGATCGGATTCTCATACCAGCAAAGCCCCTCCTTTGTCTGTTCCACTACAAAGCATGCTTCTCTGTCACAGATCATCCAGTGCAGTTCACTTAACGGCAGCCGGTCGGAAAACGGAATGTTCGTGATCACCAGATCAGAAAGACTCTCCCTGATCTGCGCCGCTGTTTCGCACTGTCCTAAAAACCATGGTATCAGCTCGTAAGGCGCAAGATTCAGCTTCCCCTGTACGGGTGCAAAATGTACCGCATTCCCCGGAAAATTCAATCCTGCCATTGCCACGCCCTTTTCATTGACCGCTTCCGCATAAAGCGGATACTCCCCTCTGACCGCTGCCATTCCGATCATGGCATAACGTGTCCGGATCTGCAAACCGTTTTTAAGAGAAAACAACATATTTCTCGGTGTGATCGCAACCCTTTCCCCAAACCGGTATTCAAAGTCCATGCTTCTGCCAAAATAAGCATTCTTCTTTCCCATTACCATACAGGTACACATAAAAAAACATCTCCCTCTTTACGTTGTGTGTAGTTGTGTCACGTGAAATTTCTCTTGCAATCAGATGACTCTTATTTTAATCTATTCTAATTGCTTACCCATGGTTCATTATTTCTCCAGACAGTGATAAATATACCAAGTGCCGAATCTGCCGATCAGCGAGCGCATCAGTGCAATATATTCACTTTTTGTAACCGTCTCTCCCATACCAAGTGTTTCATAGACAACGCCGAGTTCTTTTACGGTATAACCCATCCCGTGAAAGCCGTTCTTTTCATAAAAGCTTTTTCTTTTCCTGCGCTCCCTAAAATTCGGCGCCGTATCCGCCACTTCCTCAATATTGAGAATGACACGCATGCCTGCAAAATGTCTGCGGACTGCGGTAAGCAGGGCGCTGCCATATCCGCTTCCCCGTCTGCTCTCGTCGATCGCCAAGTAAAATAGATAGAGAATATCCTTATATCGCACAAAATATGCAAGCCCGATCCATTCGCCGACGCTTTCACCGCGTCGTGACCCCGCATCGCTTTCACCATATGCTTTCTCACATTGCCCGCGTTTCAGAGTGCTTTCATCGTACAGTGCATACATCTGCGCCCTGCGTCCGTCCGACCAGCGCATCAACTGTGCAAACGGCGCGCGCTCCGCAAGCGGAAACGCACGGCGGTAAAGCTTTTTTACCTGTTCATAGTCGCGTGAGTCCTTTCGGACCGTCCGTAATGTGATCCTCATTTCGAACCTCCCCCAGTGTGTGCCCATAAAAAACAACCGATAACATGTTGCAAAGAACCGGTCATTATTTTATAATCCAGCTAGGCTGGCATCATTTGCAAGTTTTTTGCTATGCAAAGCTCAAGCCTTTTTCAATGTTTTCATGAAAGCATATTCCCAAAATAACACCATGGAGACTGATCATGAAAAATACGGATATTCTTGTTCATCTGCTCATTGCGGATATAAAAAATAAGACGATTCTCGAAGCAGCCTGTGGAGCGGCTGATTTTTCTATTTCCGCATCTTCCTGCTCCGATAGGGTTTATTGTATTGATCTTGACGACGGAAGACTAAACAGCAGGCTTGCTGCAAATTTGCATTTTCAAATCATGGATGCGTCCAAAATGGATTATGCAGATGAGACCTTTGATACAGTTATTTTATACAATGCTTTTTTTCATATTCAATCTCAATGGTCTGAGATCGAACGGGAATGCAGGCGGGTTCTAAAACCAGACGGTGTCATTTATATTGTGGGAACATGGAAATTGGATGTACGTATTATAACGGATGTTTTTGGCGATAAAGCAAAATGGCAGGACCAGTTCCTGATCGTTGAAATAAGAAAATAAAAATTCTTTACTCTTTGGGGAAATGAGCAGAACTGTAAGCCGGGTTATGTCGAGAACAATCATCTATCTAGGACTGCCGTTACCGACAGCCTCAAGCGACCTACCTGAAAGCAGGCCGGGCAAGCCTGTTGCTTTCTATTTGGTCTTGCTTCGGATGGGGTTTACATGGCTATGGCTGTTACCAGCCACACGGTAGTCTCTTACACTGCCTTTCCACCCTTACCGTAACGGGGCTAAGCCCGACGGCGGTATATTTCTGTTGCACTTTCCTTAGAGTCGCCTCCACCGGACGTTATCCGGCATCCTGCCCTGTGAAGCCCGGACTTTCCTCACCCGCCAATGCAGTCGTACTGCGTTGACAGCCGCGATTGTTCGTTCTGCTCATATCATAAGATAGCATACGCCCTTTGTTTCGTCAAATCATTTCGGGATATGATGCTCTTTGCCGTTTCGCCTGTTATATCTCTATAACGAAAACGCCGATCGCTTCATTCTGCCAGACAGTCGATTTCTTCCACCAGCTCCCCCGTCAGACGATCATACACCCTGATCAGATCCCGCTCCTCGTACAAATGTGCATAGACAAAGCGCTCCGTCACCTCAAACTCCGCCATCTTCTCATCACTGGCAAACAGCCTGCGCTCCCCGGGCTGACGATCCTCTTCTCCGTCCGGATATATGCCGGACTCGTTTCCGTCACCCTGCCATACGCCGGAATCGTCTTCACCAGTCAGGTATTCTCCGAGTTCAAACACATGGATGGAATAAGCATCCGTGGAAGGAAAATAAAAGCACCCGTCCCTGTACTGCCAGTCTTTTATACAATCAAGGGACCAAAGATCGAATGAGATAACGGGCTTTAACTCATCATCTCCCAGCGTATAAACGCATAACCGTGGATTTACCAGCACGCTTCCTGACATACTGCCCTCATATTCGATTGTTCCTTCGATTGCCGAGAGATAGTCCCTGCCCTGATACGGGCATATCCTGACCTCCCACAGATCACCCGTCAGCCCGGGCAGTTCAACCTCCTTTGACGTTCTCTCACCCGGCTCTTTTACCCAAAGCGTTCCTTCTTCCAAATCCACGTTAAAAAATGTATGCTCCCAAATATCATAAACATACGTATCGGGCGCTATTCCACGTACCCTGCTGTTGCTCTGCGATTCCGGATCATAACAGAACAGGGCAAGTTCTTCTGCGATCCTGATATAATAAATCTTTCCTTCGTAGCAGGAAAAGTTAAAAGACGCTGTGCCCTTGTGCTCCTCAGGAAGGCACTCCCTGATTATTGCGCCTTCGGAGAGTTCCCTTTGATACAGGGACCAGCCAAATGCCTCCTCATCCCACGCCGTATAGTAGAGCACGCCGTCCATAACAGAAAACTGCCAGACTTCTCTTTCTACCAATTTAGCCGTATGCCCGCCCGACTCATCCGAATAAACACAGACCAAACCGTCGTTTTCATATTGCATGCCGTTCTCCGAAAAATGCTTGCGAATTACATAGCTTTGATCCTCCGGCTCATAGACCAAATCAGACGAACGCACATTGATCTGTAGGTCTGGGAAAGCTCCCTGCATTCCATCCGTACTTCCGGCATCCTCATCCTCTTGCCCGTCATCCCCCATAAAAAAATCAATCCACGACGAAAATACTTCTGTCGCCTTTGGACCGGTACCATCGTCATTGATCACAAGCCCAGCCGCGATCGCTGCAAAACACAGGATAACGGCACATGCAATCCCAAATAAGATCCACTTTGGTGCATGCGAATGATCTGTTTGATTTGATCTGTTCTGTAAGCCCATAACTTCCCCTTTTGTATCATGAAACCTTTTGTTGCTCATAAGTTTTCATCCTCGTAATCATGCAATTCTTCGGGCATATTCAGCAGGTCCTCCTCCGCTTCTTTATCCAGTCCTGCCCCTGTTTCGAGCAGATTCAGGATCGCTTCACGGGACATTCCCTGCTTTCCGCCCGCACTTTTATTCTTTGTTCACTGTTGAAATTTTTGGCGAAAAGCCTTTGAAACCTCTGTAATGGGAACAAATCTTGAAAAAATGATCCGCCTGCTTTATAATGAGCAAAGAAAACCGAACGGAGAACAGTATGAGCAGAATCATTAAACCCATGGAACAAAAATATCTTTTTTCATCCCTCAATTTGGTCGAGGACGTCTTTGCAAAATGGGACAGCCCGGAGGAAGGCAGGGTCGTACGGAAAAAAGCAAACGATCTCGGGTTTCAGGCTGTGCTTGTGGAAGGAGACCCAAAAAACTATCATCCCCGCGGTTTTATGCCAAGCTATCAGTTTGGAATAAAAGCAGGACCCAATATCCATCTGCCGCATCCTGACTGTTTAATGGTCAAAGAACTGCAGAAGGGCGCATTAGATCATATGAACGGTCTTGTTGATTATTCTTTTTATGAAACGCTGCATTCGCAATAGGATTTTTAGTTTTCAAAACCACTACAGTCAATCTCCTCTACCTGCTCGCCTGTCATGCGGTCATACACCACGATCAAATCTTTATCCGTATATAACTGCACATAGACAAACTGCCGCGTCACGATAAAGGTGCTGAAGTTTTCCTCACAAAACACCGTATCGTAAGAGCTGGCACGGATGCCGCTCCCGCCGTCAGCATATTCCTCCAAATTCAGTACACGAATCTTAAGCGCTGTATCCGCGGAATAATAAAGACACCCGTCCACATAATATAAATGCTGATTTAAGTCAAAATTGCTGTTGATCTCATAAACTTTCAGCTCCGTCGAACCGTCCTCCGCGAACAGCCAAAGTTCAGTATAGGCTAAATCAGGATCCTCCGGATCACTGCGGCTTACGGACACCGCAAGATAAACGCGATCCTGATACGGACATACCTGAATCTCCCGCAGGAGCACGCAGTCCGCGGGAAGGTCGATCTGCTCTAGTCCGGTACCGTCCGTCTTCATTTTCCAAAGGCCCTCGCGCTCTCCGCCTCCAAAATAAATCGTATCATTCCAGATCGTAAAGCAGGTACCGGCCCGCTCGCCAATCAGCATATCCTCTCCGCTTTCCGGATCATAGCAGCGCATCATATTGTATTCATACCATAGCTCGGCATATATCGGATGATAATAAATATAATAGATTTTTCCCTTGTAACAGAAAAAATCTGCATGCCTCTGGTAACCCGTATCAATTCCCAACAGACACTCCTCCGCTTCCGCTCCTTCCGCAAGCGCTCTTCGGTATAAGCGGTAATCACTTGCACTTGATACTTCCGTTTCCGCCATCGTATAATAAAGCACGCCATCCATCACAGAAAACTGTCCGATCTCTCCTTCCGCCAAACATTCCACATGCTCGCCCGTCTCATCCTCATATACGCAAAACAGACCGTACACCTGATATTCTATTTCTTCAGCCGCACTCGTGTCATAAAAATAATACTGTCTCTTAAAGATCCGATAGCTTCCGTCTTCCGCTTCATAAATAAGCTCCGAGGACCGGCTGCCTGTTTCCGCCTCCAACAGCATTCCCGGCAGTTCTTCCTCAAATTCGATCTCCGGCATCGTATCATAGGGAATCGGTCCGATCGGCAATTCCACCCGCATCACCCCCGCCGAGAAAGGAGTCGTAAAGTAGTTCATCATATACACGAAGCCCTGCAGATCATGGAAAAGGAGCAGTTCTTCCTCTCCGACTGCCTGCATCCAAAGCTGTCCGCCATTGGAGCGGCCGGCATAAACGGTATCCATGCCGTCCATGATCTGATGCCATATTCTCTGTGATGTTCCGTCAACCACATCTTCCCTGCAATAAAGCAGCGCATCACCGGCAAACACCAGCGGCGCGTCCGGGGCGCTCGATGCATCCGTCACTTTTTTTAGCTGGTCTGCTTCCATATCATATAAATAGATCCCGCCTCCTTTTGAAGGCAGATACAAAATTCCGCCGTTTTCATACAATCCGCTGCTTTCAAACGAGGGTTTCTGGCGCTCCCTGTCTACGACCAAACGCGCTCTCAGGTTCCCGCCCGCATGTATTTTTTTTAAGTTATCATCCTCGTCAAAATAGTATAAATAGCCGTCCACATACACGAAATCCGCACAGCCCATGTGTTTTAATGCATGGCGAACTCTTTCCCCTTCACGGGCGCTGTCCCCCAGCGGCTCGCTCCCTTTACCGTTTAATCCGGTGATATATAGCTCTCCGTAATCTGCATTTGCACGCCTCAGAGAAAGGTAAAACAGGCTGTCCTCCGCAATGATAAAGGACCCAACCGTATCATCCACGATCTTCGTGAACGTATTACTCCGCGCAGTATTCACTCTATAAATCCCGTTTTCGCCGCATGCAATATACAGATAGTCGCCGTAAACCGCCATTGAGTCAATTTCCACCCCGGGTTCCAGTTCTGCCGCCCAATCGTTATAGGTATAACCTATCCCGCTTTTTCCGATGCGGCAGACGCCGTATCCGGTCCGGATATATAAGGAGCCATCCTCCCCGACAGCGCAGAATTCACCCCTGAGCGTTTCCGTTCCATACGTTGTAAAGTCAATCACGGGTGTACCAATGTCATTTTCATTTTCCGATGTGATTCCCTGCAGCCATGACGCAAATATCTCAGAAGCTTTCTTGTCTGTATCGTTATGATTTATCGCGATTCCGATGATGATCGCAATGACAGACAGGAGTATCACTCCCGCAATGCCAAGTAAAATGAGTTTGTCCGTTCCTTCTTTTGGCTCTCTTGCTTCTTTTTTTGCATAATTCGGCGCGATCTGATACCATGTATACGGCACGGGAAGATTTCTGTTGCAGTCCGCCACTGTCTGCAGATTGATGCCGGCCGGTTGGTTGATGCCGTACGGCGCTTGGTTTATGTTAACCATTTGGCTTGCCCCAACCATCGGATTGGGATTCATCCCGTATACAGGCTGATTTATGCCAGTCAGTTGATTCGCACCATATGCCGGATTCATGTTCTGAAGTGGAGCATTGTATCCGTACAGCATGTTCCCTTCTTGCAAAAAATCCGCCTCATATGGTACATTCATTCCATATGGCGCAGCCTGCCCGTGCAATGCGTTCTGTTCATATGACACGTTCTGCGTATATGGCATATTCTGCCCGTATGCACCGTTCACCCCGCATGCCGCAGCCTGCCCGTGCAATGCGTTCTGTTCATATGACACGTTCTGCGTGTATGGCATATTCTGCCCGTATGCACCGTTCACCCCGTATGCCGCAGCCTGCCCGTGCAATGCGTTCTGTTCATATGACACGTTCTGCGTATATGGCATATTCTGCCCGTATGCACCGTTCACCCCG
>RYVZ01000018.1:59090-69224 GCA_003979345.1 Lachnospiraceae bacterium
TATGGCATATTCTGCCCGTATGCACCGTTCACCCCGTATGCCGCAGCCTGCCCGTATGCCTCATTCATTCCATATGGCGCGTTCTGTCCGTACGGCAAATTTTGCCCGTATGCCGCATTCATCCCGTATGGCGCAGTCTGTCCGTATGGCATATTGGTGCCCGTCCCGTACGATGGCTCTCCATTCATCGGAAAATGCTGTGAGTTCATGATCATCACGCGCTCCCTTCTTGTTCTTTTCACTCTTTCTTATCAAAAACAAGTTTATTATAAAACACCACTCGCAAACTCGCGCTTTCAGCGTTTCATGCCCGATTTCATCGGGCGTTTGCTCGTTAATGGCGCAAGAAAAACAAATGCCGCTTCGCGTCGCTTGTTTTTCTTTTGCGCTCATTATATCATCCGAAACGGCGCTTCCTGCTCTGCCTGCAAAAATACAAGCTCAGGAAGCTCCCTGAAAAAATAATCCCTCATATATGTAACAAACAATTTTTCTAATCCGTAATGTCCCGCATCAATGACAGACAATCCCTGCTCCACTGCATCAATTCCGTCATGGTGGGAAATATCCCCCGTGAGGTATACATCCGCTCCCACACGCAGCGCATCGGAAATTTCGTCCCCTCCGGAACCGGGAAGTACTGCCATCGTCTCAACCCTCTGCTCCATATCACCATAAACTGCTGCCTGCGGCAGCGCGAATGTCGTTTTAACATATTCCGCACATTCCGCTAGTGTCATAGCTGCCGGGAGTTTTCCATATCTGCCGATTCCTTCTGTGGATGCTTCATCCTCACAGGTCACTTTCAAAACCCCCCGATTTTTGAGTCCCAGTTCATCCGCCGCGGCATCCGCCATTCCCATAACGTCAAAATTCGTATGCATGGCATAATAACAGATATCGCCCTGAATGAGACGCAGAATGCGTTTCCCGATAAAATCATCATCACAAACCCGCTTTTGTGCATGAAATAACAATGGATGATGTGTCAAAAGAAAATCTGCCCGTGCACGGTGTGCCTGTTCGATCACGTCTCCCGTAGCATCTACTGCTGCCATGACTCTTTTGATTTCTTTATCCCGTCTACCCGCCAGCAGTCCCACATTATCCCACTCCTCCGCATAACGCGGAGGCGCTAATTCTTCCAGTCTCGCGATCAGCTCACTGCATCTCATCCGGTATCCCCCTGTATGAACCATTCATAACCGTCCGTATTTCCGTTCAAAATTCATCCTACAATCCTTACATTTGTCTGTCCTGATTGTCCTTATTCCGCTTTTATTCTGCGTATTCACCTGTCCGGCTTCTCCTCATTCCGCTTATCCTGCGTATTCACCTGTCCGGCTTCTCCTCATTCCGCTTTATCCTGCGTATTCATCTGTCCGGCTTGTCCTCATTCCGTTCTATTCTGCTCCATCTGCCGCTCTGCAAACGCAATATCAGAAAGCCGTTGTGCCAGTTCTTCCCTGCGCGCAAGACTCTTCTTTGAATCCTGCGCGGACAAACTTTGCAGGATTTCCTCACAGACAGCTTTTTCTTTTTGCAGAAACTGTTGTAACACAGGGTGTGCCCCGGCGATCAGGCACGGTCCGTAACGGTCTTCCACACGCTGCATCTGTACCGCCTGTCCCACATGACAGAACGCCTTGGCATCTGCCCCATCACCAATCGGATTCACTCTCATCATCGGATAAAACTTGCCATCTTCCAAAACCATATCTTCCGCAATAATGCGAAATCCGTTTTCCCTCAGATAGCGTCTTACAATATGTAGCTCGGACTGCGGTTGTAGCACAAGTTCATCCAATGTTTGTGAAAACATACGGCGGCGTCCGATTATTCCGCATATGGTTTTTCCTCCCATACCCGCGCAGATCACCCCCTGCACTTCGCCCTGACAAAGTGCCTCCATACCATCACTGATCCTCGTCTCGATCGCTTTGGATAGCCCGTGTGCATCTACATTTTCTTTTGCCCGCTCAAGCGGTCCCTGATTGATATCTACGGCAATGACATGCTCTGCTTTTCCGGACCGGATCAGTTCGATCGCCATATATCCATGATCACAGCCGATATCCGCAATGGCTTTATGATTCGTAACAAGCATCAGAACATGCTTCATGCGGTCAGAAAGCGCCATCTTCTGCGCGCTCAATCTAAATAATCCTTCAGCTTACGGCTTCTGCTCGGATGACGCAGCTTGCGGAGTGCTTTTGCCTCGATCTGCCTAATCCTCTCTCTCGTCACGTTAAACTCTTTTCCGACCTCCTCCAGCGTCCGCGCCCTGCCGTCATCCAAGCCAAAACGCAGCTTTAAGACTTTCTGCTCACGCTCCGTCAGGGTTCCAAGCACCTCCCCAAGCTGCTCTTTTAACAGGGAAAATGCCGCCGCATCCGCCGGAACCGGCACGTTATCGTCCTGAATAAAATCGCCCAAGTGAGAATCTTCCTCTTCACCGATCGGCGTTTCCATGGAAACCGGTTCCTGCGAAATTTTCAAAATCTCGCGAACGCGGTCCTCCGGCATGTTCAGCTCTTTGGCAATTTCCTCCGGGGTCGGTTCACGTCCGAGTTCCTGTAGCAGCTGCCTGCTGACACGGATCAGCTTATTGATCGTCTCCACCATATGGACCGGTATACGGATCGTACGCGCCTGATCGGCAATCGCCCGTGTGATCGCCTGACGAATCCACCATGTCGCATAAGTAGAAAACTTATAGCCCTTGCGGTAATCAAATTTCTCGACCGCTTTGATCAGCCCTAAATTTCCTTCCTGAATCAGATCCAAAAACAGCATGCCGCGCCCAACATAGCGTTTTGCAATGCTGACAACCAGACGGAGATTCGCCTCAGCCAATTTCTTTTTCGCATCTTCCCCAATGTCGATCGCTTCCAGCTGCCCGGCAATCCGGCTCTCCAGATCTTCTTTTTCAGCAGCATCCTCGCATTCGGCAAGTTCTTCTTTTAACACTGCGACGATCTCAGCCGCACGCATGCCATCCTCCATCTTTTGTGCGAGCGCGATCTCGTCATCCGCACTTAAAAGGGGTACTTTACCGATCTCCTTTAAGTACATCCTGACCGGGTCCTCAATGCTCATACCGTCCGGTACGCTCAGATCAATGCTCTCCAGATCGACTTCTTCCTCCTCCGTGAGACTGATCTCCTCTTCGTCGATCACATCGTCTTCCTCGGTAATGCGAAGGATATCCACGCCGTTTAAGTCCAGTTTTTCAAATACCTTATCGAGCTGTTCCTCTTCCAATGCCATATCGGAGAAAAAATTAAGAACCTCCTGATATTCCAAGACATTTTTCTTTTTCTTTGCAAGGCTTAACAGATTTTTCATCTTCTCGTCAAACTTTGCCTGTAAAGCTTCATCCATTCGAATGTCCGTCCTTTCATGGTCTTCAAAAGAAATGCCTTTGGCATTTCTTTATAAAGAACGCTTCGCGTTCTTTTCTAACTCCTTGAAGAATCTCTTTTCGGATTCCAAAAGAAATGCCTTTGGCATTTCTTTATAAAGAACGCAACGCGTTCTTTTCTATTCTGAGCCCGGTTTTAAGGAAATATGCACTTTCCGCAGTTCTTCCAGTGCACGCTTCCTCTCAAGCGCCTCCGCGAGCGCAACGGGATCGACGCCGATTCTCTCGTTATAATACTCATAGCCTGCCTGCTTAACCTTATAAATAATATCCTGCAAGGCGCGCTCACGCCCGGCATTATCGGAGAGCTCATTCAATTTCGTACTAAACATTGCAGCGACCTCACGCTGCTCCTCTTCTTCCGTGAACATACTGATGATCGCCGCAGGATTCGGAGATCCCCTGTCCATATCCGCAAAAAGACGTTCCGCCGTCTTTTGGTAGAGCTCCACGGTAAAATCCTGCGGGGTAACGTATCTGCGCACGATCGGATATACCTCCGGCTCGTCCACAAGCCATGTTAAAAGCAGCTTCTGGCTTGTCCTGCCCGCATCCTCCTGCGCCTTTTTATGATCTGCCGTCGGCTTCGGTCTTGCTGCCGCCTCCTGTATTCCGCCCATGCGCGCGGCATAGGACACCACCATTTTTCGCAGCTGCTCCGGCTGGATCATAAATTCTCTTGCTACTGCCGTCAAGTAATTTTCCCGCTCCAGTTCTTCCGGAAAACCGCATAGTTTTTCGGCGATCGCACGGTAAAATTCCGTCTGGGACGCCGGATCATCCATGCGGTAATTTTTCTGAAGGACACGGATTTCAAAAAAGAAACTGTTCTCCGCCTCCTCGATCCGTTTCTGAAACGCCTCCGCACCAAGATTTTTGATAAATTCATCCGGATCTTTATATGGATCTAAGTGAATGACTCTTGCGGTCAATCCCGCTTCCTTCAAAATCGGAATCGCCCGCAGCGCCGCTTTGATGCCCGCCTCATCACTGTCATAGGTAAGCAGCACTTCTTTTGCATAGCGCTTTAAGAGACTTGCCTGTCCCGACGTAAATGCCGTGCCGAGCGAAGCGACCGCCTCGGTAAATCCTGCCTGATGCATGGCAATCACATCCATATATCCTTCACACAGGATCATATGATTTTTCCGCGAGGTCCTCGCATGATTGAGTCCGTACAGATTGCGGCTTTTATCAAACACGACCGTCTCCGGTGAATTTAAGTATTTGGGTTTGCCGTCCCCCATCACGCGTCCGCCGAATCCGATCACCCGGTGATTAATATCCTGAATCGGGAACATGACACGATTCCAGAATTTATCATATAAACCGTTTTTTTCATCATAGTTGACAAGCCCCGCATCACGCATCAGCTCATCCGAATAGCCCTGTTTTCTAAGATACTTCAGAAGTTCGTCGCTATATTTACTTGAGCATCCGAGTCCGAAACGGTTGATCGTCTCATCGCTCAAAGCTCTGTTTTTTAGATACTCCATGCCGAATGTCCCCTGTGGAGAACGCAGCATAAAATAGTAAAATTTTGCCGCCGCCTTGTTAAGCTCCAAAATGCGCGCGCGCCTGTTCTCCTTTTTCCGCGCTTCCTCGTCATACGACACTTCGGGAAGCGTCACGCCCGCCCGCCCGGCAAGAAATCCGACCGCCTCCGGAAATGTGTAATTCTCATACTGCATCACGAACGTATATACATTTCCGCCTGCTCCGCAGCCAAAGCAGTGAAACATCTGCTTATTTTGAGAAACAGAAAACGACGGCGATTTTTCATTATGAAAAGGACATAATCCGAAATAATTATTGCCCTGTTTTTTTAATCTGACATAACCGGAAATGACATCCACAATGTCATTTTTTTCCCGAACTTCTTCCACGAGCTCATCGGGATAATACATGCGCCGCCTTCCTTTCCGTTCTGCTCCGAGATTTCACCTTATGTAAACCAAAATGACGCAATCCAAAACTTCACGGACTGCATTTGTCCGATCCAAATTTATGAAAACCCATTCTAATAATGCCACGATTTTGGGATGAACAGTTCTTCATACTGCGCAAGAACAAAACGATCCGTCATGGAGCTGATATGGTCGCACACGATCCGCTCCCGGTACTCGCCCTCATCTAACTGTCTTAATAAAAACTGCGGCAGAAGGTCAATATGGTTAAGGTAGTAAGTATAGAGCGTCTCAATGATTCCCTCCGCCTTTCCTTCCTCACCCTTCGCCCTCGGATTCTGGTATACATGCACGAACATAAACTGGCGCAGCTTTTTCATCGCGTCATCCACCTCGGGCGACATGCAGATATCATTCCGGGCCATACTGTTCGTCACCAAATCATGAATAAAGCAGTCAAGCCGCTCCCCGCAGGTACTCCCGAGCACGTCTTTGATCTGTGCCGGCACATCGTCCTCCGTAAGGATCTGTCCCCTTATCGCATCATCCATATCGTGATGGATATACGCGATCTTATCAGACAGTCTGACAATCTTTCCCTCCAGTGTCTGCGGTTTTCCGTCAGTCTGATGATTGAGGATGCCGTCGCGCACCTCATAAGTCAGATTTAATCCCTGCCCGTCTTTTTCCAGACAGTCCACCGTGCGCAGACTCTGCTCATTATGCCGAAAGCCAAGCGGACAAATACTGTTCAACGCACGCTCCCCTGCATGTCCAAACGGCGTATGTCCTAAATCATGTCCAAGTGCGATCGCCTCCGCCAAATCTTCGTTTAAGTGCAGCGCTTTCGCAATCGTACGCGCATTTTGGGACACCTCCAGCGTGTGCGTCATTCTCGTCCGGTAATGATCTCCGTCCGGTGTGAGAAACACCTGTGTTTTATCCTTTAAGCGCCGGAACGACTTGCAGTGCAGGATCCGGTCCCTGTCCCTCTGAAAAACGGGACGGATGTCACACTGTTCCTCCTCTTTGCGCCTGCCTCGGGAATTTACGCTCAGCGCCGCATAAGGGCTCAATATTTCTTTTTCGTTTGCTTCCAGGCTTTCTCTGATCGTCAAGATACTCTATGCACTCCTTCTATTCATACATATTCTGCACAAAAAGCCCATTTCCTTTTTTTCATACAAAAATAAGTCTGCGCACGGCAGACTATAAAAAGAACTTCTTGGTTGAATAAATTGCTCATCAGAGAATTTATTCAACCTTCTTTCGTCCGCCAGGGAATCACATGTAAAACATAGATCAGTACATACAAAACTGCCGCAAGTACAAATGCGGAGATCACATCGACCATGGAATGCTGTTTAATAAATACGGTCGACAGAATGATCGACACGCATAGAATTCCCGAAACAATCTGCACCCCGCGGTGTCTTGACAGCCGTCTGCTCTTTTGTACCGCAATTTGAATCCCGATCGAATTATAGACATGGATGCTTGGCAGAATGTTCGTAGCCGTATCTGTCTGATACAGGTTCGCGATCATCCGTGTAAAGACATTATCCCTCGGAAACTGCTCAGGGCGCAGCTCGTGCCCGTTCGGATACACAAATGACACGATCAAAAACAGGGTCATTCCGGTTACAAGGAACCAGAACATGGGCCAGTAACTTTCTTTGTCAACAAAAATAAAATATACGACAAAGCCCGCCACATAAGCAAACCAACAAAAGTAAGGTATCACAAAATACTCACAAAACGGGATTTTATCGTCCAGCGCCATATGGATCACATGATAATTGTCCTCAGTCAGTCTCTCCACAATAAAAAACAGGATCAAATATATGACCAAATAAATAACCATCGGGATCCCGTGGCGGTATTTTCTGATAAGTTCCTTCATTGTCAATCTTCCTCTCAGCTTAGATATATAATTTTAACTTCCGCTGCAGGCAGGATAAGTGAAGCTCCTTCGCACAGCAGACAACTTCACCATCCACATGAAAATACATGGGTTCCTCAGCCCGCACCACAATATCTTTTGCGCGCAACATGTGAATTTCCCTTTTATGACGCACGTGCTTTCCTGAAAATGCACTTGGCAGGACACGCAGAACCTTACGCCTCGTCAGGTTTTCTGCCATGCACAGATCAAGGCTGCCGTCAAACGCATCCGCATCCGGACAGAACATAAACCCGCCGCCTTCATAGCGGTGCACCATAAATGCCGAAAACAGGCATCGCTTCATTTCAATCTTTTTTTCTCCGTCAAGCACGACCCTGAGCGGATGTTGTGGAAGCCGTGCCAGCTGCTTTAAGGCAATGATCAGATAAGCAAGCTTTCCCAGCCGCACCCGGTTTAAGTAACGCTTCATAACGGAGCGCTCCACTTCCTCGCAGACTGCCGCGTCATAACCGATACCAGAGCTTCCGGCAAATCTTCTCATATAGGTTGTCCCGTCCTGAGCGACTGCACTCACAAGACCAATATCCATATAATATGGCTCTCTTGTTAAAATGCGCCTCAGGCGCTCCTTCGGCGTTCCCTGCTCGGAAAAGTCACGTGCAAAATCATTTGCAGATCCCTGCGGGATATAGGCAAGTTCCACTGCGTCCAGATCATGGATCCCCTCTAAAGCTTCATTGAGCGTGCCGTCCCCCCCGCACACAAGAAGCTTTATATTTCCACCGTTTTCTGTCAGCCTTGCGGCAAAGCGTCCCACGTCCTTCTCATGCTTTGTAAAATGCACCTGATAAGGGACTCCCTGTTCTTTGAACACACTCTCCAGCTGCCCCCATAATTGTTTTCCCCTGCCGGATTTTGCCGCCGGATTGATGATCACATGATACATCTTTTTGTTCCCCCACTGTTTTGTTCCCAACTGCTTTGCACCCCGGACAGGGCTGCATAATCGAAAGGCAGGCGGCACCAAAAAGTACCGCCCGCCGTATATCTATGATCTTTTGTTTATTCAAGCAGCATTATACATTCAAAGGATATCTGTCCGTCAGCTTCTTCACGATTGCCTTTGCCTCAGGCACCTTCTCTTCGCCACCCCTGATCACAAGCGTGATCGCTTCCGCGATCTCATTCATATCATCAGTATTCATTCCTCTTGACGTTACCGCAGGCGTGCCTAAACGGATACCGCTTGTGACAAACGGCTTCTGCGGATCATTCGGGATCGTATTCTTATTTGCCGTGATATGCGCCGCATCAAGCAGTTTTTCAACTGCTTTTCCTGTCAGCCCGAGCGGACTTAAGTCAACGAGCATCAGATGATTGTCCGTACCGCCGGACACGATTCTGATACCGCGCTCCATGAGTCCCTTGCACAATGCTTGTGCATTATCCGCAATCTGCTGCTGATAACGCTTAAATTCCGGCGTCAGCGCTTCCTTAAAGCATACCGCCTTTGCCGCGATCACATGCATGAGCGGTCCGCCCTGCGTGCCGGGGAATATCGCCTTATTAAAGTTATATTTATCAGCCGCCTCCTGATTGCAGAGAATCATACCTCCTCTCGGACCGCGCAGCGTCTTGTGAGTCGTCGTTGTCACGACATCCGCGTGCGGGAACGGGCTCGGATGGATCCCCGCTGCAACAAGCCCGGCGATATGTGCCATATCCACCATCAGGATCGCGCCAACCTCATCCGCGATCTCACGGAACTTCTTAAAATCGATCGTTCTTGCATAAGCGGAAGCACCTGCCACGATCATTTTCGGCTTACATTCCAGCGCAATGCTTCTGACCTGATCATAATCGATCAGACCGTCATCGTTGACGCCGTAGGGCACACAGTGAAAATATTTGCCCGACATATTGACCGGTGAACCGTGGGAAAGATGACCGCCATGATCCAGATTCATCCCCATAAACGTATCCCCCGGCTCCATGCATGCAAAGAACACTGCCATATTTGCCTGTGCGCCGGAATGCGGCTGCACATTCGCATAATCACATCCAAACAGCTCTTTTGCACGCTCCCTTGCAAGTTCCTCGACCACGTCTACGCACTCGCATCCGCCATAATAGCGCTTGCCCGGATACCCTTCGGCATATTTATTCGTAAGCGGGCTCCCCATTGCCGCCATCACGGCTTTGCTTACCCAGTTTTCAGACGCGATCAGCTCAATATGGCTGTTCTGCCTGTTCTGCTCATCTACGATCGCCTGAGCGATCTCAGGATCCGCCTTTAATACCTCGTCAAATGAATACATTCTTCATCCTCCTGCTTTTTGTGTATGAAAAAAGTCCTGCATCTGCAAAACCCGACATTCATTGTAGCATATCCGGCTTCATCTGTCCACCGCAAAAAAGAGGGAGTCAAAATTCTAAACTGTCTGAATTCAGAAGAAAATACTTCATTCCCATGATGACAAAACCTTCTTCATTTCTCCAAGGTTTTGCCGTTCCGCCTACAATCACTATTTTCTTAAAGGAATCCGGAATATTACGCAGAGAATGAAATTCCTGCGACTGCTTTTCCTTTGATGCCATATCATAAGCCACCTGAATATAATATCTCTGGCTTCCCTGATTCACAACAAAATCAACCTCAAACTGCCTGCGTATGCGTTTTCCTTCCTGATCTTTTCCGTACATTTCTACAATGCCTGTGTCGACATTATATCCGCGAATCAGCAATTCATTATAAACGATATTCTCCATAATATGGGTCGGTTCCTGCTGCCGGAAATTCAATCTTGCATTTCTAAGACCCAAATCAGTAAAATAATATTTCAAATTCGCACCAACATATTTTCTTCCTTTAATATCATAACGATTGGATTTTGAAA
>RYVZ01000046.1 GCA_003979345.1 Lachnospiraceae bacterium
TGTTTGGTTTTGAGGGTACAGATGTATACCTGAGATTTAGAAAGACTATTGTGCAGCGGTTATAATGATCCTCGATAGCTCAATGGTAGAGCATTGTATGATATGCAGCCGGAAAAGAGCGAATCAGGTGGAAGAAAAACTTAACAGGATTTCGATAAGAAATTCACTAATCCTCAATAGCTCAGTCGGTAGAGCATGCGGCTGTTAACCGCAGTGTCGTAGGTTCGAGTCCTACTTGGGGAGCTAAAAGTGTCAAAGAGATGACACTTGAAAGCCCGCAGACCTCAGTGTTTGCGGGCTTTTTGCGTGGTTAGAAAAAGCCATGCGCGGGATAAAATTTATCAAATGCTGTAAATATTGCTGTTGAATTTTACAGCAGATCGGGTTATACTAACGGCAGAAAGGAGTGGGATCTTATGCCAAACATTAAACCTATTTCTGATCTGCGTAACTATAGCGAGGTACTTCATGATGTGGCGGTAGACTCTCCCGTTTTTCTGACGAAAAATGGGCGGGGGCGATATGCAATTATTGATATTCGGGACTATGAAAAGACGCAGGCGACAATCCGGCTGATGAATGAGCTTGAAAAGGGTCGAAGGTCTGGAGAGGAGAAAGGCTGGCTGACATTGGAGGCTGTGGAGGGAAAACTCGGGCTTTCCCATGAATAACTTGCATTTATCGAAAGAGGCGCAAAATGATTTGGTTGAAATTAAAACCTATATCACGGAGGAACTTGAAAATTCAGATGCGGCTTTGGCAACCGTAAGCAAAATCACAAAGAAAATCCGTATTCTGAAAAATCAGGCTTATGTAGGAACGCCACTTTCTTCAGTTGCGGACACAGAAAGTGATTATCGCTTTCTAGTAAGTGGAAATTACCTTGTATTCTACCGGGCTTATGGAAAAGATGTTTATATAGACCGTGTTTTGTATGGCCGCCGCGACTATATGCGTATTCTGTTCAGTGATGTGCAGACAAATGATTTAGAGTAATTGTGAAAAAAGTGAATACAAAAGATCCGGCAAAAGAAAAGTAAAATTTGGTGACGCAAAGGCAGTTTGCGAAAAGTGCCGGGAGGGTCAAATACCTCGCAGCTTGCTGCGCATCAAGATTGATACCCCGTCAGCTTGCTGCGGGGTTTTTGATTTGAACTATGAGACAAATAGAAGCCTATTTGAGAGAAGAACTTCACATATAGAGAAAATAGCATTGAAAAGCAAAGTAATTACTATTATTTTGGAAATTTGAGGAGTTGCAGTCTCAAGGAGATACAGTGGACGGTCTGGATAACGTGATTCAAATGTTGGATTCTATGACGGCGGAGGGAGTCAGCCGCATAAAGGTTGAGGCGTCGGATGCAGTGGAGGAGGACAAGGCCCAAAAGGCCTATCATCACGGAAGGTGTGATGTGGGGAGTCCCTTTGCCACGGGGCGGCTCTATGATTTGGAGGAGGATGCAGGCGAAGGTGAATAACGTATAAAACTTTCTTTTTTGATATAGAAATGAAGAGGAAACAGACAAAAAAACAATGATATATTTAAGAAGCACTAAGGGAGTCAGGTATGAATTGGATAGGTCAATTAAATCAGTCCGTTGAATACATTGAAGACAATCTGGATAAAACAATTGACATACCGGCAATCAGCCGGTAATGATGGCGTTCAAAATTTTATCAGCGTTCCCGGGATGTGGGAAGAAGCGCGCGAAAAGGGAATGATTGAAGATATTTTTAAACTGTCGGACGGAAAACTCTGGGGCGTGATGGGTGCTTTGGCAAACTATACACAGGATACGGTCGATTATTATATTGTTGCAACTAACGATGAGGCCGTTCCGGAAGGCATGGCAGAGCTGTTTGCGGAGAAAGGTTTGTGGGTAATCTTCCCATGTTATGGGAGGGAAAATATTCAGCCTGTATGGAAAAGGATTTATGGCGAATGGTTTCCGGGCTCCGGATTATGAGCATTCCGGCGGCGTGGAGGTTGAATGGTATTCCGATGGCGATTTAGATGCCGATGATTATCTGACTGAGATATGGATACCAATCAGGGAAGTAAAGGAGGATGGTTAAAACATGGAATTTTCAAAAAGTGATTATGACAAGGAGGAGCGTACGAAACTTTCGGTCAGGCAATATTCCGGATGACAAAATGCGGGAGCTGATAAAAGCTGCTACCTATGCGCTAAGCGCCGGTAACTGCCAGTCCTGGCATTTTTATGTGGTGAAGGATTCCGGGATAAGAAAAAGGGTGTATGCGGAGGCCTGCAGGCAGGAATTTCTGTCAGAGGCACCGATATTGATTATTGTGTGCATTGATGAGAATGAAAGCGCAGACCGTTACGGAGAACGGGGCAGGGCTTTGTATCACATCTAAAATACGGCGGCAAATTAGAAATTCAGATGTATACAAGGAACAGAATACCTGATGTTTTGGAATTTGAAAAAAGATTACGTGAAGGGGAAGACTTCTGGGGATGGGAGATCGATCAAGCCTATGTTGACGCCGTCAATAGGAGCTTTGATGACAGGAGTTTTGACGATGCTGTTTCCGTGTTGGCGTATGATGGCGGTGCAGTCGTTGGCAGGATTGATGCTTCTCTCATTGCAAGCCGCTTTGACGGGTCAAAGAAGGCGTATCTTGATTGGATTTGCGTCATAAAGAGCTACAGGCATCAAGGGGTGGCACAGCAGCTTTTGGAATCCTTGAGACAAATCCTGAAGGAAAGACATATTGATACGCTGATTGCATTGACCGCGGCTAATGAAGAGGCGCAGCGTTTCTATAAGAGCGTTCCCGATTCCGTGATGAGAGATACTGGTATTTGGATCGATATTAAGTGACGCAAATTTTCGTTTACTTATTGACGGTTCTTTCCGTCCCGTTGAAGGTGATTTGGCGAAGACATGTTCGTGGGAGCGCCGGGCAGCATGTGTCGTGTGGAAAGTAAGATTGATTATGCAGATGAATACACGTCCCTGACCCGCATTGTTAAAACTTATTATAAAAATAGTTGATATAATTCAAATGCGGCTATAATAATATTAAATATTAAATCAGCCGAAAGGAGTGCTGCTCTGTGTATGTAAAGAGACACGCTGAAAAAAACGTGCATGAAATGTTGCGGATGTTTGGAGCCGTCCTTGTCGCGGGGCCAAGACAGGCAGGTAAAACCACCATGCTTGAAAAAATCACCTCCGGGGTCGGGTATGTCACGCTGGATGATCCCATTGTCCGCGCCGGAGCCGAAGAGGAAAGCGGCACTTTTTTAAGGATAATCCGCCGCACGTATTCGTGGATGAAATTCAAAAGGCGCCTGCCCTTTTTGAACAGATTAAGCTGTATCTTGACCGCGAACGGAAAAAGGGCAGTTTTCATGTGCGACTCCCAGCAGTTTAAAATGATGAAGGGCATCAGTGAATCCCTTGCAGGGCGCATCGGTCTTGTGACGATGCTCGGTTTTTCACTACGGGAGGAATACGGGATTGAATGCTATGCACCGTTTATTCCAACAGAGGAATACTTTGCTGAGCGGAAAGGTCTGCTTGCCGATATTTCTTATGATGAAGTTTGGAATAGAATTCACAGGCACTGATTTTTGGAAAATTTTTGTTGCAAAGGGGGTATTGATATGCTATAATCAAATTCGCTGAGGCTTCACGCTGAAGAATGTTTTGTCAGGACATTTTTACAGGAGAGATCCTGGAGGGGAGAATCCGCATAAGACAGGGCTCCGTGGTCAAGAGGTTAAGACATCGCCCTTTCACGGCGGTAACACGGGTTCAATTCCCGTCGGAGTCATTTTTATCTGAATACAAAAAACTTTGTTTGCTTGAAACTTTGTTTTTTGAAACTTCGTTTTTCGGACCTTTAGCTCAGTTGGTTAGAGCAACCGGCTCATAACCGGTCGGTCCTGGGTTCGAGTCCCCGAAGGTCCATTTATAAGAGTTTGGCCCAGTGGCTCAGTTGGTTAGAGCGTCGCCCTGTCACGGCGAAGGTCGTCGGTTCGAGTCCGATCTGGGTCGTCAGCATGAAAATCAAAGATTTTCTTGCCGCAGATCTGCGATGAGTGCGAATTCGCAGAGTCTTGATCGTTATATCGCTGCACGGGATCTTAGCTCAGCTGGGAGAGCATCTGTCTTACAAACAGAGGGTCATAGGTTCGAGCCCTATAGGTCCCATTTGGCCGGCGTGGCGGAACTGGCAGACGCACAGGACTTAAAATCCTGCGGGACTAACCTCCCGTACCGGTTCGATTCCGGTCGCCGGCATAAAAAAGAATCTGCATCAACATATTGTTGATGCAGATTCTTTTTTATGCCGGCGGGTAATGGGCCTGAGTCCAAAGAAGCTTGACGTATGCTGCCAGATCTTTTACTGTTGCAGGCATTTTTCGATTGTGTCAAGCAGCAGGTGGGAATTGATGGGTTTTGGTAAGTGCTCGTTCATCCCCGCCATTTTAGTCTGCTTGATATCGTTATCCATTACGTTTGCACTTAGAGCAATGATGGGAACTGACTGGGCATCCGGACGGGGCAGCTGCCTTATTCTTCCTGCTGCTTCGAGACCGTCCATGACAGGCATCATAATGTCCATAAGGATGAAATCAAATTCATGCGGAGAGGACTGCTCGTACAATGTTAATGCTTTCTGACCATTTTCGGCGCATACTACGCGTATGCCTGCGTTCTCCAATAAAAAACGTGTGATCTCCATATTGATCTCATTATCCTCTACGAGCAGGGCGACGCATTCGGACAGATCACGATGCGCGCTGTCTGCTGTTATGGAAGCAGCATGCAGGCCTCCTGTAACAGAATGAGAGGCAGGTACGGCATCTATCTTAAAAGGAAGCGTTATTCGTACCGTGGTACCCTCCCCCAGAATGCTGTCAAGCGAGATGGTGCCGTTCATGTGGGTCACCAGCGTTTTGACGATGGACATTCCAAGACCGGTGCCCATATAGTCGGTGCGGGCCTCATTATGTTCTTGTTCAAATGCTTCAAACACGTGTTTGGTGAACTCGGGTTTCATGCCGATTCCGGTATCCGAGATTTCGAATTCGAATACGGCTATGTTGTTATTATCTGAGGTCTCGCGCGCTGTCAATGTAATGGAGCCGTTTGGTTTATTATATTTGATTGCATTGTCTAACACGTGATTAAAGATCTGTAAAGCATGTTTGGGACTTCCGATGATGTTAGGATGGGAAAACGGCTTGATTTCTGTCCGGCAAGTCAGGCCACGTTCAAAAGCGCGTTCGCAAATCGGACGAAGATCTTTTGTAAGAAGATCCGTTAGGCAAAAGGATTCGTCCGGTAGCTGAAGGTGATCGTTTTCGAGCGTATTCATATCCAGAACATCCGTGACAAGGCTCATGAGGTGATCGCAGGAAATAGCGATCTTGTTTATGCACTCATCGATCTTATCAGGATCTGTCCGGTTTTTTCTGGCGATTTCCAACATGCCGATGATGCCGTTGATCGGCGTCCTAAGATCGTGGGACATGCGGGAGAGGAATTTGTTTTTGATGCGTCCTGCTTCCTCTGCTTTGGCAAGGGAGTCGGACAGGATCCTGTGTGCGTCCAGTTCGCGGCGTTTTTCCTCGTCCACGACGCGGAAGGTCAAAATGATATGTCCGGTATCCAGATTCATGGCGCCGCCATAAAATGCCTGAAACTGTACCCATTGATAATTGTCTCCTGTTTTGGCCAGGTAAGTTGTCTGATAATTACCGCCCTGGTCAGACGAGGAGGAAAAGAAATTCAATTTATTTAAGATGTCCGCAAAGGAATGATCCGCCGGATTGATATAATCTTCTCTATAATGCTCCAACAGCTCCTCTAACTCGGGAAGCGTACCGCAGATCTGCTCGTCAAAGCCGCCGCCCTCGCTCTTGATCACGCGGTATCGGCCCTGATTCATATCGACATAGATGATGCGGTTGTAACCCTTGGTCAATGCGGTAAGCAGCTCACTTTCCCGTTTTCTCGCGTCTTCTACAATACGGATGGACGCAATGATGATCGGGCGTCCGTCCATGGAAACCGAAGGCTTCTGATAGGAATTGACCCAGACATTTTTGCCGGAGTTGTTTACAAGCCGGAACTCCTGACAGATAAGTTCCCTGCTTTTGGCATTTTCGGTAAAGGCCTGTCTGTCCTTTTCGAAGATCAGATTCAGAAACTGTTCGTTGCAGGAGTGCAGCAGCTGATGGCGGTCATAGCCAAGGGCTGTAAGGGCAAAGCCGGAAATAAAATAGATGGGGTAGCCCGGCTCGTCGTAGAAACCGATAACACCGACAGCTCCGTTTTTATCGAGCAGCTCGATAACGGCTTCCTGGTTCTGAGGAAGAAGCGACCGGCTGTCCTGATGAATGAAATATAGATCTTCATAATATTTGTTTGGAATATTCATAGTCGGCCTCCGTGTTTCGATTTTTTAGGTGCAGCGACAGATCTTCTTTCCATGAAAACAGGGTGTCGTCTTCTTTACAAAAGATTTTGTATTATGGCGCTATTATTACGGTATCTTCATTATTATAAGTGAAAATATTGTCTGACTCAATAAAAATTTTTCGTGCAGGGCGCTATTTCGAAAAAATTTTGCAATTAAGAACATATCACTTTGTGCCGACAGCATGGCAAACATGCCACAAGCAACGAGGCAAACATGCCACAAGCAACGAGGCAAACATGCCACAAGAAACGAGGTAAACATGCTACAAGCAACGAGGTAAACATGCTACAAGCAACGAGGTAAACATGCTACAAGCAGCGAGGTGAACATACCAAAAGCGGACGCTTGCGTGCCGGGAGCGGGCATATTATAATAGAGCCGGTACAATGGGAACGGGCAGGATTGTCTGCGGTCATGGAGGCGGAACTTTGGAACGGATACTGGTATTAGAGGATGATTGGAGCGTTTATACGGAGCTTTGCAGGTTGCTGCGCGCAAATGGCTATGAGCCGGTGTCGGAGCCGCCATGTGATCTGGCGCTTTTGGATATCAACCTGTCGGGTGAGAGCGGTTTTGAGGTCTGCCGCAGGCTGCGCGAAGGGACGGACGTTCCGGTCATTTTCCTGACGGCAAGAGAGTCGAATGAGGATGAACTGCTGGGGTTTGCGCTCGGCGCGGACGACTATATCAGAAAACCCTATCATTCTTCCGTGCTTTTGGCAAGAATCCAGCGCCTGCTGAAACGGAAAGGCAGTCCGGTCCTCTCGGCGGAAGGGCTTAGCTTAAAGCTTTCCGGACTGACGGTGGAATACGGGGAAGCCGCTGCGGAGCTGACAAAGAATGAGGCGCACATACTTGCGTGTCTGATGCAAAAAGAGCTTTGTACGAGAGAAGAATTGATCACGCATCTGTGGACGAACAGCCTATATGTGGATGAAAACACGCTTTATGTCAACATCAATCGTCTGCGGGAGAAACTAAAAAATATTGGAGCGGCTGGTTATATTCACACCGTGCGCGGCGTCGGATACAGGCTGAAAGGGGAGGCACGCGCCTGAGAAGACGTGAGGCTTTGCACGAAAATTTGTGTCGAGGCCGCAAATCTGGATGGCAGAGCCGGATTCTGACCTATTTGAGCCGTCAAAGACGACATGGAGGTTCGTATGAAATTAAGGGATTATGCGGAGGATAAAGCGGTGACGCTGTGTTTTCTTGCAATGGGAATGGTCATATTTGGGGCTGCGGCGATGATTTTGAAGATACCGTCTGCGGCCTGCTTTCTTTTTTTCGGTTTTTTTGCAGTCTATACGGTGATCTGGCTTTGTGCCGGATTTGTGATGGAGCGGAAACGGCTCATGGAGCTTGAACGCATGATTGAACGGCTGCCGGAGAAATGGCTGCTTGGTGAAGTCTGTTTTAAGCCGCGTACATGGACGCAAAAAGAGTATGACCGCATCATGCACACCGTGTCCTCGGCGGCAATTGAGGCTTTAGAGCGTGAGCGGCGTGAGAAAGAAGCCTATTATGATTATGTGGAAAGCTGGATCCATGAGATGAAAACACCGCTCACGGCATGCTCGCTCATTCTTTCGAATGACGCGGATGTGGGAAAGCTTCGCCGGGAATTGAAACGGGCGGATAATCTGACGGAGCAGATTCTTTTTTATGCAAGGCTGCGCAGTCCCGAAAAAAGTACAGTCATACGGAATGTTTCTGCCGCGGAAATCATGAACCGTGCGGTAAAAGCGCAGATGGAGCTGCTGGTAGCGGCGGGGATCGGCGTAACGGTAGAGGGAGATTTTGCCGTCAGTACCGATGATAAGGCGCTTTGCTTTATTTTGGAGCAGCTTTTGATCAATTGTGCAAAGTACTGTCCGGGCTGCCATATTGATATGACGGCGGCGACGGATGAAATCTGTGTGACAGATAACGGGATCGGGATACCTGCGCATGAGATCGGGCGTGTGTGCGAGCGTGGCTTTACCGGACAGAACGGAAAGACCGGCAGTACGGGAATGGGACTGTATATCGTATCAAGTTTGTGCGAGCGGCTTTCCATTGATCTGCTGATCGATTCAGAGCAGGGAACGTACACTTCCGTGCATCTGCGTTTTTTATAAAAAACATCGCTGCATCCGGTGTATGCTTCTTTCAAAAGTGAGGTAATTGCCAATCTTACAGAAGTGTAAGAAAGGGTGAAGACTGTGTTAGAACGGCAGGCTCCTTACCGTGTTATGATAGAAAAAAACAAAAAGGGAGGATCAGAGGCATGCAGACGGAAATGAAAGATGCCGGAAAAAAGACATTGTCCACAATGACGGGCACGCGGGAACGGGCTTTGTCCGAAGCGGCGGATAAGCGCTTTGACGAGATCCTGCGCATGGAGCATGTGACGAAATATTACGGAAACGGGGAGGCGGCGACGCGGGCGCTCGACGATGTTTCCCTGACGGTAAAGAAGGGGGAGTTTACGGCGATCATGGGAGCGTCCGGGTCCGGAAAGAGCACGATGCTCAATGTGATCGCCACCATTGACAGGGTAAGCTGCGGAGAGATCTACGTTCGCGGAAAGGCGCTTTCAGCACGAAAAGAGAAAGAGCTTTCCGATTTCCGGCGGGATGAGCTTGGTTTTATTTTTCAGGAATATAATCTTTTGGACACATTGACCGTGGGGGAGAATATCGCGCTGCCGCTGAACTTAAAGCATGTAGATGCGGCGCAGACACAAAGGGAATTGTACCGGGTAGCAGAGACACTTGGCATCAAAGAGCAGCTAGATCGTTTTCCCGGCAGTTTATCGGGCGGGCAGCGTCAGCGCGCCGCTTGTGCGCGTGCGATCATCACGGACCCGGCGCTGGTGCTGGCGGATGAGCCGACCGGTGCGCTGGACTCCGCAAACTCAGGGGCGCTGATGAGAACCTTCTGCATGATGAACAACGGGCTTGGATCGACGATCCTGATGGTGACGCATGACGCGATGGTTGGCTCCTATGCGGAGCGCGTTCTTTTTTTGAAAGACGGGGCGATCTGGAACGAACTTCACCGCGGAGGGCGGGAACAGAAAATCTTTTATCGTGAGATCTTAACGGTCATGGCGGCGCTTGGAGGTGATGCAGATGTTATGTAAACTCGCATTCCGAAACGTAAAACGTCAGATCGGAAATGAACTGATTTATTTTATGACAGTTGCGTTTACGGTTGCATTTATGTTTGCGATCGATCAGGTCCTTTTCAATCAGACATTATACGATTATGCAGTGCGAAGAGAACTGCAGGGAGGAATGATCGGTCTGATCCTATTGATATCTGTCGTGGTGGCGTTTCTGCTAAGTTATGCGTCCGCATTCATGCTCCGGCTGCGCAGGCGCGAGTTCGGCATCTATCTGACCTGCGGCATGACAAGGAGGGATGTGCTGAGACTGTTTTTAGCGGAGAATCTGTTGATCTGCGTTGCGGCGCTTGCTGCAGGCATACTGTTTGGTCTGTTTCTTTATCAGGGACTGATGGGGATGGTATCAATGATGCTGGAGGCGGAGTTTGCGGCTGCGCCTTATTCCGTGAAAGGCACATGGTTTACGATCGTGCTGGTATTTGCCGTCTTTTTTGTGTCCTGCCTTCTGGCGGCAAGATATTTGCGTAGGGTGACCATTCAGGAGCTTGTAAAAGGGCAGCAGAAGCGGGTGAAGAATGTGCGTTATCCGCATGTCTGGGCGGTGCTGACGGTCGGGGGAGCGGCAGGCATGGCAGCGGCTCTCTTCGGGTTGCAGGGCTGGATTCATTCGTACCTGTCGGGCGGCTCCACGATGCTGCCGCTTTTGGAACGGATGTTTTTGCTTTTAGGCTCCATGATCCTGTTTCATATCAGCCTTGCGCACAGCCTGATGCATATGCTGTTAAAAAGAAAAAAGCTGTGCAGCAGGGGAACGAATACATTTTTATTCCGCCAGTTGAGCGCGTCGCTGCATACAAATGCGGCGATGATGGGAATGATCGCGTGTCTGCTGGCGCTTGTGGTGATTGGACTGGATGCTGTTTTTATGGACCGCCTCAGCGCGGAAGCCATGCTTTTGTCATACTGTCCTTATGATCTGCATTATGTACACACCTGCGATCAGGTCAATCGTGACGGACGGCTTAGTCTGGAGGAAGCGAAGGAGGTCGTGGAACGGTACACGACGATCGAAAAAACGATTCCCTATACGTTTTATGCCGACGGCGGGCATGTGTTGTATGATCACACGAAATTCAGCGGGAGCGGATATGAAGGAATTGAGGATTCCTATATAGCGGAAAGTGAGTTTAACGCGCTGATCACGCCGCTGGGCTTTGAGGCGGTGGAGCTTTCTGACAGTTTTCTTGTGGTTGCGGATGTGGATGTGGCAGAGCAGTTTGATGATCCGGAACTGGTGTTGACCTTAAACGGCAGGGAGTATGATTTTGCGGGTGTACGGACGGATTACCCGGAATTCATGTTCCGGTATGTATATGCGGTCGTGCCGGACGAGGCGGTGGAGGGTATGGGAGCGCAGCAGTATCATGAGGTGTATGAGCTTTCCGGAACTGATTTTGACGCTCATGCATTGGATCGGGACTTGTCATACAAGGTAGAATACGGTGGGAGACAGAGATACAATTCTGAGTTCATTATCAGGGAGTATGAGCGCAGGGAGGACAATGCGCGCGTGGCTTTCTTAAGTGTGAGCGTGATGTTTGCGGCAGGCGTTCTGCTGTGCATGGGAATGGCTCTTTTGGCGCTGAAAACGCTGACAGGACTTGCGGAGGATAAAGAGCGCTACCGTGTGCTCTCGCTGATCGGCGTCGGAATGCGTGATCTGAGACGTGTGCTGTTTAGGCAGACCTTCCTCTTTTTTATTTTTCCGCTGATACTTCCGCTTGCGTGCGGTATTCCGGCGGCGGCTCTGGTTCAGGAGATTCTGCGCATCAATCATATGGAGCTTTTCGTGCGTGCGGCAGGAATGACTGCGCTCGCAGTTTCCGGAGTGATCCTGCTGCTTTATCTGCTATATTACAGTGCGGCGTATCTGATCGCGAGGCGGGCCGCCTTGTGGGAGTGAGGTCTTCCTTAATCTTTTTTCAAAAGTCCAATTCGACTTCGTGTTCCCGGTGAATCACAATGGGTAAATATGCATAGGCTGGTATAAGAATGAATGATTTAATTAAAAACATTGATAAACTTCATACAACAGAAATGGGTGTAGAGCGGATAAAAAGGAACTGCCAAATTGAAACAGACGATGTTGTCCAATGGAGCGGGGTGCAGATTCTGGACAAAAATGCTAAAATTGAAAGGATCGGAAAGAACTGGTATATTTTCACAGGTCACTACAAAATAACTGTGAACGCATATAGCTATACAATAATTACTGCGCACAGAGTTGAAGCATAATCTGTATAATTCGGATGAATGAATTATTATACACTAAAGTCTGGAATCAAGGCGTTAGGAACACAGAAGCGAATTGGGAGTTTTCAAAATGATCTTTTTGATCTTTCTTAAAAGAATAAAAATCATTTCGCCGGTGCATAGTAACCATAAGAAATAGTTTTTTTGCAAAGGTCAGAAAGGGATGGTGCGATATGGAGAGTCCGCAGAAGGGAAAGCAGAGCGTGGCGTTTGATAAAGAGGTGTATATTAGGGAAAGTGCGTCGATCGTGGGGACGAAGGAGGGCGAGGGACCGCTTGGAGCACTCTTTGACATGGTTGCGTCGGACGATATGATGGGATGCGATAACTGGGAGGCTGCGGAGAGCACGCTGCAAAAAGAAGCGTTAAGCTTAGCGCTTGGAAAAGCGGGCTTAACGCATAAAGATATACGATATCTGCTTGCGGGTGATCTGCTGGCACAGACGGTCGCTTCTTCCTATGGACTGATGGACTTTGAGACGCCTGTTCTTGGTATGTATGGAGCGTGTTCTACATGTGGCGAGGCTCTTGGGGTCGGAAGCATGCTTGTGGCGGGGGGATATGCTGAGACGCTTGCCTGCGTCACGAGCAGTCATTTTGCAAGCGCCGAGAAAGAATTCCGTTTTCCGCTCAGTTATGGTTCGCAGCGGCCGAAGTGTTCGACGTGGACCGTGACCGGAAGCGGTGCCTATGTGCTGTCTTCTTCAAAAGACAAGGGCGCCCGCGCACGTATTACCGGAATCACGCCAGGCAGGATCGTCGATTACGGAATCAAGGATTCGTTTAATATGGGGTGCTGCATGGCCCCGGCGGCAGCCAGCACGATCGAGCAGAATCTGAACGATTTTGGCAGGAAGCCGTCGGATTACGATAAGATTTTCACCGGAGATCTGGGAACAGTCGGGCAGCAGGCGCTGATCGATCTGCTCAATACAAAAGGAATTGAAATTTCCGCGCAGCATGATGACTGCGGCATCCGCATGTTTGACAGCATCCGTCAGAAAACGGAAGCGGGAGGCTCCGGCTGTGGCTGTTCTGCATCGGTGCTGTCGGCTTATATCCTGCCGCGCATCGAATCCGGGGAATGGAAACGGGTGTTATTTGTTCCGACCGGTGCACTTTTGAGCAAAACATCCTTTAATGAAGGACAGACCGTTCCGGGCATTGCCCATGCGGTTGTGATCGAGAAGGTTTAGTTAAAAGAGCCGTGCATTAGTGGAACTTCCAAAAGAGCTGTGTATCAGTGGAACTCCAAAAGGAGCTGCGCCTAAGCGCAGCTCCTTTTTATGGCACCGCAGGAAAGTACTATTGACAAGAACTGTCTAATGGGTTAGACTAACAGTAGATGGTCTAATGTATTAGACAGACATCCCCTATGTTAAACAGCCAAAAAAGAGGAGGGCGTGGTATGCCGACACCGAAAGTATTTGAGAGCGAATACCGGTTTTGTCTGATTTTATGGGCGCATGAGCCGATTGCGAGCGCAGCGCTTGCTAAATTGTGCAAGGAGGAACTTGGCTGGTCGCGTACGACGACATATACGGTCATTAAGCGGCTTAGTGACCGGGGGGTATTAAAAAACGAAAATGCAGTCGTCACTTCACTTATATCTCAGGACGAGATACAGGCAGCAGAGATCGATGAGCTTGTAAACAAGAAATTTGGCGGTTCACTTCCGGCATTTATTGCCGCATTTACAAAGCATCAGAAGCTGACGAAAGAAGATGTGGAGAGTGTGCAGCATCTGATCGATACATACAAAGAGTAGGGAGGTGACGGAATGGAACGTTTCTTTTTGGAATTGCTCAACCGGGCGATCTGTGCAGGATGGCTCGTTATAGTGATCCTGATTTTGAGGGCTGTGTTAAAGAAAGTACCAAAGTGGATGCGCTGTGTCCTGTGGGGAATGGTGGCGGTCCGTCTGCTTGTCCCGCTTCAGATCGAAAGTCCTGTGTCACTCATACCGAGTGCACAGACGGTCAGTCCCGATATCATGTATGCCGAAAAGCCGGAGATCCATATAGGAATTGGCGTGATGAACGCAACGATTAACCCGGTCATTTCCCATCATCTGTCACCTCAACCCGAAAACAGCATAAATCCCGTACAGGTGATCACGCAAATTGCTGCGTGGGTATGGTTAGCGGGCGCGGTACTTATGCTGATCTGGGCGCTTGCTTCGTATACCCGTCTTCGCGTTCGTGTGCGGACGGCAGTTTTGGTGCGCGCGAAAAGTGCGGAGGATGGCGCGGCAAACATTCCGGTTCTGGAAAGCGAGCGCGTGGATTCTCCTTTTGTGATCGGGCTTTTTAAGCCGCGCATTTATCTGCCGGTGAAGCTTCGGGAGGGGGACAAAGATTTTATTATTTCCCATGAAGCGGCGCATATTCACAGAAAAGATCACTGGATAAAGCCGTTCGGTTATCTGCTTCTTTCAGTATACTGGTTTCATCCGCTTATATGGGCGGCTTATGTCATGCTCTGCAGGGACGTTGAGTATGCCTGTGATGAGCGTGTCGTGAAGCGATATGATGTGGAGGAACGGAAGGCATATTCATCCGCGCTGCTTGCGTGCAGTGTCCGCCGCATGCGGATCGCAGCGTGTCCGGTTGCGTTTGGCGAAGTGGGCGTTCGTCAGAGGGTGAAAAGTGTTCTTCATTATAAAAAGCCGGCGTTCTGGGTATTGATCGCGGCGGCTGTCGGCTGCGCGGTCGTAGCTGTCTGCTTTTTGACAAATCCCAAGGAGGGAAGCGAACGTCTGCGGACGGAGGACGGCGCGCAGGATACCGGAGGCAGGACGGACGGGGTGATGGAGGACGGAATCGGAGACGGAGCGGACGGAACCTTGAATATGGATGACGGGGACGGGCAGACAGCGGCAGACGGCAGCGGGGAAGGCGGCGCGGCGGGACCGGACGATACGGACAGCGCGGCAGATAGTGCGGAAATAGTGGAGATCCCGGCAGACGGAAGCTATCTGTTTGATCATTGCGTGTACATGAATCCGCTCAGTTCCTATTTTCCGCAGGAGGGTGCACAGATTGGCGGTACGCTGGATGCGGACGGTCTGGTCTGGAATGAACATGGGAATCTGGAGCGCCTCGAATGGCAGAAAGCTTCTGATCTTATGAATGTGGATACCCTGCCGTGGACCGTATTTGAAGCGGAAGAATTGAGGGAACTGATTTATTCCGAATGGGGAGAAAACAAATTTGAGGAGGTGGATGCGGCGTTGGATTTGATTGCCGCGCTTCCGCGTTCTAAACGGATATGGCGGCCGCTGTCAGACGGTCACCGACTTATGTTTGTAGACGGTGAGCTTTGGTTTATGGCGTGCAGCAAATCAGGCAGCAGCTGGAGTATTTATGCGCTGCGTCCGCAGGGCGATGCGCTGTCTGATGCGATTGAGAAGGCGGTTTGGGAACAGGCGGAGGAGGGGAATGCATTTGGCGGTGTGAAGAGATCGGGACCGGCGGCGGAAGGCGTTACCGGTGAACTGTGGGCGTGGTATCCATGTATCAGCTATCGCGTGCTGGCGGCAGAGAGTTCTGTGGATGCTGCGACAGGTGCGGAAATGTTCACGGTCTATGCACAGGTCTATACTGCGGTGTATCTCTGCGAACAGACAGGAATCACGGAAGTCAGCGGGAGCTATCTGCCTGCGGCGATCACATTTCTCGCAGGGGAAGACGGCTCATATACGCTCCTAGAGTATTGGACGCCGCGCGACGGCAGCTATTATGTGCAGGATATCCGTGAAAAATGTGCGGACACGGTGGCGGATGCGATGATAGACGGGCAGCCATATATTGGAGCACTGATTCAGGAGAGCTATGCAAAAGCGATCGCAGAAACCGGCGTTGTGGACACATGGTCCGTCGTGACGGGGCTGTTTGAAAGGATGCTGAAAGACAGCGACGGTCTTTTGGATGAAGATGCAGACGCGGCAGAGCGTATGTCGGTGTATCCGCTCACAGTGAGAGAGCTTTGCTATTACGGGGAAAATACGCTGCGCTATATTTACGCGCAATTCATGCAGGGCGGCGAAGATGAATTAAAGGGTGAGCTGATGGCACGGGTCATGAACGAGCTGATCTCTGGGGAAATAGCTTTAAGAATGCCGCTCACTGACGGGCAGGCGTATTTTGACGCGCTCTGTGAATGTGCGCGTGCAAGCTATCAAGACCTGATCGCAAGGCAGGGCGGAGAAACACAGGCAAAGCAGTATATGAGGGAGCACATGCCCGCGCAGCATCTGCTGCTTTTGATGCTGGACTTAAGAACAAGCGACGTGGAAGCGGGAGAGGAGGCAAAACAGGATTATGAATATTATCTGACGAAAGCAGAACTGCTCGCGGATATTGATGAGGGAGGCATTTTCCGGCTTGATACCACCTTTCGCAAAGAGCGTGGCGGATCAGGGGGGAATACTTATCCGGCGCCCTTTGTCAGGCTGGGCACATGGCCGTTTTATGTGCATGAAGAGAATGTGGTCGATCTGGAGATCGCATATTCAAACCTGATTCAAAAACCGAAGGAAACGATCTTTCCGATGGAGGAGCGGGTCATGGTGGATGTGATCTCACCGGACGGGCAGAGCGTATACCGCTTTGAAAAAACGGGGGAAGAGATCACCGCAGATACCTCGATAAAGGAACGGATATCCGTATCGCCGGGGGAATGGAAGCTGCAGATCAGTTTTGCCTATGTCTGCGGGGAACAGCCGGCACATTTGAGAATAGCGGCGTTTTATGAAGAAGCGTCGAAGGAAGACAAGGACTGGCTGGTCAGGGAACGACTGACAAACGCAGGCGGGCGTAACGATAATGGGTAAAAGGGTAGTTATGGAATTGGGAGAGGATAAATAGGCGTTTTGCAAACGCCTATGGGAAAAGATAAACAGGGAAAGAATGATCAGGGAGTGGATAAGCGGGAAGATTCAGATAGAAAACGAAGTTGACGTAAAAAAGAAAAAAGGAACCAGTCTTGTCCGGTTCCTTTTTTTTTAATTTGTTTTCTTTTGAATCAGAAGTGTTTCCTGAATTACAGTGCCAGCAGCTTGAGCAGGGTTTCTTTGGGCTGCACGCCGACAGTCCTGCCGGTTTCGGCGCCATCCTTAAATGCGATGAAAGTCGGAACGGACATGACACCATAGCGTTCCGCTAGCGGCATCGACGCGTCAATATCCACTTTTACGACGTTAAAGGTATCATAGGTTTCAGAAAGTTCGTTAAGAACCGGCGCCATCATACCGCACGGACCGCACCATGTTGCAAAGAAATCTACGAGCACGGGCTTGTCCGACTGTAATACAGTTTTGTCAAAATCTTCTGTTCTGATTATTTTAGCCATAACTATCCTCCATTTCTGACTGCTTATCCGCAGTCTGTCCATAAAAATCTTTCTGTCCTATTATCTCACGTAACGGACAAAAAATCCATCCATTCTTTTTTTACATACTTTGTGTAAAAGAAAACAGAATTTCAGAAAATCCGATATTGAAAAAAAGAAATAACTATACTAATATGAGAAAGGGACAAAAGCATAGATCAGGCAGTTGCGAAACGCATGAGCAGCAGGAGCGCAATTAGCCGACCCGTCAGGTGTGGAAAGGAGTCGGACAGACTATGGAAAAAAAGAATTTAGACTGGGCAAATATCGGCTTTGCCTATCATAAAACAGACAAGCGGTACGTTGCCGAATATAAGGACGGCGCATGGAATGAGGGAGCGCTTGTGGACGACGCGGATGTCGTGTTGAGTGAATGCGCATGCGTGTTCCAGTATGCGCAGACCTGCTTTGAGGGCTTAAAGGCATATACGACGGAGGACGGACATATCGTCTGCTTCAGACCGGATATGAATGCAAAGCGCATGGCGGATACGGCGAAACGGTTGGAGATGCCCGTATTTCCGGAAGAAAAATTTGTGGAGGCAGTCTGTGAGGTCGTGAAGGCAAATGCCGCATGGGTTCCTCCCTACGGAACCGGCGCGACGCTTTATATCCGTCCGTTTTTAATGGGAACGAATCCGGTCATTGGCGTAAAGCCTGCGGAGGAATACCAGTTCCGCATTTTTGTGACGCCCGTGGGTCCGTACTTTCAGGGCGGTGCAAAGCCGCTGACGATCTGCATATCCGATTTTGACCGCGCAGCGCCGAACGGAACGGGCAATATCAAGGCGGGTCTGAATTACGCGATGAGCTTGCATCCGGTCATGGAAGCACACAGGGCGGGTTTTGCGGAGAATATGTATTTAGATCCGAAAACGAGAACAAAAGTCGAAGAGACTGGCGGCGCGAATATTATTTTCATTACAAAAGACGGAAAACTTGTGACGCCGAAGTCAGACAGTATTCTTCCTTCCATCACGAGACGCTCTCTGCTGTATGTTGCGGAGCGTTATCTCCATATGCAGGTCGAAGAGCGCGAAGTGTTGTTTGAGGAGGTGCCTGAGTTTGCGGAGTGTGGTCTGTGCGGGACGGCAGCCGTGATCTCTCCTGTCGGTAAGATCAACGATCACGGGAAGGAGATTTGCTTCCCCAGCGGCATGGAACAAATGGGAGAGACGATCCAGAAGCTGTACGATACGCTGACCGGAATCCAGATGGGACGCATTGAGGCGCCGGAAGGCTGGGTAAAGACGATCCTGTAAATAAGTCCGCTACGCCAAAAAGAAAATAGAAAGACCCCGATGCCGGAACATCGGGGTCTTTTGCCGTGCTTCATGGAAGCACTCACTTCATGATTATGTTTCGCTCACATCTTCATAGTATGCTTTAACACGGATACTCTGGTTGTAATCTCCAAATTCATTTCCAAATATCGTCATTCCGCCGCAGTTAGAGGTGTCTTTTGGCACGGAGAATTTCAAGTCGATGCCGCTGTTATAGTCAATATGCAGATCGTCGATCGTTACATCTGAAATTTCGTGCGTGCCGTCTATGAACGTCCCGCTGTGATTGATGATCAGTGTTTTCAAAAGACCGTACTGATTGAGAAGTTCCGGCCACCACTGGGGGGAAAGCATGCCTTTGCGGGAGCCGTAATCTCCGGGACTGATCCATTTGCCGACTGAAATACCGTTGATCTCAAAATGGATATCGCTAGGATAGTCGTCATTGTTTTCCGGACACTCGGAAGAAATCTCGAAGGAGATTTGAAGTTCGGTCAGGCGCTGTCCGGCGCGCAGCCGGTTTGGCAGATTGTAGGAAATGCTGCCCCAGCCGATCCAGAGGATGCCTGCCTTGAAACGCTCGGGATAAGAAAAAACACGGGGATCGTCCAGCTCTCCGATGATGCTGTTGGCTGTTGCGAGTCCGCAGGTGGGGTGAACATCTGCAGATGTGTAATGTCCGACCGAAATATCATCCTGATAGCATGCGCGCGCGGCAGCCTGCGGTGCGAGATCCACGATCAGCCGACTGTATTTGGGACGGACCAGTTTCATGATTCCGCGCTTGCCTGAGGTTGTCTGTATTTTGACCAGTCCTGCACTCTCCAGCTTGCCGACATGAAGAGAGATGGCGCTGTTCGTCAGATGAAGCGCTTCAGCAAGGTCATTCATGCTCATATGATCGTTGTCGTAAATAAGCTCCATGATGCGCAGACGCATGGGAGTGCTCAGCGCTTTGAAGATTTCTTCTGCCTCCTGCAAAGAATGCATATATAACATAACTGCCTCCTGCCTGTGATTCAAGTTTATTATAATGAAAGAAAAAGGTTAAGTCAATAGGAAATTAAAGTGCTTTTTAGCTAAATGAAGCTAAAATCTGAGAAATATGAAACGGACCGGAATATTCAAAAAAATATAGTAAACATGCACAAAAAAGCAATGTAATTTTTTATATTAAAAAGACAATTTGATTATTGATTTTCTTCTTTTCGTATGGTAAGTTACTGGTATAGTTAAGCAAAAGAAGAAAAAGTT
>RYVZ01000019.1 GCA_003979345.1 Lachnospiraceae bacterium
CGTTGCCGCAGCAGCACAGTAACAGGATAATCCAAATCCAGGAACCGCATCCTCCCTTACTTTCCTTACATGATTGCCTTGTACCATTGTTCGCTACCCTTTATAATAGCACTCTTTTCCAAAATAATCAAAAAAATTTTCAAAAAAATTGAAAAGGGAGGCACCTGTTCCAAGCCTTCCTCATATAGTAAACTGTAAACAAAAATTTGGAGGATTTAACATGAGTGATTTAGCTGCTACAAACTGTGGATGTGGATGCGAAAGCAATAACAATGGAGGATGCAGTTCCATTATCTGGATCATCATCCTGCTTTCCCTGTGCGGCGGCAATGGCGGATTCTTCGGCGGTAACGGCTGTGGATGCGGCGGCGGATTATTTGGCGGCGGTGACAACAACTGCTGTGACTGGATCATCATTCTGCTGCTCCTTAGCTGCTGCGGTAACAACAACGGCTGTGGCTGCTAATTGTTACACCTATATTCTCAGGCGGGCTTTTAAGCCCGCCTGCACGAATACAGCTGATCCGCCTTTCGAATGTTCACGAAACGGATGGCATACAATATGAAAAAAGGCAGGAACACTCCTATGGAATCAATTTTATCCGGACATGACGGAGAGAGGGATGATACCTCGGTGGATTTCGACACGCTTTTTGATACAAAAGCGCTTCGCATCATGCGGGTACTGATTCCTTTTTTTCCTGCGCCTTATCAGCCAATGCTCGCTGTATGGATTCGTTTCGCACAGTTAAAACATGCGCTCACACTCTTAAAATCGGGACACTTTACGCATGGTGCGGCAGATCCGTCTACTACAGGTGAAGACCTGCTCACACGCCTGATACCTGCATTAAAACCCTGCCTGTCTGAGTCCGAATATCAGGAATTAGTCCGTATGCAGAACGTGTTTGCCATGTATCAGCGCTTTCAGCAGATCATGCCGTATCTGTCTGCGTTAAACGGAATGTCCGGCGATTCGTCCGCTGCCGATATGATGAATCTCTTTCAGGCAATGCAGGGCGGCGATGATTCGTCCGCTGCCGACTTATGGAGCGCATTTTCGTCTATGCAGAACAGCAGCTCCTCAGAAGCTGATACAATGAGTGCCGCCTCTGATATGCAGGACAGCGGCACAGATGATACGGATCATCGTCATACAGCTCATTCAGATACAAAAGCTTCAGCTTCCCAAAGCACACAAAGCACGGGAAGCGGTATGGATATGAACAGTATATTGAATTTGATCTCTCTCTTCCAATCGTCAGCCGGTACGTCTGACGACAGGGAAGAACCTTCAAACACTTCAGAAAGGCAGGATGAACCGGAACATGAACAAAGATTGGATGAACGATGAGGCGCTTTCTCACATTGAGCGCAGAAAACTGGATTTTCTACATACGCTCGTGATTGAAAGCGCCTCGCTTAAACAAAAAGAACTTCTTCCGTTTTTTCTTTCCCTCGCCAAACGCGGGCAAAGTGAAAACATTCAATTTTCAAAAGAAGAGATACGCCTGATCTCAGACGTCATTAAAAAGAACAGCTCTGAGGCGGATCGTACAAAAATAGATAAAATATTAAACATCGCACCTCATTAAGATTTATGGTTCAAATGCCGTGACTGTCTTTAAGGTGCTTCCCGTATCCTCGTAGTAGATCGTGATCGTATCACCCGCTTCTATGCGGATGATGCCAAGCAGATCTTCCTTTGTCATGTCAAAGTCAAAGATGTCTTCCACACCATCAAGACTCAGATAAAAATGAGTATTGCCTTCCATGACAACGGATGCATAAGATTCAACTGTCCCCGTTACGGAAGCACCGCCAGATGTCCCCGGCTGAGACTCAATTCCATTTGTACGCAGCAGCTCGCGGTAATTGCGTTCACACTCTTTTACCGTATCGCCGGTTGCAACGATCTGATATTTCTGCACATTGACCATCGCATACATTTTAACAAGCCCTGCCGCATCCTTGAGCGCCATGATATAGGTCGGCTCGGACGCAATGTTGACCAGCAGCGGAAAGGTTGCGTTATAGTTTAAGTGCTGAACCTGACCCTGCGCTGAGGACATTGCCGAATCCTCGATCGCCCCTTCCACAGTATAAAAGCGTGTCTCCATCGTACGCTGGTTCATCAGCACAAATCCAACATTGGATTGATCTCCGTTGACCGAAGTCACGCCCGTATAAACCCAAACGTCATCATCCAGAGCCAGATAGTTATATCCATTCGTCGTCTGTACGCAGCCCCTCTGCCCCAGAATAGAATTGAAGTAACCATTTTTGAGCATGCCGTAATAATCATAAAGCTGTACAAGCCTTTCTGCAGAATACACCTTATCTACCCATGTCGGCACGTCCTCTACATCATACGCCGTGCATTCTCCCGTGACCGCATTGCAGAGCACGACCTTTCCAACCGTCTGTCCGCCAAAGAGTCCGATATTAAACTTTTTCACAGGGCATACCCAATAAGGCGTACCTTCTTCATTGATCTCAAAAAAGATCTGATCGTCGAAAATATAGGTCGGATAATGAAAACGAAGATGCCTGTAGAGATTTCGGTTAAAGTGCTCGCTTTTGGAATAACGGATCGGCTGATCAAGCTTAATGATCTGCGTATCCTGCGTCGTCATATCCATCAGCAGATACGCCGGAATGCCATTACTCTGATTCGTGATCCATTTGATCAGGCTCGCATATCGAAGCGGTGTGACGCGGACCGGTCTTCCATTATAGTTGATCTGCGTATATTCGTTATCCACTTCAAACTGCGATACCATGTCGATCATGGAGCCCATTTTGCGCTCGCCAAGGATGGTTGCTGAATCCTTGTCCAAAAGAGGGATCGTTGTATAGTCCACCTCTGCGATATCCGCCTGAAACTCACGTTCCTCAACCGGCATCAGTCTCTGATATTTTCCGGCATTAACAATGGGCGAGGACAGGATCGAGCCAATGATATAGATCAGCAATACCACACCAAACAGAATGGCTCCCCATTTAGCACTCTTAAAAACTGCCTTATCACCGATATAGGAAATGCCTGTCTGAGAAAAAGAAAAATTTTTCTTTTTCATCTTGCTCAGCAGGTGTAACAACGTTCCGATAAAAATAAGGAACAGTAAAAACTTCCAAAACCCTGCGCTGTGAATGTTACATGCAGGCAGCTTCACATAATAATAAACTGCACCGATCAATAATACCACAACCGCTATGATTACTTTAACGAGCAGTTTTTTATCCTTCATTTTTTTCTTTTCCATGTCGTCCGCTTCCCTTCTTAATGGATTCCCTCATGTCTGCCATCTTCACCCATCTCAATGAAATACAGAAACTACAGCGTAAAAACGCTTGTGCCAGTGCCGTCTATGATACATAGACCTGATACTGCAGCTTAATCAGCAGCTTCTTTGCTTCCGCGCGCGCTGTACCGTCGTAAAATTCGACGCGAAGAACGCCCTCTTCATACTCCCGGTTATGAATGATACCAATATTTTTGATACTGAGCCCGTGCTCTGCGAGAATAGACGCAATCGCTGCGATGGTTCCGGGTGCATCGGGAATATCTACATGCAGTGCATACACAGGACGGAGCGCACCTGCATCCGACATCTGAAAAGAATCCCGGTAATCACGCGCACCGCTGAAAAATTCCCGGATGCCCTTCCCATCCCGCTCCTCTATCGTATTGCGGATCGCATTCAGCGACGCGATATAGGTGTCCAAAAGTTTCTTCACTTTCTCTGTATTCGCCATGCAGATCGCTTCCCACATCACTGGCGACGAGGACGCGATTCTCGTAATATCGCGGAAGCCGCCCGCTGCAATCATTTTCATCACGCCGTCATCCTTATCCTCTTCCCTCACCAGATTGACCAGCGCCGCCGCGATCACATGGGGCAGATGCGAGACCGCTGCCGTCACATAATCATGCTTTTCCGGCGTCATCACAAGCGGAATCGCCCGCATACATCTGATCAGACGCTCATATTTTTGGAGCTGTTCCTCATTCGTCTGCTCAGTCGGAGTTATGATATAATACACATTTTCAAACAAGTCTGCATCCGCATGCTCATATCCGGTCTTCTCGCTTCCTGCCATCGGGTGTCCGCCGATAAATCGCGATTCCAGCCCAAGCCTTGAAATATGTGTATGAATGTCCCCCTTCACGCTCCCGACATCCGTCAATATCGCATCTTCTTTCATCACAGCGGCAATCTGATCCAGATTCCCGTCATTTTCTGATACGGGTGCGCATAAAAAAATCATATCACATGCGCCAAACGTCTCTTTTGTCACGCCGTCTGCAGCTTCATCGATACAGCCTTCCTTTTTTGCCAGTATAAGCGCACCCCGGTCAATGTCATATGCCGTGATGCCGGTTTCCGGCGCCGCCGCCCGGAGCGCTTTTGCGATCGACCCGCCGATCAGTCCAAGTCCTATCAAACCGATTTTCATATTTCGTATCCGCATTCCTTCCACGATCAGGGATTTTTGACAAAGCAACACTCCCGATCATCGCTCTCTTATCACTTTTGATGCAATTTTATGACCTCTCGGCAGACTTCACGAAAAAACAGGGCTGGCATACGCCCGCCCATGCTCTTTCCCGCTGATCCCCATACATAACGCAAGTCTTGCTTACGATATGCATAAATGAAAATTGTAAATCTTTCATTTCAATCTATCAATATTTGCCGTATGTGGTATGTCATATCATTCCTGAAAACGTTTTACCATCTCATAGACTTCAATCCGCTTTGCATCAATCTCCGGCATGCCGACAAAAATACCGCCGTACTGATAACCGCCCTCCTCCAGTTTTACAATGCGGACAATCTCAATAAACGCATGAATGATTTCCTTTGTCCAAATCGTCAGAAATGATTCATATACCGCGCCGATCGTCAGCGCCTCAGCACAGGTAAAGCCCACGCCTGTCTTTGACACATCAGTAATATCAATTTCCAGTTCTTTCGCCTCGTCGGAATCCAGCCTCTTGGCAACCAGCTTCGACTTCAGTTCCATCCGTTGATTACGTCTTCTCTCTTCCATTGGCAGCTCCTTTACACATTCCTCAAGCGGTCCGTCCGTATATTGTTTCATTTACAAAGTCATTGTATAACAGATTTGTGTTTTTGTAAAGATAACCTTCCGCTTTACCTCGTCCCTGCACCGATATTTCCACTCCGTACGATAAAGATTACGCGCCATCCCGTTTCTTTGCTGCAATCCCATCATCCCCTTTTCTCCTGTATCATTTTTCTGTTTGAAGCGGGTGGTACATCTTTCTTCACTGACTCATACCACTTCACCCTGCAAAAGCAAATAGACCGTGCCAGTTAAAGCGCTGCCGTACTATCATTCAGATTCCATGATCTGCAACATTGCTTTTTATAAATTTCAGACATTGCAATGACCGATCCGTACAGAATGCAATCTGATTGTTTATCTTCACGCACGGATTTCCAATATTATACCACGAACTTATGAAATGTCTTTTTCCCTTTCTTTACAAGCAGCCCGTCTCCCGAAAGCTCCTGCTTCGTATATGCCTTTTTCACATCGGAAATCTTCTCATCCCCCGCAGACACGCCGCCCTGCTCGACTGCGCGCCTTGCCTCGGAACGGTTCTTTGTCATGCCGCCCTTGACAAGCAGCGCTAAAATGTCAATGCTCCCATCCGTGAAATCCTCGTCCGTCAGGGTCGTGGTCGGTATATGCTCCATATTCCCGCCGCCCGCAAACAACGCTTTCGACGCCTCTTTTGCTTTCCCGGCTTCTTCCTCTCCATGCACGAGTTTCGTCAGTTCATAGGCAAGAATCTCTTTTGCCTCGTTTAACTGCGCGCCCTCCCATGCATCCATCTCGTTGATCTGCTCAAGCGGCAGAAACGTCAGCATACGGATGCATTTTAAGACATCGGCATCCGCGACATTCCTCCAGTACTGGTAAAACTCAAACGGGGAAGTCTTATCCGGATCAAGCCACACTGCACCGGACTGCGTTTTTCCCATTTTATTACCCTCTGAATTTAAGAGCAGTGTGATCGTCATCGCATGCGCGTCTTTGCCGAGTTTCCTTCTGATCAGCTCTGTTCCGCCGAGCATGTTGCTCCATTGATCGTCGCCGCCGAACTGCATATTGCAGTCGTAACGCTTGTAGAGCTCCAAAAAGTCATAGCTCTGCATGATCATATAATTAAACTCCAAAAAGGAAAGTCCTTTCTCCATGCGCTGCTTATAACATTCCGCCGTCAGCATGCGGTTGACTGAAAAGCATGCGCCGACCTCACGCAGAAGCTCGATATAGTTTAGTCCGAGCAGCCAGTCCGCATTATTCGCGAGAATCGCTTTTCCTTCCGAAAAGTCAATAAAGCGGCTCATCTGTTTCTTAAAGCATTCTACGTTGTGTTCGATCGTCTCGGTCGTCATCATCTGTCTCATGTCCGAACGTCCGGACGGATCGCCGACCATAGCCGTCCCGCCTCCGATCAGAACGATCGGCTTATTACCCGCCATCTGAAGGCGTTTCATCAGGCACAGCGCCATGAAATGTCCGACATGAAGGCTGTCTGCGGTCGGATCAAAGCCAATATAGAATGTTGCCTTTCCCGCATTCACCATCTTGCGGATCTCTTCCTCGTTTGTCACCTGCGCAAGCAATCCTCTTGCCTGTAATTCTTCATAAACCTGCATTGTTTTAAGCTCCCTTCTATTTTCTGTTTGTCCTCTCTCCCTGCACAGCTTACATTGTTCTCTTCAAAGACTTTTCCATGCATCTGCCCGCGGTTGCGGGAACGACTTTCATATGCGAAAATCCTTTGCTTCTCTGCTGACCGCGCAAAAAGAACCCCGTCCTTTGTATAAAGGACGGGGTCTGATACCCGTGTTACCACCTTTTTTCCCGCAGGGCTCACACAACTGCGGCTCATGCAGTACGGCGTCCGGCGCAATACGCGCGACTGCCGAAAACAAAAACTGCGCTCCGGGCTGTCGATCTGTATCCGCTTTGCGATACTGTCCTGCGATAACGGTCAGCTTCCGTTATGGCCTACAAGAACCCTCCGGTCCCTCGACGCGTGTTCCGTTCTGCCATAAAGCTCCAGGATGTATTCGCAATAAGCTTTCCGCGCGCCTCTCATCAACCGGCTGCTTTCTGTGCGTTCCCCTTACGGCTACTTGTTCCCTTCCACACCTTTGCTATTTGTTTTTCTATTAGATATGTCTGCATTATAGACAATTCGTTTTGCCGTGTCAACAACTATTTATATTTTACTTCAAACCGAAAAGTTTAATACAACCTTGAACAAATCTCCGTCAATTTTAATTTCTAAGGTTCCGTGCATGACATTCATCAGGCTCTGGGCAATGGAAAGGCCAAGTCCGTTCCCCTCCGTACCACGGGATGCATCCCCGCGCACAAACCGCTCTGTCAACTCCTCCGGCGGTATGTTGAGAGGATATTCGGAAATATTTTTTAATTCCATTCGGAACATCGGCTCCGGCGTGCGGAACATACTGAAATAGACTCTCGTGTGGGGCATCGCATATTTACACAGATTACTGAACAAATTTGAAATCACACGCCATACATAACGACTGTCTCCAATGAAGGAATCCTCCGCCTTATCTTCCGGCAGGCTGAGGATCAGCGTCAGTTCCTTTGCTGCAAATTTTTCCTCATACTCCGCCGCGATCTGTTGTACAAGCTCTGTGGCGCTCATGCGGACCAATTCTGCCGAAACGTTTCCGCTCGTGATCCTGCTTGCCTCCACCAGATCCTCTGTCAATTGCTTTAAGCGCGCTGATTTCTCGTCCAGTACCTGAAGATATTTATGTGCGTTTTCCGACTCGATCGGTTCTTTTTTCAGTAAATCGACATAATTGATGATCGAGGTCAGCGGCGTTCTGACATCATGCGATACATTGGCGATCAGTTCCGTTCTCATCCGTTCATCCTTTACGGATTTTTCAACCGCCCTTGAAATGCCGAGATCCATATCATTGACAAGCTCCGCAGTACGCCTGTTCATCCCGTGAAACCGTTCGGTATTGAGCACATCCCCTCTGCTTCCCTGCACGGTGCGCTCCATATGTTTTCTTAATGCATCCTGCTCCTTAAAATAAGCAAGAACCGCCGCGCCGATCGCAAGATCCGCAAGTGTAAGAACCACAAGCAGAAGCACATATCCGTCAGCCCCGATCAATACGCCGATCAGATTCACGAATAAAAACGCAAGATATCCAACCACCCATTTGATCTTGCCGTCAACGATCCCTGACAGTTTTTTCAATTTACTCCAAATCCACAAAAAAGCTTTTTTCAAATAAACAAGGATAAATCGAAGCAGGCTCTTTTTGTAAAGCGTCCTCTTTTTGATCCTATGGACCATCTCAAGATAGAAATACAACCCAAACGATGCAACGACTGTCACAGTGACAGCAGCAAGGACAAACATTCCGCCGCCGCTTAAATAAATACCGGCTTCATTCCCGATTTCATAATACTCCCAGTACCATTCCGCCAAAGGCTCCAGAAAATGCCACGCGATATAAATAGCACCGGTAATCGGTATAAGGATTGCCGGAAGGAGTATCGTGAACCAGTTATCGATCGTTCTCGCCGCTGCTTCTTCCCGTCCTTCCAGCATCGTTCTTCTGATCAATGCAGTTAAAAACAGGCATACCCCTGCGATAAATGCCGTAAACATTCCTGCCGTCATGTTCTTGATCAGTCCGTACCAGTTTCCCATGCGCCAAAGCAGATCCTCCTGGGAAAAATCCGCATCCAGCACAAGGTAAAGCCGTTCTCCGCCCAACAGACCGATCTGCCTGCATAGCGCATCCTCATAGAGCGATATATCGTTTTTCCCAACTGAGATCGTGCCTGTGCCAACGTGATGCACAGCGTAGTATTCCTTCTGTGTCACATAGTCATAAAGGATTCGGTTCAGCTCATCCGCATCCCCGCTCAGCGTAACCTCATCCCCGTTCAGGTTACTGTATACCAGACCGACAGCAGGATTCACCACGGCAATACCAAGATTGCCCTGTACTGCGTCCTGATCCGCATAATAGCTGTACATCCCCGCAACATACATCAACAGTTCTCTCAAATACGACGTGTATTCCGACAAAGTGCCCAGATCACCCGCATGAAGATACAGACTCTTTCCATCGGTCGGAAGGGCAAGCTCATAATACACGCATTCCTTCTGTATGGTCACGCCGGCAGCGTTCATCAGTATGGCATTGAGTTCTTCATAATTGACAATATCATAAGGATCTTTCTGTTTTTTTTCATAAACGGCATCAAACTGCTGTGGAATCAGCCATTGTGTCACAAACTCGCTGCGCTTCCATCTGAGCAGATCACCGATCCGATAAGTAATCCCCGTCTCCGGCACTCCCTCATTCCGCATAGAAACATAGGCAAGATCGATCATTTTGTCCTCATCATATCTGCCGTCCGTCTCAAACAATTGCCTCGCATGCGCCTGCGTCGCCAGTGAGGTAGCTTCCACAAAAAGAGCATCCTTATAGATCTGTGAATCCGTATAACCGGACGTCGTCATGACCTCGGCAAGTACGTCTCCGACCGCATAGGAAGAAAAATCGTCATCCATATCCATCACGCCAAACAGCAGCAGCTCTCCCATCACGCTCAGCACGATCAGCAGTGCGCCGGTCAGACACATGACGTTTTGAAATTTCCGACTGTTCCAAAGCCTGTTCTTCCGTTTACCGCCCTCTTTTTGCTTTTTTGACTGCGCGGTCTTATCGCTGCCTCTCTCCGGCTCCCGCTCTTCCGGCATGATTTCTCCGCTGTTTTCTTTTATTTCTTGCTCTTTTGGCATGATCTTTCCTATGTTTACTTCTATTTCCTTCCCTTCCGGCATAACGTCCTTGCCGACCTCTTCCATTCCCCGCTCTTTCATGCTTTTCCTCCCTTTTCTCCAACTTGCAGAAACGCTGGTGAAAGCGTTTCATGCGCCGGATCCGTGCCGCAAAAGCGGCAAAAATACAAGTGCCGGGGGATCACAGCATGCGCAGTCATTGTTTTTCCAATTTATAGCCGACGCCCCACACGACTTTGATGTAGCGCGGCTCCTTTGGATTGATCTCAATTTTTTCGCGCAGATGACGAATATGAACGGCTACCGTATTGTCCGAAGAAAACGCGTCCTCTTTCCAGACGGTTTCATAAATCCTCGATGCGGAAAATACCACGCCCGGATTCTCCATGAGCAGCTTTAAGATCAGAAATTCCATCGGTGTTAAGCGGACTTCTTCTCCGTCCACAAACACCTGCTTTTTCTCATCATCAAGCTCCAGTCCGCCGTTTATAAGCTTTTTGCCCGAAATCTGTATCCCCTGTTCTCCGCCCAAAAGCGTATAACGTCTGATTTGGGAACGGACCCTTGCAAGAAGCTCCATCGGATTAAACGGTTTCGTCACATAATCGTCAGCGCCGTGTGTTAATCCCGCGATTTTATCCACATCCTCCGATTTTGCAGAAAGCATCAGCACCGGGACCGCAGAAAATTCACGAATATGTTTCAGTGCCGCAATGCCGTCCATGACCGGCATCATCACGTCAAGAATGACCAGTTGAATATCCTCGTTCTCACGCAAAAGCTTCAACGCTTCCATTCCGTTTTCCGCCCGAAGCGACTCATATCCTTCCTGCGTCAGATAGATCTCGATCGCATCCACAATTGCTTTTTCATCATCACAGATCAATACACGGCTCATCCTGTTCTCCCCTTTTACCCATTAGAACATATGATTTTTAAGAAATGTTAAGGAAAAAACGAAAGAATTTATGAAGAAAGGCATCTATTTTATCATCATAAACGCGCCAAGATTTCCTCTCTGTCCCCCGCTTGCCCGGTGCGAGAACAGGATCTGCGGATTACAGCAGGTACAGACATCCGTCACAAAAATGTTCTCTTTTGGCACGCCTGCATCCAACAGCAGCAGCTCGTTTGCACGCCAAAGATCAAGCTGATATTTTCCACCCGGTTTCCGGTAAAGAAGCAGATTTTTTTCTTCTGCCTCCTCCCTGGATGCGGCGGCAGACATCCCGAATACCTCAAAAAACACATCCGCGACATCCCTGCTCACCTCATAGCATTCCCTGCAGATGGAAGGTCCGATCGCCGCAAAACAATCCGTCGGCCTTGTTCCGTAAACATCATGCATATTCATAAGTGCAACCTGGGAAATGGACGCCGCTGTCCCGCGCCAGCCCGAATGCACAAGCCCGATCGCGCGATGCACCGGATCCGCCAGCAAAACCGGAACACAATCGGCAAAAAAGGCACAGAGAACGATTCCCTGTATATTGGTGATCAGTCCGTCAACCTGCCTGTAATCCCTGCTTTGAATGGCTCCCTTCCCCCTATCCTTTTCCGTGACCACACGGATATTTGCTGTATGCGTCTGATCCGTAAATACCATATCCTGTACAGATGCCCCCAATACTTTAGCAACACGTGCAAAATTTTCGTCCACATTGGCCGGCATATCTCCCCTCGAATAGGAAAGATTCAGACTCTCAAGCGCACCGCTGCTGACGCCGCCAAGCCTTGTCGTAAATACTTGTTTGAGAAAATCTAATTTTTCCAGATTCGGAAATGTGAGGTACGGAAAATCTTCTCCCTTCAGATTCTTGTGATTGACGTGAACCCCTGCATGCGCACCCGCATGGCTCTTTTTTCTGATCAACTCCATTATTTTCTCCTTTGCTGTCTGACTTAAGTTGTATCGCTTGTGTCATTTTTATGTTTATCATCACTGATGCAGCGAAATCCGTCTTCAACGATACCCTGTCATCAATCGCAATTTCAGCACATCAATGATGATACATTGGCATCAATAGTATCCACCATGATGTTCAAATGCGTTTGATATCCACCGTACCTGATCCCCAAGAATCGCCACCACGTCATAGCGGATGCCGCGCGGCGCCCTTGGCAGCATCCGTTCGTGCGTATAAAGATAGTATTCCGCCACCTTACAGATCGTCCGCTGCTTTGCACTTGTCACCGCTTCTTCCGGATAGCCGCAACCGGTGCCGGAACGATATTTCACCTCCACAAAGATCAAATACCCGTCATGCAGCGCGATGAGATCGATCTCCCCGTATCGTGTACGGTAATTGCGCTCCACGATCATGACTCCCCGCCGTTCCAAATAATCACAGGCAATGCTTTCCTGCTCTGCTCCCTTTTTTCTTTTGTTCAGAGTATTTCCTTCTTTCATCTGCAATTCCTGTTTATCCGATACGCCTCCAGCTCTGGCTCTCCGGTTCTTAAGCCGCCTGTCATATCTGCTTTCCGCCCTTTTCCATTTTGGCCTTGATCTTATCCATCGCATCCACAAAAACGAGAATTTCCGCCACGACCTCATACAGCTCTGGCGGTATCATTTCTCCGATTTCTAATTTCGACAGCGTATCTGCGAGTTTAGAGTCCTCATGGATCGGCACATCCGCTTCTTTTGCCGTCTCTATGATCTTTTCCGCAACCCGTCCCTTGCCCGTCGCTATGATCTTGGGCGCCTCTTCATCAGGATTGTACTCTAAAGCAATCGCTGTTTTCTGTTTCTTTTTGTCCATTCGACCATTCCTCTCTTTCTAAGATCATAGAATCAAACGGCGTTTTGGTTTCCTTCAAGTCTGAAAAGCCCCTTAAGCCGGACATCAAAATCCGTCATAAGAGGCTTTTGTAAATAACCGTCGGTCAGCCGGTTCCTCATAGAGAATACGGCATCATCATTTCATCACGATATTGACAATCCTGCCCGGCACATAGATTTCTTTCACCACTGAACCGGTCAATTTGTCTGCAAGTGCCTCACGCGCCTTGGTTATCACATCGTCTTTGGCTTCGTCTTTGGCAATGGCAAGCGTCGCCTTGGTCTTTCCATTGATTTGAAGCGCGATCTCAACGGTTGACTCCTCGGTCTTCTTCTCGTCATATTCAGGCCATGCCGCCTGATACAGCTTTCCGCCGTATCCTTTCATCTCCCAAAGCTCTTCCGTAATATGCGGTGCGACCGGATTAAGGAGCGTCAGAAGCGTCCTGAACTCTCCCTTCGTCACACTTCCTTTTTTATAAAATTCATTGATCAGCGCCATCATTGCAGCGATTGCCGTATTATATTTGAGGCTTTCGAAATCCATGCTGACTTTTTTGATCGTCTGATGCATCTTCGTTTCTAAGTCTGCGGAATAACCTTCCTCGTCGTTTACCATATCCTGAAGCTTCCACACGCGCTCAAGGAACCGGCGGCAGCCCTTTACACCGTCCTCCGACCAGCAGGCGCTCAATTCAAACGCACCGATGAACATTTCATAAGTTCTCAGCGTATCCGCGCCGTAATCACGCACGATATCATCCGGATTGACGACATTGCCGCGTGACTTGCTCATTTTCTCGCCGTTTTCTCCGAGGATCATGCCGTGCGACGTCCTCTTTTGATACGGCTCCTTGCACGAAACGACCTTCTCATCATATAAAAATCTGTGCCAAAATCTGGAGTAGAGCAAATGCAGCGTCGTGTGTTCCATGCCGCCGTTGTACCAGTCTACCGGAAGCCAATACTCCATCGCTTCTTTGCTCGCGAGCGCTTTGTCATTTTTCGGATCGGTATAGCGGATAAAATACCATGATGACCCCGCCCATTGGGGCATTGTATCCGTCTCGCGCTTCGCGGGTCCGCCGCAGCACGGGCATGTAGTGTTGACCCAATCAGTCATCGCCGCAATCGGCGATTCGCCGTTATCGGTCGGCATATAACTGTCCACTTCCGGTAAAAGCAACGGCAGCTCGCTCTCATCGAGCGGCACATAACCGCATTTCTCACAGTTCACGATCGGGATTGGCTCACCCCAGTAACGCTGTCTCGAAAATACCCAGTCGCGTAGTTTATAATTCACTTTCGCGTTTCCGATTCCCTTTTCTTCCAAAAAGGCGATCATTTTTTCTTTTGCCTCGGCGACTTCCAGACCATTCAGAAAATCAGAATTTACGAGTTTACCAGTGGCAACATCCGTAAACACTTCTTCTTGTACGTCTTTTCCGCCTGCGACGACCTCAATGATCGGAAGTCCGAATTTTTTCGCAAACTCCCAGTCACGTTCATCGTGCGCGGGCACTGCCATGATCGCGCCTGTTCCGTAGCTCATCAATACATAATCGGAGATCCAGATCGGAATCTCCACGCCGTTCACCGGATTAACTGCTTTTAAGCCCTGAATCTCCACGCCCGTTTTCTCTTTTGCGAGTTCGGCGCGCTCAAAATCGGATTTTCTCGCCGCGGCTTCACGGTATGCCGCAATCTCATCCCAGTTTGACAACTCATCTTTGTATTTATCGATCAGCGGATGTTCCGGAGAAAGAACCATGTAAGTCGCGCCAAACAGCGTGTCGCAGCGCGTCGTATAAATACGCAGTTTATCTTCTTTTCCCTTAATCGAAAAATCAACTTCCGCTCCGGTCGATCTGCCGATCCAGTTTTTCTGTGAAACTTTTACGCGCTCAATATAGTCCACATCATCCAGTCCGTCCAAAAGCTTCTGCGCATAATCGGTGATCTTTAACATCCACTGGCTCTGCGCCTTGCGCACAACGGGCGCACCGCAGCGCTCACAGACTCCGTTTACGACTTCTTCGTTTGCAAGTCCGACCTTACACGACGTACACCAGTTGATCGGCATTTCAGTCTTGTAAGCAAGTCCTTTTTTGAATAATTGTAAAAAGATCCACTGGGTCCAGTGATAATATTCAGGATCTGTCGTATTGACCTCACGATTCCAGTCGAAGGAATAACCGATCGCATGAAGCTGGCTCTTAAAGCGCTCCACATTATTTTTCGTCACGATCTTCGGATGGATCCGGTTCTTGATCGCATAATTCTCGGTCGGTAAGCCGAACGCATCCCATCCCATCGGAAACAGGACGTTGTAGCCCTGCATTCTTCTTTTACGGGCAACAATATCCATCGCCGTATAAGGACGCGGATGTCCGACATGCAGTCCCTGCCCCGACGGATACGGAAACTCGACAAGCGCATAGTATTTCGGCTTGGAGTAATCCTCCGTCGCCGCAAACGCCTGCTCGTCATCCCAAATTTTCTGCCATTTCTTTTCCACAATTTTGTGATTATATAATTCTGCCATTTCCGCCTCCGACTCTGCGTTCGTTCGCCCGCATATATAAAAATCCGATACCCATGCCGACGCATGCGGGAACCTGCCGATTCTTTCTCCCCGTCCGCCGCCTGCAAATATCTGTCAACATTTTACCATTCATGGTGGATTTGTCAACTGATGACCGCACAAATTTTCACTTATGACAGACTCCAAAAGACGGCATGACCCATGCCATGCCGCCTCTCCCGATTCCATTATGGCAATTCCAAATAACGCGACTGCATTTCCATATAAAATTGCCCGATTTCATGAAAGAGTTTTTGATTGATCCGGTATCCTTGATCCATATTATTGACAAAACAGCTATCCACCCAAAGTCCGAACCGCATGATGGTCTGATCTTTGAAACGTATCTTAAACATCCATCTACTGCCATACCCGTTCATCCTCCGCCCCATTCCACGAAGCCTTATCCTGCTCGCATATTCCACAAAGCATTCCGCATCCTCTCTGGTAATCACGACTTCTTTACCAAAATCCATGACTGCTACGGATTCTATTTCCTGCATGTCCAGATTTTTTAATATACGTCCTGTCTGATATTTTTCCAACAGTTTTCCGGCAAAGACATAGCCAATAAGCGCAAGAAACACGACTGCGGCAATGGCGCTGATTTTCATGGATAAGGTCCACTTTTTCATATATGTCCTCCTACCAGCCATTATTTTGCTAAATTGTAAGAGCACTTACAATTGTTTCCTCTGTCTTATGCATATAATTATATTATTTTTCTGTAGTTTTGTCAAGCATTCCATTCACGAATGATCTCATCCACCTCTTGACAATCTCCCTTAACGTGCTACACTCGCTAGTGGACATCCAAAGGCTGCCCGCAAGGAGGCGTATTCCCATGGAGAACCTGATTTTTTGTCTCAATGCAACCATTCCCGTGTTCCTGCTGATGCTGCTCGGTCTTTTCTTTCGGGCAGTCGGCATATTCAAAGAAGATTTTGTCGGCACCATGAATGCGTTCGTGTTTAAGGTCGCCCTGCCCGTACTTTTATTCCAGGAATTATCCACGCAGGACTTCTCCGAGATATGGAACGGTCGTTTCGTTCTGTTCTGCTTTATCGTCACAGTACTCTGCGTCATTTTCAGCTTCATCTGTTCTCTTTTACTAAAAAATAACGAAGCCCGCGGCGAGTTCACGCAGGCTTCGTTCCGTTCAAGTGCCGCACTTTTGGGCATCAGTTTTATTCAAAATATTTATGGAAGCGCCGGTATTGCGCCCATGATGATCATCGGCTCCGTCCCCCTCTATAACGTCATGGCTGTCATCCTGCTTGAATGCACGCGCACGGACCGCTCCGATAAAGGGAATCGAAGTGCACTCGTCAAGCAGACCTGCCTCGGCATCCTGACTAATCCGATCATCCTCGGAATCCTCATCGGTCTCTTTTGGTCAGCCTGCCGTATCCCGCAGCCGGTCATCCTCTCAAAAACCATCCGCTATATCGCTAATCTTGCCACCCCGCTCGGTCTCATGGCAATGGGTGCAAGTTTCCACTTAAAACAAGCCGTCACAATGATCAGACCGACCATTGCCGCCACGTTTTTTAAGCTTGTACTATTTTGTGCGGTCTTTCTTCCCGTTGCCGTTCATTTTGGCTACCGTGGTGACAGCCTCATTTCCATTCTCATCATGCTCGGTTCACCGACGACGGTGAGCTGTTTTATCATGGCAAAAAGTATGGGACACGACGGAACACTTTCTTCCGGCGTCGTCATGATGACAACGCTGTTTTCTGCTTTTACGCTCACCGGATGGCTGTATTTGCTGAAAATGTTGGGACTTTTCTAAACCAGCATTGCAGTGTCGGTTCTTTCAGGCATCACCTTATTAAAATCTCAGTGTTTCCGGCATCTTTGTCAGATGACACGAAGCGCTTAGCGCAGATCCTGCTGTCTCTTATTTGCAAACATAACGATGGCGAACATGAAAACGACAACGGTATATCCCGCAACGATGATCATATGACCCGCCATTCCGCCCAGATCACCTCTCACGGCGCCTCTTGCCACCTCCACGATATGATAGAACGGCAGCATTTCACAAATTCTTTTCAATCCGCCGCTCAAGGCACCCACATCCATCCAGATCCCTCCTAAGATCGCCGACAGGGAAATAATCACGGAGCATAAGCCCGGCGCCGCCTTCTCGTTAAAAACCGTACCGAACAATAGTCCAAACCCGATAAAAAGCAGATCCGCCGGAACAAGTACCGCCATTGCCAGAAGCAGCCCGCCGATCTGAAACGAAAATCCGGTAAATAAACCAATCACAACGGACGCAGCATACGTGATCAGGCTCTGCAAAACGGCAATGACCAAAAGTGGCAGAATATAGCCGCCGATAAATTCTGACGCTGCCATCGGCGACGCATACAGGCGCATCAAAAACGCGCTTCCCCTGTCTTTTGCGATCTGCAAACATGTAAACAGCATCACAAACGTTAATCCAAACACCGCGATCCCGCTTGATAGATAATCGATCCGAAAGATCACCATATTCGCCTGTGCGGAAATATTCTCATTCAAAACCGTCATGATCAAAAGCATGACCAGTGGAAATCCCAGACAAAACAGATAACTGATCGGGTCACGCAATAATTCTTTCGCATTTCTTCTTGCAAAAACAACCGTTCTCATTTCCCATCCTCCATATCTTGGCATCAATCCCTGATCTCTCCACTTTTCGCAGCATTGGTGTTTCCTGACCAATTTTCACGCTGTTTCCGCAATCGCGATAAACGCTTCTTCCAGCGTATCCCTGCACGTCTGTTCTTTCAATTCCCCGACTGTCCCAAATGCCGCGATCATGCCATTGATCATGACCGCCACATGATCGGACAATGCTTCGGCTTCCTCCATATAATGCGTCGTGAGCACGATCGTCACATGTCGCTTTAAGCTTTCGATCATTTTCCAGAGTTCCCGTCTTGCCAGTACGTCAAGTCCCAGCGTCGGCTCATCCAGATAAAGAACCTCCGGCTGTGTGATCAGTGCCATCGCAATGCTAAGTCTCCGCTGCCACCCTCCGGACAGCAATTTTGCTTTTTTCCCTGCAACCTCATCCATGCCGCACTGACCGATCATCATATCCGCCCGCCCGGAAGCATCCCTCTTAGAAGCCCCGTAAATCTGCGCGATCAAAACCAAATTCTCTCTCACGCTCAGATTCGGGGCAACCGCTGTTTCCTGCGGTGAAAGATTGCTGACTTTTTTTACTTCAGAAAGCTCACTTATGATACTATGTCCCATAATGTAAGCATCCCCCTCCGTCAGTCTGCTGAGTCCGGACAACATGCGGATCGTCGTGGTCTTACCGGCTCCGTTTACGCCAAGCAGAGCAAACAGCTCACCCTTTTTTACCGTCAGCGAAATATGATCCACCGCCCGTTTGGTCCCAAAATCCTTGACCATATTCTTCACCTCTATTGCATATTCCATATAGATGCTCCTCCTTCCAGAAGAATAACTTCGGTTTTACGCCTTTATGATGTGGCTTTGTCCCTCTGTATCAGCTGTTCGTTAATACGCGCAACCTCCCTGCGGCAGATCATGATCTGACATGTCCACACTACCGTATAAGTAAACACCATACTTAAGAAAACACTGATAAACGAGATCAGGTATCTGCCAAGTCCCCAGCAGAAAATACTGACCGGGACCCATACAAATGCCGTCAGCAAAAAATGTACCACCGCCTGCTTTACCATACTCCATCTGGCAATATCCACAATGACCGAACAGCACCCAAACGCAAATCCGATCAGCCCGCAGAACAGCGTCTGCACCATCAGCGCCATAAAAGGATTCTCAAAAAATGCCGCATATTCCGGCACCAGCTCAGGCATTGCCTGTACATTGCCAGTCGTATTTACCGTATTCACTGTCTTGATCATTAACACAATGATATTCACAGTCACACAGAGCGCAAAGCTCACGACTCCGCGGCTCAAACTTTTCTTTAACATTGCACATCTTCCTTCCTGCTTCAAAATCATTCCGCTTACCAGGGCATATCATTTTCCATATTGATCAATAGAACTCTTTTCCCATCAGGCTGTCCCTGATCCTGCTGACATAACGCCTTGATACATATGTCTCAATATCTGCCTGCAAATACATATGAATCGTTCCGGACATGCTTGTGTCCATCCGGCGTATTTTTTTGATATTCACGATCTCAGAATTGGAAATTCTGACAAATTGTTTCTTTAGGCTTTCCTCCAGTTCATAGAGTCTTGCATGAACGAGATATGTCTTATCCCTCGTCTGGGCATACACGCGCTGTCTTGCCGCATAAAAGCGAATGATCCCGCCCTGTGTGATCCTTACGGCATCCCGATCGTCATAGACTGTGATCGTCTCATCCACAGCCTCGGAAACAGTCTGCCTTAATTCCTCCAGCTCCTTCGTTTTTTGCGCACCGCAAATCACGATCTCAGGCTCTTTATACTTTTCATGTATCCAAAAAGAAATTTTCATTTTTGCTCCCATCCGTTTGCTTTAGCACGCACTCAAATCTGTCATGCCGGCACAGTCGACACAAACAATCCATGTGAAGATTAAAATCACTTAGCGAGGTATTTTCGAGCTTAGTGATTTCCTTCACACTTATACCCTTCTGCCTGCTTCATCAGACACGGAAACCTTTGTTGAAAATTTTTTTCATTCCCAACTCTAAATCTCTATGTCAGTGAGCATATCATAAAAGCATTGTGCTGTATTCCTAATAGCGATAAGCGGTCGTTTTATACAAATAAACGGTTATGTTATGCTGATTTACAAGAAAGCAGTATAACATAACCGTCAGTAACAAAACAGAATAAATTTCTTTTCTTTTACAAAAGGCATACATACGCATTGATGGATCATTACTTTTACTTTCATCCGTATTTGCGCTGCAATTTTTTTGACATTTTCGGTTTTTCTTTCATCATTTTTTTACGCGCAAACCGTTTTTGAGAAATAAAAATATAGTAACCGTTTTCCTCAATCACTTTGACACCGCCAAATACAGTTGCCAGTTTATTTTTATACCATTCATACCGCTTGGTGACCATAACAAAACTGCCGCCATACTTCAAATGTTGAAAACCGCCTTCAATAAATTTTTTCGGCACATGGAAATCCGCATGATACGGCGGGTTTGACAAGATCAGGTCAAAATCATGTTCCCCGACAGACGTGAACCCGTCGCTTTGGAAGATATGGATCGCTTCAAATCCATTATATACGGCATTCTTTTTTGCCATTTCAACAGCAACAGGATCGCAGTCAGCCATTGTAACATTTTCTGCGCCGGAAAACTGAGCAGCATAGATACCGACCACTCCATATCCGCAGCCGAGATCCAGTATTTTCTGTCCTGAATGAAATTGAATTTTTGAAAGCATCGCAATGGTTCCTTTATCAATATCATTAGGCGAAAACAGAGAACTCTCCGTATGCATTTTAAGATCAATTCCATTGATTGTCCGCTCTATCATATCAGATTCTCAAGATCACTTTCACAACTTTGTATCAATAGAAGCACCTGATAAGAATCATTGGCATGTTTTACATCGTTCATACTGAGGTAATACGCTGCAAATAAAATTTCGATACATTCCATCACACATGGAATTGCCTTTTTTTCGTTTTCAGATAGCTGAATCACACTTTCATATCCTGCAAGCACCAGGCCTGCGATATCGATCCATTCCATTTTGGTAAAGGCGTCCTCTGTCTCCTCCGCTAACAATCCGCTCAAAAAGTAGCAAATATCAAATATCCTGATGTTTCTCTGGCTCAGATCAAAATCAATATATCCGGAGAATTTGCCTTCAAAAAATAAGAAATTTCCAAAATGAACATCCCTGTGGATCAATTGCTTTGGCAGGGAATCATATACGGATTCTAACGCTTCCACTGCTTTTCCATATTCTTCTTCCCCTATGATCTCCCATTCATTCTTTACTAAGTTTTCCCGTACCCAGCCTTTCATCTCCTTTAACAGACTATTGTCCCAAAAGCCGACTTCCCCTTCGCATCTCAAAAATGCAGCATGTAACTGTGCAATTGCACAGCCCATTTCCCGCGCAACTGCTTTATCTTTCATATTGGAAATATTGCTTCCCTTTAATTTTTTTGATATCCAAAAATAATGACCCTGACACTCAGCATATTGATCCCCCAATGCCGTAGGAACTGTCTTTGCAACCGGAATCTCACAGTCTGACAGTATTTCCGATATTTTGATATTTCTTTCTAACTGCTCCTTGTCACGATACACTTTTATGACATAAGAATGATTGATTTCCCATACTGAGGGATAGATTTGTGACAATTGCCTGCACTCAATCTCCCATAAAGGCAGGACCTTTTCTATTTTTTCTTTCATTTTCTGATAACGCACCTTTTCTTTTGAAATAATCCTTCTGATACTTGCCCCCGATAAATGATAAATATTTGCAAGCTGTCCGTTTTTTCTTCCTTCCAGATGCTTCAAATAAATATCCTGATTACGTTTCTCTAACTCGATTTGATAGTCCGTCTGCCGCTTTCGCTTACCATAGCTTTCTTTTGGTATATACAAATAACCGCCCTGATAATAGGTTCGAATCATTGAAAGTAATTCTTCGGGTAAAATGTCCTTCGCATTGATATATTTCATTGATATTCCTCACTCCATAAACCTCTATTTCATTATAACAGACGATATTTGTGTGTAGGTGATCATCTTTGTTTCTGAATAAAATGTGATCACACAAACAGGATTCCCGGTTAGTTCAAAAAATCCCCTTGTCTTCGTCCGTCAGGGCAAATACAAGGGGATATGCATATCATATTATTCCATTTTATAAGGCTTCAAACACTTTGAAAAACAGAGATCGTAAGCCATCACTCATTGTATTCGATTCTCGCACGGATATGCTGCATCCGCGCATCCAGACGCGCACTCTCTTCGGCGCATTCTTTTAATTCCGCCGCGATCTCCTCAGCGCAGTCCAAATCTTTTTTATATCGCAACTTGTGTTCCAGCGACGCCCAAAAATCCATCGCGATCGTGCGAAGCTGCACTTCCACACGCATCATCTTCTTTTCATCCGCAAGGAAGATCGGCGTCTCTATGATCAGGTGCAGACTGCGGTAGCCATTACCTTTCGGATGGCGGATATAATCCTTCGATGACACAAGCTCCACATCATCCTGCTGCAACAGATATCGGGCGATCAGATATACATCCTCCGGAAAAGAGCAGATGACCCGGACGCCTGCGACATCATTCAGGTTCCCTTCAATATTCGCGACTGTCTGCGCAAGACCCTTCCGCCTTAACTTTTCCGCAATACTGTGCGGGTGCTTTAACCTTGTTTTGATCGTTTCGATCGGATTGCGGTCATATTGCTGTGAAAGCGTCTCATTCAAAACGCGGATCTTGGTTTCCACCTCCATGATCGCACAGCGATAGCAAGCCATTAAAAAAGAAAATTTCTGCCCGATCTGCTCTAACTGCGAAACCTCTATCAATTCTGCCGCGTTCTCCGCCACATCTACTACGGCTATACTTTTCCCTGCCGCATTGTTCTTTTTATTTCCACCAAACACCTTATATGATCCTCCGGTTTCTGTTGCTGGTATCATGTCTGTCGCCATTATACCATAAAACCAAACCGGAAAAACTTATCTTTCTATGAAGATTTTATAATCTATTTTCTAACTGACAGTCATACGGTTCCGCCTCAACATGCTTTTGATCGTAAACCTGTGCCTCAACACACCCCATTTTCTCATAAAAACGCTGACTCTCGACTGCTGAATGCGCCGATATATACAGTTTAGAAGCTCCGTGTTTTTTTGCCCACTCTTTTGCTGCCAAAAACAAAACAGTTCCGATTCCGTTCCCGCGCAATTCCTCCGACACATGGATGCATGACAGATCTAAGTATCTCTGCTCTCCGCCCGACAGCATGCTTTCCACAGAAGTGAATCCTTTCAATTTTCCTTCATAAAAAGCGCCATATACAAAACCATTCGTTTCGAGCGTATGCTTTAGGCAGACGACCAGTGTCCGGTAATCTTCTTCGGACCAGTCATCAATAAACGGGTCCTCCCTGATCACCCATCCGTCTTTTTCCCTGCGCCGGCATTTTGTCACAACCTGACGTCTGTTAAAGTCCCGGAACAATTCTGTGTTGATCTCATCCGCATGCAATTCCCGATATTGAATTTCATTTTTCATACTTATCGATTCTTTTTCTCTCATTTCTGTTTATTTTTTCGTTCTCTGCCGCTCTGCCTTTTCACGGTATGCCGTCCCTGCTATGATTCCGCCTTCGTGTATTCCGGCATCGTCATGGCTTCCATATCGTTTGTCACAAGACCAGCCGTATGTTCAAACTCCGCATAAATATGTCCGTCCTCTGAAACAATCACGGCAAAAGAAGCCCATCCGTCCGTCGGTACTTCGACAGTCAGCCGTTTTGCCGTTCTTCCCTGCTCAAGCACGACGGCTTCTTCTCTTACAAATCCGATTTCCGCCGGGAGGCGAAAGCTCATTTCATAATCCTCCCGAAACAACACCGCCCTCATAAAATCGTCCACTTCTCCGCCAAAATACTCCTCAAATTGTCCCGCATTCGTATAGACTGGTTCCTCCCTGCAATATTCCCCATCCACAGATACCCGGTTTCCCAAACCAAGCTCATAATCCATTCCGGTTGCAGATACCGTCAGTACGTAAGACGAAGTTTCCCCGTCATCATTCTTTGACCAAACAAACGAAACATACTGCTCCTCATCTTCCTCATAAGGTAAAATCTTTGCAATCGCCAATTCTGGCGTTACAAACCATGCCTCACCTGTTAATGCTCCTGTATGGTAGAAATATTGACAAAACAACTCAAAGGTAAAAGACTCTTTCGTCTGCTCCGCGATCACAAACGTTCCGTCCAGACCCGTATGTATCTGCGTACGGTTCCACTCGCCGCAAAAATCCGCCGCCTCCTCCACCGGACCTCTCAATTCATAGATCCGTTCTCCAAGCTCCCGCTCGATATTCCTTGCCGCTTCTTCAATCTGCGCGTCTGTGGTAAGAGGTACCGCATCCGCGCTGTCCGTATTTCCCGCGCTGCCGTCCCCACCCCTATTCTCAGATACGTCTCCATACAATCCTGATCCGCTCCAAGATGTGGAAATCCCGGTGTTTTCCGTCTCATTCCGTCCCGCTCCGCACGCTGCCGCGCCGAGGCAAAACAACACCGTGACCACGGCACAGAATCCTTCTTTCATCCGTCTTCTATTCATCATTCTGTCTACGCTTCCCCTATTTCAGATCCGTTCGTTTCTGTAAGTTCCGTTTTCCACATTTTGAAACCGGTCACTGCTGTCATCTCCGTTTTTCCTGCTCAGCGTCTATCCTGTCAAATACCACCGTCACTGTAAAGACATCCCCGTCAAGCGATGCACTCATGACAGCTCCCATTTTTTCCGCCAGAGAGCGCGCAATCGCAAGTCCGAGTCCCGTGGAACTTTTTGCCGATGCACCGGTTGTCCGCGCGTTGTCTGCACGGTAAAAACGCTCAAATACTCTGTCTATATCGATCTGCTCCGCGTTCTCCGTTCTGTTGGCGCATGAAAAAACAATCTGTCTTTCCCGCGCCTCAAGGCTGATGCGCACATCATCCCTTCCATGTTCTAAGCTGTTCTTGATCATATTTAACAGCATCCGACCGATCATCATTTCGTTTCCGTTCGTATAGACACGTTCCTCACAGACCGTTATCCGCGGTTCCAGCCCGCGGGCCTTGCAGTCTTCATAAAAAGAAAAAACTGTATCATATACAATCCGGTTTAACTCCACACATGTAAGCTCCGGCTGATACGCGTTGTCCTGAAGCTTCGCATACAGAAAGAGTTCATCCAAAATCCCGCGTAACGACTCCAGCCTTTTTCGGATGATCGTGATATAGCGCGCCTGATCCTCTCCTGATACAGCCTCCTCCAGAAGCTGAACATATCCGTCCAAGGAAGTCAGCGGCGTTCTGATATCATGGGAAAGATTCGCGACTGTCTCCCTGATCACTTTTTCCTGCGTTTGAACCTCCCGGCGCTTTTCCTCCGACTCCACCAACAGTTCATTCAGCTCGTCCGCTAACCGCCCCATTCCAAACCACATACTGTCCGCCGTCACTTTCATGTTCGTCTGATGGCTTTTGATAAATTGAAGCTGGCGGCAGATGCTCTTCATCTGCCGCCGGTACCGGATCATGATGCTTCCTGCCGCCGCTGCCATGACTGACATGCAGACAGCCGCAAATATCCATAACCATTCCATACCGATCTCTCCTGTCCGGTTCCCCGGACTGCAACATGCTCTTATGTTTCCTGATCATTTCTCTCATATTGCCTGATGCTTTTCGTATCATGTCAGTGCTGTATGCGTCCCGCTAAATCACCTCACATCCCTCTTTCGGTAAATAATACCTGAAATGACAGCCGCTATCAGGACATACACAACAGCGAGCACCAAAAAGCCTGCAGTCTGCCTCAGCGTACTCTCAGTGGTCATATTGGCTGTTGCATTCGTTAGCGCAATCTGCAAAATATCAAACGAGTCCGCTGACGGTATCAACGCATGTACTGCACGATTCAGATATCCGGCAACCAATTGAAAAATACCGCTCGCAAGCAGAATTCCGGTCGTCATGGCAAATGCCGTACTCCTTGTAGCCATTGTAAACAGCGCGATCAGGCATCCCCACGCAACATGCAGCACATATTGCATGCCAAGAGCCCCCGCCAATGCACCAGAATTCTCAAAAATCAAACGTCCGCGGAAGAAAATGGCGCTCGCCGCCAGATTGGTGATACAAAACACGGAAAACAGAATAAATACCTGCACCGCAACAGCCGGCAGCTTGGAAAGCGCGAGCATCTCCCTCCTTGGTATCTGCCCCGCAATATTTTTGATATATCCCTTCTTCTGTTCCGCATTGACAAACAATGGAACAAAGATGGCGATAAACACGACAAGCAGACAACTGTTTAGTTCGGACATCAGCATATCTCCCGCAACAATCTCTCCGCTTATCCAGCTTTCGTCCGTAGGAGCGCTGATCCCAAGCGTAAATCCTTCTCCGTCAAAGTCACCCTCTCCCGTACTAATAAATCCGTCTGAAAAACCGCTGGCAAAACTCTCCGCCGGTGTCTCATCCTCCCGGCTCTCATTTTCCGTCACTTTCTGCTGAATCTGTTCTGCTCCCTGTGTTTTCTGCTCCTTTTCCATCATCCGCAGATCCACATTCACTGCAAACGTGGTCATAACGACAATTCCCACTATCACGGCAATACTCACATAAATTGAAACCGTATGAATCAAACGGTACAATTCCATTTTAATCAGTCCGATCATTCTTTTCCACCTCCGGTCAAATTCAGGAAATACTCCTCCAAAGACTCGCTCTTTAAGGCAATGCCAAGCACCTTGATGCCTTCTTTTGAAAGCGCCATCGTAATATCGCCGCTGTCATCCAGACGCTCATAGATGTGAATGGTATATTCATCCTTCACCTGATAATTCTGAATACCCAGTGCCTCAATGACCGTGCAGGCACGCCCCGAATCGTCCGTCTTTAGCTCGATGCGCTCACAGCATTTTTGAAGTAATTCCTCTCTTGTCAATTCTTCCAGCAGCGTACCATTATGAATGATGCCGTAATTCGTGGCAAATTTGGAAAGCTCATCTAAAATATGACTGGAGATCACGATTGTGATATGTCTTTCTTTATTCAGTTTCATTAAAGTCTCACGGACTTCCGCAAATCCCTGCGGGTCTAAGCCGTTGATCGGCTCGTCTAAGATCAACAGATCGGGATCTCCCACAAGCGCCAGCGCGATGCCGAGCCGCTGTCTCATCCCAAGTGAAAAATTGCGCACTTTTTTCTTTCCCGTATCAGCAAGTCCTACCGTCTCCAACAGTTCCTCAATATATCCTTCCCTGCGCACACCCATCGCCAGACATTTCACTTTTAAGTTCTGTCTTGCCGTCATATCGGGATAAACGCCCGGCTCCTCGATCAGGGCGCCGACCCTGGAACGCTCCAGTGTCGCCTGTCCGGAAGCTTTACCGAAAATCCTGTAATCGCCCGTTGTCGCATGAGCAAGCCCGCTGATGATGCGCAGAATCGTCGTTTTTCCCGCGCCATTTCTCCCGATCAGTCCGTAAATATCCCCCTGTGCAACATGAAGACTCACCTGATCTAACGCTTTATGCCTGCCATATTGTTTTGTCATCTGGTTTGTTTCAAGCAGCCATTCCTTTTCCATCGCTCTCCTCCTTCTAAAACAGCCTGCGCATCCTGCCCTCCGGTCATGATCTGTCCGACGTTCGATCAATAACAGGCTTTTGCATCTGCTGATGTTCTTATCATACATCACAGGCGTCAAAGAAACGCTAAGCAAAGTTAAAGAAATGGTAAAGATGCTCTTATTTTGCCATTTTGAACCCGATTCCCCATACCGTTTCGATATATTCTTTTTCCGTTTCCGCTTTTATCTTTTTTCGGATATTACTGATATGAACATTGACTGTCTTGTCCTCCCCGATATAGTAATCCTCCCATGCATAATCATAAATCTCCTGCTTGGAAAATACCTTATCCGGGCGCATCATCAAAAGTTCAAGTATCCGGAATTCATGTTTGGTCAGATCAAGGGGACTCTCGTTCACACAGGCGGTAAAACCCGTTCTGTTAAGCGTAATCTCCCCGTATGTTAAAAAATCATGTTCTCCCTCATCCCCGGCATACCCCGCGCGCCTCATAAGCACACCGATGCGGGCGACAAACTCCTTCACTTCAAACGGCTTCGTCATATAATCTTCCGCCCCTGCCGTCAGAAGGTCCACTTTACTCTCAAGGCTGTCCTTTGCAGAGACGACCATGACCGGAACAGATGCCTTTGCGTTGCCGCCATGCAGCTTCTTCAGAACTTCTTCCCCATGCATCCCCGGCAGCATCAGGTCTAGTATAATGACGGAAAATCTATCACTCTCCGCCCGCAGAACCCCCTCCGTACCGGAAAACGCCTGCACACAGGAATACCCCGCTTTTGTCAGCGCCTCACGCATGACATTGTTAATATCTGTATCATCTTCTATGATCAGAATCGGTCTCATCATGACTTCCGCTCCATTCCATTACCGGATTTCTTTCATTACTGACTTTCTTTCACGAGTGTTTTTGTCATAATAACTTTTTCAATATGGCATTTTCCATAATGACTATTAATCCAAGTCTTGTCCTCACAGCAAAAGTTCCGCTCCCCTTACGATTCTGTCCCGGTATGGTTCACTGCACGGTAATGACAGCAACCGGTCAACGACAGCCTCATCGTCCCAATAGTGCATGGGATAAGCGTGTGCGGTCTCCACATGTCGCATAAAAAAGTCAAACCCGAGCGCGAATTTTTCGCCCTGTCTGCCATCCAGCGGCAGGCACGCAAGATCCATGCGCTCACCCGAAAGCTTTTCTATCTCGCCCTTATATGCGCACTCCATGCCGCGCGCATCCTCTTCACTCTCTCCCTCCCAGGTCCACCAGTTTAAGTCTCCTGCGTGAAAGATATGCCGCTCCCCTGCTTCTACTACAAATGCTACACCCGCGTCCGTGGAACGTAACGTACGGATGCAAAGCAACGATGAATCCTGCCCGTCCGGTCCATTTCCTTTTCCCACAAGGACTTCCTCCCCCGTTTTCACGAAGATGATCCGCTCATATTGCTCGTTTGTCACTCCCTGACGTAAAAAGAAATTCCGGTTATATTTTCTTTTGATATCGTTAGAAAGAATATAAAACACATGCGGATGCGCGCGCAATTCTTCTTTGGTAAACACCGAAAAACTGAAATGATCCTGATGCACATGACTGGCAAACACATACAACGGCATGTCAGTCCTAATCGGCGGCAGCGCCCCTTCATAATAGTCAAACAGCATCGCACATTGTGCAAGTTCTATATAAAATCCACTGTGGTAAATGTGTGTGACCTTCATTTCCATCCTGCTCTCCTTGCCTTATCCGGCGAAACGTCCTATAATACAAATAAATCGAAGAATCTAAAGACCATCATAGAAACTGCGAAGCAGTTTCTAAATTCTAAAGTGCATCATAGAAACTGCCTTGCAGTTTCTATGATCTAAAGACCATTATACATAAAACAGTTCAAAATAACAACGGAGGTTCTATATGAAACTGATCTCATGGAATGTAAACGGACTGCGTGCCTGCATGCAGAAAGGATTTCTTGATTTTTTCTCTGAAATGGACGCGGATATCTTTTGTATTCAGGAGAGCAAACTCTCGGAGGGACAGCTTACGCTCGACCTTCCGGGTTATCATCAATATTGGAATTATGCTGAAAAGAAGGGTTATTCCGGAACAGCAATCTTTTCTAAAAAAGAACCGGTCTCTGTTACATACGGGATCGGTATCCCCGAACATGACCATGAGGGGCGCGTCATCACACTGGAATTTCCCTCGTTTTATACGGTGACCTGTTATACGCCGAATTCACAGCGGGAGCTTACCCGTCTTTCCTACCGTATGGAATGGGAAGATGCATTCCTGCATTACATTCAATCATTGGATATGGCCAAGCCGGTCATTATCTGCGGCGATCTCAACGTTGCCCATCAGGAGATCGACTTAAAAAATCCGAAAAGCAATCACCGCAATGCCGGTTTTACCGATGAGGAACGCGGCAAGATGACTGCTTTTCTTGAAAACGGATTCACCGATACGTTCCGCCATTTTTATCCCGGCCTGACAGGCGCTTACTCCTGGTGGTCCTATATGTTTCATGCGCGCGAGAAAAATGCCGGATGGCGCATTGATTATTTTTTAACTTCTAAACGGCTTGATGAAAAACTGTCAGATGCCGCCATTCACGATTCCGTTTTTGGCTCCGACCACTGTCCCGTTGAGCTGCAAGTCGATTTGTAAAATCCGCTTTGATCCTTAGAATCGTCTTTGATTTGTAAAATCGACTTTGATCTGTAATGTAACTCAAAAAGAGTCTGCGCGGCACACAGACTCTTTTATTAAAGGAAACGCTGATTGAATCAGCGTTTCCTTTAGAAATTTCCGACTTTATAATTTATGAAAAATGATACAGTTGGGCCGCTCCACTTCAAGCTCTTTTCCATTCATGACAAGCAGCCCTTTCTGCGTGTCAACACTGAAAAATGTCATGGTATTAGACTCATGATTCAGTGATACCAAATGCCTGTTATCCGGAAACAGCGCGGCGTCCTTCGGATAGTCCCCGCTGACCGGCAGACAGAGGCGTTTATCAAGCATCCCTGTTTTTTTATCCACCTGATATACAACAACACTGTTGTCTCCAGCATTTGAGCTTACCACATAATGATAATCGATCGAAAATTTGATCGTGCAGGCGGCAGAATTGCTTGCATGATATTCATTCAGCGTAGAGATATTCTGGATTTTTTCAAATTCCGGATTCCCGTTTATTTCTTCATAACGGTACACGTCAATATAATTCTTCAACTCATGCACAATGTAGAGGAAGCGCCCATCTTTTGAAAAGCACAGATGTCTTGGCGCGGATTCCTGTTCACTGCGGATTACATCTACCGGATTCAATTTACCCTTCTGAAAGTCAACACGGTACACATTCACGTGATCCATTCCCGGATCGGCCGCAAGCAGATAATGATTGTCACGCGTCATCTTCACGCAGTTGACATGCGGTCTGAAATTGCGCTCCGCAATGCTGCCAAGCCCTTTTAAGTAAATCTCATCCGTGATCTTTCCGATATTGCCGTCCTCATTTAAGGCGAGCATCGTAATCTTTCCGTCATGGTAGCCTGCCACAAACAGAAAGCGGTCTTCAAAATCCGTGGAAAGGTAACAGCCGCGCATGCCGTTGATCGAGGCGTGATTGATCAGTTCTAAAGTACCGTCCTCACGAATGAGAAAAGATTCAACGCCAAAATCCGTAATGGAATAGAAATACCGGCGGTTATGAGATATTGTCACATAAGACGAGTTCGTGATCTCTACCTCGCCTTTTTCCGTCATTCTTCCTTTTTTGACGTCCACATCATATACCTTGATACCGCGATTGCCTCCCATGGTATAGGTCGATACATACGCAACATACTTATCCGCGCTCATCTTCGCTTCCTCCATTGATCTTATTCCCGCACGCGGCGGGTCGTTCCCTTATGCGTCCTGCGTATCTTCACAGCCGCACGGTCCCTTGTTTCCCCTAAAAGGGGGATAGTCCTGATCATCGCAGTGATCTCTTGTAAACGGTGAGAACGGGTTATCATCCCGTCTTGCATTCTGTCCCGGCGTGCCGCACGGACGTCTGTCCTCACAGCCGCATTCCGGTTCTCCACCCGAACGTCTCTCTCTGCAGCCGCATTCCGGCTCACCGCATGAACGCCTCTCTCTGCAGCCGCATTCCGGTTCCCCACACGAACGTCTCTCCTCACAGCCACATGATTCGTCGCCGTGATTACAGCAACATAACAGAAGTAAGAGCACAAAAATGGAATTCATCATACGATCTCCATTGTGATTTTACTACTACTATATGCTCTTCTTCATAATGCGTGTACGGATATATCGAAACGTCCTCTCCTCTCCGTCGCGCGCAAGCATGCGCAGCAGAAATTCAAGCTGTTTTCTTGTTTTTGGATGGATCAGCATATGATCGCTCGCCTGCTGATAATATTCGAGCGGCGAAGAATCCGTATATGCTTCTCCCTTATAGACTTTTGACGCTGCCATCCGGTCCGCGAGCATCTCTAAGACAAACCGCGTCGGCATGGGCATTGGCTCCATCTTCTTTGTCTCTAAGCTGTAATCCGTCCAAAACTCATAGTGATGCCGGTTCCTGCCCTTATGATGCATCCATGCAAGCGAATACCCTTTCGCTTCTCTCTCCCCGGCATTCGGACTTCTTGTACCCTGATAATATCTTGCTCCGGTGAGCAGCTCTGTCGGCATGTATTTTGACAGATCATGCGTCAATCCCTGCTTATAGAGTCCGAGACGAAAACAATACTTCATCACCAACAGCTTATGCTTCGTGATCGTCTTCAGATGTTTCTTCAGTTTACTCATTCCCTGATCCCGCTTTCCCTATTTTGCGCCTTTTTCTGCGCACGCCCGTTTTTCCGGTCAGCCCTGTTTTCTTTTTCCTCCTGCCTTATACCGATCAGCACCTGAATACTCCGCTGCGCTGCGACCGTATATCCTTCCGTTTTCCATTCCTTTACGGCAAAGCTGTCCTCCAGCGCCGTATCCATAACAAGACACCATGCATAACCCTTTTTCAGCTTGGGCAGTGCAAAGCGGTGCTCTGACCAGTGCATATTGTAGGCAACATAGATATCTTCATCTTTTTCTCCCTTTTGGTTTCCATATGTGCCCGCATACATCAGCCCGATATGCCATCCGTTGTTCCCCGGCCGGACCCGGTAAGCCTCATCGGAATGAAAGGAGATTTCGGGATATCCGCACGAAAGACGATCCACATTGCTGCAAGCGCCTTTTTTACGAAACACGGGATGAGCTGCACGAAACGCCAGGAGATTCTTTACAAAACTCCGCTGCCTGTCCACCGAAACACCACGTCCCCAGTCTTTCCAGCCAATTTCATTATCCTGACAATAAGGGTTGTTATTCCCCTTCTGCGTATTGCAGTCCTCGCTGCCCGCCATCAAAAACGGCGTTCCCTGTGAAAGCACGACCATCGCCATTGCGTTTCGCATCTGTTTCATACGCAGCCTTACAACAGCGGACTTCCGGCTTGCTCCCTCCACACCACAGTTCCAGCTGTAATTATCATCCCTGCCGTCCCTGTTATTCTCGCCATTTGCATCATTGTGCTTGTAATTATACGATACAAGATCATTGAGTGTAAATCCATAATAGTTTGTAACATAGTGCAGTACGCCATTTTTATCGGGATTTGTGACAAAATGCCACATCATTGTCTGCAGCATTCCGCCGTCGCCTTTTAAGTATCTGCGTGCATCCACCATAAACGCATCCGTTGCCTGAGCAAGATTGCGGTATTCCGGCAGCTCGCCGCCCGCATAAATCTGTTCATACGGAAAACCTGAATAAATCAGCTTTGTATTACTAAAAAGCGGCTCCGTCGCAAGAAGCGTTACAGGAATGCCGTCACCCATGAGATGGACTCCGTCTATATGGTATTCCAGCACCCAGTATTTCATGACTTCTAAAATATATCCCTGTTTGCATGAATCCGGAAAATAAAACTGGCAGATCACTTCTATCCCGTTCCGATGCAGTTCACGGATCATCCATTTCAGTTCATCCACACAATTCCCACCCGCCGCATAGGACGCTTTCGGTGAGAAATAAAACGCATCGCAATATCCCCAGAAGTTGATGCGTTCCTCCCATCCGTCAGGCTCGTCCATATAATGCCGCACGGCATACTGCATCGTGTCTTCCCCTTCCTGCCAAAAACGTTCGGAGAACTCATAGAACGGCATAAACTCAATATTTTTAACACCGAGCTCTTTCATATATGGTATTTTCTCGATCACACCCGCAAAGGTTCCTTTTTTCCTGACACCCGCCCCGGGTGATCTTGTAAATCCTCGCACATGCATGCAGTAAAATACGCTGTCCTCATAGGGTGTCCGAAGCGGCGCATCATCCTGCCAGTCAAACGTTTCCTCCATGATCCCGGCACGAAGTCGGGGCTTTATGAAGGATTCCTGCTTCGATCCCTGTGCGTCCTCCGCATCCAGCGTGTGTTTTTTCCGTACGCCGCCCCAATGCTCGTTTCCGAGAATGCGCTTTGCATACGGGTCTGTAATGATCTCATTCCCATCATAAAAATTATATTCATAAGAGATATCTGCCCGGCGTTCAACGGACAGACAGCAGATATTTCCGATCCGATCCTCACGCCGGAACGGAATCCTGCACTCATTTCCATTCTTACTGTCATAGAGGATCAAACCGCATTCATTCTGTGTATGAAGCACTGCGGCAAAGTTGATCCTGTCTTCCATGATGGTTGCCCCGAGCGGGTATGGGACACCTTTTTTGTGCTCAATCTCTAGTCTCATAATATCAATATCCCTTTATAACAGCTCAGTCTGATATTTTTACAGATTCCGTTTTTTACCACTATTATATGTAGTATAACACAAAATTTTGGCTTTTCCTATCCAAACCTTGCTTTTTTCATTCTCTTTCTGTAAAATGATGGCAGGCATTTCACAATTACCTGAAAAGATACCCGGTTGAAAAAGCCTAAATCTTTAGAGAGTTGGAAAAAGGAGGTTTCACCATGCCTGATAACAAAAATAACGATCCGTTGGCTGACATCCTCGCAGACGAAGCGCTTGTCACATTAGACGTCTATCACGATGACGGCTATACGACCTGTATCGTCGCCGCGATTCTGTCCATCCCCGGATCCGAACGTCAATATGTCGCGCTTCTCCCTGTCGATGCGCAGGGTGAATACAGCCCTGAACGCGCCTGGTTCTATCGTTATCTGATCGATGAAACAGATCCGAATGCCGAGCCCGACATTGAAAACATCACTGATGATGAAGAATTAGAAGCCGTCATTGACCGCTACGACGAATATTTAGATGAGATCGCCTTTGATGAACTGCTTTCAGAAGACGAGCCCTAAAAAAGCTCCCTCAAAAAACGGGACATTTGATATTTCTCGTCACCCTGCCTGTGGATACATGTCATGAGCAGGGTTTTTTTTGCTCTCGTCATTGCCACATATAACAGACGGCGTTCCTCCTCGGTCTCTTCCGGCAAAAAGGCTCTTTTATGCGGGATCACACCCTCATTCAGGTATGGAAGCATCACATGGTCAAATTCCAGCCCTTTACAGGCATGCATCGTGAGGATCCGGATATGAGGCTTTTTTGCTTCGTCCTTCTCATGGGATGACGTCCCTTGTATGTCCGTCCCGGAAGCTGCTGTTACCTGCCCTTCCAAAGCGGCTGACAGCCATTCTTCCAGACTACTTCTTTCTCCCGCTTCTCTCTCCAGCGCTGTAAGAACAGCTTGCTCTTTTTCCGCCTGATCCATGCCTGTCGTCTTGCTAAACAATTCCTTCCTATAACCGATCCCGCTGCAGATATATGTCACTGCCGCAAACGGCGGAAGACCTGCAAGTACAGTTAATTGCTCCCGGAATATGCCAAGCACCTTTGCCGTCGGAGCATGATCCGCATAAAACCGGCAAAGTATTTCTATATTTCCGCCGCTTTGGATCACCGCCTGTCTGCTCACGCCGCGGTATGGCTTATTGATGATCCTGAGCATGGCCGCAATCTTATCCTGCGCCGATACGCCTCCAAGTGCAAGTTTCAGATATGCCAGTATATCTTTTGATACGGGCTGGTCATATAAGTTCCCCTCATTCTTCATGTTTATTCCTGCGGCAGGAAGCCCCTGTTGTACGATCATCCGCTGCATCTGTGCCGCCAGAGCGTTTGTCCGGAGGATCACGGCCGCGGTCTCATTTTCCGGTATCTGCTGCAGCTTCTTTACAAGCATACGCATCTGGTCTTTCTGCTCTGAACAGACAAGGAGCTTCACGGAGCCGCTCTCTGCTTTTATAGCCATGATCTCCTTGTCATAGCGCAAACGATTCTGCGCGATCAGATGTTTTGCCGCCGCAACGATCTTTTGTCCGCTGCGGTAGTTGACATTCAGTCGGCAGATCCGGATCTCCGGGTAGTATTTTGGCAGCTCCAGCATGAGTTTCGTATCCGAGCCGCGGAAACCGTAAATTGCCTGATCGTCATCCCCTACTACAAAAAAATGATTCTGCGGCGCTGCGAGCATACGCAGAATTTCAAACTGTATCGGACTAATGTCCTGAAACTCATCCACAAGGATGTAACGGTATTTCCTTCGCCAATAAGCAAGGAACTGTGCATTCCGTTCGTCCTGCAGAATACGCCTGCAGCAGTCGGCAATGTCTTCAAAATCCAATACGCCGAGTTCTCTGCATGCCTCAGTATATTCGTGCCAGACCGCCTCTTCAATTGCTTCCGACCCTGTCCGCTCCGGCTCACATTCCTGCGTCCGGCCTGCCTCCCTACGGTTCTTTCTTCTGCTGATATAAGCGCAAAGCTGTTCCATATCTTGAAACTTTGCGCGGCGCTCATCTGATTGATTCACTATGGCTGCCAATATGTGTCTTTTCTCTTTTTCGGATAAAATACGAAGGGTGCGGTCCGTCTGAGCTCCGTTCAGCATTGCTCCCATCTGTATCGATTCCTTTATCATCCGATAAAATATGGCATGAAATGTGCCAAATGTAACCCCGGTATCTGCTTCCCCGCAGCATTGCAGATACCGTTCCCGCATCTGAGACGCCGCAGCCCGCGTAAATGTCACAACAAGGATATTTTGAGGCAGAACGCCGTGATTTCTGATCAGCGCACCGATGCGCAGCGTCAGCACCCTGGTCTTGCCGGACCCCGGAGGCGCAATGACAACACAGGGGCCGTCCGTATGCATGACCGCATCCGACTGCCCCCTGTTTAACTGTTCGTTATGATTCATAACTATTCCATTTTACGCTCTCCCGGGTATCAGGTGTCTGCCGTTCCCCCAACGGACAAACCCCTGTTCGTATACTTCCCTATGTTGCAAGACGAAAAAGAGTCTGGAAGGAACCTTCAGGCTTTTCCCTCTCAGCCTTGCAGTAATTCGATTCCCTTACGGATACGCGACAAGCTCTCCTCTTTTCCGAGCAGCTCCATGATCTCGGTCGCGCCAGCCGGCGTCATCTGTTTGCCGGATACAGCAGTGCGGACCGGCCACAGCACATAGCCGTTTTTGTATTCTTTTGCCTGTGCATAATCAGTCAGCAGCGCATACAATGCATCATTATTGTAATCGTCCTGTTTTTCCAGTATCGGCAGCAGATCCGTTAAGACTGCCAAAGATGATTCTCTGCTTGTCTTCATTTTTTTATGCGCATACATCTCCGTGTCGTAATCCGGAAGCTCATTCAGAAAATCAACCATTTCTGCAATATCCGGAAGCACTTCAATTCTTGTCCTCACCATCGCGGCAATCTTTTTCAGATCCAGCTTTCTTGTAAGTGCTCTTTCAAGATAAGGCAGAGCCAGCCCGTAGAACCGCTCCTCGTCCATTGCCTTGAAGTATTCGCCGTTCATCCATTTTAGCTTGTTGATATCAAAGACTGCGGGCGACTTACTGATGCGCCGATAATTAAATTTTTCGATCAGCTCTTCCAACGAAAAGATTTCCCGGTTTTCTTCCGGACTCCAGCCAAGCAGCGCAATATAGTTCACAACAGCCTCCGGTAAAAATCCCTGTTCGAGCAGATCCTCAAATGAGGCATGTCCGCTGCGCTTTGCCAGTTTTTTGTGATTCTCATCCGTAATCAGCGGCAGATGGATATAAACGGGCACTTCCCAGCCAAACGCTTCGTAAAGCCTGTTATATTTCGGGGATGAGGAAAGATACTCGTTTCCCCGCACAACATGAGTGATCCCCATCGTATGATCGTCAACGACATTCGCAAAATTATAGGTCGGAAATCCATCCGATTTAATCAGTACCATATCGTCAAGTTCGGCATTGTTGACGGAAATATCCCCATATAGCTCATCGTGGAACGTTGTTACCCCGTCCTTCGGATTATTCTGGCGGATGACATAAGGCATTCCTGCCGCCAGTTTTGCCTCGATTTCCTCTTTCGGCAGATGAAGACAGTGCTTATCATAGATCATGACCTCTTTGCTCTCGCCGGTTTCCGGATCAGTGATCGTCTCACGCAAGGACTCTAAACGCTCTTTATCGCAAAAACAATAATACGCCTCGCCCTTGTCAATCAGCTCTTTGGCATATTTCAGATAGATACCGCTTTTATTGCGTTCACTCTGCACATACGGCCCATATCCACCGTCCTTATCAGGTCCCTCATCATGCGTGATCCCCGCAGTCTTGAGCGTTCGGAAAATGATATCTACCGCACCCTCCACATAACGCTCCTGATCGGTATCCTCGATCCGCAGCATAAACACGCCGCCCTCATGCTTCGCGATCAAAAATTCGTATAATGCGCTCCTCAAGTTGCCCACATGCATTTTCCCTGTCGGGCTCGGTGCATACCTGGTTCTTATTTTCTGCATAGCAATACTCATGCCTTCCTTTCGCTCATTGTATCGATTAAAATAATTGTATCTGTCAAGCAACTGTATCGGCTCCGCACATGCTTACGCTTCGCGATGCACGTCTGCCTCATCCGTCGCCGGCATCATATCCGGTATCTGTTTCGCTGCCTCGCTCTTAAAGCGCGCAACTTCTTTGGCCGCAGCCGGAATCGCGATATTGGTTCCCGCGCCCGCTACACAGCCGCCCGGACACGCCATGCCTTCTATCAGGCATCCGTTCTTTTTTCCCGCCTTGGCAAGCATCAGCATCTTCTTGCACTCAGTCAGACTCTCAGCATGCTCGATATGCACCTCCGTGTCAGGATAATATTCTCTGATGCAGCTTTCTATCGCTGACGCGACGCCTCCGGCAACACCATATCCACGCCCTGCCCCGGTCGCGTCGTCCATATGGTCTGCCGCCTCAATTTCCTCTAAAAGCAGTCCCTTAGCCTCAAACATCCCCGCAAGCTCTTCAAACGTAATGACAAAGTCCACATCGGAACGAATGGTCCTGCGGGATGCCTCCAGTTTTTTGGACGCGCAGGGTCCAATAAACACAACTCCGGCGTCGGGATGGTCTTCCTTTATTTTGCGTGCCGTAGCCACCATCGGCGTCAGCTCATTCGAAATACTTCCGATCGTTTCAGGGAAAAACTTCTTTGCCAGCATCGACCATGACGGACAGCAGGAAGTCAGCAGAAACGGCAGTTCTCCGGTTGCAACCTTTTCCACATAGTGATGTGCTTCCGCCATCGCTCCCATATCAGCACCGATTGCGGTCTCATATACATCGTAAAAACCAAGCTGTTTCAGCGCAGTCTTAAACTGGTCGGGCGATACGTTCACACCAAACTGTCCCGCAAAGGACGGTGCAACCTGGGCGATGATCTTTCTTCCCGACTGCAGCGCGCGGATCAGCTGAAAGATTTGTGATTTATCCGCGATCGCCCCGAATGGACAGTTCACCATGCACTGGCCGCAGGAAACGCATTTCTCACTGTCAATGCATGCACGGTTCTTTTCATCGCTTTTGATCGCGCCGACACCGCATGCCGCCGCACAAGGTCTCACTTGATGCGTGATCGCGTCATAAGGACAGACCGCCTTACATTTACCACAATGAATACATTTCTCCTGATCGATATAAGATTTCCCGTTTACCATGGAGATTGCGCCGCGAGGACATACTTCGCGGCATGGATGCGCAAGACACCCCATACATCTGTCCGTTACAAAATATTGATTCTCAGGACAGGCATTGCACGCAGACGGAATAACCTGCAGGAGCGGCGGTTCATAAAATTTCTCCGTAATATCGCTCTCTTCAACACCCTGGCTGACATGCACCGGCTGATTTTCCGGCCGAAGTGACATTCCCATTGCAAGGCGCATCCGCTCCCTGACAACAGCACGTTCCCGGTATACGCTCTCCCAATAAGGAGATTCGTCACTGTTGACAAGCTTGTAGGGCAGCGCCTCCATATCATCCAACAGGTTCGTCGAAGTATATGCAAGATTTGCAATCTCCTTAAATACGCGTCGTCTGACTTTTCTGACTTCTGTATCAATTCCTCTCATACAGCCAGGTCCCATTCCTTTCTACTCTCCGCAGGCATACACAGATATGTGCCTGTCGACGCATTTATTTTGACACAAAATTAACAATAAGTCAACAGCCCCATCACTTACGATGGGGCTGCGTTCCATAGAAAAGGTCATATTTATTCTTTTTACCTGATCATTTGCAGCGATCAAATCCGGGATTGTATTGATAGAAATTTTTCGGATCGAGCGAATCCTGCGTCATGCGCAGTGCTTCACCGAATCGCTGAAAATGATTGATCTCGCGCTGCCGTAAGAACCGGATCGGATCAATGATATCCGGGTCATCGATCAGGCGCAGAATATTTTCGTAGGTTACACGTGCTTTTTGCTCTGCCGCCATATTTTCCACCAGATCGGCAACTGCATCGCCTTTCGATTGGAATTCACAGGCATTAAAAGGAATTCCCCCCGCCGCCTGCGGCCACACTCCGACAGTATGATCCGTATAGTAAGGCGCAAATCCGGACGATTCGATCTCTTCCATCGACAGATCGCGGGTCAGCTGGTGAACGATCGCGCCAATCATTTCAAAATGTGCAAGCTCCTCCGTACCAATGTCCGTCAGTACGCCTGCAACCCTGCGGTCCGGCATGGCAAAACGCTGGGACAGATAACGCATGGATGCACTCAGCTCCCCGTCCGGCCCGCCGTACTGGCTGATAATGACCTGCGCTGCTTTCGCATCCGTTTTTTTGATGTTGACCGGGTACTCCAGTCTTCTCTCATAACTCCACATTACGCACATCCCCCTTCCCACGGCAGAGGCATCTTTGCCCAATCCCATGCGGTGCCGTACATATCAACATCAGACAGACAGAGCGGCCCGTATTTTACCGCGTATTCTCTTCTCAGGCTGTTTAAGAGCTTCTGATAATGTCTTACAAAATCAAGGGCTTTCCTATCGTCAGGATGCGTATCCGTATATAGAGTCATGTCAATGACTGTAAAGCAAAGAATATCAATATCGTGCAGCATCTCGCACTGTTCTTTTGTCATTGTGATCTGGCAGTCACAGCTCATCGTACGCACCTCCTTCCTGTAAACGGCATACATAATTCAGGAAAGATGGTTCCGTTACACAGACCATCCTCAAGATGCTCATAGGTAATGGCGTTCTTCTGCCACGGCACATATGCCATACCGATCGGGAACTGATTTACACCATCGCGGCTCTCATCAAAAGGGCATTCTTGCATGAAAAAATCTTCTCTCACGTCATATTCCTGCATATAATAGTTATTACTGTACTATATGCCGGTTTCTGCTTTGAAGTGCCAAAAAGAGTTTCGCTGGCGCGAAACTCTTTATCTGCCCTCACCCATAAAGAACAATGCAACCGTTCCCGGTCCTGAATGCGCCCCGATCGTCGGTCCAATGTGATTCATCATAATATTTTCTATGCCAAATCGATTTTTTATCTCGTCTGCAACAAACTGTGCGTCCCCCAGACAGTCCCCATGACTGATCAGCACAATATCATTTTGATCCCTGTAACTTCCCATTCTTTTTTCCATATAATCAACAAGCGCATGCAGTGATTTCTTTCTGCCGCGTACTTTGGCAATCGGAATGAGATGTCCTTCTTCATCTACATGAAGAATCGGCTTGATATTGATCATCGTGCCCAATACGGCTGAAGTTTTACTCACACGCCCGCCCCGGTAAAGATGATTTAAGTCATCAACGGTAAAGACATGTGTAAAGTTCATGACATGCTCTTCGATGTAACGGGCAGTCTCTTCAAACGATTTTCCCTGCTTTTGAAGCTGTACGGCGCGGTAAACGACCAATCCCTCCCCCATGGACGCGGCAAGCGTATCGATCACCTTGATCTCAATATCCGGATTCTCCTCCATCATCTCACGCGCAACCAGATTCGCATTTCCGCAGCTCCCGCTTAAGCCGGATGAAAAGGAAAGATAGAGCAGCTTGTTCGTCTCTTTCAGATATTCGGTAAACTTCTCCCGAAACGTCTCAGGATTGACCTGTGATGTGGATGGCATACTGCCCTCCCTTACTTTTCCATAAAACGTCTTATAATCCAAATCGTTTTCTTCTGAATACGTTTGTCCATTCAACGTGTAATTAAAAAAGAATAAGCCCAAATGATTTTCTTCAATAAAACTTTTCGGCAGATCTGCCGTCGTATTGGTAATGATCTTATAATCTGACATGTTGTCCCCCATTTCCGTCATGAAAGGCATTATCCCTTTCACGCGCTGCCCCTTACGGCATTTTCATTTTAACAGCACCATCTTTATCTTAATCATCATAACAAAAAGCATTGAAAAAATCAATCGACGTTTCGTGGTACCAGATTGACTTCCTGTTTGACGACAGCAGATTGGACAAAAACATAACAGCATTATGATTTCAAATAAAAAAGCCGTTACAAAAATCGGGACGCTGCCTGTCAAAGCCGCTTCCCGATTTTTTCAATTGTCCGCCGTATACTGCGCTTATCTACGCCGTAATTCCGCCGGTCCCGGCGTCTGCCTAACTGTTACTTTTCAGCCTCCGCCTCGTCAGCCGTCGTTTCAGTGCCTTGGGACTGAATGGAAGAAGCGGATACAGATAGCAGCGTCCCGCAAATGTCTTATTTGTCGCAAGCAGAATGATCGTCAGCGCTACGCCGATGATATAGCCCGGCAGATCAAACAGCGCTGTCAGGATCAGCGTCATAATACGCATAAACTTCATGGCATAATCCAGCTCATAATTGGACTGCGTATAGTTTGCGATCGCTACAAACGCCATATATAGAATGACCTCGGAATTGAACCATCCCGATTCCACGGAAAACTCCCCGAGCACAAGACCTGCCATCACACTTAACGGCGTACTTAACATGGACGGTGTATGCACCGCCGCCAGCCTGAGACCGTCTATGGCAAGCTCCAATATCAGAAACTGCCAGAAGATCGGAATGTTCGCGTTCTCTTTCATCTGAATAAACGCAAAGGTCTCCGGTATCCAGTCAGGATGTTCCATCAGCAGCATATAAGTGGGCGTCAGCAAGAAGGTAAAGATCGCAATGATCCATCTGGTCAGTCTCAAATACGTTCCCGTGATCGGTGGAAAATAATAATCGTCCGCATCTTCCATCAGGTCAAAAATGGTAGCCGGAAAGATGATCGCAGACGGAGAATTATCTACAAGTACGATAATATTTCCTTCAAGAATCTGTGAAGACGCCGTATCAGGCCGCTCGGTAAAACGGAATTTCGGAAACGGATTCACCCAGCTGTGATGATACAGACATTCCGCAAGACTTTCCTGATTCATGGTCAGCGCATCTACCTGTATTTCCGAGATGCGCGTGCGGATTTTGTTGAGGAGTTTTTTGTCCACGCGGGAATTCATATAGCAAAGAACAATGTCCGTACGTGAAGATTCTCCTGCCGTACACATCTCCATACATAGGTCTGTACTGCGGATTCGTCGTCTGATCAGAGCCGTATTGAATACGATCGTCTCCACAAAACCGTCTTTGGAACCGCGCAACGCTTTATCCTTCTCCGGTTCACCGACGTCCCTCGCCGGATAAGTACGCGAATCGATCAGAATCGCCTTATCATAACCATCAATGAATAACGCGAACACACCGCTTAAGATCATCGTCTCGATCTTCTGCTTATCATCCGACAAGTCGGCCTCGACATAGGGCATTTTTTCTTTCATCATTCCCCATGCATCGGCGGGAAGCTCGTCTTCTTTGATATCCAGAAAGTATTGCAACATCTTCTGCATCATTTCATCTTTACAGAAGCCGTCTATAAAGAAAAAGATCGCGTCCCTGCCGCCGATCTTGATCGTCCGGTAGAGCACGTCAAAGCTCACACCTACTCCCAGCTTCTTTTTGAAATATAAAATGTTTTCATTCACATTCGTACTGATCTTACCGTTATCGGGCATAAAAAAAGCCTCCTTCCCGCATGCCTGCGCACCAATGCCGCAGACATTCCTTCCCCAAAATTTCTAACAAAACTTTTTCTTTTTAGGAAAGAATTGCCATCAAAGAAGCCTTTTATACCATTATTCTATTAAGATTTTCCAGTTGTTCCAAAGCCTCCGCGATCCGTACCGGTCAGATGTTCAACCACATCAAAGCAGATCTTCGGCTGATTCTCCATAATGCGAAACTGACAGATCCGGTCATTGACATGAATCTTTGTGTCGCGCACCGCGTATGCCGGCATATACCATTGATCATTGTCGCCGCAGTAGCTGCCGTCTACAACACCCTGATGATTCGTCTGAATGATGCCGAAATTCTTAAACGTCGAACTGCGCGGAACGATATGCGCCTCATAGCCGTCGGGCAGCTTCATTGCCACACCGAGCGGTATCAACTGAAATTCCCCTGCTTTCATGTTCACATCCGCTGCCGCACGAAGATCGATCCAGTCTGATTTTCCGTCAATATAATCCAGTTTTTCGATTGCATCCGTAAAATATTTGATCTTAATTGTCTGCATAGATCCTCCACATTATCATCCATGAAGTTTTCCGCTCCAGCGGATTTCGCCCCCACAAAAAGAGCTGCTCCATAAACTTTTTTATCTGTAATTTCCGCAATACAGAACCGGCCGTTCGGCGTTCCCCGACCGCAGCGTTGCCTGCACATTGATCACACGCTGATTACTGCTCCCCTTCCATAGTAGTTTTGCGTCCTTTTTATCGACCTGAAACTCCCCGTCCACCAGCACGTCAAGCTGCGCAACGACCGAGTCCTGATACAGGTTTTCCCATACCTCGCCGGTATAGAGCCAGACTGTTTTCTGCGGATAGCGCTCTTTGATCTCTTTGATCAGGTTTCTCACATCGGCTTTATTTGCCGGATGAAGCGGATCCCCGCCCGAAATTGTAATTCCCGCTATATATGGCTTATCAAGCGCTTCAAACAGTTCCTGCTTTGCCTTTTCGTCAAACGGCAATCCGCCGTTCGGATCCCATGTCATTGGATTCTGGCATTCCTTACAGCAATGATCGCAGCCCGCGACCCATAGTACAACGCGCAGCCCGTCTCCGTTTAACATATCGTCTTTCGTAATATTATGATACCTCATAATCCTGTGGTCTCCTGCTACATGCTTTTTCTATCTTTGATTTCAGCCATTTTCGGGTCATTTAAGCGGCTGTCCCCATGTACGCGGGAATACGCAAGATACCCGTTCATCCGGTCGATCTTCGTCAGATTCCGGCTTCCGCAGACCGGGCATACATCCATGTCAAGCTCCTCGTGTCCGCAATCGTCACAGTAAGAAAGAGACAGATTCACACCCTCATAAAGTCCCATATCCATAGCTCTGCGGATCAGCGTTTTGATCGCCTCCACATTATAGTCGATCGGATATTTGACATACTGGATCTTTCCACCGTTGGACAACTCCCAAAAACGATATTCCAGATCTTGTTTTTCGATTGGCGTAATGTCCTCTGACACATGACAATGAAAACTGTTGCTGACATATTCTCTGTCCGATACGCCCTCGATGATCCCATATTTCGCACGGAACTGTTTTATTTGCAGGCCGCACAGATTCTCCGCCGGCGTTCCGTAGATTGCATAGAGGTTTCCGTCCGCCTCCTTAAACTCATTGATCTTTTGATTGATATGTTCTAATACTTCCAGTGCAAACTGCCCGTCCTCGACGAGGGATTTCCCATTATAGAGCATCTGCAGCTCATTAAATGCCGTTATGCCAAAGCTTGCGGTCGCTGATTTGAGCAGCGGCTTGATCTTATCCCTAAGTCCGAGATGACCACCTAAGAAGCCGCCCTCGCAGTAGGCGAGCGGATTCGTCGAGGCACGCATTTCTCCCAGATATGCATAAGTTCTGATATGAAGCTGCCGGATCAGATTCAGATAATAATCAAGCACCTCATAGAAATCCCTGCTCTCCTGTCTTGCTTTCGCAAGGATCATTGGCAGATGCAGTGAAACGGCACCGACATTAAAACGCCCCACAAACACAGGCACATCCTTCTCATCCGCCGGATACATGCCGCCCCGCTCATACCAGGGCGATAAAAATGCACGGCATCCCATCGGAGAAATGACTTTTCCATATTGCTTATACATGCTTGCGACATAGCCTTTTCCTGTCAGGCTCAGCCAGTCCGGATACATCGTCTTGGACGAACAGCGCACACCAGCCTCAAACACATCCTCAAGCTCTTTTCCGCGTCCGTGCAGATTCTCATCATATAAAAAAACGATTTTAGGGAACAGAACCGGCTTTTTGCATTCCTTTTTTCCCTGTCCTCCGCGTCTCACATCCAGCAGCGTGATCGTTGCCATTTTTTCAAACGGTTTCCTGCCGAGTCCCGCGGTGACAGTGATAAACGGGTAATCTCCCCTGCTGCTTGCAACCGTGTTAAACTTATATTCCCATCCCTGAAATCCCTGCTCAAATTCACGACTTAAGTCCTTTAACGCTTCCTCCTCAGCCCGCTCATTTGCAATACCGAGCGCCGTATATTTTTCCACATATTTCTCATAGGATTTCTCCGCATAGGGCGCTAAGATCTTATCAACCTCCGGTACCGTAAAACCACCATACTGCTGACTTGCCGCACTTAAGACGATATCACCGATCACATCAAACGCAACATCCAGTGTCTTCGGCTCGTTATACCAAATATTGCCCATCTCAAAGCCGCCCTTTAACACGCTTGCAACGTCAAACAGGCAGCAGTTCATCGTATCCCGTCTGGCGCTCATATCATGCACATAGAGATACCCGTCACGGCATGCCTGGATCTCCTCTGTCGTCATAAAAAATTTCTGATATAATTCTTTATTGAACTGATTAAAGATCAGACTCCGCTTCGTCGATACAAGCGCGGAATCCGTGTTGGCATTCTCCTTGTCCCCGACATACATGATGGACTGGCTCTTTTTATACACATCGTCCATCATGCGCACAAAATCCTGTTTATAATTGCGATAATCACGGTAGCTTTTTGCAACAATGGGCTTGACCTGCTCCAAAGCGCTCTCCACGATATTATGCATAACGGGAATCGGAATTAGATCCTTGTCGATCTCATCCACCTTATCGACGACATACTGGCAGATCTGCCGGTTCTCTTCCTCTGAAAATTTGGTCAGCGCGCGATATGCCGATTTGCCGACGGCATCAATGACTTTCTGAACATTAAACGCTTCCGTGCTGCCGTCTTTCTTGATGACTTTCACGCTTCTTTTTGTTGTAAAAAGAGAACGGTAATCGATCTTAGCCTGCTCCTGCGTCTCATTGGTACTGCTCATGTACTCTTTCCTCCCAACCCCCGTTTGAAAAACACCGTCAATATTGTCCTGTTGCCTGTGACTGCCGCTTTCGTTCTTCACATAGTACCATTCATTGATGTTTCTATCAAAAGCACTATATCTTGTTGTCACAACAACAAGTATATACAACTTCTTCCACTGTGTCAACGGATACTTTCTTCAAAATCCCGCTCCCATCAATCGCTTTCACTGCCTCATTGATCTGCTCCACCGGCAGCACAAGTGCAAAACGCACATGTCCTTTGCCAAGCGGACCAAAACTGCTTCCCGGCGTACACAGGACGCCCGTCTTTTCCATCAGTTTCATGACAAACGCCGTATCGTCATCTCCGAAATGCGCAGGGATTTTCCCCCATGCAAACATTGTCCCCTCACTGTCGGGTATATCCCAGCCGATCCCCCTCAGTCCCCCGCAGAGCGCATCCCTCCGCTTCTGATACTCCATGCACTGCTCCTTTACCATCCCGTCAGGACCGGTCAGCGCCGCAATCGCACCATATTGGACCGGCAGAAACGTACCATAATCAATCTGACTGCGCAGGCGCTTAAAACTTTGCACGATCTCTGCATTTCCTGTCAGAAAGCTTACCCTGGCTCCCGTATAATTAAATGACTTGGACAGCGAGTAAAATTCGACTGCCACTTCCTTTGCGCCTTCGTAAGAAAGAATCGATCGTCCCGGCCTGCCGTCATAAATAATGTCGGAATAGGCATTGTCATGCACAAGGATGATATTATGCTTTTTCGCCCATGCGATAACCTCTTCATAAAAGCTCTCCGGCGCGCACTTGCAGACAGGATTGAGCGGATAAGAAATCATCATAAATTTCGTCCGCTCAAGTACTTCCTCCGGAATCGTTGCCAGATCCGGCAGATATCCGTTCTCTTCGATCAGATCATAGGTGACGGTCTTTGCTCCGCATAATTCCGGCCCGATGGAAAAAATCTGATATCCGGGATTCGGTACAAGAACGATATCCCCCGGATCACAGAGCGGTAACGCAATATGTGTGATTCCCTCCTGCGAACCGTAAACGGATGTGATCTCATCATCGGAAAGCATCACGCCGTAGCGGTTACGAAATCTTGTTTTTACAGCCTCGATCAGCTCCGGCAGATCGCGGAGTGCATATTTATAATTCTCCGGCTTTTTTGCCGCCGTGACAACTGCGTCCATGATATGCTGCGGCACCGGAAAGTCCGGCGTTCCCACTGATAAATTATAGACTTTGCGGCCTGCCTTCTCCAGTTCAAAGCGCTTCTCGTTCAACACTTGAAAGATTCCTTCCGCGAAGCTGTCCATTCTTTTTGCTAATTTGATTTCCATATCTGATCCCTCTCTTCGTTATGTCCTATGTTATTCCGTTGTCTTCTCATACTGCCCCAGTATCCGCTGCAAAAAGACCCTGTATTCCTCCGATACCCTTGCAGGCGACTCCACGCGCACTCCCGTTCCAAGTCCTGCAAGCCATCCGAAAAACTGATTGCTCACCATGATCGGCACGGAGATCGTAAACTGTCCGTCCGCCTTTCTGTGAAGCGGAATATCCTTTCCAAACCGGTCAAACACAACGCCGCTATAATGCTCGGCAAACCTAAGTGTTACCATTTCCTCTTCCCCCGCAAACATGCGGAACGTTTTTTTGCAATATGCTGCCGGGTCAAACGCACGAAACTCTTCCTGCCCTTTTCGTTCATGATCGACTAATGTGATCCGCTGCATACGGTCCACCCTGTAATGCTTGATGATCCCTGCCTCATGATCATATGCGATCAGATAATAGCAGTCGTCATTCCATGTCAGCGCCCAGGGACTGACTTCATATGTTTTTCCTCCGCGCTTTAACCGCTCCTTCTTATCAGGCGTCATCTCCACGTACTGGAATGCGATCATGCATCCCCGGTCGATCGCCCGATAAATCTCATCCACCAGATAATAAATGCTTTCATTCTCCGTTTTGACCCGGTTCGCAACAAAGACCTGACGCTGCAGCTGTCTGGCTTCATGCACACTTGCGAATCCCTCCAGCTTTTTAATGAATTCCCGTGACTTCTTTAATGTAATGAACTTTGAGGACTGCACCAGATCCACCAAAAGCTTCAGCTCAGGAAGCTCAAACTCCCGCCCGGCAAGATAATAACCGCCCCCCTTTTTGGCGCGGTTCAAGATAATATCGTAACCAAATTCGCGCAGCACCTCAATATCGGCATAAACGGTCTTCCGCTCAACACTGATATCCCGTGCCGCAAGGTATCGGATCACTTCCTGCGTTGAAACCGGGTGGGCTTCATCGGAATGCTCTTTTAACAATTGTAACAGATATAACAATTTCGCTTTCTGTTGTTCAGATTTTGGCATGTCGGTTCCCTTTCAAAATCTCCCGTTCGTTTATTGGCTCCGCTCCAAAGAACATGTTTGCGACGCCCTCTGTCCGAAAAAAAAGCACCCCGTGAAAGGGTGCTTTCGCTTCCGCTTATTCGCCCTGTTCCGAAACGGGCTGTTCACCTGATCCGGCAACAGATTTGGCACTCTTTTTCTTATTCCACAAAAGTCCGCAGAAAATGCCAACTCCCGCAACCGCAACATATACAACAAATACAAGCACATAGCTGAAGAACATTCTAAAAAATTCAACCATATTACCCACGCCTTGTCATCTCCTCTCCATGTATCATGTCATGGGATATTCCATTTCATATCAATGCCCCGCTCCGTCATGCACCTAATCCGATGCCTGCCCGTTTCATGCATTGATCACTTTCTACATAGCATATCATTCTGCCTGCGAATCGTCAAGTAGATCCTCACCGTCCGCTGCCGTAGTCGCAAGGACATCACAGCGTTCATTCTCGGGATGACCTGCATGCCCCTTTACCCAGACAAATGCCACCTGATGCGGTCCTGCTGCCTTTAAGAGCCTTTTCCACAGATCCATATTTTTGACCGGCTGTTTCTGGCTGTTTTTCCAACCGTTTTTCAGCCAGCTTCCAACCCAGTTTTGATTGAACGCATCGGTCAGATATTTGGAATCCGAGTAAAGCGTTACATCACACGGCTTTGTCAGCGCCTCTAAGCCGATGATCGCAGCCATCAGCTCCATACGGTTATTTGTTGTCTTTTTGTACCCCGCACTGTACTCGCGTTCATGCACGGTTCCCTTGGTATCCACAAAACGCAGCAGTGTTCCGTAGCCTCCCGGTCCGTCCGGATTTCCCCTTGCCGCACCGTCCGTATAAATCGTTACTTTCATGATAACCTCCATGATTCCGCTTTGCGGAATCTCAAAGCCGGATGAAAAACGTCTGCCTTTTGGCGTTTTTCGTAGAATGATTTAGATTTTCTTAGCAGGCGTATTTTGACTGCTTAGAAAATCTTCATTCTTTTCACACTCTTGCCACACGCCGGTCGCCACAAACTGTTCGGCAAGCCGCTCCGCACGTTCAATGATCTGCTCCTGATAACCCATGATCTCTAAAAGTCTGATCGCGTTTCGTGTTGTCGCGCGTCCGCTGCGCAGTTCATAATTAAAATGAATATCACCGTCCGAGACATCCTCCTCAAAATGATAATTATCATAATCCTGCTCCAGCAAATGAGACAGTTCAATATCATGCGTCGCTGCAAAACAGCGCACGCCGGACTCTGCAAAGTATTTCATGATCTGTGTTGACGCTGCGATCCGCTCCACGGTATTCGTACCGCGCAGCACCTCGTCAATGAAGCAGAATACCGGTTCTGCCTCTTCCTCCTTCGCCGCGTCCAAAATCCGCTTTAGTGCGCGGATCTCAACCATGTAATAACTCTCGCCAGTGTCTAAATCGTCCCTGAGCGCCATGGAAGTATATACGCGGCAATACGATGTCTCACAATGCGCGGCAAGCACCGTATTGATGCTTTGTGCCAAAATAGCATTCAACGCAACCGATTTTAAGAACGTTGATTTTCCAGAAGCGTTCGATCCCGTCACCAGAACGCCTCCTTCCGCCGAGAAGCTGCACGCCACCGGTTGTTCGATCAGCGGATGATACAGCTTTTCACACGAAAAACTGCCGTTTGCAAGAAATTGCGGAATACAACAATATGGGAGGCTTTTTCTATATTCCCCCACAATGAGCAGATACTCCAGATATCCTGCCTGCGTATAGAGCAAATCAATCTCTTTTGTCTTTTTTCGTACTGCCGAAAGCATGGCATTAAACGAGATCAGATTGATATGCGTGATCATTTTGATGTAATCCATAAGGGATGACATGATATCTCCCTGCTTGGTATTTGCTTTTGACATAAAAAGAGCATGACGAGTGATCGGGCGCAAATTCTTCACATTGTCCGTCATCGTCCGAATATAATCTTCCATCTCCTTCGCAGGATGTTCCGTCAAAGTCTCCACACCGGATATAAAACGGAGTATAAATGCAAAACTGACAAGATATGGCTCATCTTCACTGTGTTCTTTCAGATAGGTTGCGATTTGATAGATCATCAACATGACAAAGATCGTAAGCCCGACAGACGGTTCCAAAAATAGCGCGGCAGCCGCCGCGATAACATACAGGAAAAGTGCCAGATAATGTTTGGTGTTTTTTCGCTCACCCAGATTTTCCAGAAAATCCAGGTACTGATAGAGCGAGTACTTCCCGGTATATCCGATTTTGGCAAACATCATCTGTAAACGCACGCGCTCTTCCTCATGCTCCATAAGATATGAGATCATAGATTCCTCATTCTCGTGCATCTGCTCTCCTGCCGACATATCAGGACAGCGCAGGCGGTAATATAAATATTCCTCCCCGCAGGAAGAATGCGCATAGTTCACCCTTTGAAAGAGCTTGTCCATGTTTAGATCATTCCATGTAATGTCGTCCACTGCATAAGGTTTCCGGTGCTTATCAAAATATCTTCCGATATACGCATAGCGTTCCGGCACTTTTACATGATCACGCGGCTGACCGTATTCCGTTCTCAGGCGCTGCTCAAACTCTTTAAGGCGCTTCTTAAAATCCAGCATTCCCTTGAAATAGAAAACGATCAAAAATACAACCAGCACTCCTAAAAAAACAATGACTTCCATTGATGCTCTCCTTATGCCCTATTTTCACTCCATCATACCGGTTCCTGCCTGATACAAACACCCTGCGACATGCCCTTCAAGACAAATGCTCACTTTCTGCGCACGATCCGGTCCGCAATACGCTCGATTTGTCCGTACAGATCATCCCTGTCCAGATTCAAAAAATACTGCCCGTCCTCATACAGAATCCTGCCATCCACCATCGTCATGCGCACGTCCCGCTTACTCCCGCTGTAAACCAGATTCGCCGCAAATTTATCCGGTTCCAGGTTTCCTTTTTCAGTTGCATGCAGCGGGCGCATTTCCGGCTGCTTCATGTCAATACGGATCACATCGGCTTTCGCGCCTTCTTTCAGAACACCGCAGTCAGGCAGTCCCATGATACGCGCACCATTGACACAAACCATTTTCAAGATCTGCATCGGCGGGACCGCAGCCGGCTCCTGCTCCCGCCATTTAGCAAGCACGGACAGTAAATACATTTCCTTAAAGAAATCCAGCCCGTTATTGCTCGCCGGCCCGTCCGTACCGACCGCGACACAGATTCCTCTCTTTACAAGTTCTTTTACCGGTGCAATGCCGCTCATAAGCTTCATATTAGACGCCGGATTTGTCACGACACCAACGCCTTTCCGTGCCAGAATTTCCATATCTTCTTCGGAAATATGCACGCAGTGATACCCGGCACCCCCATACTCAAACATACCGATAGCTGAAAGGAATTGAACCGGCGACATGCCGTGGCGCTTTCTGCATTCTTCCACTTCCTTTTCGGTCTCCGATAAATGCATATACACGGGCGCCCTGTATTTTTCAGATAAAGCTGCGATTTCTTCAAGCAGTTTTTTGTCCGTGGTGTACTCAGCATGAAAGCCGAGCCGGTATCCTATCAGCGGATGCAGCTCATTCAGCCGCAGAAAATAATCCTCAAGCTGCGATACAGAATGCGTAAAATTGTTAACCGTTCCGCACTGGACACAGCGCATGCCGGTTTCAATAAACGCCCCGGCGGTCTCATCCGGCGCCAGATACATATCGAACACTGACGTGATACCGCCGGATACATACTCCATAATAGCAAGTTTGGTTAATATCTGAATATCCTGCGGCGTCAGCAATGCCTCGCGCGGAAATATCTGCTGATTCAGCCATTCGGAAAGAGGCAGATCGTCTGCCGCGGAGCGCAGAAGCGTCATGCCGGAGTGCGCATGCGCGTTTTGAAATCCCGGCATCAACACATCTCCCGCACAGTCGATCTCACGGTCAAACCCATGCGGCAATACCCCGCATTGCTCCATCAGCCATGCCCTCTCCCTGTCATCCGCAGGCTGGCCGACGTAGACGATCCGGTCATCACGAACCCACAGCTCGTGTCTTTCATATTCCTCCTCCTGTTCTTCCATCGTCAGCACAAATGCATGAAAAAAACGCAGATTCACCGGCACACCCCCTTTTCAAAGCCGGAACCGTTTTCTGTTTATTCCTACGGCAAAGAGCCAGGCGCCGCCCGACCGCCTTTACGCAAGCTGGGCCGGTCCGAAGCTCTCCGGCAGCAGTTCACCGAGCGTCCATTCCCTGTAATCTTCTTCAGAACGCGCACAGATTACAACAAATTGTGACACTTCAACAAACTCACGCAATACCTGACGGCAGACGCCGCACGGATATGCATAGTCACCCGACGGTTTCTCTTCTTTTCCCCCAACGACTGCAATTGCCTGAAAAGTCCGGCAGCCCTCGGATACAGCCTTAAAAACTGCCGTACGCTCCGCACAGTTCGTTGGCGTGTAAGCAGCATTCTCAATATTGCATCCCCTGAAGATCCTGCCGTCTTCCGCAAGCAGCGCCGCACCGACACGATAACCGGAATACGGACTGTAAGAATTCTCCCGCGCTAAAAGCGCCTCTCTGATCAATTGCTTTTTTTGTTGTTCTGTCACACAAAATCCTCCACACAGGCACTGACAAGTGTCTCAAAAAGCGGTGCCGTCGCTTTCCCCGCCGCCTGTACTTCTTCATGTGACAGCGGATGTTTACTGATACCCGCCGCCAGATTGCAGATGCAGGAAATGCCGCAGATCCTCATTCCCATATGTTTTGCCGCGATCGCTTCTACGACCGTGCTCATACCGACTGCGTCCACACCGAGCTGCTTTAACATCATGATCTCTGCGGGAGACTCGAATGAGGGGCCGGTCAATTGCGCATAGACTCCCTCCTTGAGCAGAATGCCGCGCGAAGAGGCATTTTTACGAATCAGGCGTGCCAGTTCGTGGTCATACACCTCCGTCATATCCGGAAACCGTTCTCCCAGTTCATCAATATTTTTTCCAATCAGCGGATTCGGCGCAAAACAGGAAATATGGTCGCGGATCAGCATAAAATCACCCGCCGCCATACCGTCCTGCAGTCCGCCTGATGCGTTCGTTAAAAAAAGAATCTTCGCGCCCATAAGCTTCATCAGCCGGATCGGGAGCACCACATCGGAAATATCATATCCCTCATAATAATGTACGCGCCCCTGCATACAGACGACCGGAACCGCGCCGACATAGCCGAACAGGAACTGCCCTTTATGTCCCGCAACGGTAGATACCGGAAAGCCCTCGATCTCCTGATAGGGAATCGCGGTCTCCAGCCTGATCTTTTCCCCGTAATTACCGAGCCCCGATCCGAGCACCAGTGCGACTTTCGGCATAAAGTCCGTTTTCTTGCGGATACACGCAAGACAGTTCATCAGTTTTTCGTAGATTTCATTCTCTGTCATAATCATCCTCCATACCGGAGCATATTCACACAGGCATGTAAACCGGATATCAGATTTAGCTCTGCGGTTCAAATTCGTGGCTCCGGCACAAATTTTATCCTGCCGCACAGCAGCCATGCCTGCTGTTTACTTCGCCGCAAGATATGCTTTGAGATAGCTCGTGAGCACCCCTGCCGCTGCTTCATGACTCTTCTTTCCCGGATGTTCGCGGGAACCAACCGTTTCCGCAGTCGTATCCGGTAACAGCACAAACGCTACATTCGTGTCCTCTGACTTCGCACTGTAGGTATGTATTGCATGCCCGATCAGATTTATCATCGGTGCGCCGATCATCCCGTATGTCCAGACCAAATGTGCGTCAGGATGATATTTTCGCAATTTGTACAGAAAGTCAATAACCGCCTGCTCAAAACGCTGCGCATCTTCTTTTACAAAAGAACCATCGTCATTCCTATGCTGCTTAAAGGTCTGTCCGGTCGTTTCATCCCGCCATTCCGGCTGTTCAAACGCAGACATATCGTTTGTTCCGAGATTGATCACGACTGCATCCGGCTGCCAGGATGAAAAGTCATAGTCCGCGCCAGCACCGAGCGCCTCATTGCGCGCGCCTTTTAATACGCCGCATACTTTCTCATAATAAAGCGGAAGTGCGTGGCGCGGGTCATTGTCCCATCCGGTCAACGTCCCCCAGCCGCTCTGCGACAGGATATGGCATTCCGCATCGCAGGCATCGCTGACAAGCGTTGCATAATCATGGACACTTGAAAAGAACATAGAAATCCAGTCCCACTCTTTTTTCGCGCCGATCGTCCCCTCGCCGGAAGTAATGCTGTCTCCGATAAACTCCAGTTTATATTTTCGCCCCTCAACCGGATGAAGGCTTCCGTCCGTGCGGATACCACGGATCAAAAAACATGCGCCGTCATCATCCGACATTGCCTGCACATCCTTCATCAGACGGACATTCTTTATTTCCTGCGGATTCATATTGCGGAACAGACAAATTTCACTGCGCCCTTTCGGCAGCATCTGACGACTGACATGCGCGCCGTTTACAAGCACGCTCATCCACTGTTCATGGCAGTCGTAATCGGTCTCAACATCCACCCAAAGTTCAGACGCCTGAACATTTAACTCTATGCCGGAACCTGTCCAAAACAGCGCAAGCGGGTCAAGCCTTCCGCTGCTTCTTCCCCATATTCTCATATTGACCGTTCCAATTTCGGAAAGCTGATAGGTCATCTGTTCACTCATACCGTACTCCTTTCTAAGTTCTTCCATTTCCTCTTCTTAGACTTTTCCCAATCGCCTGCTGCCATCTTATAGATGATACCATTATACCCAATCTGCCCTTTCGTTTCAATCATTCCACAAGAAATAATCAGCAATCTCCACGCCGTTTTGAACACAATAAACAGACAGCCCGGCGCTAACTTACGCCGGGCTGCCCGTTTCTATGATATGAAAAATAAGGAGGCTTGTGGACTGACAACCTAAAAATCCTTACCTGTAAACTTTGAATCCCATCGACTGGTAGATTCTTCGCGCCGCCGCGTCAACGGCACGAACCGTAACGATGAACGCACCATCGGAAAAAGCATCCGTTACGGCTTTCTCACATACTGCTTTTGCAAACCCTCTTCTGCGCATTTCAGGAATTGTGGCAACAAATTCAAGGGATACGGCTCCATGATCGTTCATAGTCGCAGCTATAGAAACCGGTGTGTTGCCATGGTACAAGATATAGCATTTCATCAGTCCTTCTTCACACAGATGATAATGGTACACAGGATGCATGTCTGGTTTTCCTCCTGCCAGAACATCATTTGCAATACGTGCCCACACCGCAAACTCTTCGGCTGTACGTACCTGAATGATTTCATCGTTCCCTTCCTGATATTCTCTTTTTTCTTCGAGAAGAAGCGCCAGATAAGATTCGCCGTCCTCATCATACTCCGTCTGATCATGCTTACCTTCTTTTCCCGAGAATAAAGAAGCAGTCTCAGCGGATATCAGCAGATCAAGCCAGATTGGCATCTGCATGGCTTTCATTTCATCAATGACCATCTTTTTCTGTTCAGTCGGAAGATCTTCAATATGAACACGATATATAAAAGAAATACCATGTTCTCCCTCTTTGGGTTTCACGTATGAGTAAAATTCCGTATCTACTTTTTGCATATGGACCGCCTCTCCAAATAAGCTGACGTAAAAATCGGCCCCGCTGCTGATATATTGCTTGATTTCTCTGTCTGTCATAATCTGCATCCTTTTATCATCTGAATCGTTCTGTAACACAGCCTATCAAAAAATCAATCGTTGATGTACCTTTTGACACGAATGGTCATTTATATGCACGAACGGTTTCTTATGCATTCAGGGGGATCATGATCTCAGTAGCAAAAATTCCCTCCTCGTTCTGCCTGTTCACATACCCGCCATATTTCTCTGCAATGCGGTCAACTCGGAAAATACCATAGCCGTGGGAATCTCCCTGCTTCGTTGTCAGGTATTTCCCTCCCGATTTTCTGACTTCTCCTGCCGAATTCTGTACCGACAAGTAAAACTGATTTTTGATCGCTCCGATATATACCCTCAGAAAGCGCTCTGTCTGCGGAAGCTTTGCACATGCCTCCAGCGCATTGTCAAGCAGGTTTCCCATAACCGCGCATAATTCCACATCGGAGAGCCGGATTTTTGCCGGAATCCCCGCCTTCACATTCGTCCAGACCCCCATTTTCTCCGCAGTGGTAAGTTTGGTATTGAGCACGGCATCCGCCATAACGTTCCCTGTTTTGACGACCGTATCGACCACATTCAGATCTTCCGCAAGCTCTGAAAGGTACTGATCCAGCGCGTCATAATTCCCCTCTGCGAGCTGGATTTTCATATTTTGAATATGGTTACGGTAATCATGCCGCCAGCCCCTGACCTGTTTATACATATTCTGTGTCTCGCGGATCTGATTTTCGATCAGCTCACTTTGAAAGCGCTCAATACGACGGTCAATCAAACGATACAGGATCCGTCTCAGAATAAAAAATCCGGCAGTAAAAATTACCAATGCCAACAATAAAATCACCGCTGCTACTATGAAATTCATGTCCGTATTCCGTCCCCTTTCCTTACTTTGTCCCCGCCCGTATAGTATTCGATGAATTGCCTGTTCACATCCTTATACAGCCGCCTCGACAATGGAATTTCTTCTCCACCGTCCAATGTAACCGCTGTTTTGGAAATACTGCGGACAAATTTCAGATTCACAAGATAGGAACGGTGGGAACGGATGAATCCCCTGATATTTTCAAACCCGCCGATGCTGTCCTTACAGTCCAGCACGGTTTTATCCGCTAAATGAACCTCTGTATTTCTGCCAAAAGCTTCGATAAAAACGATATTCCCGACAGCAACGTGTACTTTCTTTTCAGCGGCAGAAATGAGAATCTCATCACGTATCTCCCGCCTTCTGACATAACGGTCAAGAACTGAAAACAGTTTTTCTTTTTCCACGGGTTTTAACAGATAGTGAAGTGCCTCCACATCATATCCCTCTGACATGAATTCAGAATATCCGGTTATAAATAAAACGGGCAGTTTATCTCCCTCTGCGCGAAGCTTTTTTGCAAGTTCTATTCCGTTTATCCCATTCATCTCGATATCAAGGAGCAACAGATCACACGGTCTGTCCGCATACTCAAATAAAAACTGCTCCGCGCTCTCGTAACCCGCAATATTGACCGCGAACGGCTTGTCCGATGCCCACTCACCGATCAGCCTCCTCAAATAAGTGATCTGATCTTCCTCATCATCGCAAAGTGCGATCGTGACAGACATTGTGAACACCTCCCTTCTCCATCTGCCTGTATCTAAGCTCCCGCAGTGATCCGGCTCTTTGACCTCCGCTGGCAATGAGCATTTTTGAAATACCTTTTCATATTATCAGATTTCGCAAACTCTGTCATTGACTTTTTGAATAATAAAAGACGCTTAAAAAAGGCAGTACAGCCCCTTTCACCGGGGTTATACCGCCTTTTCTAAATTACTTTCTGCTCCTTTTTAGTGCGTGACAAAGAACATCACCGTAAACAGAATTCCAATCACCCATGTTCCGATCTTGATATCTTTTACTTTTCCGGTAAACAGCTTAATAAAGATATAAGAAATCAGACCAAACGCGATACCGTAGCTGATATTGTAGGTCATCGGCATCATGGCAACCGCCATAAACGCCGGAACCGCGGCCTCAATATCCTTCCAGTCGATCTCTCTGACACAGTTCATCATCAGAATACCGACGTAGATGAGCGCCGCCGCCGTCGCCGCACCCGGAATCAGCTTTGCGATCGGGCTTAAGAACATCGCAATAAAGAAGAACGCACCCGTCGCGATCGCTGCAAGACCGGTTCTGCCGCCCTCTGCCACGCCTGCGGAAGATTCCACAAACGTTGTCACCGTCGAGGTACCGCAGACAGCGCCGCAGGTCGTAGCAACCGCATCCGCAAGCATTGCCTTATCCATGTTCGGTACTTCGCCATCTTTCGTGAGAAGCCCGCCCCTTGCGCAGGCACCGTAGAGCGTGCCGAGCGTATCAAACATATCGACCATACAGAATGCAAGCGCTGTCGTCGCGATCAGCACGATCAGCTCCAAAGAGCTGTGGCCTTCAAGATAGGCGGAAAAATCAAAGCCTTCCGTGAATACCTTTATGAATGCCTGAGAAAAGAAGTCCCCGAACGCACCGACCGGATTCATGCTGAAATTAGCGCCGAATCCGTCGTAAAAACCGGAGATCGTAAAACCAAGTACATAGTAGACAACCGAGCCTCCGAGAATTCCCCAGAGTACGGAGCCTCTGATCTTCTTGATGGACATTACCGCGATCGCGATCAGCGAAAAGATCGTGACCAGGAGCGGCATCACACTCGCCCATGTAGCCGTACCGTTAAATACATTAAAGCTCGCAAGAGATACGCAGGTCGATGCATTGTTTACGACCAGCCCGGCATTCTGAAGACCGATAAATGCGATAAACAGTCCGATACCAGCCGGAATCGCAATGCGCACGCATTTCGGGATCGCCTCGAATATCTTTTTGCGAAGACCTGTCATCGTTAGCACAATAAAAATAATACCGTCAAGCAGAACGAGCAGCAGCGCATTGGCATACGTTAAACCGAATCCAAAGCATACCGTATAGACAAAAAATGCATTAAGTCCCATACCGGATGCCTGCGCGAGAGGCAGATTCGCCAAAAGACCGATCAGAACCGTACCGATGACTGCGGAAATTGCCGTTGCGATATAGATCGCATCAAAGGATACCGTGCCGAGCTCAGCGAACATGCCGGGATTGACGAGCAGGATGTACGCCATTGCCATAAAGGTCGTCAAGCCCGCGAGAACTTCGGTTCTCACCGTAGAGCCGTTCTCTTTCACTTTGAAAAATTTTTCCATTTGTTCTCTCCCTTTCCTATGTATTGTGGAATATGATAGGGCAGACCACTATATGTGGATGCCATTTACTCTCTTACCCTATCACAATCATTTGTTTTGTGCAATGTTTCTTTTGAAAAAACTTAAAATTTTATAAAATTTCTAAAAAATCCATTCCGGTCATGCCAGTGTCCTTCAGAAATATGCTTAAATGATGATGCAGACCATTTTTCCGTTGCTGTCGTTGACGATCTGCTGCATCGTATCTTGCAGTTTGACCTGACTTTCCTCCCCGAGCATTGATATTTTGGATTGAATGCCGTCTTCGACGAGCTGCTCGACCGTTTTCCCGAAAATATTCGTATCCCAAATACCGCCCTCGTTATCCGCTTCCGTTTTCATGAACTGCATCAGGTCTTTCGCCTGCTCCTCCGTGCCGACGATCGGCGCGATCTCCGTCTCGATATTGGCGCGGATCAGATGCACGGACGGGCTCATCGCCTTCATCTTTACGCCGAATTTATTTCCATGGCGGATGACCTCAGGCGCCTCTAAGCTGATTTCTTCTTTCTCCGGCAGCACCACACCGTAGCCGCATTGTTTAACAGCACGGACTGCCTCTGCATACTTGTCGTATTCTTTCTTGCGCGCCGCCATTTCTTTTAATTTGGAGAGTAGTTCATATTCTCCGGAAACGGGCTCCTGCATGATCTCGCTGAGCATTTTATAATAATACATATCGTCCACGCCGATTTCATACGAAGCGGAACCGTTGGACAACTCAATTCCTTCATTTTTCAGCTTCTTTATGTACTCGCATTCTTCTTTTTCCCCATCCATCACCTCGCGAAGCTGCCGCATATTTCCGATCGGCATCGCAAGCTTCCGGATATATTCAATAATGCCCGCCTTCATCTCATGGTCATCTGAGAGCATCTCCACCCACTTCGGCATATAAAAACGAAGTACTTTGATCGGAAATTCCAACAAAATCTGTTCCATAAGAGAATGTATATCACTCTTTTTTAATTGTTCCACATTCATCGGAAGGGCGCGTACGCCGTATGTTTCGCTCAAAGAAGCCGCCGTCTGTTTTGCCTCCTCGCCGTACGGCTTCGTTGTATTAACGATCACAATGAACGGTTTCCCGATCGACTTTAATTCCCGTATCGTGCGTTCCTCCGCATCCCGGTAATTATCACGCGCGATTTCTCCAAAGCTTCCGTCTGTCGTGATCACGATGCCGATATTAGAATGATCGCGGATGACTTTTTCCGTGCCGATCTCTGCCGCCTGTGTAAACGGGATTTCATAGTCAAACCACGGCGTATGCACCATCCGCTCGGCGTCTTCTTCCATATGTCCCACCGCACCCTCGACCATATAACCAACGCAGTCGATCAGACGCACTTTCATTTCCATGCTGCCGCCCATATTGACAGAGACCGCCTGCTTTGGAATGAATTTCGGCTCGGTCGTCGTGATCGTTTTTCCTCCCGAACTCTGCGGAAGCTCATCCATTGTACGCACACGTTCATTTTCATCCGTTATCATCGGCAGCACCAGTTCATCCATGAAATGCTTAATGAAAGTAGATTTGCCGGTTCTTACGGGGCCGACAACGCCGATATAAAGCTCCCCGTTTGTCCTGCGGTTCATATCATCATAAATATCATAGGTATTCGTGCCGGAAGCACCCGTTCGATTCTCCATATAAAAACCTCCTGCAAATACTGGTTCATGTATATGCAGAAGGTTTTCCGGTTATGCCTGTTTGCGCATGGCACGGGCTGCCCAACAGTTGTTAAATTTCTATTTATTCTTCCCGCATTGACTTCTGCTCTCCATAGAGCACGCCCCGGCTGCCGGTCGCGACAAAAAAGCGCCCGAACGTCCTGCAGTCCCCGTCAATGCTGTTGATCTCGCCATACATCTGATCTTGTGTATTGATGCGCTCTACGCTTCCCATCTCGTCAAAGGACCTGTAGAAACCATATTCGCCGTCAATATCTCCACAGAAATAGACTGCCTTTTCGTCTTTCCTGTAATCACTTCCCTTATGGTGAAGCCCGAGTCCCATGCGATAGACAGCATCCCCGTCCTTCGACAGCTTCGTCAGTCCGATCTGATCATTTTCTTTTTTATAACAGTATTTCCAAAGTCCGTACACACCGAGCGCCAGATAGAATACGCCGCTCTTTCCCGCTTCTCCGCGCACCTCTGTTCTGTTCTTCGTGTCAATGATGCCAAAGTCCACTACCGGAAATTCCTTCGGAACGGCATATTGCATAAAACTTGCTCCGCTGTCCCGGCTTATATAAAGCTGAGACAGTTCTCCAAATCCGTAAAATAAGGTACTGTCCATACGGTCGGAAAATACTTTCAGCTTTCCTTCCGTCACCTCGTCTCCTGCGGTATTAAACACATGTACCTTGGAAAAATGCAATCCGCCGTCATGACTGACGATCACTCCTGCTATCGGCAGATCGAGCCATTCTGCGACCGACCAGACGATATGCCTGCAGTCCGGACTCATTGCCACCCAGCCGGAATTTACGTTCGGATGCTCGATCTGTACAAGCTGCCCGTCAAGATATTCTGATATCCCATAGGGCATCGGCAGTCTCGTAAAGCTTTTGCACTGATCCTCGGATAAAATCAATCCGCCCCTGGTCTTCCCTGTCCAGTTGCCCCGCGGCGTCACGATCACGCGTTCGGGATGTTCATCAGAAAAATCCGCATTGATGCAGGTGATATAGCGGTTCCCGTCCTCATCCGCAAACGAATTTTCACACGGCTTATTTAAGTCCGTAAACGCAAATCCGCCCAAATCTCCGACAATATCGATGCACTGCACCTCTCCTTCCGGCGGACTGTATACATTTAAGTGCACCGTCTCTTCAATGCCTTCACAACAGTCGCAAAAGCTGCGGTTTGTACTAAGAAGATTCTCTGTCTTAAATACACCCGTTCCGGAATTAAACCACATCTCATTCGGATCGAACGGATTAATTTTCACGTCACTCAGCCAGTGTATGAGGGAATGCCCGCCGTTATATTCTTTTTTCATATAAGGAGTATGAAACTGCAGATTGCCAATACCTAAGTCATGCAGCACCACCTGCCAGTTTTCCCCGTAATCGTTTGACAGATACAACTTATCCCCGTTCTCCCGGCAGATCGTGCTGAGTACCAGAAGCCCCGGTTTTGCCGCGCAGCTCGAAATACCCGAAAACCCGAACCGGTACTGTGGATGTCTGCGGTCCACAATGCCGTCCGCCGACGGAAAGATCAGCTCATCCTCCAGCATCGGATGATTTTTGGAGAGCATGACCGTATTGACAGCCCCCGGCGTGATCTCCTCATAAACCGATATATGACCATTCTTCAAAAAATTATAACGCGCTACGCGCCCGCCAATCGTATCTCCGGAATCACAGCTATACCCGTTTTCCACCACATAGGATCGAACGCCGGTCTGTGCAAACGTCACATATAGATATTTTCCATCATAGTCATAGCGCTGCGCCACAAGCCCCGGAAATCTTGACTCTGATAATAAATATTGCTCCGGTTCCGGAAGCTCCTCAAAATGCATTCCTCCATCATATGATACATACATGGAATGCCCTCTGGTTCCATCGGCATTTTTCGTTGTCACGCCTGCTGTCCCGACAACAAGACAGGTATCCTCCGGATTGGTCCAGACAAACGTCAGATATTTTTCACCACAGACATCACTCTGCGTCCAGCTCGTACCCAGATCATGACTGATCAGCAGTCCGCCCTGCTGACTTGCAAAATAAATGGTATTGCTGTCCTGCTCAGATATGACCATGCGCAGACCAGTCCCACGGCCATTTAAGTTACCGTGCACTTTTGTGGGGATCATTTTCTTCTCGAAATGAGCCCCATAATCATAAGAGATCGAAAGCACACCATAGTCTTTATTTTCTTCATCCGTCCCGCTTGCAACAAGAAGGCGTTCAGGCCGGTTTGGATCCAGCGCGACAGCCGCCGGAAATGTTTCGTCCAGCTCATGCATATTCACGTGATCGATCAGGCTCTTCCACACCCTGTTATCGTAATCATAGCGATAGGTCCCGCCAATGTCCGTACGGCAATACAAGACACCCGGCTTGTTTTTATGAAACACAAACCCTGTCACATAGCCGCCGCCCGGAATCGGCAGATTCCGGTACTCATAAGGAATGGTCTTCATATCGCTCATCGCTGTATCCTCCTGCTCTATCGTTCTTCATCTATACGCTACATCCTCTTATTGATTCATTTTGATATATCCTTTTTCATAATAAAATCTTTAATTTTAT